>NZ_UGIB01000001.1:0-694336 GCF_900451005.1 Helicobacter fennelliae
TCCTCTGTCCGCAATAAACTTTCACTACAACCCGTGCATTCTGCCATATGAAGCCAAATCACAGGAGTGCGATTTGCCATTTCGGCTGCTTTGAGCGTCAATGGAACAAAGCTTGCCGGCAAAGAAAGAGCCGCTGTCATCGCGCCCGCCCATTTCATAAAATCGCGACGCGTAAGCCCATTTTTATGCAATTCGTCCATGAGATTTTTATGCTCATTGTGAATAGGCATTTTTTCAAGCTCTTTGAGTCGTTTTGATACCATTGAAAATAAGTGTTTAGCGTGTTTGTCTTCCATTGCTTCTCTCCTTTATCTTATGTTATGGTTTTGATTGTATAGATTTTTTTCTAAATTTTATATTAACATTTGAAAGCTTATCAAATACTTTACTATTTTGATAAAAGTAAAAAAAATATAAACTTTTTTGATTGGCAAGAAGTGCTTAATATTGGATATAGACAAGTATTTTTTAACTTTTTTGTATTTTGATACTTTTTGTGATAGTTTTTGTTTTGTTTGGGACAAGCACACAAATAAGCTTAAGATTCCAAATAACTTATATGCATTATAGGCTCTGTTTGATTTATCTAAATCATTTAGAGCTAAATAAAATAATAAAATTAAAGATATTTTTGAAATATGATAATTACACACAAGGGCGTAGTCAAAAATAAATCCTTTTATCCTGCTAAGATTTAGCCAGAATCCACTTATAAAATCTCATTGCGAGCGCACAACGCAAGTGCGGCAATCCATAAACCCACAATCGTCATTCTGAGCAAAGCGAAGAATCTCTAAAAAGAATCTAAAAATAGAATCAAGATTATTCAGTCGCTTATGCTCCTTCAGAATGACGGCATGAGGTGGTAGATTCTAAATCCTCCGCGTGCAAAAGCACCTAAGCACAGCAAACGAGATCCCACCCGCTATGATTTATAAGCAGACATTATTTAAATATTTTCTTTGAAAAACGCATAAAGTCTGTTGTAAATTTCCTCGTTTCTTGCCTCAATGTCTTCTTTTAGCCAATCATTTTTGGGGTAATTAGCCAAATCCCTAGCCTCTAAAAAATTGCTTTCTTTGTATTTCTCCTTCTTTCTGCCAAAATATCCATTGCCTGCTTGGATATTTATCTTTTTCTCAAGCCACATTTTATTGCCAATTTGCTCTAGGTATTCTTTAGCATCTTCTCTAGTCCAGCCATTGTAATTTGTGTTTTGCCATTTTTGTGGAAAAATATGCTCCATTTCACCATTTAATATTTCTTGATCTCACTTCCGTGATTATACGCAAGCTTATCAAGAATCCCAATCACAAGCCTTTCGTCGCTTTCAAGCTCATCTCGCGCTCTTTTTTCGTCCAAATAAAAAAGATTGCCTTCTTTATACACACCGCGATTTTTTAAGTCTTATAAATCTCTTTGTATGGTTTTTGTGCTTACTTCAAGCGCATTTGCAAGTTGCACCAAACTTAAGCCATTAACATTTTTGAGCCTCGCACACAGCGCACTTTACCTTGTATTTTTTGCATTCATTTTTTTACCTTTTTGCATGATGTCAAAATAGCTTAAAATTCTACATAATTTGCTCTAAAATAAATAAGCTATACCCTCTATGATTATTTTTGGTTTCATCTGCTATAATACCCTCTTTATAACTCAAACCAAAGGACAAAATATGGAACTCACTCAAATTTACAATAAAAATTTCTATGGAAAACCAGCTGGTTCTAATCCTTCCGCAGAAGAGATCTTAAGCTATGTTGATACACTTTTGCACCCAAAAAGTGTGATTGATGTAGGCTGTGGCGTAGGCTCTTGGCTCAAAGCATGGCAGGATATAAACCCAAATATAGCAATCGCTGGAATCGATGGCAATGAAGTGGTTTCACAATTTCCATACATTTCAAGTGAATCTTACAAACAAGTCGATCTAACTCAAAATTATCAAATCACCTTACAAGAAGTTTGCAAAACATTTTCAAATGTAATAGATTCTAGCTCTAAAAACGCGCTTGGGGGGGGGGGCAGAGAATAATACAATAGAAAATAAGATAGATTCTAGCGCATTAGATTCTGCCAACTCTAAATACTCTACACAATCTAAAGACTCAAAACCACAAAAACCATTTGCCTTAGCTCAAAGTATCGAAGTAGCCGAGCATCTTTACGCACAATATGCGCAAAATCTCATTGATTTGCTGACTTCACTTTCAGATATTGTGCTTTTTTCAGCAGCTATTCCTTATCAAGGTGGCACACACCATGTCAATGAACAACCGCCAATATATTGGGCGAAACTTTTTGCCAAAAAAGATTTTGTGTGTTTTGATATTTTGCGAGATAGATTCTGGGAGAATACTAAAATAGCTCCATGTTATCGGCAAAACATGATGATTTATGTGCATAAAAGCAAGATAGATATGTTTAAAGACTTTAGCCCAACGACAAATCCGCTATATATTATACATCCGGGCTATTGGGGGACATATACTTGGATGTGGCCAAATCACAACCCACCATGCGACATAATGCTTTATCTCAAATTAAGAACGCTTGTCAGAAGACCCATAGGAAAACTGCTTCGAGCATTAAAATTGCGAAAATAATTGCGTATTTTAAAGCATATTTGGATTTACTGGATTTTCGCTTATGCTCAGAATGACAATAAAAACGACACAAAATCCATATTTTTGATTGTCGTGCAAGGATAACATTGCCTGCAATAACAAAAGACAGAATCTAGTTGTAGAGCAAATCTAGATTCTCTTTTGCTTCGGCTTCACGCCTCGCAATGACGAAAAAACGATATAGAATCTAGAATAAATCCTAGCCTTTAAGCGATTTGAGCTACGAGATTTGTTTTTCGCTTTGTCGATAGGCGACTAGCCTTATCTCCTTACTCAAAACCGCACAACCCGCAAACTCATCTTAAAATCTAGAATTTTTTTGCATTGCTTTTTGCGTTTGCATAGATTCTAGATTCCAATTTGTCATTGCGAGCAGTTGCAAACTGCGTGGCAATCCAATAGAGTGAGTTTTAGATTCCAGATTGCCTTCGTCCTATCGTCCTCGCAATGACGATTTTAGATTCTAGATTCTATTTTGTATTCCTACTCAAATACGCATTTAAAAGTTTAAGCTCCTCATCGTTTATCTCTGTTTTGCGGAAAAACGGCATAGAATGCTTGCCATAGCGGACAAAAACAGAAACCATCTCTGGTGTCAAATCACTTCTACTCTCTAGCAAAGCCGGAATCTCAGTATCTTTATATACGATAGCCAAAGCGTTGGTTCCGGGCATTCCGACCCCATGACAAGGCATACACCATTTGCTATATATTTTTTGCCCTTTTTACTGATCTGCTGTAAGCAATTTGCTCTCGATCGTAGAAAACGTTGCCGGTGAATGTGGCTTGTTTGGATTATATTCATCAACATTAATAGCCCTGCTTTCAGGTGTTGTACTCTCTTTTGTAGTTTTTAGAGCTTTAGATTCTGCTGCGATAGCCAAATTCTCTATCAGGCAGAGCATTAATAGCGATATGAGTATTTTTTTCATTTTTTGCCCCCCTTTGTGTTTGAATCTTTGAGTTTTTGCAATGCTACTGCATCAAGTTTGTTATTGGCAAATCGCTGAGATCGCTCATTTTTGCCCTAGATTCCACCTCGCCCTGGTGCTAAAATACCATTTGGATCTATGCAATCTTTGAGCTGCTCGCTAAAGCGACGCAATATATAATCATTAAACGAATATGCATTCATAACATCATCTTGAAATGTCGGTGCAACGCGATAATCACCCCAACCATTTTGAGCTGCAACTTTTACCATTTCTCGATATGCTTGTCGCATTTTTAGATTCTGCTCTTGATTGTCTCGAGAATTGCTAAACCTTAGCATAAAACAAAACGCGCGATACATCCAGCTTCTAGGATGCGCAATTGGAATGCCAAGACTCACTTTGTGCTTGACCTGCTTTTTTTGCTCAAGGCTTAGAGGCAAGGCAAATTCTTGCACTTTTTCTATCTTTCTTTGCGCCCTCGATGATTTTGAATCACTCTTTGATGTAATTCATATTCGCATAACATGTATCTTTGCAACCATAAATCGGAATATCAATCTGCCAATATGGAATATTGTTTTTTAGCGCGTAGTTTTGGATTTTGTCAAGATCTGGCAAACCACCCTTTGAAGTGAGATAGCCTTCAAGCTCCGCATTCATAGGCTTTCCATGAGGTGGATTAAGCGGGCTTCGATAAAGTGGCCAGCCAACAATAAAGCTATCTTCAAGGTAATTGAGAATCTCAACTGCAAGGATCAAATCATCGCGTTTTTTCATCGTAAGCGATAATAGCAAATAATACTCTGGTTTTGGCATCATCCAAAAGCCCATTTTGGTTACGATTCCAAAGTTTGACTGCGCAAAAAGCCCATCGACATATAGTTAATAATATCCGCACTTTGTGAAGCAATATCAAATGAAGAGGCAAATGCCATAGAAGCATTCGCATAGGCAAGGGCAGGGGCGTCATTTGCCCCATCGCCCACCATTAGAATCTTATGCTGTTTTGATTTTTCTTTTAAAAGCTGCATTTTATCTTCTGGCAGGGCTTTGCTATAAGATTCTGTAATGTCAAGCAAATGTGCTACATTTTGCGTATTTATCGCATTATCCCCACTAATGATACTTGAGCTGATGTTGTGTTGTTTAAAAAGTTCTAAGGTTTGCTTGGCGTCCATTTTTAGCCTATCTTGCAGGGAGAATAGTGCTAAAATCTCATTATTTGTGGCGAGAAAGAGTGTGATTTTATCTTCTTGTGTGTTGTTGGGAAGTGATAGATGTGGGGGCAAAATATCAATATTACCAAATAACATACTCACGCCCTTGTATTGTGCCTTTCACGCCTTTGCCTATGATATTTTGTGAATCTGTAATGGGATAGAGTATCGCATTATAGGCTAATCTAAAAATAAAAAATTTCGTCATTATAAGAATTGCAATAGCGATTCGTTGCGATTTTAATGCCACGAATCTTGGATTTTTTTTGGATTGTCACGATTTTGCGAATCACAAAATCTCGCAATAATGACAAAAAGATTTTGGATTGCCACGCCAAATCTGCGATTTATCTCGCAATGGCAAGCATTTTAGATTTGCAAAAATTAACGCTTTTTCAATCATTTTTTGCTACAATGCACCCAAAAATTTAAGGCAAGGCAATTTTATGAACAAAAAAGTGCGAGTAGAAAAGACTATTGACTTATACAAAATCCCACTATCTGCGCCGATTGTGGCACTTGCAGCGTTTGCAGGGCTAATGGTATGGTTTGTAGTCAAAACGGCGGCGTAGGGTTTTTAGGATTTGCAAAATGATTGCGTTTATTTTGAGATTTACGATGATAGCGAGGTTGTAATGTGTGTGTTGCCCCCCCCCTATTAGTTTGTTTGCGTAGATTCGCTTATAGTGTGCTATTTATCGCAGTTATTGCACAGGCGCAAAGTATAAATATAGGCAATTTTTATTATAGGGATTATTTGGACTTTGGGCAAAATAAAGGCGCATTTAGTGGCAATGGTAGCACCACGATAACGGGCAAAGACGGCAAGGAATTTACAATCCCACAAACCCCAAACTTCTCTGCTTCAAGCAATAACGGCAATCTTGCGGCGGTAGGGCGTGGCTTTGCAGTTACGGCTAATCATGTGGTAAATTTCACGCCTAGTTATGATACACTCGGCACTTACCGCACATTTGATTTAAGCACTTATCAAATCGCTGATACAAGCGGTGGCACTGGTATTTCAAAGCCTTATGGTAGAGACGAAAAATTTACTCGCTTTGACAAATATGTCGTTGAAGGGCAAGTGGATATGCTTGATTTTGAAAACTCTATCGAAAGCAAAAACCCTACACAAGAAAGCAAAAATATAGAGAGTTTTAAAACCTTATTTAATAATCTTGCAAAAGATAATGAGGACAATGTTTATCTTTATCAAGCTGGTTCAGGTATCATCACTTTAAGAGGCAACACAAATACAAAGATTGACCGAATAGAAAACGGCGAGACAAAGGGCGGGGGCTTTGGCACACTAAAACAAGATAGCATAGCTTATGAAAAACTTGTGCATTGTCCTAGTGAGGATGGTTGCTCTAATAGAGATGTATATGGTATGTATTTTAATTATATTCCAAATTCAAATTTTAACAACCGCATTACAAGCGGAGATAGTGGGAGTGGAATTTACGCTTATGACAAGACAAATAACAAATGGGTTTTGCTGGGCGTTACTTCACAATCACAAGATGGGCTAAATAGGGCTTATATTTCTGCTGTTTCAAACAAGGATTTACAAGATTATCAAAGCAAATTCGAGCAAAAGATAAATCTTAAAATTCAAGACCCCGCAGTGGCGAATATTTGGACACTTAATGGTAACAATTTGAAGTTTGAGTCAAGAGGCGATATGCCACAAGAATCTAAAACTTTGGAACAAAACAAAGACATAATTTTTAGAGGTGGTGGGACAATTAAGGTGCAAACCAACATTTACCGAAATGTAAGCGGACAAGCTGGGGGCTTTGTCTTTGAAGCTGGAGATTCGGCTACTAGCACGAATCCTACGACTTACAAATTTATAAACGAAAACGGCAAAACTCACTCTTTTATAGGCTCTGGGCTTGATATAGGCGAAAATGTCGTGGTAGAATGGCATTTGAGAAATGGGGAAATACAAAATAATGGCAAAACTACATACGATTCTCTCCATAAAATAGGCAAGGGCGAACTTATCATCAAAACGCAAAATGTCGATAGCACAAAACTAGGCACGCTGAAAATCGGCGAGGGCAAGGTTACGCTAGACACCAACAAAAAGGCTTTTGACAACATTTACATTACAAGCGGACGGGGCGAACTTGCGCTTAAAAAGGACAAGGCTGAGGCATTAGGCGCGACAAAAGACGGCGCAAATTCAGTAAGTGGCACAACTTCGGAGAATTCTTACACGCTATCGCAAGATAAAAATAGCGAAATGGGCTTTTATTTTGGCAAGGGCGGAGGCAAGTTTGATTTGGCGGGCAACTCGCTAGTGCTTAACACCATAGCCGCAAATGATAGCAAGGCTATCATCACAAATTCAAACGCAAGCACGCAATCCACGCTAGAAATTCAAGGCTTGGGTTATGACACGAACGGCAAAAAAACGACAAATAAAGCCGATACCATAATCCACGCAAGTATCGGCGACAACACAAACGGCACACCTGCAAATTTAAATCTCATCTACACGGGCGACAAAACGGCGGTAAATAGTCATTCTGAGCGTAGCGAAGAATCCACACGCTCCAATTCAGTGGATTCTTCGCTTTCTACGAAAGCTCAGAATGACAGCACAGCGAGCTTGATTTTTGACGGAAATATCAATATAAATGGCAAACTCAACGCCACAAATGCGAACATTGCACTTCAAGGACACGCCACCACCCACGCTACGATTTCTAACGAAACGATTCGCAATCAAATTACAAACGCCGAAAACGGCACGCAAAAGGGAATGCCTGATTATATGGATTTAAGCAAGCCATCAACCCTAAATCAACCCGACTGGGACGATAGAATTTTTAAAATCGCACAAGGCATTACGCTTACAGATTCCACGCTTACGCTTGGGCGCAATGCCACACTTGAATCAAATATCAACGCTTCGGGTAATTCAACAATCAAGTTTGGTGGCAATGTCAAACATTTTATCGACAACAAAGATGGCGCAAATATCAATGGAAGCGGTTTTGGCTACTATCAAAAAGTGGAGGTTGGGAATTTAAGCGAGGAAATGCAAAAAATCGCAAATGAGACTATACACTACAAAGGCAAAATTACCGCAACAGGTGGCACGATAGAATCGCATATTTTGGATTTTAATGCAAGTTTGGATTTGAAAAATAGTGCGAAATTGACGGCGGACTATTTGACTTTGACAAACACAGATTCTGTTTCACTAGATAGCACTTCAAGCGCAACTACCAAAACGCTAAAATTGCAAAATGTAAGCGATAGCAATTTAAACACGATTTTTACAAATAGCAACACCACAAATAGCGTGAAGCTAAAAGTTACCGAAGCATTATGGTTTAATAGCGTGGGCAGTGCGGATTCGCCCTTTGATTTAACCAAATTAGATTCGGCAAATGTGAAAATAGAACAAAATTACGACATTAGGGGCGTTAAATCCAGCATTACAGGAAATACTAAAGATTTAAGCGCAAATGTTTCGCTTTTTGAGGAAGCGAATCTAACGCTACAAAGCCTTACACTAAAAAATACAAAAGCAAATGAAGTAACGAGTGGCGCAACAAATGCGATTAAAAATAGCGTGTATTTGGGCAATAACACAACCGAATCCACATTTACAAAACTTTCGCTTACCGAATCGCTAAAAGCGGAAAATTTAGATAAGGCACAGATTCAGTTAGATGGCAAAAGCGAGATTATCGCACCAAAAATCACATTTAACAATGTCAAGGATGGCATTTTGGCACTTGACAAAGATTCAAAACTCACGAGTGCAAATGGCAATGCAAATATCGAAGTTAGTGGTGCAAATTCAAGCCTAAAAATCAGCATTTTAGGCGATAAAAATTTTGATATAAACGCACAAGGTGGGAGCAAAATCACGCTAGGTTTGCTTGAATCTAGAGATAAAACACAAACGCCAAGTGCGAATTTTAGTGGGACAATCACTGCCAAAGATTCAAGCGTGGTGGCAACTGCGCTTGAATCTATCACAGCAAGTGTGGATTTGAGTGGCAGTGCGAAATTAAATGCGATGGATATTGTGCTACAAAATAGCCATAATTCAATCAAATTAAGCGACACCGCCACGCTTACAGCGCAAACAATCACTGCAAAAAGTGTGGCGAATCTTACTTTGCAACAAAACGGCGGAACGGCAAATATAGGAAAATTTATTTTTGATGGCGGGACTACAACGCTTACGGGCAATCTTATCGGTAACAATATCGAGTTAAAAAATAGCACGATTAAAACTACTGATTTGACTTTCAATAACAAGCAAAACACCACACTTGAGCTTGATAAAGATTCAAAGCTAGATATTACGAATCTAAAAGTAGAAAATGCGAATCTTATGCTAAACTTTGTTAATTCGGCGACAAGCACGGCAAATCTAACAAATATCAATCTAAATAATAATGCGAATCTAAATATCAATTCGTGGGATTTTGGCAACAAAACGACATTTTCAAGCAATGGCAATTCTCGTGTAACTTTTGAAAATGCCACTTATATGCAAAATAGCACAGCAAAAAATATCAGTGTAGATTCTACTATAAGTCAAATGCTTACACTTTCAAATGTCGGTAAGGATTCTACCAAAAGCGATGATAGATTTAAAACACTCACATTTGATAAAAATCTCACATTTAGCGAAAATGCAAAAGTCCAAGTTAAGCTAGATTCAAGTGTAAAAAAAGGCGAATCTAGCATTACTTTAGGCACATATTACACGCTCATAAGCGCGGGTAGCATATTTGATAATCGCACCGATTCACGCATAGATTTTATTTTTGATTCAGTCAAAGAAAGCGACAAACTCTTTGTAGTCAGCAAATACGACAATGACAAGAAAAATCTACTTATCAAATTCCTTGAATCCGCCCCAAATACCTTTAATGAGCTAAATAAGCAAATCTCTCACGCCTCTAGCCGATATAGCGAGATTTTAAAAGCCCTTACAGAGGTGCGTCCAAACGATGAAGCGATTGATACTGCCACACGCACCGATAATTACAGCGTCCTAGATAAACGGATTCAAACTATTGATAGCGATTTAAATGAAATAGCACAGGGCAACAAAACGCGTCAAACGCGCAATTTGCTCTTTTCAAATGACCAAACGATAAATACACGCATTTCGCAAGTCCGCCTAGCACAGAGTGGGCGCAATAAGCACTTGCGATTTGCGCAAAATGACACTATGTATCGCATTCAATCCCTAATGCAAGGCGCAGTTAGAAGCGATGCGATGCCTAGCTATGCGCGTGAGCGCGAATTAGACTTGTCAAATAGTGTGTGGCTAAATGTGGGCGGTGGATATTTCGGTGGGGATAGCAAAATGGGCTTTGGTGCGACAAATATCGGCTATGATAGGCTTATTTATGCGGGTAGTAGCGATATTTTGCTTGGTGCAATGTTTGGCTTTGGTGGCTCAAATGCATACACAGGCGATATGACAGATAGCGCGATGTTTTATAATATCGGGCTATATTTGCATAGCATTTTTGATTCGCAGGGTGGAAAATACGGCGGACACGAGATTCAAAGCAATATCAGTTTTAGCATTAACGATAATCACAAAACTATCGAATCTAAAAGTGCGAAAAATACGGCATTTGGGACGCTTTTCGCACTCTATTATAAATACAACTTTATTTTAGCGCAAAATAATACCATTAGCCACGCGCTAAAACCTGTGGTAGTTTTGGCGTTAGGCTACAATCGCAATGGTGCGTTTGAAATCAATGAATACAAGCAGGCAACATATAATAGCGTGAATTTTTCCTATGGGCTTGGCGTGGAATATAATGCCGTGATGAGTGAGAGCTTTTATAGCTTAGCGCTCACGCTAAAAGATATGGCATATAGTGGCGGTGAGCGCGTATTTATGAGTTTAAGCGGAGCACAGAATTTTATCGGCTACAGCCTTGAATCTGCCCCACGATTTAGCGCAGAAATCAATCTCATAGGCTCACATAAGCTAACAGACGCGCTATACTTGCAATATGGAATCGCTGGAATGGTAGATAGTGGCACGAATTATGGTGCAAAAGGCGATATAAAGATTGGGTATAAATTTTGACTTTCACACTAAAATCTACTGATAATAAAGCTCGTGCAGGGCAAATGAATCTATCTCATAGCATTGTGCAAACGCCTATGTTTATGCCTGTGGGGACTTAAAGCCTGTGTCAAGGCACTAGATTTTAATGATTTAGAAAATCTTGGCGCGAAAATCATTTTGGCAAATACTTATCACTTGTATTTGCGTCCAAATGATGAAGTCGTGCGAACGCTAGGCGGACTGCACGGATTTAGCAGATTTAATGGTAGCTTTTTAACCGATAGTGGCGGATTTCAAGCATTTAGCTTGGGCGGGAAACCACGCGAGAATGGCATAGAATTTCGTAGCCACATTGATGGAAGCACTCATTTTTTCACGCCCAAAAAGGTGCTTGACATTCAATATAATCTAAATAGCGACATTATGATGATTTTAGATGATTTAATCCGCCTCCCCGCGGAGCAAAAACGCATTGCAGATTCGATTAAGCGCACGATTGCTTGGGCACACGAATCGCTAGAATATCACGCGACTAGGCGCGAATCTCACCTTTCAAACAATATCTTTGCCATTATTCAAGGGGGCGTAGATTTGGAAGCACGAAAAATCTGCGCTGATTGTTTAGTGGCTATAGAATGCGGCGGAGTGGGATTTGATGGCTTTATAATCGGCGGAGTTGCCGCACAATGTCCTGCCCAATAAGATTCATAAAATATGTTTGGATATATGTCCCCACAGATTTACCAAAATACACGCCGATAATCATAAGCATCATAGCTAATGCCATCTTGTCATCTTGTGCTAATTCTTCAAAGCTAAAAAATGGCGTAGCTCGTGGCGTTTTACCCTGCAAGGTATCTAAAAGTGGCTCAATGAGATAGGCAATCCCCGCTGTGCAGGCAGCAACTACAAGTGAAGCACTAATAGCGATAATAAATGAAAATGTATGCCCTTGAATTTTTATACCCTTTGGTGCGAGAATCCAAGCACGAACACCATTTTCTTTTTTGTCATAAATCACAGACATACCATAATCTGCCGCCATACGACTCACCACAAAAAAAGTCAGCTCACTACTTATGCTTCCTATAATGGCTTTATTTTGAAGCGCATGTTTAAGCTCACTATAAATGCCACTTATATCGCCATCTACTGGCAGAATCTTTTGTGCTTTGATATGACTAAAATCCAAGCCCTCACACCAAGAATCTTTCAGAAAATATGTAAGCGATAGAACTTTTGAATCCAAGTTGGTAGGAAACAAAGAATCCTGAATGGAAGCTTGAATGCCAGACACAGCAAGAGTAGCAAGCACAGAACTTTTGATAAAATCTCTACGAGAAATCTTTGCCATATTTTTCCTTCATCTTAAAATACAAATCCTTAGTTTTGCAAGAATTGCCTAATAATTATGAAAGCAAATTTTGAAGATAGTATGAAGTTAGAATAAAAAAGTAAAATTTTTTTTAAATTTTCTTGAGGTGAGTGTGGCATTCCAAACGCTATTCTTAGAATCTACACGTTACAAAATCTAAAACAATTTTGTCGTTATAAATCGCAAATGTGGTAATCTCGATTCTAAAATTTTTGGATTCTTTAGATTTACCTCCAAGAATGATGCGTTATTTTTACTGAGTATTTAGAATCAGACTAACACACCAATCAACAAAATCCAAATAGAAAAATATACTAAATTTACGCGTTTAGAAAGATAAAATAAAAAGTGCAAAATAATAAATCAGGCTAGATTCTAGCAGTAAGACTTATATCACAAATCCACTAGAATCTAAAATAAGAAATTTAAGGTGAGATTTATACAAATTCAATCATCGCCATTTGTGAAGCATCTCCACGGCGAGTTCTTGTGCGATTAATCCTTGTATAGCCACCATTGCGATCTTTGTATTGAGGCGCAATCTCTGCAACAAGCTTTTTTGTCGCACTTTTGTTTTGTAGATACGCATACACAAGACGATGCGCATTAAAGTCTCCAACCCTTGCTGTTGTAACTAATTTTTCAATGTATGTTTGCAATTCTTTTGCTTTAAAAATACCTGTTTCTATTTTTTTATTATCAATCAACGCAATAGCAAGATTTTTAAGCAATGCCTTTCTGTGAGATGAAGTCCTACCTAATTTGCGATACCCATGATTATGTCTCATAATAACTCCTTATTTTGTTTTGGCAATTTTTTTATTAAATGCGTTTGAGACTTCTGTGCTCAAAGATGTGCCGATAGGATAGCCAAGCGATGCAAGCTTCTCTGCGATTTCATCAAAAGACTTTTTACCCATATTTTTAATGCCTTTTAGCTCATTTTCTTTCATCAATACAAGCTCACCGATATATTGCACGCCGATTTTATCAAGGCAATGGAAGCAACGAGTGCTAAGATTGAGTGTGTCAATTTTGATGAGTAATGTTTTGAGATCCAAAGAATCTTCTGTGGGAATTTTTATATCAGGATTAAGCACAGATACATCACTTCCAAAAATACCCAAATGTGCTTGTGCCATTGCGATTGAGTTTTTAAATACATCTAATGGAGCAACTTGCCCATCAGTTTCAATGTCAAAAACAATTTTTTCATAATTTGGATTATCTTCGACCAAAACATCTTCAATTTCATACACAACTCTTTTTACAGGTGTGAAATACGCATCAAGGGGAATCACGCCGATTTCATTAGAAAATTCTTTGTCTTTTCTGATCGCTTCATTTGGCTTAAATCCAATAGAACGTTTGACAACAATAGAAAAACCAAAACTCGCATCATCATTAATCGTGGCAAGATAAGCATCTTTATTGACAACATCTATCTCATCTGTAACGAGATTTGCTCCACGAAGCACCATAGGACCTTTAAATTCATAATGAAGATTTATGGTGTTTTGAAGTTCTTCGCCTTTATTTGAAAAACGTATATTTTTGAGATTGACGATAAATGTCGCCACATCTTCGATAATGCCACGTATAGAATCAAATTCATGCGATACTCCATTGATTTGTAATGTAACTGGAGCATATCCAGGAGTGCAAGAGAGCATAAGTCTTCGCAATGGATGTGCAAAAGTAATAGCATATCCCGGCTCAAAAGGCCATACACTCACTTGAATACGATCCTTACCCTTTTCTACAACCTGAATATCTGTTGGAATATGGGGAATTGTTTTAAAAATATCCATAGCTTACTACCTCTTTTTATTATTTAGAATACAACTCAACAATGAGCCTTTCTTCAATCGGAATCACAACCTCTTCCCTTTGTGGATACCGCGTAAAAATACCAAATTTTTTATCTTTATCAACATCAACCCAAGGAACCAAACCGCTTTGAGATGTCAAATCCATTGCACGCACAATTTGTGTGTTATTTTTGGATTTTTCGATAACTTCAATCTTTTGCCCTTCTTTGACAAAATATGAAGGAATATCCAATCTCTTACCATCAACCAAAATATGCCCATGCGTAACAAGCTGACGAGCAAATCGACGCGTAGTCGCAAACCCCATACGATACACAACATTATCTAATCGTTGCTCAATAAGTCGTATGAGATTCTCACCTGTATTGCCGTCCAATCGATTGGCTTCCACAAAAATAGATCGGAATTGCTTTTCAGAAACACCATACATAACTTTTGCTTTTTGTTTTTCTCGTAGCTGCATACCATATTCTGAAATTTTTCCTCTTTTTTGTCCATGCTGTCCAGGTCCATAAGGACGTTTATCAAGAGAGCTTTTTCCAGCTAAACGTCTTTCGCCTTTGAGGGCTAATGAAACCCCAAAACGTCTTTCGAGTTTTTCTACAGGTCCTCTATATCTTGCCATATTTTCTCCTTACACTCTTCTTCTTTTAGGTGGTCTGCAACCATTGTGTGGCAATGGAGTTACATCTTTTAACCATAGAACTTTAATACCTTCAGTCGCACCAACACTCTTAACAGCAGTTTCTCGACCACTTCCTGGACCTTGAACTTTTATCCCCACTTCTTTGATTCCGTGTTCTTTAGCTTTTGCTAGAGCACTCTCTACGGCTTGCTGTGCGGCATAAGGAGTTGATTTTTTGCTTCCTTTGAAGCCCAATCCTCCGGCAGTAGCCCAACAAATCACATTACCCATTTCATCAGTAATTGTTACATTTGTGTTATTGAAAGTAGCAGATATACACACAATGCCTCTTGCTATATTTTTCTTTACAACTCTTTTTTTTGCAATATTTTTAGCCATTGTCTCTCCTTACGCTTTTGCGCCAACTGTTTTTCTCTTGCCTTTTCGTGTCCGAGCATTGTTTTTTGTTGTCTGTCCTCGAACGGGCAATCCTTTTCTATGACGCAAGCCACGATAGCTACCTAAATCCATTAATGCTTTAATATCCATTTGAGTTTTTTTTCTTAAATCACCTTCAACAACATACGATTCTTGAATTTTTTTTGAAATCGTCGAAACTTCGTCTTCGCTGAGATCATTAACTCGCTTATCAAAAGAAATATGAACAGCATTTAAAATATCTCTTGCACTTTTTAATCCAATACCATAAATATAGGTCAGTGCATACTCTATTCTTTTTTTCTTTGGCAAATCTACACCAGCAATTCTAGCCATATTTTATCCTTGTCTTTGTTTATGTTTTGGGGTTGAGCAAATCACTCTAATAACACCCTTACGTTTGATAATTTTGCATTTATCACACATTTTTTTGACCGATGGTCTCACTTTCATGGTTACCTCCTAAAATTACAATGTATTCAACAAAACCGCTGTAATTTATTAAATTGAAAATTCGGATTATAGCTCAGTTTAGTTTAAAACACGCTTATTTTCGTTTATTTATAACGATATGTAATGCGCCCTTTGTCTAAGCTATATGGTGTTAGCTCTAGCTTCACCACATCTCCGGGCAGAATCTTAATATAATGCATTCTCATTTTTCCTGCAATATGGCATAAAACTATATGCCCATTATCTAATTCCACCCGAAAAGTCGCATTTGGCAACGCTTCAATCACCTTGCCATCTACTTCGATTACATCATCTTTTGCCATTATTCTCCTTTTTTTAAATTTGAGTCAGTATTGTTGCACGCCCACCTATAATGGCGATCGTATGCTCATAATGACTACCATTCATCTGATCTTTGGCGACTACTGACCAATTATCCTCCAAAATAAGTGGCTCTCCATTTTTTTGGCACACCATAGGCTCTATGCAAAATACCATTCCCTCTCTGATTTTTGGTCCTTGGTTTGGCTTGAGATTGCCAAGATAATTTGGAATTTCTGGTTCTTCATGAGGCTTTCTGCCAATCCCATGCCCGCAAAACCCCTCTAATGGAATAAAGCCTTTGTTTGTGATTGTTTGCTCCAAAAACAAACTTAACTCCTTGAAATGCATACCGACCCTGATCGCGCCTATCGCCTCATAAAGTGTGTCTTTAGCACAAGCGATAAGATTCTCATCATCACTGCTGATTTTGCCAATGCCTATTGTGATAGCTCCATCTCCATACCAGCCATTTTGCTCAACGCCCAAATCCACGCCCAAAATATCACCTTCTTGAAGCCGATAATCAGTAGGAATACCATGGATAATCACAGCATTTAATGACAAGCAAGTTGCATTAGGAAAGTCATATAAGCCCTTAAACGCAGGCTTGGCATTTTGAGATAAGATAAAATCCTCTGCGATTCTATCAAGCTCCAAGAGACTTACACCGACTTTAGCATGATTTCTAACAACCTCGAGAGTTTGTGCGACAATCTGCGATGATTGACGCACAAAGTCGATTTCTTTTTTATTGCGGATATAAATACCCACTTAAAATCCTACGGCACTCAAAGTTTTATATTTATTCATATATACTTGAGCTTCTATTTTTCGCATTGTATCAATAGCAACCTGCACGACAATAAGCACTGCTGTCCCACCAAAATAAAAAGGAACACCCAAAAATTTCACCAAAAGCCAAGGCAATGTCGAAACAACCGCCAAATAAAGCGAACCCCAAAGTGTCAGATTATTTGCAACAGAATTTAAAAATGATGAAGTTCCTTCTCCTGGTCGCATACCCGGAATGTAGCCACCTTGACGCTTGAGATTATCTGCAATATCTTTTGCATTAAACACTATCGAGGAGTAAAAATATGCAAAAAACACAACAAGCAAAAACATCAAAATATGATGAAAAAAGTGGTTTGGGCTCAAAATATCAGCTATGGTTTGGAGATATTTATTGCTTGAAGCTTGCAAAAGCGTAGATGGAAACACCAAAAGAGCCGAAGCAAAAATTGGTGGAATAACCCCACTAAGATTTAACTTTATCGGAATGTAGTTCATTATTCTTTTGTTTTGATTCTGCATGATTACTTTTCTTGCATACGAAATCGGTATGCGTCGCTCAGCAAGCTCAATAAAGACAATAAAACAAATTGCAGCTACAATCACGCACGCAATTACAATAAGAGCAAGTATATTAATATCACCTGTATTGACAAGCTTAAATGTAGAGCTAATAGCTGCTGGAATCCCAGAGACAATACCACCAAAAATGATAAGGCTAATACCATTTCCAACTCCCCGTTGGGTGATTTGCTCTCCAATCCACATTAGCAACATAGTCCCTGTCAGCATAGCAAAAACAGAAATGACTAAAAACTCTTTCATATCAATTAAAATCGCACCATTTATGCCATTTCCGATACTTCTTAAGCCAAAAGATACGCTTATAGCCTGCACAATAGTAATAAAAATCGTTACATAACGAATGATTTGCATATATTTTTGCATACCATCGCGCTCTTTTTTCATCTTGCCTAATGTAGGAAAAGTAGCCGCCAAAAGCTCCATAACAATAGAAGCTGTAATATAGGGCATAATACCAAGCGAGATAATACTCAATCGCTCAACCGCATTTCCACTAAACATATTAAATAAGCCTAAGGCATTATTACTATTTTCACTAAAAAACAACTTGATAGCAACCAAATCAACACCCGGAATCGGAATATATGCTAAAACGCGATAGAGAAATAAAAATCCTAAAGTGATGAGAATCTTATTGATAATTGCTTTACTCATAGCCTATTTCTACTTTTGACCGCTAACGATCACATATTGATCTTTGATTTTTGAAGCAAGATTTGAAGCATTTGTGCCAATAATCTTGACAAGCGCCTTTGGTTCTTTTGTGTTTTGTCTTTGAGATTCTCTCACAACATAACCGGGCAATTTATGAACGCTCTGAATAGATGCGATAGTAATCTCTTCCAAATCTGCGATTTTTTTGATTTTGTTTAGGTTAATCACATAAGGTTTTTGGGTATGAGTGGTGAAGCCAACTTTTGGAAGTCTTCTTTGAAGTGGTTGCTGTCCGCCTTCAAAACCTCTTTTTGCTTTATATCCTGTTCTTGCTGTTTGCCCTTTTCCGCCTCGTGTAGAGGTTTTGCCCATACCACTACCTTGTCCTCTTCCTACCCTTTTGGTGTATTTTACACTTCCAAGTGCTGGCTTAATCTTATGCAACGATGCCATTGTATCTCCTTTAATAGCTTATTATGCTTTAATCCGCGCCAAAGCATCAAAAGTTGCTCTAACGACATTATAAGGATTGCTTGAACCCAAAGATTTTGTCAAAATATCTTTGATTCCAGCAAGCTCGATTACAGGGCGAGCTGAACCACCTGCGATAACGCCTGTCCCCTCACTTGCGGGCTTAAGCAGAATCCGACTTGCATTATATTTATGCTCAATATCATGTGCTATGGTTGTGCCTTTGATATTGACTTTGATTACATTTTTAAACGCATCATCAATGGCTTTTTTGATCGCATCTGGAACTTCTTTTGCCTTTCCCAAACCAAAACCTACCATTCCATTATGATTGCCAACTACAACAAGTGCATTAAATCGGAATCTACGACCACCTTTTACAACTTTTGTTACTCTTCCGATATTGACAACCACTTCACTAAATTCTTCTCTGTTGATTTCCATATTTTCCCCTTATAGTTTTATTCCATTTTCTCTTAGCGAATCAGCAAATGTCGCTACAACTCCATGATATAAATATCCATTTCTGTCAAATATAGCTTGAGAGATACCTTTTTCATTCAATGCTTTTGCAAATATTTTTGCAATCTCTTTTGCATTCTCTTTGTTGTTGCCAAGTTTGAGTTTTTTGCCATCTACACAAGCGATCGTTGTATGTGTCGTGTCATCAATAGCTTGAGCGTAAAAATACTTATTAGAGCGAAAAATACTTATTCGAGGACATTGCGCATTTCCGCTGATTCTGCTTTTGATGCGCATTTTTCTTTTGAGTCTTAATTTCTTTTTTAATTCCAAAACTTTTGTCGTCATATTTAACCCCTATTACTTCTTAGCTGTTTTTCCAGCTTTGCGTATGATGATTTCATCAAGATATTTTATCCCCTTACCTTTGTATGGTTCTGGCGGTCTAAATTCTCGAATCTCCGCTGCGATTTGACCGATTTGCTGCTTGTCATTACCTTTGATGATGATTTGATTTTTATCAACACTCATCTCGACATCTTTTGGTATTGTGTATTTTATAGGGTGAGAAAAGCCCAAGGCAAGCTCTAATACATTTCCTGCAACATTTGCTTTATACCCGACACCATTAATCTCCAATGTCTTGCTAAAGCCTGAAGTCAAACCGACAACAATATTATAAGCCAAAGCTCTATAAGTCCCCCAAAACGCTCTTGATTGAGGTTCAGAATCTATGGAGGTAAAGATTAATTCCTTATCCTTGATCTCAATCTTGACACGATTATAAGTTTCTAACTCTTTTGTAGCCTTAGAACCCTTAAACACAATTTTGCTTCCTTCGAGATTCACTTGAATAGAATCTGGAATGCTAATAGGTTTTTTTCCAATTCTTGACATATCATTCTCCTACCAAATACTGCACAAAGCTTCGCCACCAACATTGGCTTTATACGCTTCTTCGTTGGCGATCACGCCCCTACTTGTGCTTACAACAATAATCCCATAGCCATTTTTAAATCGCTTGAGCTCTGAACGACCTTTATACACACGGCGACCCGGCTTACTGATTCTTTTGATTTCATTGATAACCGATTTTCCGCGTTCATCATATGCTAATTGCACCAAAATAGATTGTTTGCCATTTTCATCTTTTACACTATATTCTTTAATAAAACCTTTTGATTTAAACACTTCCAAAATAGAGACAACAATCTTTGCAT
Organism: Helicobacter fennelliae; assembly: GCF_900451005.1. Lineage (NCBI taxonomy): Bacteria > Pseudomonadati > Campylobacterota > Epsilonproteobacteria > Campylobacterales > Helicobacteraceae > Helicobacter > Helicobacter fennelliae. The sequence goes on from NZ_UGIB01000001.1 coordinate 20,093, forward strand.
AATACAATGTTGTTGATTCAAGTCTTCTCATTGAAGCATTTCGAAGTCTTGTCAAAGAATCTGCAATAATATCATTTACCATACTTTAATCCTTACCAACTTGCTTTTCTTAAACCCGGAATTAATCCTTCATTGCCCATCTTCCTAAGGCACACTCTACACAAACCAAAATCACGATATACAGAATGTGGTCTCCCGCACACTCTACATCTCGTATAAGCTCTAGCACTAAATTTTGCTTTTCTATTTGTCTTAGCAATCATTGATTTTTTAGCCATAATTATCGTCCTTTTGAAAATGGTATGCCAAATAATTCCAGAAGCTTATATGCTTGCTTATCCTCTTTGGCTGATGTAACAATCGTGATATTCATACCATGAGTTACCATAATATCATCATAAACAACCTCTGGAAACATTAGTTGCTCATTAAGCCCAAAACTATAATTTCCTCTCCCATCAAAACCATTTCGAGATACACCCCTAAAGTCTTTCACTCTTGGAAGCGAAATCACAATAAGCTTTTCAAGAAAGTTATACATTTGATTGCCTCGAAGCGTTACTTTAACACCCATAGGCATTCCTTCTCTCATCTTAAAGCCTGCCACAGATTTTTTGGCTTTTGTGATAATAGCTTTTTGCCCAGCGATCAAAGAAATCGTATCAGCAATATTTTGCATGATTTTAGAATCTTTTGCATAATCACCAGCCCCAACACTTACGACGATTTTTTCAAGTTTTGGCAAAAGCATAGGATTAGTAATATTAAGCTCTTTTTTCAACTGCTCTTTAATTTCATTTTTGTATTTAGCTTTCAGTGCAAACATAAACTACTCTCCCTCTTTCTTAATATTTGAAATATGGATAGGTTTTTCTTTATTAATAAATCCACCTTTTTTATTTTCATCAGTGGGTTTAATTGCTTTTTTTGCAACCTTGCAACCTTCCACAATCACTTGGGCTTTTTTAGGAAACACTGATAGCACCTTTCCAACCTTTCCTTTATCATCACCAGCGATAACTTTGACCATATCGCCTTTTTTAATTTTATACTTTACCACTACAATACCTCCGGAGCTAACGATACTATTTTCATAAAGTTTGCATATCGCACTTCTCTACTTACAGGACCAAAAATCCGCGTGCCAATTGGCTCTTTTTTGGAATCCAAAATCACAGCCGCATTATCATCAAAGCGGATCAAAGAGCCATTTGCACGATGAACTTCTTTTGTCGTTCGGACGATAACAGCTTTGACAACTTGCGCTTTTTTGACCTTACCATTTGGAATGGCTTTTTTTACAGATGCGACAATCACATCACCTACCGTTGCATATCTTTTATGGCTACCGCCTAATACTTTGATACACATAATTTCTTTTGCACCGCTATTGTCAGCGACATTTAATCTTGTAAAACTCTGTATCATATCACACTCCTACCGCTACGATTTCTTTGAGATTAAAAGATTTGTTTTTAGAGATAGGTTTGCACTCGATAGCTGTGATTACATCACCGATCTTGACTTGATTTTGTTCGTCATGTATTGTGTATTTTTTAAATCGCTTAACGATTTTACGATATTTTGGATGAACCACCTTGCGCTCAACTAAAATAACAACACTTTTATCTCCCGCCTTTGAAACAACTTTGCCTTGTATAATTCTGTTATGTGTTTGAACTTGACTCATACTCTCAATCCTTTTTGGCAGATATTGCTGTATTGATTCGCGCAATATCTTTTCTTAGCATTGCAATTTGACTTGGATTTGTTAATTGCATAGTTTTAAGCTTTAAACGCAATTCAAAAAGCTCCGACTTTTTCTCGCTCAACATCTTTTTGAGTTCACTCAAATCTTTATCTTTCAAATCAATAAATTTCATTTTCACTCTCGCTCGTTATAATTTTTGTTCTAAAAGGCAATTTACTTTGGGCTAAAGCCAACGCCTCTCTAGCTAGGGCTTCATCTACACCTGTTATCTCATAAATCACTCTTCCGGGCTTGATATTCATTACCCATTTTTCCACAGCACCCTTTCCTTTACCCATTCTCACTTCAAGTGGTTTTGCTGTCAATGGCTTATCAGGAAAGACGCGTATCCACACCTTACCGACTCTCTTAATATGACGCGTCAAAGCAATTCTTGCCGCTTCGATTTGTCGAGAATCTATTCTACCAAGCTCAAGTGCTTTGATTCCGATATTGCCATACGCTAAAGTTGAGCCTCGAAATGCCTTACCACGATTTCGACCCTTCATTTGCTTTCTATATTTTGTTTTTTTAGGCATTAACATAATTACTATCTCCCTCTTCTAGATTTTGGGCGAGAATCTTTTGAATCATTTGATTCATCTTTTCTTTCAGGCTGTATGCCTTTTTGGAGGATTTCACCCTTAAAGATCCACACCTTTACGCCAATAATCCCATAGGTTGTGATCGCTTCTGCAAAACCATAATCAATTTTTGCGCGCAAAGTATGCAAAGGAACTCTGCCTTCCATATACCATTCAGTTCTTGCCATTTCAGCTCCAGCCAAACGACCAGAAACTTTGACTTTAATACCCTTTGCTCCAGACTTCATAGCTGCTTGCATCACTTTTTTCATCGCTCTACGAAATGCTACGCGCTTTTCAAGCTGTGTCGCCACATTTTCGGCTGCTAATTGCGCGTTAGCTTGCGGTCGCTTCACTTCTTTGATATTGATTGACACATCTCTTTTAATCAAAGATTTCAGAGCTTCTCTTTTATTTTCAATGTCTGCGCCTTTTTTACCGATAATGAGTCCCGGACGAGCGGCAACAACAGTAACTCTCACTTTTGCTGCTGCTCTTTCGATAATAATTTCACTAATCCCAGCATAATACAGCTCTTTTTTAAGGAATTTGCGTATTTTGTGATCTTCAATGATATTTGTTGGTGCAGTTTTTGTATTTGGAAACCATCGCGAAGTCCAGTTTCTATTAATGCCTAATCGGAGTCCTATTGGATTAACTTTTTGTCCCATAGCTATTTATCCTCACCTTCAGTTTTTTTCGCTTTTTGTTTTGTTGTGCTTGCACTACTTTTTGCCACTTTTGTTTGTGGTTTTTTTGCAGGAGTTTGCGTGCTTTGAGCTTTAGTGCTCTTATTGGCTTTTTTGCTTGTCTCATTTGCACTAGATTCTGCTTTATTTTGAGTCAAAGCTTTGGTTTTGCTTTTTGATGAGGCTTTTTTTGCATCAATTTCACTTTGTGTCATTACCTCTACAAACACATGAGATGTTGGCTTACGAATAGGTGTAGCCCTACCTCGCGCCCTTGGCATAAATCGTCTCAAAACAGGACCTGCATCTACTCTACAAGAATGAATCACAACATTGTTTGCCTCATATCCTCCATTTGCAATAGCCGAAGCAACAACCTTTGCGATCACTCGTGCTGCTTTATTTGGCGTAAATTCCAAACTTGCCAAAGCTATTTCAGCATTCATACCTTGAATCTCTCTTGCGACCAAACGAGCTTTTGTCGGTGATAGTCTGATAAATCTTAATAATGCTTTACTCATTGAAAACCCCTATTTGCCTATTTTCTTTTGAACACTGCCTTTGTGTCCTTTAAATGTTCGTGTCGGGGCAAATTCACCAAGTTTATACCCTACATGATTTTCTGTTACATACACTGGAACAAACACTCTGCCATTATGAACATTAAAAGTCATACCAATCATATCTGGTAAAATCGTGCTTCGTCTTGACCAAGTTTTGATTGGTTTATTGTCTTTTACCTGCTTAGATTTAGCCACTTTTTTAGCCAAATGGTCGTCAATAAAAGGACCTTTTTTAATTGATCTTGCCATTTATTTTCCTTATTTTTTCTTTCTTGAAATGATGAGTCTATCACTTGCTTTTTTGCGTCTTGTTTTGTAGCCTTTAGCTGGTAATCCCCAAGGAGATACAGGATGTCCGCTTGATCCTGTTTTACCTTCACCACCACCATGTGGGTGATCAACAGGGTTCATCGCGCTTCCTCGAGTTTGTGGGCGCACACCCAAATGTCGATTGCGTCCAGCTTTTCCTATCGAAATATTGATAAAATCCTCATTACCAATAACTCCGATTGTCGCCATACATTCATCTAAAATATAGCGCATTTCACCACTTGGCATACGCAAAATAATATACTTACCTTCGCGTCCCATAATCTGAGCACTCGCACCTGCACTTCGAGCAAGCTGACCACCAGCTCCGGGGTGCATTTCGATATTATGGACAATTGTTCCTATTGGTATGTTTTTTAATTTCATCGCATATCCAGTTTTGATGTCTAGTCCCGCTTCTGCCGCAATCACAACATCACCAACATTTAATCCACTTGGTCGCAAAATATAACGTTTATCGCCATCTTTGTATGTGATAAGCGCAATCCGACAATTTCTAAATGGATCGTATTCGATCGCGCTTACTTTTCCTTCTGTATTGTATTTATTGCGTTTGAAATCAATAATACGATAGAGCTTTTTTGCGCCTCCTTCTTTATGGCGACTTGTGATTCTGCCATTATTATTGCGTCCAGCTTTGACAGGCAATTTCACAAGAAGTTTTCTTACACTTGCTTTTGCCGTAATATCATCTGAACTTAAATTGCTCATAAACCTTCGACTTGGGGTATATGGTTTATATGTTTTTATTGCCATATCAAACTCTCCTTTACGCAGTTAGCGAATCAATCTTCGCGCCTTCTGGAATCTTGACATAAAATTTCTTATACGAATTTCGTTGTCCGACTCTTCCCTTAAAACGTTTCACTTTGCCTTCTTGTCTCAAAGAATTAATCCGAAGAGGTATTACTCCAAAATAATCAATAAACACTTGCTTAAGCTGATTCTTCGTTACTTTTGTAGAAGTTTGCACGACAAGAACTCCGCTTTCTTGAAGAGATAAGGATTTTTCTGTGTAAAGAATTGATTTAATATCAGTTATATCAGCCATTTATTTCTCCTTATGTCCAGATTCTAAAAACTGCTCAAAAACGGCTTTTTCAATCACAACAGCATGAAAGGCAGCCACCAAATACGCATTCATCTCGCTAGAATCAATAAAATAACATTGTTGAATATTGCGATATGCCAAAAAAGTCTTTTCGTCTTGTATGGTTTGAGCGACAAAAAGCACGCTTCGTTCATTAAGGCTTTTAAACACATTAAACGCGTCTTTTGTTTTGCCACTCGCAATCGCTAATGAATCAACCACATACAACTTGCCATTTTCTGCTTTTTGTTTGATTGCATATTCAAGGGCAAGTCGTTTTTGCTTTTTATTGATTTTGAGATCATAGTTTCTGTTATTGCTTGGTCCATGAGAGACACCACCTCCTACAAATACAGGAGAAGTGATACTTCCAGCCCTCGCTCGACCTCCGCCTTTTTGCGACCATGGCTTTTTGCCTCCGCCACTTACTTCACCTCTTTTTTTTGCTTTTGCGTTATTTGCTCTTAAAGAAGTCAAATAAGATTTTATATAGAGATAAAGATTATGCTCTTTGATCTCTGTATAATTTTTAGGCAAAGCAATTTCACTTGCTTTTTTAAATTGATTATCTAATACTATTGCACTACTCATTTAGATTCCCTTTGGATTTATTTTACAATTTTTATTTTGCCGTATGCCCCATTGTATCCAGCGACAGAACCTTTGACAACCAATACATTGCTATCTTTATCAAAAGATACAACATCTGCTTGCGTTGTTACTTGCTCATTTCCATAATGCCCTGCCATTTTTTTACCCGGCTGCACGCGTCCTGGCCACTCACGATTCCCAATAGAACCCAATCTCCTGTGGAATCTACTTCCATGCGCTGCAGGACCACCTTGAAAATTCCATCGTTTCATAGCTCCGCTAAACCCACGCCCTTTTGTCTTAAAAGTCGCTTTAAGTCGCTTTGCACTATCCAAACTAGACATATCCAAATCACCAACTTCTGTATTGCTCACAGAAATCGTAGCAAATCGGTTAAACTCTTTGCTGAGATTGTATTTTTTTTGTTGTCCAACTATACTTTTATTTGTTACTTTGCCTTTTGGGTAAGCAACGATGGCTTGCCCGCATGATTTGATTTCACACACTTTGGCATTCAAAACCCTTAAAAGCGTAACTGGAATACTAGGATTTCCGATTGTCCGACTCATCCCGACTTTTTCTACTAAAAATTCCATACTTTTTATCCTTGAAATAAATTATTTTGTTGCTATTTGTTTCCCATTGAAGTTACTTCAACATCTACCTCTGGAGCCAAATCAAGCTTCATCAATCCCTCAACCGTATCAGGTGTCGCAGAAATAATATCAATAATCCGAGAATGCACGCGGATCTCAAACTGCTCGCGCGAATCTTTATTGACATGGGGAGAGCGCAAAACCGTGTATTTTCTACTTTTTGTTGGTAGCGGAATAGGTCCGCAAATCTCTGAACCTGTTCGTTTTACTGCCTCAACTATCGAAGCCACAGACCTATCAAGCACCCTGTGATCATAAGCTTTAAGCTTTAATCTAATTTTTTCCATAACTCTTCCTTCCATATATTAAAGAACTCATTGCCTTTTTGGCTGCCAAATCATAGTGTCTCTCTACAATAAAGCTAGCCATAACTAAATACTAGTGGGCACATCTATATAGTATTGAGACGCGCCCACAAGACAACGCTACCAAAATCGGAACGCAAATTATAAAAGAAAATCAAAAATTAGTCAATACCTTTTCCCATTTTTTAGGACTTATCATATAATTTAATTTCCTTTTAATAAGGAAGTAAATCATCATCGCAATTCATCAATGCATTGCATATTTTTCGCTACGATTTACTCAAATCAAAACAAAGAACATCAATGATCGACTTCACGCACACTTTTTATGAAAAAACCAAAAATTTCTCTATATTTCCGCGATCCTCTATGCCCAAAAACAAAAAACTCCTCTTGTATGGACCGCCAAGAAGTGGCAAAACCTCCATAGCCTTAGAGCTTGCGAATTCTGCCAAAAAAGTGCTTTATATCGATGGCTCTGATATAAGATTCCGCATTGCTGAAGCACAAAGCACGCTCTTAAAGCTCTTTTTAGAAAAGCGATTTGATTTTCTCATTATTGATAATTTCTCCCCAAATATCCCTCTACCAAATACATCAAACATCATCTTAATTACGCCACAAATAGCGCATTTACCAGAATCTATCCTCTCAACTTTCACAATCCAAAAAATCCTCCCGCTGACATTTCAAGAATATGTCTCTTTCACCAAAAAATCCCTTTCACTAGAATCTATTTTTTCAAACTTCCTCAAAGAGGGTAATATCCCTGAAATACCATTTTTACCGGAGTTTAAAAAGCTTGAGCGCAATCAAGAGATTGTAAAACTTAGATTCTCCCAAGATCTTAATATTTTTTGCTCCTTGCTTTCATATCAAGCGCAAAAATTCAGCATTTACAATTTTTACACCATACTCAAACAACACACCAAAATCTCAAAAGACAGAATCTATCATTTTATCCAAACCCTTGATGAAGAAGGTATCATCGCCAAAGTCCCGCATATATCAGCAAATCAGCCCCAAAAACTTTATTTTTATAATTTTGCTCTACCTTATTTCATCTCCGCACAGCCAAATTTTCAAGCCATTTTTGAGAATCTCATTTATTGCGAGCTTGCCCGAAGTGCGACATCGATTTATTATGATGAATATTGCGATTTTTTAGTTGATGATTGCGTGTATTGCGCCACGCCATTTCCCACACAGCACACAATAGCCCAAAAACTCTCACAAATCCAATCCACACACAGCATAATCAAAAAAATCATTTTTATCACCATAAAGGCTCAAGAGCCCCAAACACCGCCTCATCATAAATACTCGATAATAAATTTTATCGACTTTGCGCTCAATGATGAGTAGGATTTAGATTCTATGCAAATTAGATTCTAGAATCCAATATAATATTTCTCTTTTTACATTCATTTTGAAATGCCCCCATATCCTCGCCTATCCCTTGAATAGAAAGCCAAATCACATCGGATAAAAACTCTTGATGTGTGATTGTGAGATGATGGGCTTCAAGCAAAAATTTCAGTCTCTCAAATTGACTATACGCACATCGGATATGCAAAGTATCTTGCTTGCTATATGGCACGATGAGTTGGGTATTTTTGGCGTTTGTGATAGCACTCTGCACTGCTTTTGTATAAGCCCTCACAAGCCCGCCCACACCCAAAAGCGTGCCACCAAAATACCGAACTATAATCACCCCAGAATCTACAATCTCCTCGCCCCGCAAAACATTCAAACTCGGCACTCCAGAGCTTCCTTTTGGCTCGCCATCATCACTGCTACATTCACAAATTTGATCAAATTCGTTACTATACCGATACGCATACACAAAATGCACAGCCTTTGGGTGATGAGCCTTCAATGAAGCAAGCACAGAATCAAACTCTGCATAAGGGCAAAGTGTGCTAAAAAATTTTGATCCTTTTGACTCAAAGCTCCCCTCAACACTTGAGATGACGCGATACATAAAGTAATCAGCCCCTAAGTGTGTGGTGAATTGCAAATATGAAAGGCTTTAAGCATTCCTTCATGGATTTCAAACCCTTTCTTGATGAGATTTTCTATCACCTCCATATCGCAATCCGTCTCTAAGGGCCACTGGCGCAAATACCCATCATCTTTGTTTTTGTCTGTCGCATCAACAAACACTTGAGAATCTAAAATCTTTATATCCCTTTTGGCATCGATATTATTTACAATCCTCCATACAAGCATATATGGGTTATTAAGATCATTTTTGTGCGCATCGACAAAAATAGCAATTTTTAGATTCTGCGCCATATCCTGAAGCCTCTCTACATGATCCAAAACTCTGCCCTGCTTAGCAATCCCAATAATCGCGATAGGAATTTCTGCATCTATACCATACTGACGCACGATCTGCACTTGTGGCATTTTTGATTTGAGATTTTCACACAGCTCATCATCACTACATAGCACAAAAGTCTGCGCCTCATGGAGCTCCTCACTCACATCAAGTCCTAATTTCCCGCCATACGCATAATTTGGGCTTGAATGATCGAGCGCATCACACACCCCTTCGCTAATGAGAATCCGCTTTGTGCTAAAGCGATTCAAAACATAAGTCAGCACTTCTTGATAGTTTTCAAGGCTTGGCGCATCTTCGCCCAAAAATAGCGCGTGCTTGACAAAACTCATCTGCCCTACACCCCAAAATGCATGCATAATCTGCTTGGCATGTCCTGGGTATTGTGGGGCGATTTTGGCAAAGATAAGATTATGAAACACCCCATTTTCTGGCATATGATAATCAAGCAATCCATGAGCTGTGGTTTGGAGCAATGGTAAAAACACGCGCTCAGTCAAATACCCCATATATTTATCCTCTAATGGTGGCTTTCCAACGACGCTTGCTGGGTAAATTGGGTTTTGCTTTTGTGTAATCGCTGTAACTTGAAGCACTGGATATGGCTCAATTGGTGTATAAAACCCGGTATGATCGCCAAATGGTCCTTCATCTTTTAGCACACTTGTATCGACAAACCCCTCAATCACAATATCACAATCCGCCGGCACACTAAGCTCATTATTTATGCATTTGACGACTTTTGGACGTGATTTTTTGATAACCCCATAAAGCATCAGCTCATAGATTCCATTTGGCAGCGGTGCCTGCCCGCACCAAGTATAAAGCGCATCACCGCCTAGCCCTATGCTTACTGGCATTTTTTTGTTGTGTTTTTTGTATTCATGAAAGAAATGCGCAGAATCTTTATGTATCTGCCAATGCAACCCAAGCTCATTTTTGCTATGCACTTGCAGACGATAGAGCCCTAAGTTTTTTTTCTTGCCTTCTAAATCTTGCGTATAAACCTGCCCCATTGTGATAAATGGTGCTGCATCACGCTTCCAAGTCGTAAGGATAGGAAATCTATACAAATCCACCTCATCGCCGATATAGCGCACGCTTTGACAAGGAGCATTTTTGACTATTTGAGGAAGTGTAAAGCGCAAAGAGGCGTATTTTTTCAAGGTCGCAAAAATCGATAGCAAGCCTTTTGGTGGTGCGAGATTAAGGAGATTTTTTATCTGTGTGGCGATAGATTCTGGGCTTTGTGTGGCGATAAGCTCCAAACGTTTAAACGAGCCAAAAATATTCATAAATACAGGAATGTCAAATGATGTGCCATTCCTAGAATCTATCGGACGTGTGAAAAGTAACGCCTTGCCACCATTTGGCTTTTTGACCTCAAGATACGCCAAATGCGGAATCTCCAAATAAATATCAAGCGGTGTATCAATAATCTCAATCTCATTATGTTGCTTAAAAATCTCAATGAGTGTATCCATATGCATTCCTAGCTGTATGATAAAGCCCACAATAACCCAAAACCTCAAAGCCACAAACTCCAAAGCCAGCAAAACTTAAAGCCTGCTAATAGCTTATCGTGCTTGTCTAATGTGCGCTAAAATTTAGATTCTAGCAAAAACGCCCTTAAATCTAAACAAAATATCATCTTAAGGACAAAACACAAAACCTAGAATCCACTTTGTCATTCTAAGCACATCTAAATGTAATATTAAAGAGCTATGCAATATAGATTCTGGTATTTATTCAAAAAGTGCAGAGCCTATACGCACCATATTTGCTCCGTTTTGAATCGCTAATTCAAAATCTCCACTCATTCCCATTGACAAAATCTCCGCACCTTGAAGTGTGTCAAAGGCTTTTTTGGTCTGCTCAAAGCACTTTGCGATTTGCCTTTTGTCATCGACATTTACGCCGATTGTCATAATCCCTTTGAGTCGAAGGTTTGCGCAAGTGTGCGTAATCTGGGCGTATATATCACTGATAGATTCTAGTGCAAAACCATGCTTAGAATCCTCCTTTGAAGCATTGACTTGCAACAAAATATCTTGCACCATACCGCGCGTTTGGCATTTTTTGTCAAGCGCGAGTGCAAGCGCAAGAGAATCCACAGAATGCACCAAAGAAGGTTTAAGAGAGAGTAAAGTATTGATTTTATTGCTCTGAAGCGTGCCAACAAAATGCCATTCAATAGGCAGTGTAGCAAGGTCTGTGGTTTTGGATTTGAGATCTTGGACTTTGTTTTCGCCAAAAGCCCTCTGCCCTGCCTCATACATACACTCAATGTCGCTTGAAGTGTGGTATTTGGAGACGGCTATGAGCTTAATGATTTGATGTGAGGAATAGCTTAATCGCGCGTTTTCGATTCTTGCGATAATGCGCTTGAGATTTTTGGCAAATGCTTTTGACTTCACTTCAGCCCTACTCACCGCCAAAATAAAGAAGCGCTGATCCCCAAGTAAGCCCACCACCAAAGGCATCTAAAAGCATTAAGTCGCCATTTTTGAGCTTGTTTTGATTATACACCTCATCAATCGCCATAGGAATGCTTGCTGCTGAGGTATTGCCATATTTATGCACGGTAAGCACGACTTTTTCATCGGGTAGATTGAGATGTTTAGCGACTGCAGAGAGGATTCTAGAATTAGCTTGATGAGGAATAAAATATGTTAAATCATCTGCGGTGATGTTGTTTTTTTGCAAAATAGATTCTGCATCGCTAATGATTGTTTTTACAGCAAGCTTAAAAACTTCGTTGCCTCTCATCTCTAATATCGGCGGACGTGAGGCTGTCGGTCGTAAAGTCCTTAGCAAATCTTTATAATCACCATCAGCACTGATATGGACATCAATGATAGATTCTGCTTTTTTGGTCGTGCTAGAGATCACCGCAGCTCCCGCACCATCGCCAAAAAGCACACAAGTGCTTCTATCACTAAAATCTAAAACACTGCTTATTTTTTCAGCACCTATAATGAGGATATGTTGGTATGCACCAGATTCTATGAAGCTTTTTGCAATGCTTAATAAATAAATAAACCCACTACACGCTGCTACAATATCAAATGCTGGTTTATTACGAATGCCAAGCTGCGCGCTGATAATGCATGCATTTGATGGCATAGCAAAAAAATCCGGACTCAAAGTCGCGCAAATCACCATATCAATATCGCTAGGCTTAAGCTTGGCTCTTTGGAGCGCGAGTTTTGCAGCTTCTACTCCCAAATCACTACTTTTTTGAGATTCTGAAGCAAAATAGCGGGTTTTAATCCCTGTGCGCTTAGTTATCCACTCATCGCTTGTATCAAGGGTTTTTTCAAACTCCGCATTTGGAATACATTTTTGCGGAATATATGATGCAATCGAGCGCAAAGAAGCGTAATTCATATTTGTCCTTTTTGTCCCTCAATTATTTTAGTTTGGATTTTTCAGTTTGAACGCATTTGCGATTGAATCACATACATTAGATTCTATCGCATTGATAGCCTGATAAAGCGCATTTTCAATCGCCCTTGCATTTGATTTGCCATGACTAATGATGACGACTTTATTTACACCAAGCAATGGCGCACCGCCGTATTCTGCGTAATCCACTTTCTTTTTGAGGTTTGCAAAGGCTTTTTTCAAGAGCAATCCACCCAACATTCCTAGTATAGAGGATTTGATCTCGCCCTTTAGGATATGGCTAATAGAAGAAGCGACTCCCTCACTTGCTTTTAGCACGAGATTCCCGCTAAAACCATCACAAACAACAACATCTACGCTTCCATTAAAAATATCACTTCCTTCGACATTACCCTTGAAAAATGGATAAGCCTTAAGCATTTTGAATGCTTCTTTGGTAAGCTCATTTCCTTTAGAATCCTCCTCACCATTTGCAAGCAACCCCACGCGCACATCATTATAGCCCATTACACTTTTTGCATAGCTTTCACCCATAATCGCAAATTCAACCAAATATTCAGGCTTACAATCAGTATTTGCCCCAGCATCAAGAATCATACTTGGCTTTGGGGTGATCGTTGGCATAAGCGTGCAAATAGCAGGTCGCGTTACACCCTCAATCCTACCTAATCGCAAAGTCGCTAGACTCATTGTAGAGCCACTATGTCCGGGCGATACAAGCGCGTCTGCATTATTTTCACGCACTAAATCTGTCGCGACATAAATCGAGGACTCTTTGCGCTTCAATGCGTCCGTGGCACTCTCGTGCATACGGATAAAATCCTCACAATGCACAATCTCAATTTGCGGAAAAAACTCTTTGCTCACCAAAGGTTCAATCAATGTCTTATCGCCAACCAAAAAAGCCTTAAACTCTTTTGTTTTGAGTGCTTGCAAAACACCACCAACAATAGGCGCGACACCATTATCTGCGCCCATAACATCGATTGCTATTTTTAACATATATATCCTTATATATTAGGTGAGATTATTTATAAGAACCGCTGAATTTATTGATATGATGAGGCATTTTCCAGCTTCCGTCTTTGTCTTTTATAGGTTTAGCAAGAGCGACTTTGTAATGCGTTCGTCTTTTTGCTGCTCGTGTTTTGCTTACGCGTCTTTTTGGAACTGCCATGAAAACTCCTTTATGTAGATTTTATATGATAATCTGATTGAATCGACTCTATCTCGCTTTCTAAGATATAATCCAAATCAATAAAGCCATCAAAAAACTCGATAACATCAAATGTTTCAAAGTTTTGGCTTTGTATATCCCACATACCATCTGAAATATACAAAACCAACTCTTCATCAATTTTTTGTAAAAACTCCTCTCCGCTTCTGTCGCATACCAATTTCAAATCACCTGCCAAACGCGCTTGAAGATAAAAGAGATTGCCACTTTTTGCGCTGATTTCTCCACTTAGCTTCAAGCCATCTTTCTCCAAGCTGAATTGCTTAGGAGAAGAATGTATTTTTCGGGCTTCTATGCGCATTAATTAGCAAATTTCTCTTTGAGAAAAGAAAAAAGCTATTTCTTTTTGTGCGTTTTCAAGGCTATCGCTTCCATGCACAGCATTTGCATCGATACTTTCAGCAAAATCAGCGCGGATCGTTCCAGCTGCCGCTTCTTTTGGGTTTGTAGCTCCCATTAATTCGCGATTTTTAAGCACAGCATTTGCTCCCTCCAAAACCATAACCACAACAGGACCGCTCACCATAAATGCGACCAAATCGCCAAAAAATGGGCGATCTTTATGCACTCCATAAAACGCTTTGGCATCACATTCTGAAAGCTGCAATTTTTTCATTGCTACAATCCTTAATCCATTTGATTCAAAACGTTCAATAATTTTTCCAATGACATTTTTTTTGACTGCATCAGGCTTAATAATTGAAAGAGTTTGTTCCATTTCTTCTTCCTTTTCATTTTTACAATTTTTAATTATATTTGATATTTACTTAAAAACTTTTGAACGCTGTAAAATTTTTATAAGATTCTCAATCTGCAATAATTTTAGATTCTAATCCTCTTTTTGTTGTATTTTAAGTATATATCTCTCTATAAAAATCCTTCCACCGCTTGTGAAACCAAAACCAGCTTGAAGGATTCTCTTTGACGACTTTTGAGGTTATATCTGCTTGAAGTTGTGTCGCATACTTAATGTCTGCTTTAGAATCTGATGAATGGGGAGCAAAAATTGGCGGATAAAATTGCACTTTAAAGCGCGAATAATCCTCATTCATATCGATAAAAACAGGCACTATGCCAACATCAAATCGCCTTGAAAGCACCGAAGCTATGGTTGTATGCGTTGCTTTTTTGTCCATAAATTCTACAATCTCGCCTTCTGATGCAGAAATGCTTTGATCGACTAAGATTCCAACCAAAGCGTTTTTTTGCCCATAAAGCTTGAGGAGATGGCGAAAAGCACCGGATTTATTGATAAATGTAACGCCTTGTAGCTCTCGCCTTGAAATAATCAAAGAATCCACACTTTCAATGCCTGTAAGCCTACCAAGACTTGCCATTTGGCATTGTCTATACCGCGGAGGCAAAAAAGTCGCCATAGCTTCCCAATACCCAAAATGCGCGGAAATAAGCACAGCACTTCCTTGATTATCAAGACAATCAAGCAAATATTTCTCATCAACCACATCAAAGCGTCTGCTATGAGTGGCATAAGGGATCTTCGCCACTCGTATGCTCTCAAGTATCACAAATGCAAAATTGCGATAACACCGCTTGATAATATGCTGTTTTTGCGCTTGACTTAGAGAATCTCCATAAATAAAATTCAGATTATGTAAAGCATCTGTATAACGTCTTTTTTTGTCCAAAACGCGCATAAGCCACGCCAAAGCATCAATACACGCCAAAAAGACTCGATGAGGAACAATAGCCAACACACTCCCCAACGCTTCTATAACCCAAACCAGAATCTTACCTGACACATTAACCCCTAATTTTCTAAATTTGCACCAAGGCATTATAACGAAAGTTTTTGACAAAACCCCTTAACATACAAAATCACTTCCATACAGAATCTATGCAAAATCTCAGAATCTCATGTGGATTCTATATAAAATCTACGCAAAATCCAAAATCTACAAAAGAAATGGCATCTTGGATAGAAAATCAATCCGACTATGCTATAATCTCAAATTTATCTCGCAATCTTACACAAAAGGACAAAACCCATGCAAAAAGAAACATTTCTCCAATACCTCACACGCAAAATCAAAAGACAAAAAGGCGATTATAAAACGACTATTCTTTTTTCTCAACGCGTGCTTAACCTCAATCCATGGCGCAAATACCAAACCCTCAAACAATTCCTCGCTCAACTTAGTAGTATTCCGCTCATTCAAAACGCAATCTGCGATCCAAAAGGTCTAAGTGGCTTTAATCTCAAACTTCATAACGCCCATATCCAAAAACATCATTGCGATATTTTTTATAATCTCTATTATAAAGCTTCAAAAGGTGTGTTTGGGGGGGGGGGCTACGACAAACACACGCTCACTCAATTCTCTAGATTCTGATACAAATTCTCATGTAAAATCTCATAAACCTGTTTGTATTGATTGTGGTGTGCATGCTGGATTGATAAGCGATATTCTTTTAGAATGCGGAAGTATCGTGTATGCGTTTGAGCCAAATAAAATCCTCCACTCTTTCTTAGAATCCAAATACCAAAACAACCCAAATATAATCCTCCACCAAGCCGCAGTATCTGACAAAAATGGCACGACTACATTTTTGCTTAGCGATAGCACATCTCAAGGCAATCGCATAAGCGAGAGTGGCGATAATGACTCGATTTATGATGATGGATCATATGAAGTTCAAGTTATTGATTTGGTCGAATACATCAACACGCACATTTTGACAAAATTTGACAGAATCTATTTTCTAAAGCTTGATATTGAGGGCGCAGAATTTGACATTATGGATAAAATCATGGAATACAAGCTGTATGAAAAAATCGATTTCATCGCTTGTGAGACTCACGAGCGGTATTTCACAGACGGCGAAGCAAAGATTAAAAAACTCCGCAAATTAGTCAAGCAAGCGAATGCGAAAAATATCCTTTTGGATTGGATTTGATCGCCAAAAATAGCTCATACACGCTTTGTGGCGTGATATGATTAATCGAAAAGTCATTTTTATCATAGCTTGGATTCTCATTGCCACTTAAATAGTGATTTATAGGCGATGTCAAGGCAAATCTCTGTGGTGGGGTATTGCCATAAAGCGTGATTGAAGGTCTTTGCAACGCCCATGCCAAATGCGTAATCCCCGTATCGCCACCGATTGCCATATCAATGCCTTGCATTATCCCCCGCACTTCTAGTAAATTCATCTTTGGCAAAATCACCGCCTCACCATCAAGCCCCTCATAAATGCTTTGTGCTTTGGCTTTATCATTATGAAAAAGTATAAAAATCCTCACATCATCTTGAAGCATTTTTTTGCCAAGGGCTATAAAATTACTTGCAGAGTAGGTTTTGGAAGGCAGAGAAGATTCTATGATAAATAGCACATTTGGCTTTGTTTTGTGTAATGCATCTAGCCTATATTCATCACGCACCACAAACGCCTTATGCCTTTGATGTAGCATTTCATCTAGGAATTCTTTGGATTCTGGGGCTTTTTGGAATTGAGGATTTTGTAGATTCTGCCCGCATAGCTCAAGCGCAAAGGTTATGAGTTTTGCATTGCGTTGCAGGATATGAGATTGATATGGAATCTTTATTGTTTTATTATACGCAAGCGCGCTTAATGATTCTTTGGCACTCAAAAACCCAAAACCCAAAAAATCTTTTTTAGGAATTATTTTGCCAATTAAAGCTGATTTGATAAGCCCTTGCATATCAAGTAGCACATCATAGGGCTTTAGAGATGAAAGTTGAGAATAAAGGGTTTTGAGGTAGCAGAATCTATGTGATTTAAGATTCTGCTTGAGTGGAAAGCTATGAAGCGTATCGAGCATTTGGCTCTCTTGCAAAATCCCCTCAAATGATGAATCAACAATCCAATCAATCTCACAACTCCCAAGTGATGAGCGCAAAAATGGCAAAAACGTCGCGCTTACAATAATATCTCCAAGAGAGCTTAAGCGGACAATCCCAATCCTCAATTCACAAACTCCAAATTAATTTTTGTAGGTGAAGTGAGATTCTGTGTGAGTTCTTTGGAGAGATAAAGTGGCGTGTCTGTGTGGATTTGAAGCGTTTTATCAAAATACACATAGCGGATTTTACTCTCATTTGTAACCGCAAGCGCATACGCCAACGAAATAACATAACTTAGCCACTGCAATGTCTGAATAGGCGGCATAATGTCGCTTATACTGACTATGGTTTCATCTTTGGGAATCCTTTTGTTGATATATTCGACAAGCAAACACACAATAGCCCTATCTGTATGCGAGAATCCATAATCCAAGCCATGAAGCAAAAAATACGCCCCATGATCGTTTTTGCCATAAAAATTCAAAAACACCCCTATATCACAAAGTTGAGAAACGACATTTAAGTAGAATCTACATGTGTAATCAAGATTATGAGCAGGCTTTAGCACATCAAAGAGTAGTAATGATTGCTTTGAGATATTTTTGAGATATTTTTGATGAGCCTTGCATCGATCTTTGAGGGCTATAAGTGAAGGGTAGATTCCATTTGGAAATCTAAAATTCTGCCCACGCAACATATCTGCCAAAAACACTCCCTCGCGCACACCCACGCCACTTGCGGTTATTTTTTTGGCGCCAAAATGCTCTAAAAGCAGCCAAAAAATCAACGCCCCACTTCTGATATTATCTCGCCTATCCACAGGCACGCCGATTTCCTCTAACCTTTCTTCTTTTGTCTTATAAATCATTTGGATAAAGTTTTTGCACTCTTTGACAAGAATCTCATAGCCATGTATCGTTTTTATCGGATATTTGGTTTGTTTGCTATTGATTTTAGCAATCGCACGAATAGTCCCGCCAATCCCAAATACATTGTCATGCACGAAATGTTTAGGTAATTTTTTCAACTCATTTTTGATAAATTCTTTTGCAGCCTCTAAGCCTTTATGATGATCAAAAAATAACTCTTTGAGTCGTATAGTCCCTAGCTTTAGCGAGATGAGATCATACACTCTGCCATCTTTTATGATCGCGCATTCTGTGCTTCCTCCGCCAATATCAATGGTGATTCCATTTTTGTTGTGAGAGAGATTTGCGCATGCTATGCCACCATACCACGCTTCTTTCGCTCCGTCGATGACTTTGATGTCAATGCCACTTTGTTTGCGCGCCATTCTCAAGAATTCCATTTTGTTTGGCGCATCACGAATGGCTGAAGTCGCCACACAAAGCAGTTTTCTAGCAGCATATTTTTTGGCGATAAGCCTAAAATCCCTCAACGCCATTATAGCGCGCCGCATCGGAATCTCTTGAAGATACCCGCCATTTTCATAGCAACCCTCCGAAATGCGAACTTTAGATTTTACCTCATAAATCAAGTGGAATCCATAGCGACTTGTTTTCTCAAAAATAGCCATTCTCGCGGAATTTGAGCCAATATCAATTACAGCAGTAATTTTTGACATTACTCTCCCTTGCTTAAATGCTCAAATTTATACTTCAACTCCTCAAGCGTCTCTGCATTGTCTGGATCAGGCACAATGGCATCTTTTGGACACACACTCACACAACTTGGCTCATCATAATACCCGACACATTCTGTGCAAAAATCCGGATCTATTTGATAAATAGGATCTCCCTCCATAATCGCGCCATTTGGACACTCCTCAAGGCAAGCATCACAGGCGATACACTCATCATTGATCATTAAACTCATTGCATTCCTTCATAATAAATTAAAAATGCGTTTTAACTAAAAAATTCTTAAAAATACTTGAATCTTGAAGCAGAAGTCTAAGAATTTAAATTTTATGATTTAAGTTTCTTATCAACCACATTTACGCTACAATACCCACCTATATCCAGAATCTCAAATTTTAAGTTTAAAAATCTTGAGTTTAGATTTAAGTTTAAGTTTAAGTTTAAAGTCTAAGTTTAGATTTAAAGTTTGAGAGCTTTAATTCTATTCTAAAAGGAGCATTTATGCTATTTTACTTACAACAATGTATAAAGCGATGTATTCCAAATACATTAAAGAATATAGTGCGACATAATAGATTCTATACAGAGTATATTTTGCCATGGCGTTTAAATTATCAACAAAAAAAAGTTGCAAAACTTGATGATGAAACATTTTTAACAATGAGACATAAGCATATATTTGGTTATATTCCTAATTTTAAGAATCCACAAACATTTAATGAAAAAATAGTGCATAGAATGCTTTATGATAGAAATCCAATATATAGTGCATTAGCTGATAAACTCAAAGCTAGAATCTATATTGCTACTTGTTTGCAAGAGCTTCAAAATACTGCAAATATATCTCATACATCAAACATATCTGCTACTATGTCTAATACTACTATATCTATTAATACTATGGGGGGGGGGGCAGAGCAAAAGTAATGCTTTAGATTCTAAGCATTCAAATCTTTCAGATTCTGTTTCTTATTCAAATCATTTAGAATCTTTACATAAAGTAGATTCTGCAACTTTTAATTCTAATTCCTTAGATTCTTTAAATTCAAATTATTCAAATCTTTCTAATCATTTAAAATCTAAAAATTTAGATTTTAGTTTAGATTCTGCTACTCACAAGTTGGATTCTGTTAGTTTAGATTCTAAGCATTCTCAATCTCTTGATTCTGTTTCTTATTCTAATCATTTAGATTCTAAAAATTTAGATTCTGTTTCAAATCTTTCAGATTCTAATTCCTTAGATTCTATTAATTTGCATTCCATAGATTCTGCAACTCTTTCTTTACTCTTTATGCCTATTGATGATATACAAGACAAACTCTTTGAGACAAATACTTGTGAGTTTTTGCCAAAGATTTATGGAATCTATAAGAATGTAGAAGAGATTGATTTTACACATCTTCCACAAAGCTTTGTTTTAAAAACAAATCATGATTGTGGAGGAGTAGTCTTAGTGCAAGATAAAGATGAGTTTTTAAATAATAAAAAAGTATTTCAAGAATCTATGGATAAATTAAAAAAACATTTAAATACAAATTATTATACAAAGACTAGAGAGTGGCATTATGATAATATAGAGCCTAGAGTATTTGTGGAGGAGATGCTTTGTGAAGTGAAAGGTGGAAAATGGAAAGTGCCAGAGAATTATCGATTATTTTGCTTTAGAGAAAATATATTTATACAAATTGATGATGCTAATTATTCAAATACCCATAAACGATGGTTTTATGATGACAAATGGAATTTTCAAGTCTTTAGCTACAATATGCCTGTTCGCACAGATGAGATACCAAAGCCAGCGACTCTTGAGGGTATGATAAATATTGCAAAATACCTATCAAATTCCATTGATTTTGTGCGTGTTGATTTATATACGATAGGCACAAAAATTATAGCAGGAGAACTAACCCTTACACCTGTGGGTGGAACGGGTAAATTTACTCCTAAAATTTGGGATAAAAAACTCGGTGATTTATGGAAGATTAAAGCCTAGATTTTAGATTCCAAAACAATTCTAGTTTGGATTCTGGATTTTTTCCTTTTACAATACTTGGGACTTTGGGTTAAAATGACAAAATTATGTGTCACTGCAAGCAATCGTGAGATTGCGTGATAATTTACGATGAGTTTAGATTCTCTTTTGCTTCGTCCTGCCGTCCTCGCAATGACGATTTAGAATCTAGAATCTATGCAAACACAAAGGAGCGTAAAGAAATCCTCTATTTTTAGCTTATTTTTGTAGTTTTGCAAGTTTAGCGAGTGAGTCGCACTTTTCGTGCGTCGCAATGAGCTAAACGAAGCAATCTGCAAAAAGAAGCAAAAAGAAGCAAAAAGAAGCAAAAAGAAGCAAAAAGAGAGGATTTGGATTCTAGAATCTAGAATCTAGAATCCAAAATCCATTTATCACCTTGTCATTCTGGGCTTAATGAAAAGTAGCATTGAGAATCTAAAGCAAATCAAGTATAAACTGTGCGTGGGCTTTGGCTCTAACATTATAAAAAGCATGCAAAATGATTCCATTTTGTATCACAAAAGTTGATCGGATAATCCCCATAACCTCCTTGCCATACATCATCTTTTTGCCAAACGCACCATACAAACTTGCCACTTTTTTGTCAGGATCGCTAAGCAAAATATGCTTGAGATTGTGCTTTTGGATAAAGTTTTGATGAGATTTTGGGCTATCTGGACTGATACCTATCACGACAGCATTTTTTTTGATAAATTCATCAAGCAACGCACTAAAATCGCTCGCCTCCAAGGTGCAGCCCGGCGTATTGTCTTTGGGATAAAAATACACAATAAGTGTTTTGCGTCCAAAATCTTTGAGGCTTATCTCCGCTCCATCATTATTTGGAAGTGCAAAATCTGGCGCTTTATCATTAGGCTTTAGCATAATTTATCCAAATAGCACAACGCTAACAGCTTGCGGTCCATGCACGCCAAAAACGGTCTGAAGCTCAATATCTGCAGTCCGAGAAGGTCCAGCCACAAAAATCATATTAGTCGGCAATGCTTTATCCTGCGTGTCTTTGAGCTTTTGGATTCCGTCATAAATGCTTGAGACGATATTATTTTTGTGTAGCAAAATCACACATCTTGGAGTGATAAGTGAAGCGAGCCGTGGTGAGCGCACATCTGATCGAAGCCCTACAATGCCTAAATTTGCCACCCCACAAATTGCTTCAATAATGCTTGTATCTGTGTCAAAAAGCTCTTCTCTTAGCTCCTCTACACTTTTGTCATAATCAAGATAATCAAAGCCATCAATTTTTTGACAAGGAAGATTCTGCGTCCAAAGAATCCTTTGAGAATCCAAATCCCTAAACACTTCCGCAAGGCTAGAATCTAAATCCGCCACATCATACACCTTCGCTCTATTGGCTTCTTGCAGGGTTTTGTATTGTTGGATAAGATCGCTTTGCTGATTAGAGTAAGGTTGCTCGTAATGTGCTTCGGCTTTTGTGATTGTATTTTTATTCAATGCGTGTTGCACATTTTTTAGTATTGAATGTTTGCTACTCATAAATCACTCCTTGTAATTGCTTGACTTTAGAATCTAAATTACCATTGATTGTGGGTAAATCTCTGTATTTGCTCCATTGCTTAAGTCCGGGAATAAGAGGCGCAAAAACCTTGCCTACATTGCCAAAATAATGCACGAATTTTAATGCAAATCTCCATTGTTTTGGGCTTGTAGCGACCATACTAAAGTATTTCATTGCTTGTTGTTCTTTTTTGTTTGGGGTGATGTGCTCAGAGGCATACACCAAGCCTCTACCTTCTTTGGCTTTCTCACTTCTAAGATCTCGTATCAGCTCTGCAAGCGGAATCTGCACCGGGCATACCTCGCTACATCTTCCACAAAGCGAGCATAGATTTACCATATAGCCATACTGCTTGAGCCCAAAAAGTTGTGGTGAGATGACTTCGCCTATTGGTCCGGGATATGTGCTAAGGTAGGCATGCCCGCCGATTTTGTCATACACAGGGCAGTGATTGAGGCAAGTGCCACAGCGGATACAGCTTAGTGCACGGTAAAATTTAGAATCTGCCAAAATATTTGATCTATGGTTATCAAGCATAATGATATGCACTTCTTTTGGTCCGTCTTTTTCGCCCTCTTTTCTAGGTGAAGAGATGATGTTATTATACGCAGTGATAGGCGCACCCACAGCTGATGGAGCAAGCAAGCTAACTAATATACTCGCATCCTCAAAACTTTCAACGATTTTTTCTATACCACAAATAGCGACATGCACATCGCAAGCTGTGGTGCTCATTCTGCCATTGCCTTCGTTTTCTATGAGCCAAACTGCGCCCTCTTTGGCGATTGCAAAATTCACCCCGCTTAGCCCCATTTTAAAATCTTTGAACTCTTTGCGTAAATGCACTCTTGCGATATTATTGAGCTTTTCTGGCTCGGATTCTAGTGGAGCGTTGAGCTTGTTTTTGAATATCTCGCCGATTTGATAGCGGTTTTTGTGAATCGCAGGTGCGACAATATGCACAGGTGGCTCATCAATGAGTTGGATAATAAGCTCACCTAAATCTGTCTCAACCGCTTCTACGCCCTTTTTCTTAAGGTAGGCATTGAGGTGGATCTCTTCGCTTGCCATTGATTTGCCTTTGAGAATCTTAGTGATATTTTTTTGCTTAGCAAGATTGTAAATGATTTCATTTGCGTCATCTGGCGAGCTCGCCCAATGGATTTTGATACCATTTGCAGTGGCGTTTTTTTCAAACTCTTCAAGCAAATAATCAAGCTGAGAGAGGGCTTTGAGCTTTACATTTCTGCCCTTTTTACGTAACCCTTCCCAATCAGTAAATCTTGTCGTGATAAGATTTTTGCGATTTGTCTTAAGCGTAGTCATACAGCTTTTGAGATTTTTGCGCAATTGCTCATCGCTTAGCTTTTGTAATACCTCTTCCTCATAATTGGAATGTGTTTGGTTAGAATGTGCTTGAATATCGCTCATGTTATGCTCCTATTCTTTGTGTCAAAAAATCATACAAATGCATAGCTTTGATCGCAACGCCCTGCTTTTTCATAGCTCCTGAGATATTAAGCAAACAGCCCGCATCTCCTGCGATAAGATACTCAACTTTTTGATTTTGTATGTCAAGGATTTTTTCGCTTACCATTGCGTTTGAAATCTCTGGCTCTTTTATGCTAAAAGTCCCTCCAAACCCGCAACACTCCTCTTCACGCTCTAATTCTATAAGCTCGACATTTTTAAGCTGTCTTAGCAATGTTTTTGCATGAGGGATGCACTTTGCTACGCGCAATGCGTGGCAATTACTATGCCAAGTGATTTTGGTATGCTCTCCTGTGTCAGTGTAGCGCACCTGAAGCTTACCGACCAAAAATTCACTCACTTCATAGATTCTGCTTGCAAATTCCCTAGCTCTTACTTCATCTGGCGTATCTGCAAAAAGCTCTATATAATCATGCTTCATCATTCCCGCACAACTCCCGCTAGGAAGCACGATAGGATAATCTTTTTCAAAAAGACTCATATTATAGAGCGCGATTTTTCTTGTCTCATCATAATACCCAGAGTTAAAGCTTGGCTGTCCGCAACATGTCTGATCTTTTTTGTAGATGATCTCCGCTCCTGCATTTTGTAATAATTTCATAGCATTGAGGCAGGTATCTGCAAACACACCTGCGCCCATACAAGTAGCAAAAAAATAAACTCGCATATTCTTCCTTTTTGTGATTTGGTTGTGAATGTAAAGTGTAGCATAGTGTAAATACTAATATGTAAAAACGAGAATCTAAAGTATAAAAAAATGTAGCGGTTTTATACATTTTGAGTTTTAGATTCTGGTTGGCTTGCGGATTCTTTTATCTTTGCTATATCACTTTTGACTTTGTTAAAAATCTCTACATCTTGGCTAAGATCTACCCATTTCCACTCCTGCCCGCTTTGACGCTTGCCTCCTAATATATCTCCGCCTTTGCGGTATTTGAGATCGATTTCTGCTATATCAAACCCACTTGAATGTGTCGCAAAATCAGCCAACCGCTTAGAATCTGGATTATGTGTATATAAGAAACAATACCCCTTTAATCCATTACGACTTACGCGCCCGCGCAACTGATGAAGTGTCGCTAAGCCGAGTCGCTCTGGGGCTATGATGATGATTGTTGAGAGCTTTGGTAAAGAGATTCCCACTTCAATAAGCGTTGTCGCAAGCAAAATATTGCCATTATCTGCAAACTCTTGCATAATTTGTTCTTTTTGCTTATCCTGCCCTGAAGTTACATACACGCGCTCAAAATGCTTCTGCCAAAACAAAGCCCCTTCTTCAAGCGAGAGATACTCAATAACTTGACTCTCTTCAACTAGCGGATAAATAATTGCTATTTGGTGATTTTTTGCTATTTCGTTTTTGATATGCGCTAAAAGCTCCTTAAAATCAGGCTTTGAGATGATTTGCGTGCTAATGTCTTTCATAAATGGCATTTCATCAATAATGCTTACATCAATCAAATTAGATTCTAGCATAGCCATAGTGCGCGGAATCGGCGTTGCTGAAAATTGCAAAATATGGGGTTTTTGAGGCGTTTTGGCATTGTATTGTGTAGCAAGGCTTTCAAGATAGAATCTCTGCTTTGTGCCAAATCTATGCTGCTCATCACTCATCACAAGTGCCAAATCCTCCCCATCAATCTCCCTGTATAACAACGCTTGAGTGCCGATGATAAAATCAATATGTCTTCCAAAAAGCCCGCTTAGCTCATCTTTAGAATCTGAAGTGATGAGTGCTATTTGGATTTGCTTTGGCAAATATAGCTTAGCTTGCTCATATAGCTGTTTAGCAAGGATTGTCGTAGGTGCCATAAGGATTGATTTTTTGGGATAGGCTATCATCACACTTGCTAAGATTATGATTGTTTTACCACAGCCCACATCGCCCATTACAAGTCGCCTTGCTGCTTTTTGGCTTGAGAGATCGTTTGCAATCTGTGCGATGACTCTATTTTGTGCGTTTGTCAGCGCAAATGGAAGAGAATTGATGAAAGCCTTATAATCACCCCCACATTGAAATTTGGCTTGAAAGGTTGTTTTTTTGCCTTGGAGTGATAAAAAATGATAAAAAACTTCGACATATTTAAGCGCGTAGAGGTATTTTCCAAAAAATCCATTATGCTTTGTGTATGCGTCAAAAAACGCAAGATTTGGGTGAAAAATCTCTACAATATCTTCAATCACTCTAGAATCTAAACCATACGCGCTTAATCCTTCTTTTGTTATGAGCTGATCTAAAGCCTCTTTGATAGTGTTTGATTTGTATTTGATTGATTTAAAAACAGGCACAATAGAGCCTTTATGCTTTATCACTTTTGGCTGGATCATTGTGTATTGCCCAAATTTTGCACTCAGCTTACCATGGATAAATAGATTCTGCCCGATTGGAAAAAGCTTTTTGTGAAAGGCTTTTGGGTGAAAAAAAACAAGCTCGATATACTCATCAAAATCTAAGATTCTGCCCTGCACTTTAAATACATTTGGATAGGCATTTGTGCGTAATATTTCAACCTCAAGCACGCCTTCTGTGCTATCTTGCAAACTTGCCATTGGCAAAGTATTGACATAATCACTTGGCGCACAAATCACAAATTCCAACAGATGAGAAAACCCTAGCGCTTTAAGCTTTTTTTCTTTTTGGGTTTGCTCTATCATTTGTAAAGCGACTCGGCTTTTAGCTTTGTGATAAGAGATGATGAGCTTTCAATGACTCTCAATCCTAGCTTTTGCCTATCTTTGCCTATTTTTGAAGCTCATGCAATGGCGGATAAGCAAAAAATGTCTTGCGCTCGACAAAAATCTTTTCATCATCAACAGCATAGGCTTTAATGATGAGATTCTGTTTTGTAACTCCGCTTTGAGTGGCATTATTTGCTGGATTTTTGGAGCGCAAGGTAACGACTTTTTTGATTTTTTTGCCCGGCATAACTGAGATGGGCTCCAAAGGCTCAAGGATTTCAAGCGTGTCATTATTGATAAGCTCAAAATAATATTTATGCGTCTTAGAATCTGTATTTTGAAACAAAAATGTATAATAATTATCCACTGAACCGCTTGTTTTGCGGATCTCATAGAGTTGCGCGTCTCTATCGATATTAAGTAGCATTGGCTCTTTTTTGCTTCCGACAAGAATCGCAAAAATAAAAATAATGCTTAAAAACACCATATAAGCGATAGTTTTGAGTCTGAAATATTTGATTTTTGAATGTGTCGTTATAGAATTTGGCGAGCTCCATTGCACCAAAGATGGACGATTATAATGCGCCATTACGCTCGTGCAGGCATCAACGCATTCTAAGCAGTTAATACACTCAAGCTGCATACCTTTGCGTATATCAATGTGTGTAGGGCAGACTTTTACGCATTGCACGCAGTTTGTGCATTCATTTTCTGGATTCTGCTTTTTGGGCGCAAGGGCATTTTTGATTCCATTTGGCGCATACACCGCGCCACCTCTTTTATTGTCATAAATCGCCATAATCGTATCATTATCATACAGCACTGATTGCACCCTGCAATAAGGACAAATATACACACAGAAATTTTCAGCAATCAGCGTAACATCAGCGACCAAAAATAGCGCGATACTAAGCCAGAATCCAAGCAGAATCTTATGATTGAGCGGATCGGCGATATAAGTGAAAAAATCATTAGGCCTTACAAAAAGAAACAAAAAATCCGCTGCTGCTACTAATGCAATCACAGAAAACAAAGCCATTGCGATGATTTTTTTGAGTTTGTTAGAAAACAGCGCATAATCAGGCTTTTTTTGTTTATCAGAAATACGTTTGCGAAGCCCCAAAAGCTTTGTCTCTATGCCATCTCGATAAATCACACGAAAAATAGTCTGTGGGCAACTCCAGCCACACCACACTCTCCCGCCAAGACTTGTCATAAAAAAAATCCCAACAAAAAGTAGAATCAACAAAAATGGCATTAAATACAGCTCTTGAACACTAAACACAACCCCAAGCAAATGAAGCTCTCCGCGATCAAAAGAGAGCAAAAAAATCTGATTGCCATGGATTGAAATAAATGGCAAAATCAAAGCAAAAGCCGTAATGAGCGAATATATCACATATCGTCTTTTGCGATAAGGCATTTTGGATTTGCTTTGTGTATTTTCTCCTAATGTCTTTTCTGTTGTTTGCGTTGTTTCTTCCATTATCTCTCCTTTATTGTTCCTTGCGCTATTTACTTTTACTTTTTGTGAAGTATTCTAAAAACTAAGATTCTAGAATCTATGATTGTTTCAAGTTTGTAAGCTGGCATTATATACCTAAAAATAAGAAAAAAATATAAAATTTTTACTTTCTTGCTAATTTTTGCTTTGGCTAAGGTAAGCACGCGGTTTAGATTCTCTATTACAAACACAAAACCAAACGCAAAGAGTCGCAAAAAGTGGCACTCTTTAAGCTTTTTTTACTTTGCTTTGTAGTAGAATCCACACTCTAAAAAAGCATATTTATATCATCTCACTCATCTTAAGGAATCTTAAATGCTACAAACCATAAACCTCACAAAGCGCTACGCTACAAAGAAGCTCTTTGAAAATGTGAATCTTAGCCTTGATGCGCATAAGCGCTATGGGCTTATTGGCGCAAATGGCGCGGGGAAATCCACATTTTTAAAAATCCTAAGTGGGCAGTATGAGCCAAGCAGCGGCGAAGTGGTGATACTAAACAACGCGCGCTTAGGCGTGCTAGGGCAAGATCAATACGCCTTTGAAGATCTAAGCCTCAAAGATGCCGTGCGCATTGGCAATAAGCGCCTTTATGATGCGCTCAAACGCAAAGAATGGCTGTATGAAAACGCGGACTTAAGCAATGAGGCGGTGAATAACGAGCTAGCCGAGCTTGAGATAATCTGCGCAGAAGAAGATCCTATGTATGAGCAAGATGTGGTGATAGAGCGCATATTAGAGGAGCTAGGATTTAGCGCTCAAACGCATGAAAATCCTATGAGCTCACTCACTGGCGGGGATAAGTTTAAGATCTTGCTTGCTCAAGTGCTCTTCCCAAAGCCTGATATTTTGCTCCTAGATGAGCCTACAAACAACCTTGACTTACACTCTATATCGTGGCTTGAAGAGAATCTCAAACGCCACGAAGGAACGCTTGTAGTCATCAGCCACGATAGACATTTTTTAAACAGCGTTTGCACGCATATTTTGGATATGGATTTTGGCTCTGTGCGGGAGTTTAGCGGGAATTATGATGATTGGTATATCGCCTCTACTTTGATAGCTAAACAGCAGGAAATGGAGCGAAACAAAAAGCTTAAAGAAAAAGAGGAGCTAGAATCCTTTATCGCGCGTTTTTCTGCTAATGCGAGCAAAGCCCGCCAAGCCACAAGCCGCCAAAAGCAGCTTGAAAAGCTCAATATTGAATCCTTAGCGGTTAGCTCTAGGCGAGATCCTAGCATAGTCTTTAAGCCCAATCGCACCATTGGCAACGAAGCCTTGGAGTGTGAAAATATCTCAAAAAGCTATGGGGATCTCTGCGTACTAAACAATGTGAGTTTGAAAATTTTGCCCGGGGATAAAATCGCTATCATCGGTGCAAATGGCGTGGGCAAAAGCACTTTGTGTAAGATTTTAGTTGAAGAGTTAGCTGCAGATTCTGGGGTTGTCAAATGGGGGGCGACAACGCAAAGGGGCTACTTCCCACAAAATGTAAGTGAAGAGATAAGCGGGGAAGAAAGCCTGTATGAGTGGCTAAGGGGCTTTGATAAGAAAAAAGAGAGTGGCGAGATACGCAATGCACTAGGGCGAATGCTCTTTAGCGGCGAAGAGCAAGAAAAGCCCATAAACGCCCTAAGCGGTGGGGAAAAGCACAGAATGGTGCTAAGTAAGCTTATGCTAGAAGGGGGGAATTTTTTGGTGCTTGATGAGCCTACAAACCACCTTGATTTAGAATCTATTATCGCGCTTGGCGAGGCGTTGTATAAATTTAGTGGAAATGTGATTTGTGTCAGCCACGATAGGGAGCTGATTGATGCTTATGCCAATAGAATCATTGAGCTAAAAGCGGATTCTAGCGGCGGTGGAGCAGAAATCATAGACTTCCGCGGGAGTTATGAAGAGTATTTGGAATCTAAAGGGGAATGATAGATGAATAGTCCAAGTTTCAGCGTTGTTATCCCTATAAAAGATATTAACGCTCCGCATTTTATACACACCCTAAGCTATCTTAAGCATTTTACAAACGCACAAGATATAGTTATTCTTACCGCAATGGAAAATGCAAAAATGTCCCATCAATTTGAAAATCTACAAAAAATAGGCAATGTCGTATGGATTGATGAAAAGGACATCTATCAAGGAATGAATCTAGAATCTATAAGTGCCAAAATGTGTGGGCTTGGGGCAAACTCTACTTCTCGTGCTGGCTGGTATTTACAGCAATTTTTGAAAATGGCTTTTGCATTGTATGTATTGAAAAATGCAAATAGTGCGAAATTTTTAACGGGGGGGGGGATAAGATATTATCTCATTTGGGATTCTGATACTATTCCGCTAAGAAAACTAAAATTTTTCAAGCAAGGCAAAGTTGTATTTGAAAAGGCAAACGAATACCACAAGCCCTATTTTGACACTTTAGCAAACTTGCAACTCCCCATAGGAGAGACACAATATATCCATAAGGCAGTGGATTTTAGCTTTGTTACCGAAAATATGATGATAGAAATTGCAAAAATGCAGGAGTTGATAGAACTTATAGAATCTACTCGCAAAAAACCTTTTTGGGAAGCGATTTTAGAGCATATCAATCCGCAGGATTTAATGCACTCTGGCTTTAGCGAGTTTGAAACCTATGGGAATTTTATTGCCCTAGCCTACCCAAATACCTTTCATATCACACAACGCAAACGAGACAGATACGCCAAAGAATTTATAGGGGAAAATCCAAGCATAGAGCTTTTGCAGTGGTATAGCAGGAGCTACGAAGTCATAGGGCTTGAATCTTGGAGTAAAGAAAATATCCGCATAAGCACACTTTTACAAAATCCCTTAGTTAGAATCTTGCCGCCAAAGGTGTTTAAGGTGTTTAAAAAGCTTCTTAGATTCTATATAAAACTTAAGCGTTTGTAGCTCTCACACCACCACGCCGCATAAAAGCATAAAGGGCAGGTATCCTTTCTCATAGAGATGATAGATATTTTCTTTAGGTGTATTCATACTAGGGCGTAAGTCAAGGGCAGAGCATAGCACACCTTGTGGGCGGACACCCATTTCATTTGCTACATTTTGTATCATCTCTGCCACTTCATAAGGGATAGAATCTAGCTCTTGCATATCCGGAGATTCAGTTTTCATACAATACACATTAATAGCAAAAAGTGCGAGTTTAAAGTCATTATAGTTCTCTAATCTCCCTGCTTGTTTGAGTTGTGTTATATCCTTTACTTGTGCGATGGCATCTCTAATCCGCTTTGTGCAATGATAATCAAATGCTCTTTTTGCCCTTTTGCCGACATTAAGCCATAAACGCTTAGATTCTATCCATATATCAAGCCCATTATTCCCCTCTGTCGCACACCAAAAGTCAATCGTGCGCCTTTGCTTCTCATTTTGGCTTTCGTCCTCTCGCAAATCTACACCTTTGCAATCCACACCATATTCGCTTATCACATAAGGTGTAAGGCGAGAGAGAGCCATAGCGATAGTGGCGGAATTACTCCGCCCAAATTTGAAACAGCGTGGCTACCTCAACAGCCTTTCCGTTTGGATACACAAAGCTATCAAGGGGCAGTTTTTCGCTATGCACTAACTCATAGTCCTTTATGCGTTTTTTAGGGCTACCCTTGCCATCGCTGTCAAAAAGTGGGGGCAAGATAAAGGCGATAAAATCAGCAAATTCACTTGCGTGGTTGATGAAACGCAGGGCTAAATTCCCGCGTAAGCCAAAGGGCGGATTGCCCAAAACTATGTATTTTTGGTGCATATTTTGCGGATAAAAACTCAAAAAATTCTGACACAAAATTTCATCATTTTTATACTCTAAATCCACGCCTATGCGTGAATTTTTAGGCATTAGCTCGTAAAAACTCAAATCCCCACAACTTGGCTCGATGAAAATATAATCATCTGCCTTAATGTTGTGGATTTGCAAAAAGTGCGAAAAGCTCTCAAAGCAGTATTTTGCCACTTCTTTTTTGGTAAAAAATTCATTATGTGAGCGAAAATCCACCTTTTGTAAGTCGTATTTGTTGCCAAGCAAGAAATTTAAGTCGTAAAGGTATTCATTTGGGATTTTTTGCGTGGCTTCCCAACGCTTCAAAGTGCCTGTGTGTAAATGTAGTTTTTGCGCAATTTGTTGGGTATTAAAATGTTCTTTAAGCTCTTGATACATAAGCTCGGCTGTCATCTTTTGCTGTAATCCTTAATTAAGTCTTGCAGATTGTAATATTTTTACAATTATACATGGCTTAATGTCTCTTGTATATTTAAGAAGGCTAGAGCCAAAGATTTATGAATATGGCTTTTTGAAAGAATAGAATCTTAGCTATAATATGATTTATAAGCCCATAAAAGGAGGCGAGATGACATTAATTATCGAAAATGCAGATGATAAAATCCTAACTATTTTAAACACGCTCAAAGCCTTAAAGCCAGAGCTTACAATCAGGCAGGATAATAAAAAAAGTGATTTTGAGCTTGTAAGTGATGAGCTTATGCGAGATCTAGAGAAACCAGAGAATTACGCAGTGTTTGAGCGATTGAAAGACAAATGAGATATGTAAAGCTAGATGAAGCCATACTTTTGCATGAAACATTCAATGCACAAAATGCAAGGTTTGAGTGGCTATGACAAGGCGCGCATAAGCTATTTAGAATCTGCGCTTACACAAATCCAAAATGACAAATACTATCCAAGTTTTTTGGATAAACTCACACATTTATGCTTTGCCTGCGTGAAGTTTCATCCATTTTTAGATGGAAATAAGCGCACCGCACTTTTACTCTCAAAGGCTTTTGTCATGCTAAATTGTCCTGAAACTTTAAACAAAGATTTCTACCAAAGGCTAGAAGATGTCGTAGTGGGCGTAGCAGAGGATAGAATCTCAAAAGAGCAATTAAAAGAGGTTTTTGCAAGGCTACTAATTCAAAAAGCCTAAAAGCCTAAACTTAGCTATAGTATGATTTATAAACCCATAAAAGGAGGCGAGATGACATTACTTATCAAAAACGCTGACAGCAAGTTTTTAGAGTAACTCAAAGTCCTAGCCAAAAACACAGCAGTGAGCATAGAGCAGACAGAAGAGCTAGAGAATATGGGGAATGCAGAAGAGTGCCCAATCTGTAAGGCGCATAATTACACACCAAATAAAAGGGTGCTAAAGGCGATGCAAGAGTGCGAGGATATACTTAAGAATCCACATTTGTATAAAAACTATCGTGATATTGATGCGATGTTTAAGGATATTCTAAATGACTAAATACGAGGTGCGGTATTCTAAGGCTTTTAAAAAAGGCTTAAAAAAGCTAAAAAACAATGCAAAAGCCTTAGAATGCACTAAAGAGGTTATCACAAAGCTTGCAAATGATGAGAGTTTAGCACCAAAGCACAGAGACCACAACCTGCAAGGCAAGCATGTGGGGCTTTAGAGAGTGCCACATAATGCCCGATCTCTTGCTTATTTACAAAAAAGAGCAAAATATCCTTGTGCTTACTTGCATGGTTTGAAATCTATCTTTTTATCCCTACTAGATTCTACTAAATCATAAAAATAAGCTATAATGAGAAAAAATTTCAAGGAGCGTAAAATGAAAATCTTAGTTATCCAAGGACCAAATCTCAATCTCTTAGGACATAGAGATCCTAGAATCTATGGACCAATGACTTTACAGCAAATCCACGAAAACATGAAAGCTGTCGGAAGTCAAAACAATATCGATCTTGAGTTTTTCCAAAGCAACTTTGAGGGCGAGATCATCGACAAAATCCAAGAATGTGTCGGCGGAGAATATGATGGAGTCATCATTAATCCGGGTGCATACGCTCACACTTCAATCGCCATTGCTGATGCGATCATGTCCGCTGGAGTTCCTGTCGTGGAAGTGCATATTAGCAATATCCTAGCTCGCGAGGAATTCAGACAAAAAAGCTACACAGCAAGCGTGTGTGCGGGCGTGATTACAGGATTTGGGGCATATGGTTATCATCTCGCACTCATTGCAATCGGGCAAATCGTTACTGAAGTCAAAGCCTATCAACAATCTCAGCAAAACCAACAATCTCAACAAGCCCAACAAGCAAGCAATAATGAAAACATTTGATTTTATCAGTAGCGATGAGAGCGCGCAGTATTATGAGACGGGATATAGTTGCGATAATGCGATTATTTTGAAACTTCAAAAAGATATATTTTTTATCACGGATTCTCGCTACACCACTGAAGCGAAGCAAAATCTCCACCCACGCATCATACTTATGGAGTCTCGCTTTTTGATTGACAAGGCTATCGAGATTCTCAAAACCGCAAAAATCAAAACACTTCATTTTGATTCTACCAAGCTTAGCGTGTGCAATTATGAGAAATTGCGATCAAGCCTCAACCACACAGAGCTTATCGCCTCGCCAAATTTTCATCAAAAAATGCGTATCATCAAAAGCCAAGAGCAAATCAAGCTCATCAAATACTCTCAATACCTCAACAAAAAAGCTTATAAAAAATTTGCCAAAAAAATCCAGTCAAATATGACTGAAAAAGCACTTTATGCGCTAGCTAAGCAGATTCTAGAAGATAGTGGAGAATATGATTTGAGTTTTAATCCGATTTTAGGTATCAATGCCAATGCCGCCAAACCACACGCCCTACCCTCTCACACAAAGCTAAGAAGTGGCAATCTCTTGCTCTTTGATGCAGGAATCAAATACAAAAGATATTGCTCAGATCGCACAAGGACGGCGTTTTTTGATGGCAATGCCCTGCATTTCCAAAAAACACAAAAATTCAAAGAGAAAAAACTTCAAAAAATCTATGACATCGTCCTCAAAGCCCAAGAAAGCACAATCAAAAAAATCCGCGCAGGAATGAGTGGCAAAGAAATCGATGCAATCGCGCGAGATATTATCAGCAAAGCCGGGTTTGGAGCGTATTTTTCACATAGCACAGGGCATGGAATCGGGCTAGATATACACGAGCTTCCTTTCATCTCATCAAAAAGCGAGACAATCATTGAAGATGGAATGGTATTTTCTATCGAGCCCGGAATCTACATTCCCGATAAATATGGCGTCCGCATAGAAGATCTTGTCGTAATCAAAAACGGCAAAGCCGAAGTGCTGTGAGTTTGAGATTGCGTTAGTGATAAAATCTTATCTCACACACATACGACAAATTCATCATGATGTGATCTATCGATAAATTCGATTTGGACGCCATAAATTTGACTTAGATTCTCTGGTGTGAGAATCTCATCTGCCCTGCCAAAAAGTCCATTGCCTTGCTTACTAGAATCTAGCTTTTGGAGTAGCAAAACTTTATGCGAGAGATAGAGCGCGTGCGCTGGAAAATGGGTATTAAAAATAATACTCACGCCTTCTTGATTAAGCGATTTTAGAGTCTCTAAGATGATTTTTTGATTTGCAAAGTCAAGATTAGATTCTGGCTCATCAAGCACGATGAGCTTTGGCTCGCTCACCAAAGCACGCGCAAAAAGCACCATTTGAAGCTCTCCGCCACTTAGAAGCGCGCAAGATTTTTGCTCAAGATGAGCGATTTTGAGCTTTGAGAGTGTGGCTTTTGCCCTATCAAAATCCTTTGCATTTGGCTTAAAGACAATCTTTGGATTCAGCCCCAAAGCCACCATATCAAGCACTTTGATATTAAGGATATTATGCTTTGCTTGTGGCACATACGAGATGTATTTCCAAATCTCCTTGCCAAAAAGCCCCAATGGCTTATCATACAATAATCCCTCGCCACTTTGAAACTTAAGCAACCCAAGAATGCACTTCATCAATGTTGTTTTGCCTACGCCATTTGGTCCTAAGATACTCAACACTTCTGCTTTTTGAAGTGAGAAACTAATGTCTTTTAAAATCGGTTGCGTATTTCGCGAAAAGCAGAGATGACGTATACTAAACAAACTCATAATCGCATTCCTTTATTTTTATGCAAAATATAAATAAAAAATGGTGCGCCAACAAGTGCGGTGAGGATTGAGATGGGAATCTGATTAGTAGAGATACTTCGTGAGAGTGTATCCACACACATCATAAACACCGCGCCAATCACCACACATAGCGGAATCAGCTTTGAATTATCACTTCCTACAAGTAGCCTTGCGATATGTGGCACAAGCAGTCCTACCCAGCCAATTATCCCGCACAAACTCACGCTACAAGCGACAATAAATGTTGTCGCGATAATCACAACCACGCGCAATAGCCCTAGCCTCACGCCCAAAGTCTTTGCTTCATCATCATCAAGTGCAAGCAGATTGATTTTCCACGCAAGCAAAAATATCACCACACTGCCAACTATCACGCCGATTATGCCTACATACACTTGCGGTGTGAAGCTAGAATCTAGTGATCCCAAAAGCCAATATGTAATCGTAGGAAGCGTATCTTGCGGATCAGCGATATATTTAATCAACGAAACAAGACTCTGAAATAGCGCAGAGACGATAATCCCGCTTAAAATCATCGTGATAGTATTATAAGGCATAGCTTTATCATAGCTTATAAGCCCTACAATCAGTAAAGCGACAATCCCAAAAATAAGCCCAAAAAGCCCGACATAAAGGATTCCAAGCCCAAAGAGCAAAGCAAGCACCGCCCCAAAGCTTGCACCGCTTGTAACGCCCAAAATATCAGGCGTGGCAAGCGGGTTTTTAAACAAACTCTGAAATGCAGCACCGCTCACACTCAAGCCAATCCCCATAACGATTGCAAGCACAATGCGCGGAAGCCGAAACTCAAAAATCACATTTTTATGCGTTTGCTCACATTCCCGGACAAAGCATGCTACAATCTCGCTAAGTGGCACTTGATACCTTCCTATGCTAAGGCAGATAATCCCACAGCACACGATCACAACAATCCCAAGCCCATACAGACTGATTGTTTTTAGCATTTTTTAGTATTTCCATACAAGTTTGGCATTAAAGCTTCTGCCCGGCTCGATGAGCGGATTTGTAAGTGCGCGAGCAAAGCTTACATTTTCTACGACCACAGGATTGCGTCCGATTTGATTAAATACATTTGTGATAGAAAAAATAAATTCCATATCTTTATTGCCCCAGAAATCAAACTTGCCAACCTTCACGCCAAGATAAATATCACTCATCGCATACGCATCAGTTTTTCGCTCTTCACTAGAATCTATGCGCGTTTTTGCGCCATAGCCTCGCTCTGTGAAGTTAAAAAACCAATATTTAAAATTAAGCCAAATGCTTACTTGCCCATATAGTGGCGCAAGATAGGCGATTGGCTTATTATCAGTTAGATTCTGCCCGAAGTTATACGCTCCAGAATAATGAATCGCAATCATATTATCCAAAAAGCTATGTCTGCCTTCAAGCTCCACACCAGTGATAAATGCGCGTCCGATGTTTTCATGGCGATACAGATTATTTGCTTGGATACTTGCATTCTGATATGAGCTCAAAGCAAGCATATCGATATAATTTGTAAAAAATCCAATGAGTGAGGCAAAGTGATTTTCACTTTGGAATCGAAAGCCAAATTCTGCTGTTTGAGAATATTCAGGCTTTATGAGCGGATTTGCCACAGTGAGTGTGCTACTTCCGCTTGGTGTGCTTGACATTCTAGTGCCAGAGCCGGGATTTTTGAAGTTATGGCTTAGATTAATCACATTTGAAAAATAATCATTCAAAAAATACACAGAGCCAATCGATCCTGTAACTGCACCACTATGGATCACGCCATTTTCATCAAGCAAACGCGCTGCATTAATTGCTATCGCATTATTAGAGGCAATACCAGTGATTTCTGTGCTTGAGCGGGTTTTTGAAATCGTCGTAAGCACATAATCCGCTCGCAATGCCCCGCTCAAATACCACGAATCAAACGCTTTGAAGTCATCTTTGACAAAGAGCGCAAAATCTGTATTTGTGCTTGGGCGGTTTGTGGTATTAATAGCTCTATCTTTAAGGTTGTTTTGCACTACTTGTGTAGGTGAGATAGAGCTTTCAAACTCCGCTCCATAAGCTAGATTATGGCGTCCATAAGTGCCATCAAAAATAAGTCGCCCGCCAAAGTAGTTATTATCATAGACTTGTTGGTGGATATTTGGTTTTTGCGTGCCTGTAAATTGAGAGCGATTATTCCAAATATCTGTATCCCAATGGCGATAATACAAATACGCCTCCATAGAATCCGCAAAGCTTAAGCCTGTCTTTTTTGCCCCTGCGCGCAGATAATACTCATTTATCGGAATCTCACTCATAAATATCCCATAGCTACTTCCCGGAGCTGCACCACGCCCTCCAGCGCGATGAGATTCTACGCGCGCATAGCGACCTTGCAGATAAGCGATCGCATTTTTGGTGCTATATCCGATATTAAAATCTACTCCAAGCGAGTTGTATTCGGAGTTTTTGGCTTCGTCTGAGCCATTTTCTGTGATTGGGGTTTTGTAGTCTTGAGCTGTCCTACCACTAAATCCGATAAGCACATCAAATCCAGCACCACCACCTAGAATCTCTGCCCTTCCGCCAAACATATTATTTACACTGCCATATTCTAGCGCGCGAAGCCGTGCAGTCGCTTTGAAAGTCTCTCCGCCGATGTTGTAGTTTGAAGTGCGAGAGCGAAAGTTGATGACGCCATTCATCGCATCGCTTCCCCAAAGTGAGCTTGCAGGACCGCGTATAACCTCAATAGAATCAAACGCGTATGGATCAAGCATGTTAAATTCTAATGTGCTTCGCCCGCTATATCGCACACCATCAATCATTACGATTGAGCGCGCACTGTTTGAGTTTTGCCCGCGGATTGTGATTTGTCCATTAATCCCGCCAGAGCGCGAATATAAGATTCCCGGAACTTTTTCTAGCACGCCTTGTATCCCGCCACTTCCGCTTGTCTCCAAAAGTGTGTCTTTATTGATAATGCTTACTTGCTTGGATTGTAATTCTATGGGTAGCTCACTCATAAGAGCTTGGGCTGTTACTTTGGATTTTTCTAAAAGTATGCCTGCACCACTTGCAGAATCTGTGGAATCTGCAGATTCTGTGGAATTTTTGCTCTCCTGTTCATTGCTTTGACTCTCAGCATAAATATTTGACATCGCGACACCTGATACAAGCGACACAATGAGCGCGAAAGATAAAGACCACTTTTTCATAATACTCCTTTAAAATAATTAAAATAAAGTTCGGTTTCATATCATATCAGAAAAAATAATAATTGTTATTGAAATTTAAAAAATTTCAAAATAATTTTTGTTATTATTTTTTGAATTTGTGATAAGATTCTACCTTATATCAAATTCATATCAAAACAAACCACAACAAAAAGGACATTACAATGGATACAAATGCACTTGCCAAACACCACTACGCTTACAGCACACTAAATACTTTTGGAAAAATCGCATATTTAGATTCTAGTGTGCTGACTATGGATAATATTTCTGATTGTTTTTTGTATAAAAACATCATCGAGCATATTGATGTATATACGCAATTCCCAAATATTGATCTCTCAAAATACAGCACAATCGTGATTCCTATGCATATTGATGAAGTATTTTTGAGTCGCTTTAGCCATAGATTGTATTCACATCTCAATCGCGGTGGCATAGTGATTTCATTTGCCAATAATTTCTCTCACTTCCTGCCATATACAAGCGCATATATCACTAGCGAGACGCCTATACGCGATCGAGAAGTGAAGTTTGTAGATTCTCATGCTGGAAAAATCATCTTTGAAGGTGTGCGCGAATATGATATTAATCACCGAAGAGGCGTGAAAGGGTTTTTTAATCGTGGATTTTTTGATATGCAAAACTTCCCCAAAACACACAATCTTGAGATATTTTTAAGTGATAGTGATAAGCAGTGTGTCGGGTATATCGATAGAGATTCTAGTAATGGCGTAATCCTTGCTACTGCTGGGGCGGATTTGCTTACTTTTGGGCTATTTGATAATACCACCGCGCGCAAAATGGGAGTAAATCTCCTTTCTTGGCTTGAAAAAGAGCTTTTGGCACAAAAAGAAGCCTCAAATAAAGCAAACAAAGCAAACAAACAAGCGACACAACATACACAAATCGCGCAAGATACGCAAGCTACACAAACTGCCAACAACAAAAAGCTAGAATCTAAAGTTGTGAGTGATTTTGGATTCTACGCGCAAGATGATTTACGCAATGCCTCACATAATGCCACACACAATACCTCTTGCACCAAAACAGAAACAATAGGCAATGCCAAAAACTTGCACCAAACGCCAAACAAACGCTTCAAAAATGCGATTATCACAGGTGGAGCGTCTTATCATCATTACTTTTTTCTCAACAAAAACAAAAAATACGCACACTTTTTTGACGCGAGAATCTATTTTCACGATTTAGATTCTGTGGATTTGAGCGCGTTTGATTATATCGTTTTAGCCTCGCGAATCAACGCCTCACACCTTATGCGATACAAAGAAAAATTCCAAGACTTTTTAGATTCTGGCGGGCATATTATTTCATTTGGAGAGATCACACAGCCCTATCTGCCAAATATCGAATGGAAGGATTATCCGGTGAATTTTTGGTGGTGGCTCATCCCGGGTGCTGATATGCCACTTTATGTGGGCAAAGATGGCGCGAAGTTGTTTTCAAAAATAAATGTAGATGACGCAAAGTGGCATTGTCATGGGGCTTTTTATCCGCCAAAAAATGCACAAATCATTCTTATAAATGAGCTAAATGAAAGTATCATCTACAAAGATACAAGCTTCAAAGGCAATCTCTACATCACTTCTCTTGATCCAGAATTTCACTTAGGACAAGGATTTATGCCAAAAACTGAAGGGTTTTTTGATAATTTTATGGAGTGGATACATCAGGATATGGCTGCAAATTAGAATCTAGAATCTAAAAGTGGATTCTATGGATTGCCACGCAAGGATAAACCTTGCTCGCAATGACGGGGTGGGCTTGTCATTGCGAGGACGATAGGACGAAGCAATCCAAAAATCCATAAACAGAATCTAGATTCTATGTAAATCAGAAATTTAGATTCTAAAACATCAAGGAGAAACAATGAAACATTCAAAACACTCATCACAACACAAAACATTCATACAGATTTTACTTCTAGCATTTATTGTAAATTGTGGCTTTGGCGCGGATTATCCATTTAAATACTCCGATCCAAAAGGCTATAAAACAATAATCCCCAAAAAGCCAGAGCGCATAGTCGTAGGAGGCGGAATGTGGCCTATGCCATCGCTCATTGTAATGCTTGAATCAAGCGCAAAATCGCTTATCTATATCCCAAAAGCGAGCATAAATGCGATGAAGCATTCATTTTTGCTTGATTTCTATCCCGAAATCAATGCCATACAAGCGGGCAATAGCGAAAATATCGAGGAGCTTTTAAAGCTTAATCCTGATTTATTTATCTGCCATAATGCAAGTATCAAACTCTGTGAAGCAATGAAAAAAAGCAAGATTCCAACGATTGAAATTGGCGTGAGTGAGTGGGATTACAACTCATACGAAACGCTCAAAGGCTGGCTTGATGTGATCGCACCAATCCTAAATCAAGAGCAAAAAGCACAAAAAATCCTCAAATGGGTCAAAATTATCGAGCAAAACGCAAGCAAACACGCAAGCCAGAATCCACCAAAAGTGCTTATCATTCATCGATTTGATAATGACAAATCCTTTAGCATTGGTGGAATCTTTGCAAACTATCTACTCAAATATAGTGGCGCGACAAACGCGATAAATGATAAAAATATCATCAATACAACGATTGAAGAGATTTACAGGCTCAATCCTGATATTATTTATCTCAATAATTTCAACTCCTTGCTTCCTGAGGATCTATTACAATCTAAGCTTTGGCAGCCACTTCAGGCTATCCAAAATAAGCGCGTATATAAGTTTCCGCTCGGATCGTATCGCCCCTTTGCGCCCGGTGCGGATTTGCCGATTTTGCTTTTGTGGCTTCAAGCCCAAAACAATCCAAAAAGCAACATTAATGTCTTAGAGCAAACCAAAATCTACTACAAAGAAGTGTTTGACCTCAACCTCACAGACACGCAATTACATAGTATTTTTGCGCCAGACAAAAAAGCGGGCTTGCTTGAATGATATGTTTTTGAGTATTTTATACACAGCGACACACTTTCAATCCAAAATGATTCATTAAGTTTGTATGCTTTAATATGAAAAAGGTTAAGTTATTTTTAACAATCACAAACAAAAGGAGAAATAATGAATGTTTTGGTGATAAATTGCGGGAGCTCATCTTTAAAGTTTCAGCTCATAGACACACGCACAGAAGGGATTCTAGCTTCAGGGATTTGCGATAGGATCGGCATTGATGGCTCGATGCTCCAATACAAAAACAAAAATGGCGTCAAAAGCACAAAAGAAATGGAGATCTTAAACCACTCCCGCGCTGTGGAGCTTGTGCTAGAGGCACTCACAGATTCTGCAAACGGCGCGATTAGCTCACTTGAAGAGATTGCAGCAGTAGGGCATAGGATCGTGCATGGTGGCGAGTATTTCCAAAACTCTGTGCTGATTGATGAGAATGTGATAAAAAACATCGAGGATTGCGCCGCGCTTGCACCTTTGCATAATCCAGCGCATATTATGGGCATACACGCCGCGCTAGAGTGTATGCCAAATAAGCCAATGGTAGCAGTTTTTGACACTGCGTTTCATCAGAGCATGTCACCAAAGGCATATATGTATGGCGTGCCTTATGAATGGTATGAAAAGCACAAAGTGCGCAGATACGGCTTCCATGGGACAAGCCACAAATATGTCTCGCAGCGCACTGCGGAATTCTTGGGGCTTGATATTAATCACTCAAAAATCATTGTCTGCCACCTTGGCAATGGCTCTTCAATAAGCGCGATAAAAAATGGCAAATGCCTTGACACAAGCATGGGACTAACACCGCTTGAAGGGCTTATTATGGGGACGCGTAGTGGGGATTTGGACCCGGCAATTTTGGACTATATCGCCGATAGAGAGGGGCTAAACACTAAGGCAATAGTCAATATTCTTAACAAAAAATCGGGCGTGCTAGGGATCTCTGGAATCTCAAGTGATTTTAGGGATCTGCTTGATGCGGATTTGAAAGGGCATGAGCGCGCCAAACTCGCGCGCGCTGCCTTTGCCTACCGCGTGCTGAAATATGTAGGCTCCTACTGCGCGGTGCTTATTGGCGTAGATGCGATTAGCTTTTGTGGAGGCGTGGGCGAGAATGCGAAATTTATACGCGGAATGATAGTTGAGCACTTGGAGTTTTTAGGCATTAAGCTTGATGTGGAGGCAAATAACATCTGCGGGCAAGAGGTGGTCATCTCAACGCCAGATTCTAAAGTCAAAGTCTGCGTCGTGCCTACAAACGAGGAGCTAGTCATCGCCCGCGACACAGCGACTATCGTATTACAGCTTTAAGGATAATCCATGCAATACATACAATCAAGTGCGCAAACTTATCATGTTAATAATGGGCTTTTAATCCCGCAAGAGACGCTTTTTGTGTGTGTGGATATACAAACAAAGCTCTTAGGCGCGATGAGCTACAAAGAGCGAGTCTTAAAAAATGCCCGCACACTTTTACAAGGCGCAAAAATACTCAATATCCCTATACTCATCACAGAACAATACCCCAAAGGGCTTGGCTCAACAGATGAATCTTTGGGTTTTAAAGAATTTCTCATCGCAAATAATCATAGCAGTGATAGCAATCATAATAGCCCTAGTCAGAATCTAGAATCTAGCCTAAATCCAAACGCCAACTCTTTAGATTCTCGCACTAATTTAGATTCTCGAAATTTAGATTCTCAAGCCCCAAATCCTCAAATATCAAATCTCAAAAATCCTCGCGCCACACATCTTGAGATCCCGCAATGCACACTTATGGAAAAAACATCATTTAGCATTTTTGGTGATAAGTCTATCGCTGATTTTATCAGACAATCCAAACGCACAACGCTTGTATTTTTTGGCATAGAAACGCATGTCTGCGTGCTTCAAAGCGTGTGGCATAGCGTTACTCTTGGGCTTGATGTGTGGGTAGCAGAAGATGCGTTAAGTTCAAGAAATAGCGACAATCACGACAATGCGATTTGGCTTATGCGCCAAAAGGGTGCCAAAATCACCAACACAGAATCTATTTTGTTTGGAGCAATGAAAGATTCCAAACACCCTAGTTTCAAAGCCATAAGCGCACTTATTAAGTGATTGATTGAGATTAAATCAAAGTGCTATAAAGATTTGATGTAAATAAATAAACTTAAGAGATAAAAACGAGAGAAACAAAAAGCATAAACAAAATGGTGCGGAAGAGAGGACTTGAACCTCCATGCCTTGCGGCGCCAGATCCTAAGTCTGGTGCGTCTGCCAGTTTCGCCACTTCCGCATTTGGTATAAGTAGCAAGTATGTAAGTCAATACAAACAAAATTGCAAGCACATTATTATAAAATGTAGCCAAGCTTAAACGCTAAAATACATTTCTAACAAAGCTATAATTTTACTTAAAGATGTTTAAATCAAGCTGAATCCCAAAATATTGATACATTTGGGATTC
The DNA here is from genome assembly GCF_900451005.1 of Helicobacter fennelliae. Lineage (NCBI taxonomy): Bacteria > Pseudomonadati > Campylobacterota > Epsilonproteobacteria > Campylobacterales > Helicobacteraceae > Helicobacter > Helicobacter fennelliae. The sequence goes on from NZ_UGIB01000001.1 coordinate 64,854, forward strand.
ATATTTAGGTTTAGCCAACTAAAGCACTGGTTTTGGAGTTTTATTTGTGCTAGCTGGAAGGATTGGATATGTGATTGTTGGATATTTTCCAGTAAGTGCCTTAAAGAATGTCTCCATTTTTTGAGCATCTTTATCGCTAATTTCTTGCCCTAATTGAATATCACCCATTTCTTTAATCGCATCTTTTATATCCCAATATTGTCCGTTATGAAAATATGGCATTGTCTCCATAACATTTCGTAATGTCGGCACCTTAACCATTCCATTTGCATCACCTTTAAATCCACCTACTTGAGCAAATTTATATGGCTTGACAACCGCAAATGCCTGCATTGATCCACCGAGATTTATCCCTGTATGGCAAGCGGTGCAACCAGAATCTATAAACACATTTAAGCCTTCTTGCTCTTCTTTACTTAATGCTTTTGCATTGCCATTTAAGAAGTCATCATATCGGCTTGGGGTATTGAGCGTCATTTCAAATAGCGCGATTGTATCAGCGATGAGTTTGAAGTCAATTTTTACATTATTGCCATAGGCAGCTTTAAATTCATCGACATATGCAGGAATTGAGGTGATTCTCTCAACGATATTAGCAGCCTTATTTGCCATTTCCACAGGGTTTTCCATAGGTCCTTTGGCTTGATCTCCTAAGTCATGAGAGCGTCCGTCCCAAAACTGCACATCATTAAACATAGAGTTATACACAGTTGGAGAGTTCAAATGACTTGGGTTTGGTTGCCATCTATCGCCGATTGCCGCTGGCACCAAATCCACCCCTGCAAGTCCGAGATTGTGGCATGTGTTACAAGAGATAAGATTTGATTTGGAGATTCTAGGATCAAAGTAAAGCTTTTTACCTAATTCAATTTGAGCAGGCGTGAGTTTGGCTGCATACCCTTCTGCAATTTTGCCTTCTTTGATTTTTTGCATTTGATAGTCTTTGAGTTCTTTTCCGCTTGGAAGTGGCTGCAATCCAGAATCTTTGGCTTTTTTGATAAGCTCTGCTGGAGTTTGTGCATATAAGCTTACACATAAAGCACTTACCCCCAATACTGCATTTATCTTTTTCATAATTTGCTCCTTTGTGTGATTTGATAATTGCGAGTTGCATTCTATCAAAAATTTTTTTAATTAAAATAATATTTTTTCATAAATGATAAAAAATATTATTTATAAATTCTTTTTGGCTTTGATTTTTGTCTGTATCTTTTTTTGAAATCTTTATGCAAAAATTTAAATCTAACCAAATCATAAAGACAAAAAATGTAAAATCCAACTATCAAAATCAATACATAAATATGGAGCAGAATATGAGTTATACACATTTGCATTTACACACAGAATACTCCCTGCTTGATGGAGCAAATAAGCTTGATGTCCTCGCCAAAAAAGTCAAAGAATTAGGTATGACAAGTGTTGCGATGACTGATCATGGCAATATGTTTGGGGCTATTGATTTTTATACCAAAATGAAAAAAAACGGCATAAAGCCAATCATAGGTATCGAAGCGTATTTGCATAATAACGAGAATCTAGGCGATAAATCTGTCAAACAACGATACCACTTGTGCCTCTATGCCAAAAATCAAGAAGGCTACAAAAACCTTATGGCACTAAGCTCCAAAGCCTTCATACATGGATTTTATTATTACCCCCGGATTAACAAACAACTCTTGCGCGAGCATAAAGAAGGCTTAGTGTGCTCTTCGGCTTGTTTGGCGGGCGAAGTCAGCTGGAATCTCAACCTAAGCGAGCGCAATCTCAAATTTGGAGCTGGCGGATATGAAGCTGCCAAAAAAGCTGCTTTAGAATATCAAGATATTTTTGGCGAGGATTTTTACCTTGAGCTTATGCGCCATGGTATCCCCGAGCAAGAGCGAATCGATGAGCAAATCATTCAGATCTCAAAAGAAACGGGCATAAAAATCATCGCAACAAATGACGCACACTACCCCACAAAAGATGACGCGAGCTTTCAAGAAATCGCTATGTGCGTGGGTATGGGTCGGACAATGTCAGAAAAAAATCGCTTGCGCCATAGCGTCAAAGAATTCTATGTCAAATCACCACAAGAGATGCAAAAGCTCTTTGCAGACATTCCTGAAGCATTAGCCAACACCCAAGAAATAGCGCAAAAATGCAACCTTGAAATCGATCTCAAAAATGAGTCCAATCCACCAACCCCACCTTCATTTAAATTCACTCAAGAATACGTCACCAAAGAAGGACTAGATATAAAAACTGATGAGGAGTATTTCAAACACAAATCAAGAGAGGGCTTAAATGAGCGACTCAAAAATATACCCGCAGAAAAATACCAACTCTACAAAGATAGACTTGAATACGAAATAGACATCATCTCAAAAATGAACTTTCCGGGCTATATGCTGATTGTGTGGGATTTTATCAATTATGCCAAGCAAATGGGGATTCCTGTGGGTCCGGGCAGAGGAAGTGCGGCTGGAAGTTTGGTAGCTTTTTGCCTTGGGATCACCAATATCGATCCGATACAATACGATCTGCTGTTTGAGCGGTTTTTGAATCCTGAGCGAATCTCTATGCCTGATATTGATACAGACTTTTGTCAGCGCAGACGAAATGAGATTATTGATTATATGATCCAAAAATATGGCAAATACAATGTCGCACAAGTAATTACCTTTGGTAAAATGCTCGCAAAAGGCGTGATACGCGATGTGGCAAGAGTGCTTGATATGCCTTACAAAGAAGCTGATGAGTTTGCAAGGCTTATTCCTGATAAATTAGGAATCACTCTTCAAGGCTACGAAAAAGATGGCGCATGGATAGATGGCGCGTGGGAGCTTGAGCCCAAAATCCAAGAGACAATCCAAAACAATGAGCTTGCCAAAAAAGTATGGGAGTATTCACTAAAGCTTGAGGGCTTTAATCGCAATGCCGGCAAACACGCAGCTGCACTTGTCGTTGATAGCGATAATGAACTATGGAACAAAACCCCGCTTTATGCAAGCGATAAGACAGATGGAATGATTGTTACGCAATATTCTATGAAATATTTAGAAGCAGTGGATTTGGTGAAGTTTGACTTTTTGGGGCTTAAAACACTCACTGTGATTGATGATGCACTCAAGCTCATCAAAGAGCGATATGGGCGGGATATTGACTTTTTGAAAGAGGATTTTAATAATCCTGAAGTCTATAAAATCCTCCAAAGTGGCGATACACTTGGGATATTCCAAGTAGAATCTGGTATGTTTCAAGCTCTCAATAAACGACTTAAACCCACAAACTTTGAAGATATTATCGCTATCATTGCTCTAGGACGCCCTGGTCCTATGCAGTCTGGAATGGTTGATGATTTTGTAGAGAGAAAGCATGGATTGCAGCCTATCACTTATATGTTTGATGCGCTAGAGCCAATTTTGAAGCCAACTTATGGGACGATTGTGTATCAAGAGCAAGTTATGCAAATCGTGCAAGTTATAGGTGGATTCTCGCTTGGAGAAGCGGATTTAATTCGTCGGGCAATGGGAAAAAAAGATGAAAAAATTATGGCAGATAATAAACTTAAATTTGCCAATGGTGCGCAAAAAAATGGCTATGATAGAGCAAAGGCTGAGGAGCTTTGGGATTTGATTGTGAAGTTTGCAGGCTATGGATTTAACAAATCTCACTCTGCAGCCTATGCGATGATTACATTTGAGACAGCATATCTTAAGACATATTATGAGCATGAGTTTATGGCAGCACTTCTTACAAGCGAGTCAAACAAAATAGAATCTGTCGCAAAATACATCGAAGAAGTCAAAAACTTAAACATCGAGATTCTGCCTCCGCATGTCAATATCTCTAATCAACACTTTGGCGTTATTGACGCGACAAATAGCAACGATGCTCCAATCAAAAAAATCGTATTTGGGCTTGGTGCGATCAAGGGTGCTGGTGAAGAGCCATTGCGCAATATTATCGAAGTAAGAAAAAAAGATGGAGCATTTAAAAATCTAGAGGATTTTGTTTCGCGAGTGGATTTCTCTAAGCTCTCAAAGCGGATTCTCGAGCCATTAGTCAAATCAGGAAGCCTTGATAATTTAGGCTACACGCGCGCGAGTATGATTGCCAATCTTGACAAAATCTGTGAAATCGGACGCAACAAAGAAAAGCTTAATAATTCAGTCGGAGAATCTTTATTTTGCGATGCACCAGAAGAGCTTTCATCAAATATACAACTCAATCTTGAGCATATTCCTGAGCTTGATCAAAAAAGCCTTTTTGAATACGAATACGAATGTCTAGGAATCTATGTCTCCGGACATCCTATGGAAGAATACAAAGATATGCTAAAAAACATAAAAGGAGTCGCCAAAATCTCGCAGCTTGACGACTTAGAGGTGGGCTCAAATGTGATGATTATCGGCAAAATCATAGACATCAAAAAGAAAGTCTCCAAAAAATCCGGCAGACTTTATGGAGTCGTCAATATCATGGATCTCTCTGGCAATCTTGAGCTTAATATTTTTGAGAAACATTTAGATATGCTTGATAGCATTGATACAGGCATTCCTATCGCGCTCAAAGGCAAAATCGAAGACTATAACGAAACCATAGGCTTTAAATTATTTGAAATACTGACTTTAGAGCAAGCCAAAGAGCAAAAAATAAAACTGAAATTTAAAGCCAAAAACGAAGAAAAAGCGTTAGATTCTGATGTGGAATCTAATCTAGAATCTAGCGAAATTATTCCTATTGATATGAAGCCAAAAGAGCTAGAGGATTCAACTTGTCCTCTAGCAATTATTTTAAATACAAGTATCCAATCCCAACAACTCCGCAAAATCTCAGAATACGCCAAAAACAATAGCGGCACAAGAGAGCTTCGACTTGTCGTCAAAGAAAACGCTCATGAATATGTCTTTATTAGCGAGTTTAAAGTCAGTAGCACAATTAAACGTGAGTTTCAAGACTTTGAGTGGCAGGATTTAGTTAATGCATGAATAATTTGAATAGATATTGCGTATAAGATTCTAGAATCCAAAACAAAATACTTTGCCTCCCTCTATGTCTTAGGCTTATCGAGGAACTCCATAGGGAATCAAACCAGAATCTATTTTAGACCTAGATTCTATGAAAACACAAAAAAAGCGTGTAAAAAATTCTAGATTTTAAGATGAGTTTGCAAGGGCTTGCAAGGGCTTGATAGATTGTGAAGTTTTGAGTGAGGAAATAGAACTTCAAAGAAATAAAACTCATGGCTCATTGACGAAGCAAAACAAATCTCGTAGCTCAAATCGCTTAAAAGCTAGAATTTAGATTCTATATTATTTTGACGCACTCTGCCCGTCATTCTTAGGCTTGTCGCAGTTCTAGCCAATACAGAACCTAGATTCTGTATTTTGAGTTATTACATAATAAAATTGCGTTTTTCTTTTATGTATTTTTTAAATTCTTTATACTTTAATTCTTATAATTTTGCTTCTTCCCAACGTTGCAAATGCTCCCAACGTTCTGTAACTTCTTTTTGAAACTGCTCAATGATATGTTCGTTTTCTGGCTTAAAGAGATGCTTAAATCTTCCTTGTGCGCCCAAATAATCACGAATAGGAACGATATTTTTTGGTCGGTATGTGATGTGAAGCTCGCGTCCATTGATGATCTCAAACAATGGAAACGCCAAACTATCAACCGCTAAATCTGAAATATCAATCGTGCGATTAGATTCAAATCTCCATTCTGTTGTGCATGCGCTCATCGCGTTGATAAAAGTCGGTCCTTGCGTATCAATAGCCTGCTTGATTTTTTTATTCATATCTTTCCATTTGTTTGGAGCGACTTGCGCGACATAGGGGCTTCCATGCGCTGCCATCACAAAAAGTATATCTTTTTTGCGCTCTTTTTTGCCATAGCTTGTGCTTCCTGCTGGCGTCGTAGAAGTGCTCGATCCAAGAGGCGTAGATCCACTTCTCTGCCCACCGGTATTGGCATATACTTCATTATCAAGACAAATATAAGTCATATCATGTCCTCGCTCAAAGCAACCACTAATCCACTGAAACCCAATATCATAAGTGCTACCATCTCCGCCAAATGCCACGAATTTTGGCTTTTCTCCTTTGAATTTGCCTTTTTTGGCAAGGGCTTTATACATCGCCTCAGCTCCAGCCACAGCAGTTGAGCCATTTTCAAACCCTATGTGAATCCAAGGCACATCCCAGCTTGTATGAGGATACACCGCAGTAGAAACTTCCAAACAACCCGTAGAATTGCCGATGACAATGGGTCCATTCACTGCATTTAATACTTCACGCACGATGATACCATGTGCGCAACCCGGACAAAGAAGGTGAGAGCCTTCAAATTTTTCGGCACTTCTTGAAAATTGTTTAAGATTCTTTACTTCTGTTACCATAATGCACTCCTTAATTAATAAAAACTCATTTTTGTCCCGCGCAAGCCAATGAACTGCTGTGTCGGACATACTAATTTGCCTGCTTTTGCATTACTATCTAGCTCTTTGAAAATAGCATTAAGATCAACTTGAGTAATATCGCGCTCGCCTAGCCCATAAATATAATTATTAAGCACTGGGTGATTTGAATCTTTTGCTTGATACAATGCCGCTGCAACCTCATTAAATAACGCTCCCATCGCGCCTGCGGGCGAGCTTTTATCCATAATGCCAATGGCTTTGGCGTTTTTGAGTGCGAGGGCGACTTCTGTATATGGAAAAGGTCGAAACATTTTTAAGCACACAACGCCCGCCTTAATCCCTTGAGCGCGTATATTGTCGGCTGCGACCATTGCAGATTCTGCTGTCGTGCCAAGTGCAAAAATAATCACATCAGCATCATTAGCCTTATAGCTTTCAACGATTTTGTGCTCTCTGCCTGTAAGTGCTTTAAACTCCGCAAACACACTCTCAATCACTTCTTTTGATTGCATAAGTGCATTATGCTGCTGTGCTTTATGCTCATAATGCCACTCTTCCTCTGCTTGCGCACCATAAGTAGCGGGGTGCTCAAAATCAAAAAGCGCATTTTTGCTTTGGTATTCTCCGATGAATTTATACGCAACCTCATCGCTCAATGGTCGGACATTTTGAGCGGTATGAGAGCACAAAAACCCATCTTGATTTACAATCACGGGTAATCGCACTCGCATATCTTCAGCCACCCTAAAAGCAATGAGATTTAAATCATACGCATCTTGTGGGTTATTCGCACATAAATTGATCCACCCAGCATCGCGCCCCAAATACATATCAGAATGATCGCCATGGATATTAAGCGGAGAAGCCAAAGCCCTATTGACAAGATTAAGCACGATAGGCAAGCGCATTCCTGAAACTTGATAGAGCACTTCAATCATCAACGCAAAGCCTTGAGAGCTTGTAGCTGTCGCGACTCTACCGCCTGCAGCAGCCGCTCCAGCACACGCACTCATCGCGGCGTGCTCGGATTCTACAAGCACAAACTCACCATCAATATATCCATTGCCTACAAAAGTCCCATAATTTTGCACGATAGGCGTTGATGGGGTGATAGGATACGCAGCAACAACATCAATTTGAGCCTGCCTCATAGCTTGGCATGCAGCGGTATTTCCGTCCCATACAACGACTTCATCTAGTTCCATTTGTTTTGCCATAGCTTACTCCTCTCTTTTTTTCTTTTCTTCTTTGGCTGGCCATTTCTCTAAGGCACTCGCATTTTCTTCATGGGTATTAAACATCAATAAAGATTTTGGATTTGTAGGGCAGACATCTACACATACTCCACACCCTTTACAATGTGCGTAATCAACGCCATTAAGCTTATCATCTCTTGCCATAATCGCACCATCTGGGCAATACACCCAGCAATTAAAACAATTAATACAAATTGAGCTATTATGCACAGGCTTATCAATCCGCCAATGCGCGACACTCATTTTAAACGAACTCTCATCTGTGTAATCACGCTCGTTATTGTGCTGCTGTAATACCTCTAATCCATCTTTTTGAAATGGAAAAAGCACCGAACCAATTTCTAATTCATTCCAACCTTTCATATTATCATTCATTATCTCCTCCTTTATTTGACCTCGTCATAGGCTCTTTGGATCGCCTGCATATTTGCATCAATAATAGACTGAGGAAGTTTTTTGCCCAAAACCTTTGTAAAAGCTTTTTTGAAATACTCAATTTCCAAAAGATTTGAGATTTTGATAAATGCCCCAAGCATAGGTGCATTTGGGATAGGTTTGCCTATCGTATCTAAAGCGATTTGAATACAATCAAGTATATATAGTGTTTTGCCTTGTAGCTCGGGCTTTTTGGCGATAAGCTCTTCTTTTGATAGATGTGTCGTGATGATGTATTTTGTATTTGGTTTTTCATGGACGCAAATATCAGTGATAAAAACAAGCCCCGGATCAATTACTAGCACATAATCTGGCTCCATATATTTCTCGTGATTTAAGATAGGTTTATCATCAATCCTATCATAAGCACTCATCGCTGCTCCTCTTTTGGCAGAACCATACAGAGCAAAAGCTTGCACTTCCTTGCCCGTTGTCGCGACTACATCAGCAAGCCCCTTTGCTCCTGTAACTGCACCCTGCCCTGCTCGTGAATGCCATCTGATTTCTAGCATAGATTCTCCTTTACACTTTGTGATGTTGTTGTGATTTTTGCATTGTCAAATATTATCAAAAGTCTAAAAAGGATTTTACTATTTTTTATTTAAACCCAATTAAAAACGCAGATAAAAAGACAAAGACTTAAGATTTTGTTTATAATAGTAACAGAAAATTTATATCTTTTGGATATACAAAACAGCGTCATATATAGTGTTAAAACTTAATTGTGTTTCTTTTTGTAAATCTTTTCCAAACCCATTCTTCACCCAAACGCTATTGATTTTTGCATTTTTCGCAGCCTTGATGTCATATATCGTATCGCCTATCATGTAGATTCTCTCTTTTGGTGTGATAGGAAAAAAATTCAAAGCCTTTAAAATCGGCTCTGCATCTGGCTTAGGACGATCAATATCTTCACTTCCTATGACGACTTGAAATAGCTTCAATAACCCAAAATGCTCCAGAATCTGTTTTGAATATAGCGCAGTTTTGGTCGTAACAACTCCAAGGTGAGCAAATTGAGAAGCGAGGATTAGGGCTTCTGTAGCGTAAGGCATAAGTTTTGTTTTTTCAATGCAGATTCTGCGATAATGATTTTTGTATCGGATAACGCGCTTTTTGGACTCTTCCTTATCAAATCCGACAAAACGAAACATCTCCTCTAATGGCAAACCAATCAAGCCTCTCACCTGCTGCAAAGTCGGCTTATAATCATCTTCACACGCCCTACAAAAACTCTCATAAATCCCCTCCGCAGAATCTAAAAGCGTGCCATCTAAATCAAAAAGTATGATTTTTTTCTCGCTATCTTTTTCGTTTTCTTGAGAGGTGTTTTGGGATTTGGCTGATTGATTTGAGGAGGTGAGAAATTTTGTTTTCAAAAACTTAATCATTTTTCTTTCCTTTTATTGTTTATTTATCTTTGTTTGCGGTTATGGCTTTTGGACGTGATTTTTGCCATAGCAATTTTCCGCTCTGTATTTTTCCAGAAAAAATGCCAAACTTTATCTCATAACACATCACAATAACTGCAACCACAAAAGCGCAACTCTGCGCGATAGGATAGCTTAGCCACGCCCCATAGATTCCATAGTTTTTACTCATTATTGGCAAAATCATCACAAGAAACAAAATCGTATAGCAAATTGTGATGATAAATGAGCTTCGTATGCGCTGAACGGATTGCAAAAATATCGCACATACCATATTTACTCCCAAAATAATATAGCCTGAATAATAAATAGGCATAGCCTGTATGGTTTGATGAAAAATCTCTATACTTATCTTAGAATCTTTATCTTTCAAAAAAAGCCCAACCATATACGAATCAAAATAAAAAAACAACCCATACACAACCCCACCCATAAGCAAAACCATAAAAAGCGAAAAAAACAGAATCTGCTTTAATCTTACAAAATTGCCCGCTCCATAATTAAAGCTTGCTAAGGGCTGAAGTGCTTGCGTAACGGCAAGTAAAAATGTAAAAAACACAATCCCGCAATACATCATAATGCTATAAATTTTCACGCCAATATCGCCAACTATCGCTAATAAAGTTGCATTAAACACAAGCATAACAATAGCTGCTGAAGCCTCTGAAACACTCTCTGGAATCCCTGTTTTTGATGATGAGATGATCGCTGCAAACGAAAATCGCGGTATAAAATAGAGCTTGCCTTTTTTAGTCAAAAAATGAAGCACCAAAACACCAAACCCAATACAATGCGCTAAAAGCGTAGCCAAAGCACTTCCTTCAATCCCCATATCAAGCTTAAATAAAAAAATATAATTTAAAATGATATTACTCAAAGAGCCTATAACCATTGCCAAAGTCGCTAAAATCGGTCGCTTGTCATTGACTACAAAAATATCACTCAATGGGTGCAGGATAAAAAATGGCGTGCCTAAAAATATGATACGAAGATAAATTAGTGCTAATTCTTTGATATGCGCACCAATGGGCTTTTTTGCGACAAGCAAATCCAGAATCTGATCGCAAAACACAAACCCAATCAACCCTATCAAACACGCAACAATCGCTACAAAATAAAAAATCGAACTAAACACAAGTCTCGCGCGATGCGATTGATCTTTGCCTAAAAAATACGAAACAATAGCCGCTCCACCAAACCCAAACAACAACTCAAAAGCAATAAAAAGAGGAAATATAGGCCAGCAAATACCAATCGCAGCCAATCCATCTTCGCCTATTTTTTTGCCAACAAAAATACCATCAATCGTAGAATAAGTCGAGAGTGCAAGCATTGCACATAAAGCAGGAACAAAATAATAAAAAAATAGCTTGATAATAGAATCTTTTTTGAGATCCATTAGAGACTCTTTATATGACTTAAACCAAATTCAAACCAAATGAACTCAATCCAAAATATCCAAAAAAGCAGCCCAAAAAGACTGCCAAAAATTATCTTTTTGAGAATTGTGGGCTTCTTCGCGCTTTTCTTTTTCCGTATTTTTTGCGCTCAACAACCCTTGAATCACGCGTAAGCAAACCTTTTGGCTTCAAAATCGCACGAAAAGCAATATCATAAGCATTCAAAGCCTTTGAGATTCCATGTCGCAATGCTTCAGCCTGCGCAGAATACCCTCCACCAAAAGTAATAGCTGTAATATCAACAGATTTTTCTTGTTTTGTCAAAACAAGTGGTTGCAATACTTTTTTCTTAATCGCTTCATGACCGCCAAGCCACTCATCAAGCCCCATATCATTAATAGTGAGTTTTCCCTTTCCGCTATGAAGCCATACTTTTGCGATGGCTGTTTTTCTTTTACCAGTTGCATAAACTTTTGCCATAGAGTATTCCTTTTATTTGCTTGTTGAAATTTGAGCGGTGTGAGGATGCTCACTGCCTTGATAAACTTTGAGTTTTTTTATCATCGCTCGACCTAATTTTGTTTTTGGTAACATTCCGCGCACTGCAAGATAATAAAGCTTTTGCGGATTTTTTTCTAGCATTTCTTGAAGTGTTTTGGATTTTGTGCTTCCAAAGTATCCAGAATGCGTGAAGTATTCTTTATCTTGAAGTTTCATTCCAGAGAATTTAACTTGCGTTGCATTAATCACCACAACGAAATCCCCACAATCCACATTTGGCGTAAAAGAAGGCTTATGCTTCCCGCGCAAAAGAACTGCTATCTCTGTAATCAACCGACCAAATGTCTTGTCCTTCGCATCGATAAGATGCCATTGGCGAACTACATCGCTCGCTCTGCTTGATTTTGTCATATTCATAACTCATTATCCCTTATCATTAAGCTTGACTAATAAAACCGATATTATACATTTCAAATATTAGATTCTGCTTAATTTAATATTGATATAAGTAAATGCAACAAAAAGCGATGAATATTTTTTAGACAAGAAGTTTGCAGATTGCAGGAAACTTGCAGATTATAGAATAACTTTCATAAACTTTCATAGTGGAATTCTAAAAATTGATGTATTAAGTATAGTTTTTTAAAGGTTTTTTCACTATAATGCCCTCTTTTAAACTGCTTAATTTGAGGCAAAAACTCTCTTTGCTTTAAATTTATATTAGGAATGTATTTTGGGTTTTTGTAGCACTCTAGTCGCATATATAACTCTAATGAGACCATATCAATGGAGTAAAAATTGCTTTATCTTTGCTCCAGCATTTTTTGCTTTTGGATCTTATCCTCTTACTTTCATAAAACCTTTGATTATAAGTTTTTTTGGCTTCAGCCTTGTGTGTAGTGCGATTTATATATTCAATGATATTTTAGATAGAGAATCTGACAAGCTCCACCCAAGCAAAAAATTTCGCCCCATAGCAAGCGCGCTCATCTCGCCTTATAAAGCAGGTATTTTTAGTATATTCCTAATGGGGGGGGGGGCTTATAATGCTTTATGTTTGCCTCTCCTCCTTAAGTCCCAAGCCTAATTTTTCACTCTTTATTCCTGTTTGTTTTTATATATGCCTCAATTTTGTTTATTCTACTTTATTCAAACATTTTGCCATTATTGATATTTTTTGTATTGCCATAGGATTTGTCTTACGACTTTTTATAGGCTCTATTGTTATTAATATAGCCCTTTCAGAATGGATAGTCATCGTTACATTTTTGCTCGCATTATTTCTTGCTCTTGCCAAAAGGCGAGATGATGTGATTATCTTAGAAAAAAGTGGCACAAAAATGCGCAAAAATATCGATGGCTACAATCGCACTTTTTTAGATATAGGAATGAGTATCTCAGCTTCATTGGTTATGATCTCTTATATATTTTACACGATTGACGAAAGCGTGCAAGAGAGATTCCATACTGATAAACTTTATTTTACCTCTATTTTTGTGCTTCTTGGTATTTTTCGCTATATGCAAATCACATTTGTAGAAGAACAAAGCTCTAGCCCTTCAAAAATCCTCCTCAAAGATAGATTCTTGCAATGCGCTATTTTAGGCTATATATGTAGTTTTGTTGTGATTATCATATTGAAATAAGAGATGAAAATGCAGAATCTAAATACAAAACCTAAATTTAACCCCAAAACAAAGGAAATAAAATGAGTAAAAATATACCCCTTTATATGATACTTCTTGCCTGCTTTTTAGTCTTTGTTTTTATGGACTATCGCTATTTAGATGTTGAGTTTTTATCGCTAAGTCGTGGCGATGAAATGCCTCAATTTTTGCAATTACAAAAAATGTATGAAGGGCTTATTGAGCTCAATATAAAAAAATTATTTGCATTTGAATTTTACAATTATGGTTTTGCATATTATATTCTTAATCTCTTTATAACATTGCCATTTTGGATAACCCAAAACTACGAGCTTGCTATCTACGCTCCTAGAATCTTAAATGCTATTTTTAGCCTTATGAATGTAGTTTTACTTTATATCATAGCAAAAGCTATCTTTAATCGCCTTACTGCATATTTGCTTGTGTTGATTTTTATCACAAGTCCTGGATTCTGGCAATTTGGATTTATGTTTAAACCGAATGTATTTCAAGCATTTTTTGTGCTTTTGAGTGCATATTTCTTACTCAAAGATTCATTTTACTTTGGGAGAAATTATACTCTAGGCTGTGTTACTTTAGGGCTTGGTGTAGGATTAGCCAAATTCCAAGCTGTCATGTTTTTGCCACTGCTTTTTACATATATTGCTGTGCCATTTTGCTTTGAGCGTAATGCTAAAGCATTCAAGCTCGCATGCAAAAGAATTATTTTAAGCACTTGCGGAGTTATAGCACTCTTTATTCTCACCAATCCCTATCTCTTACATCCACGAGGAATGCGTGCTTGGTGGAGTATGTTTGAAGGAAATATGAAGAGCAATGCAACTAATCATGGTGCTTACACGCAAGTAAGCTTTAGCGATAAGATATTTCAAGTGATTGATTTTTATTATTTTGAGATTCTTGTTTTTATTGCTTTGCTTGTGCTATGTGGCATTGTATTGTGGCGATGTGTGAGATTACTTAGAATGTCTCATTTTAATTTCAATGCAGAATCTAATACAATGCTTTGCTTTGGGGTGATTGTTTTTGGAGGGTTCCTTATCTCTTTGGCTTATTTGTTATTTTTTGTCAATAAAACATGGGGAGATTATTACTTTAGCACCATGCTACTTGGTATGCTTTTGCTTGGCTTATTTAGCTTGCGAGATTTATTTAGAATACAAAACAAACAAATAGCCTTTAATGCTGCTGGGGGGGGGGGCAAGAGATTATGCGGAAAATTATGTCAAAGATTATATGTCAGCATATTGTGCGGATTCTTGGCATTACAGATTCTAGGAGGATTTATGAATGCATCATATAAGCAAGTCTTTAATAAATATAATGTCAATTTAGATTCTGCATACAGCTTGAGTGATGAGATTGTCGATATGCTAGAAAAAGTAGCACCCAAAAATACTGCATACAATATCATTACAGATACACCAAATTTCAGGTATTTACAGCTTGGTTTAGAGCCAAAAAATATCTATCAAACTTTTGGATTGCTTGATCCTAGAAATTTTGTATATGAAGAATGGAATAAAGAAACTCATACATTTGAATTTGTGCCAAAAGACTTCATCATCATAAGCAAATCTTCCAAATGGCTTAATCCAGATTCTATCTCTTTAGAGAGAGATAAACATTTTGCCACAAGTGTGCGCACACTTCAAGCACTATTAAATAATAAATTACCATTTGTGCTTATAGCGCAAAGTAAGCATTTTATGGTTTTTAAAAACATTGACACACAACACACTCTCATACAAAATACACCAATAAAGGAATAATTATGGATTCTTTTCGATTAATACACTCTAAAACTTCAGGCTTCTTTACTCGCTATCCTCAATGCAAATGGCTATTTTTGGTGCTTTTAGGTTTGATTGTTTTAAGATATGGCTATCTTAGTTTTTTACAAGCCATGCAAAGCTCTCTTGATATGCAATGGTATCCAACAATACAATTTTGGGGATTAGGAGCATTTGAAAATAATGCAATTAATCCATATCTAGCATATTTTAATGGTGATACATTTATGGCAAATAATCCAAACTATATGCCAACACTTTATTTTTTGATGTTTCCTTTTGGGCTTTTAGACTGGGAGGGAGCAAAGGCTAGTTTTGCTATTTTTAATATTATATGTTTTCTTTTGACTTTTTTTGTTTTTTGGCATCATGGCATATCAAAAGCGTTTTTATGGCTACTAAGCATACTTGTAGTTGTAGGCTACACATTTCCTAATGTCATAGGAAATGGACAAATTGCTATTTTTGTGGGATTGTGTGTAAGCATTGCGTATTGTTACAGACATAAGCCTCTTGTTTTGATTGTGGCATTAATACTTATCGGGGTAAAACATTCCTTTGCACTGCCTATATTTTTGGGATTTTTCTTAGCGGGTTTTAGAAAAGAAGTGCTGATAGCATGCGGGGTTATATTTGCTATTGTGTGTGCTTTTGCATTCAAAGTAGATTCTAATCCATTTGAGATTCTGTATCTTATGTCAAAAGTCAATAGTATGTATTACAACGCGAACGCATTAGGTGGTCCTAGCGATTTGTTTAGTCTTTCTCAAAAAATTTTCCACACACCTTATTCGCCGATTGCTCTTATTAATATCTGCATATATCTAAGCTTTATTGTCCTTGTCGTAAAATACAAGCCTAAAGATTCTATAATCATTGCAAGCTCTATTTTGCTCTCACTTTTTTCTCTTCCACATTTAGGATATGATCATTATATGTTTTTTGTTGCTATTATCATCGCCAAAGACGCGCTCAAAACGTTTGATTGGCGTATGATTGGGCTTATTGGAGTGAGTTTATTTTTGTGGCGTGGAGCATTTTTGAAGCCATATATAGATACTTTAAGTCAAAAAATACTTTATACTCTAAAAGTGCCAATGGGGGGGGGGCAGACTCATTGGGCTATGGATATGGGGGTTGTTTTTTGCTTTATCCTTTGTGTGGTGCTTATCGTTTTATTTTATGCAATCTTAAGAGATAAAAATGCCACTCATTAATCATAATACAACCCTTATTAAATATTTGTGTGTAGGCATTATGGCAACTTTGATTTTCTATATCAGCGCAAATTGTTGTAAGGCTATCGGATTGCAAGCTTTTGTGGCGACATGCATTGGCAATGTAATAAGCTTTGTATTTGGCTATTTTACACAAATGCGTTGGACATTTAAAGCCAATCCTAAGCACAAAATTATGATCCCGCGTTATATATTTTTATTGTGTCTTATATTGCTTTATGGAGAATCTATAATTTTACTTACACATATCTTTCACTTAGATTCATATATTCCTTACTATCTCATAAGTGCATTTATCGCTCTAAGCGTGCCACTTTTTTCATATCCATTGCAAAAATTTTGGGTTTTTAGTATAAATTCTCAAAGCAAGAAAAAAGCCATAAAAACAAAAATACCAATGGGGGGGGGGCAGACTATAAACAGAAAAACTCGATAAGTTACCATAACCCAAACCTAAAACCAAACCTAGCAAAATTCTTTTATTTTTTTCAATCCTACAAACTCTCTTTTTTTAAGTTTTATTATTTCTTTGATTCTAGTTTTGTTTATAGAATCTTGATTGCATTTATTATATTTTTTAACCACCACAAAACATTTTTCACATCAAAAATATTCAATATTTATAGATTCTGCCCTCAATCTCAAATTATATATTTATCATCTTTGCTTTTATGCTTTGATAGATCACCTCTTTTTATGCTTACTTTATCTTTATCGTTTCATTCAAATCGACACCAAAACCAAGCCCATACCAAGGAGATATTATGATCGCTTTTATACCGCTTATATTGCTATCTGTGATGCTTAATGCCACCGCACAACTCGTGCTCAAAAAAGGCATGATGAGTCTAGGCGAGCTAAGTTTTAGCTTTGAGTTTATATACAAAGCATTGTTTAACCCCTATATTCTTGGAGGATTAGGGATTTATGCCATAAGCATTGTTTCTTGGCTTATTGTGCTTGCTAAAGTCAATGTAAGCATCGCATATCCATTTTTGAGTCTTGGATTTATTTTTTCAGCCATTGTGGCTTATTTCGCGTTTGGCGAACCTTTAGGAGTTTTTAAACTCATAGGTATTGCTCTTATTTGTGTAGGGCTGTTATTTCTCACTTTAGCAAAAGGATAAATATGCGTTATATTGTGATTGGTGGAAGTGGCTTTGTGGGCGTTTATACGATTTTTGCATTACAAGAAGCTATGCAAACAGGAAGGTTAAAACAAGGTGAGATTCTGTGTCTTGATCTTATACCAAATGAAACACTTACAAAACAAGGATTCTGCACTTTTGTAGCTTGCGATATAAGCAAAACTATAGAGTTTGAGTTTTTGCAAGATGATATTGTAATCGCTCTAGCAGCAAGGGCATACGCACCACCTCCTCCAAAAAACATAGATTTAGAATCGTATTTTATGGAAGTTAATTTTTATGGCACACAAAAAATCATTCAAAAAATGCTAAGCAATAACTGCACGCATCTTGTTTATTTTAGCACCGATATGGTCTATGGCAAACCACAATACCTTCCGATAGATTCTAGCCACCCGCGCAATCCTTTTGGATGGTATGGAAAAAGCAAAGTAGAATCTGAAAACCTCATCTTTGCGTATCGTCAAAAAGGCTTGAAAGCGACTATATTTCGCCCTAGAATCATCGTAGGAGCTGGAAGATTTGGCATACTCACAAAGCTTTTTAAACTTATAGATTCTAATCTTCCTGTGCCACTCATTGGCAATGGCAAAAATTGCTATCAAATGATAAGCGTGCTTGATTGCGCTCAAGCTATCATTTGCGCTTGTGCCAAAAACTGCCCAAATTGTGAATTTAATCTCGGATCAAAATCACCCCCGCCAATCAAAGTGCTTTTAAACACCCTTATCCACAACGCACACTCAAAATCACTCCTTATACCAACCTACGCAAAAGCCATAAAAGGTATATTGGGGTTTTTGGAGATGTGTGGGGTGCATTTAATGTATAAAGAGCAATACAAAATTGCTGATGAAGAATACATCGTTGATATAAGCAATGCCAAAGAGATTCTAGGCTGGGAGCCAAAATATAGCGATGAAGATATGCTTTTTAGTGCGTATAAGGAATACAAAAAATTAAAAACATTATAATGACATCTACAAATTTATTAACAAGGAGTCCAAAATGGGATTTGGAAATACGCATTTGCAAAAACTACGCAAAGTTGGTCGCAAAGTTGTTTTGCCAACTGATGAAATACAAGCCATACTAGAATCTAAGATTGATTTTTCTTCTCTTACAACTATCGTTGATTTTGGGGCTGGGACATTATTTTGGAGTGAATATTTTGCCTCAAAGCTTGATAATAATGCTATGGGGGGGGGGCAGAGCAACAATAATCACCCCAATCACCCCATCAGCCAACCTAATCAACCCAATCAACACGTTCAACTCAAAATAGCCCAAAAACAAGTCATAGCTATCGATTCAATCTATCAAAACTCTCCACAAAACCTCTTGCCAAAAACTTCCTTTAGCAATATTATTTTTGCAAGCGATATATTCCAGATTTTAGAATCAAAAATGTGTGATATGTTTTTTGCTAGCGATGTGCTACACCATTTAGGATTAGATTTTTATCACGCGCTCTTTAATGCTCTCACGCAGGCACAAACACAATGGATCGTCATTAAAGACATCGATGCAAATTACACATTTGGCAATTTTGCAAATACAATGCATGATCTACTTATCAATGGCGAAAGAGTGCGCAAAATCTATCCACAACAAATACAGACATTGTTAGAATCCAAAGGCTATAAAACTTGGAAATTTTTTCTACCTAAACTTTGGTATCCTCATTTCTTGCTTTTAGCCCATTTACAACCAAACAACAAAATCTAAGCAAGTGAAAAATTAAAAATAAGTCAAATATTGAAAATATTTAAATTGTAGATTCTGATAGTCTAGATTCTCAAAACCAAACTATCAGAATCTCCAGAATCTCTAAAATTTTAAAGTTTGTAAGATTTAGAATATAAACGCAACAAAGAGCATAAATTTTTGATAATCAATATTATACAAATCTCTTCCTCTTTGGCGAGTGATGCTCATTGCATCTGTATCAAGGCTATTATTGATCGCGGCAGAATCAAACTCTGTGCCATCTTTGCGGTTTGTCATCGTCCCAGCAATATAGCGGAATCCGATATTAATCACATTGCTTACTTTATAGCCAAGTCCGCCACCATAAATCAACCCATCATAAGTCGTCTGAATAGTTGGGTGCGCGCCACGAGCTAGAGCATTTGTATAAGTATCTTTCATAAAGAGCCAGCCATACCCGACAAGTCCGACAATATAAAATCCATTTTTCTCAATCCCTATCATCGCAGGAAGCTCAATCCCCCAGCCTGCAAGCCCTGTGGATTCATTTGTCTCAAATGGGCGATGATCAGTCAAAATATTTGACTTACCACTTACGCTAAGATAAAGCGGAAAATTAAGCTCAACGCCCGCTTGAAAATTAAACCCACCAATCGCGGATTCTATCGTCCTAATATACGCATGATAACCTAAATCAACAGCCCAATAATTTGCGCTACCAAGCATTGTATAAGAGCCACCTACTGAACCTTCATTAAAGATATACCACCTTCTTGCTCCATTTTTACCACTTGTAGAGCCAGAGACAAATGTCCCGCTTGCAAATGAATTTGTAAAAGAACTTTGTGAATTTTTAAGATTCTTGTATGCCTGATTCCCCGATGGCGCAGCATTGAGGATCGCGCTTGCTATTCCCACCATAAATAAAAACCTTAAACATTTCATACGATACTCCTTTTTTAGATTCAAAATTCTGATATTATATCGCATTAATAAATAATTATTTAAGCTATTGCATTTTATAAATTTCACAAAGCGAGAAAACAATGTCGTTACATTCAGACTCCATACAAACCCAAAACTCTTACCAAGAATCGTTTTTAGCCCTCAAAGCTTCTGCTGGAAGTGGCAAAACATTTGCACTCACAATCCGCTATATTAGCTTACTTTTTTGCGGGGCTAGCGCAAATCAAATCCTTGCTATCACTTTCACCAAAAAAGCCACATCAGAGATGTATCAGCGCATAAAAAGCGCACTCTATGAGCTTGCCAATCTTGATATATATCCAGAATCTAGCTTTTTTAAAGTCTTGCAAGATGAGGGTTTGAGCGCAGAATCTATCCGCAAAAATGCCCATAGAATCTATCTTGAGTTTTTAAATTCCACGACAAAAATTCTTACCATTGATGCATTTTTGCAATCTGTTTTGAAAAAATTTTGCTGGTATATCGGGCTTTGTCAAGACTACAAACTCCTAACTAGCAACAAAGACGCACAAGATGAGATTTTGGAGCTTTTTTTGGGGCATCTCTATCGCTTAGATTCCCGCTCTAATTCTTCCAAAAACAAATATCACCCATTATGTGATTTGGCGACATTTTGTCAAAGTCTTGATATTAAACCGCAGTCATTTATATCATTTGTGCAACGATGTTATAGCGACAAAATCCACTTCTCGCAAGACTTTTTTAAGCAATTTGACTATCCAAACACACAGCACTTACAGCCATCTATAAAAGCCTTGCAAGATAAAATCCTCTCCACCGCCACAGCCCTAAAAGCCCTAATAAACGCGCAGCCAGACGCAAGCGATCGTGCCAAAAATCTCATCAAAAATGAAAACTTCAAACAACTGCTAGGCTTAGGAGAATATGATACAAAACTAACTTGGATAGAAAAAGACGTAGAGCACAACTATTGGAATAAATTATTTGCCACAAATGAGAATCTCAAGAATGATTTTACACAACTTTTAGAGAATCTCAAAAATGATTGTTTGCACTATTTTAAGTTGCGCGATGAGATGATTTTTACACAAATTGCCTCTGTGCTTCATTTGTATGACAAAGCCATAAATCAATACATACGCAAACATCAAACCCTAAGCTTTGAAGATAGCACGATAAAAGCCTATGAATTGCTTGCACTTGGCAAAGATTTGGGCGGAATCGATCCGTTGTTTTTTTATTTTCGGCTTGATTACCAAATCAAACACATTCTCATCGATGAATTTCAAGACACAAGCCATATCCAATACGCGATTTGTAAGCCCATTATCGATGAGATTTACTCTGGAGTTGGACAGAGCTTTGGCGAGCGAAGTGTGTTTTTTGTGGGCGATACAAAGCAGAGTATTTATGGATTTAGAGGCAGTGAGAGTGGATTATTTGAGCAAATCAGCACCAATCCTCAAATCCAAACGCGCAATCTCCCGCATAATTATCGAAGCTCTGGAATTGTTTTGGATTTTATCAATACCTATTTTCAGCATATTTTTGAAAGCTATATCCCACAAACTCTCCCCAAAAACTCAAGCAAAGCAAATCAAGGCTTTGTCAAAATCACCACACAAAGTGATCCTGTAAATGGCGTCATAAACTTTGTCCAAGAGCTTTTAGATTCTGCGATTAGTCCTAGCGATATTGCGATTTTGTGCTTCAAAAATGATGATGTGCTAAGTATCAATAGCGCGCTAAAAGAGCATTTTGGCGAGATTGATACAACCTATGAAGGCACAAAGGGTGCAAGTAAAAAAAGCGTCCGAGCCCTCAAAGCCGCGTTATATTTTTTGGCATTAGAACAATCAAATCCCGCAGAATCTTATGAGCTAGATTCTAACATCTCTAGCGCACTAGATTCTCACGCTTTAGATTCTTGCACTTTAGATTCTAAGATTTTAGATTCTCGCGCACTAGAATCCAAAAACACAGCACAGCCAAAAACACCGCAAATAAACACACAAGCACAATTACAAACACAAGCGCAATTTTATCTCTATGAGTTTTTAAAACTCTGCGGATTTAGGGTATTTGACAAAACAACCAAAACACCCACCAATGAAACACCCCATGATGAGATAGCCTCCGATACAGCGACTCTGCAAGCTCAAAAACAGCTTCTTTTACAATGCTACAAACCGCGCCCAAGTGAATGTATTTTGGCGATTATGAATACTTTTGAAATCGTTGATAAAAGCGCGCAAATGCTCCTTGAATGCGCTATGTCTTACCAGAATCTAAATGACTTTTTGCAAGATCTAGAATCTATGGAGCTCAAAACCCCAAAAGAAAGTGCCAATGGCATACAGATTATGACAATCCACTCATCAAAAGGGCTTGAATTTGAGTATGTGATATTGTGCGATAGGCTAAATCGCAATCCGTCAAATGCAGAATCTATTATTTTTTCAGAATCCAACACGCCATTTTTTAGAATCAAAAATCGCGAAATCTTTGATGAGGAATTCAAAAATGCCAAGCAATACAGCAAGCAAAAAGCCCAAAACGAAGCTAATAATGTGCTTTATGTGGCTTGCACGCGAGGCAAACAAGGCGTAATGATCGCCGCTACAAACAAAAAAACAAAAGAAGGCAAAATCCAAAGCGCATTTGCTTCACTCCTTTGTCTCATAAATCCAAAATTTGATCCCCAAAGCACGCAAATACTTCTCACGCATGGTGCGCCACATTCAAAGCACCCATCTACCACATATAACAAACCACTTCCAAAAGTCCTCAAACAGCAGTATTTTGGCACACAGCACATAGAAATCAAAAATCAAGACTCACCGCACTTTGATCCAAAAAACATTCAGTTTGGAGAGGCTCTGCATTTAGGTTTGGAATACGCACTTGGCTACAAAAGTCAAAACCAAATCATTTCACATATACTTTTTTATCATTTCGGGCTTGAAAAAGCCACAAACACTCATATCCTAAAGTATATAGACACGCTCAAAAATGAAGCCTTTATCAAATCTTTGATACAAAATAAGCAGATTCTAGTTGAGTTGCCACTTTTGAGTCAAAACACACTCAAACGCATTGACATGCTTGCATTTGATCACACAAACATCGTGATTTTAGATTACAAAAGCGGAATCCAAAACAAAGCACAGCACATTCAGCAAGTCCAAGGCTACATTCAAGATATTCAAACCCTCTATCCGCACGCCAAAGTCGAGGGCTATATCGTTTATGTGCGAGATGAAATTCTCTTGCAAAAAGTTGAATAAACTCAAAAACTTAAGATATAATGGCAAGCTTGATAAAAAATAACACAACAAACAGCAAACAAAACAAGCAAATACAAGGGGCGCAAGGATTATGAAAGTTTTGATTCTAGCAGGTGGCTTTGGCACGAGATTATCAGAAGAGACTGATCTCAAACCAAAACCTATGGTTGAAATCGGAGGATACCCGATTTTATGGCATATTATGAATATTTATAGCCATTATGGTTTCAATGACTTTATCATACTCACTGGCTACAAAGGGCATATTATCAAGGATTTTTTTATTAATTATTACACAAGATATAGCGATATTACCATTGATATGAGTGATAATTCTTTAAGCATACATCAAACACGCCACAAACCATGGAAAGTAACAATGCTCTATACCGGGCAAGATTCCATGACTGGAAGCAGAATCCTAGCTGCGCAAAAATATGTGCAAGAAAGTGGTGATAAACATTTTTTGCTTACTTATGGTGATGGCGTAGCAGATATTGACATTCCCAAAACCATAGAATTTCACAAATCCCACAACAAAGCTATCACAATGACTTCTGTCCTGCCTGATGGCAAATTTGGCGCACTTGATATTGACCCTCAAAGCCACCAAATCAAAAGCTTCACAGAAAAACCAAAAGGCGATGCAAGCGATAAAAGCCACACTGGTGCTGGCTGGATTAATGCTGGATTTTTTGTGTGTAATGTGAGTGTGTTTGATTATATAAAGCAAGCAATGCACACTCCAAATGATATGAGTGTAGTATTTGAGCAAAGCCCGCTTGTATCGCTTGCCAAAGATGGCGAGCTTTATACATATCAGCATTTTGGATTCTGGAAATGTATGGATACACTCAAAGACAAAAACGATCTATGCAAAATGTGGCTTGAAGGCAATGCGCCTTGGGCGTTGTGGCTTGATACACATTCTCAAAAATCCCAAAAATCCTAAGGGGTTTGTCAAGGAAGTCTCAAAAAAATCAAAAGAAAGTCAAAAATATGCAAAGCGATTTCAAAAACTTAAAAAACATCAAAAAAACATCAAGGAGCAACAAATGACAAAGACAAAAACAATCAAAGTAAATATATCGCCACTTATTGCTGATGATTCGGCAGAATATCAAAGTCTAGCAGATAGTCAAAAACAATGGGGTATGCAAGATACCAATATAAATTCACTCAACACGCGAGGCGTCAAAAACAAACCCGTAGAAATCAAGCGAGATATGGAATTCAAACTCAGTCCTTTTGATATTTTGCATTTTGATGAGATAGAGCTTCTTACAATAAGTGGCGGGGCTTTTTATAACGGGCATGTGATCCAAGAAAATGCTTGCGCGTTTGGAGAGCATAAATACATAAATGGCGTTTATAACACTTTCAAACAACTTCAAAAACGACTCTTTATACCGACAAATCTTTCAGAACTTAAGCAAGATATAAAAATAATCCTTAGCGCGCTTTTTGGTCGCGAGCAAAAAAGACTTGCCAATAACGCCCCAAAAATCCTCTTTCACTCACCAAATTGGGATTGTTTTTCGCATTTTAGCTTTGAAGAATTTCCTAGACTTCTTGCCTGTCTCAAGGCTATCCTTAAAGCTAAAAATATGCAAATACCCGAAGGGGGGGGGGCAATGAGATGAGTAAAGCTCTAGATCAAAATCTTTGTGCGGATTTTCATTGCACGGATTTTCAAAAACTGCGCGAGATTAATTTTGATGAGCTTATCATTATCGCGCCAATTAGAGATGCCACATCTTTCAAGCAATACATCTACCCTGCACTCCTTAGTATCACCAAAGAGCACAATCCAGATTGTGAATTTGCAATTTCTGAAAAAAATATAGTCTGTGTCAATAGCGTTAAACTTCCTCAAAAAATGCTTATCAAAGCCCGCAATGTATTTGTCCCAACGCAAGTTAAATACGACAAAGAGCACCTTAGTTTTGCTATGGAGCATTTAAGAAAGTTTTATTATGATGAGAACTTTGATAAAGGCTGTGAGAGAATCTATATCTCAAGGGCAAAAAGCGCAAAGCGATTTCTTGTCAATGAAAAAGAATTTAGAGAATTTATAGAAAAGAAATTTGGCTTTAAGACGCTCATAATGGAAGAAGTAAGCTTCAAAGACAAGATTAATTATCTCTCTCGCGCAAAAGTTTTATTAAGCGTTGATGGCACTTCGATTATGAATTATGCGTATATGCAAGGTGGCAAAGCGGTTGCTTTAAGGGTAAAAGATTTTCCAGAATATCCTTTTCAAACCATATTTGGAGTGGATTTTCTACCGATTATCTGCGATATAGATACACCCGTAGAGACAGATTTTGGATATGGCGCAGTAGCTCCTACGTGGTGGGCTTCAAATATCAAAGCTGACATTCCTTATATAGAATCCAAGCTCAAAGCCTATGGCATAGAGCCTATAAGTCAAAATCCAAGCACGCAAGCAAATACACACTTAAAGCAATCAAACACACCAAAGGAGTAACAATGCAATGCCCAGCCTGTGCAAGCACAAATATTAGTGATTTTTTTTACAAAGACAAAGTCCCCACACTTCAGAATGTCCGATACACCGATAAGCAAAGCGCAATGCAATGCAAATGTGGCGAGCTTGATCTCAAAGTATGCCAAGACTGCGGAATGATCCATAATTTCGCTTTCAAAAGTGAGTTGGTAACTTATGATACATCGTATGAAAATTCCCAATTTGAATCAGACATCTATAAAGTCTATATTAAAGATTTGATTGCGCTTTTGCGCGATAGATTCCAAATCAACCAAACAAAAATAATCGAAATCGGTTGTGGCAATGGCAAATTTTTATCACAACTTATCAAAGCGACAGATTCTAGCGGAATCGGCTATGATCCAAGCTTTAAAGAAAGCCTTAATGGGGGGGGGGGCAGAGAAAATACAACATCAAAGCACAAACCAAGAGCCCAATACATCAAATCACAAATCCCAAACAAAGTCAAATCTAATGTCTTCTAGCCCAAATCTTACTATCAAGCCAAAGCTCTATGATGCAAGCCAAAAGCAATGCGACATCGGGCTTGTCGCGTGTCGGCATGTTATAGAACATATCCAAAACCCACACATCATGCTTGAAGGCATTTACAAAAGCTTAGAATCAAGCCCAAATGCACTTGTGTTTTTTGAGACTCCGCGCCTAGAGTGGATTCTAGAAAATGATGCATTTTATGACTTTTTTTACGAACATTGTAACTATTTCACTAAATCCTCACTGAATGCGCTTTTTTCTCGATCTGGATTTGAAGTGCTTGAGATTGTAGAATCTTTCCAAGGACAATACCAATTCATCTTTGCCAAACCACGCAAAAAAGCGTTATACAAAGACTTTTTAGATTCTAGTGTAAAATCCAAAGATACCCTCTCACACACACTCAAATCCTACAAAAATGTAGCTATTTGGGGTGCTGGAGCAAAAGGCGTAACCATAGCCAATGAATATGATAATATTTGCTGTGCGATTGATATTAATCCAAACAAGCAAAACTGCTTTATCCCAAAATCTGGACTAGAGATTCTCTCGCCAAAGCAAGCGTTTGAGCGATATAAGATTGATTATGTGCTTGTGATGAATCCAAATTATCTTGATGAAATCACAAGCACACTTCAAGGCTATAATGTCAAAATAGGAAGTTTATAAGATTATGAAGAGGTAAAATATGCAAATCTATTCAAACAAAAAAGTTTTTATCACCGGACATACTGGATTTAAGGGCTCTTGGCTTAGTTTGTATTTGCATGCATTGGGCGCAAAAATCTATGGCTACGCGCTCAAACCTCACACAACCCCTAATCATTTTGATTTGCTTGAGAGTGAAAAATTTATAACCAAAAGCTATTATGCAGATATTAATGATTACCAAAGCCTTGAATGCGCAATAGAATCTAGTAATCCTGATATTATTTTCCACCTTGCAGCACAGCCCTTGGTGCGCAGGGCTTATCGCGAGCCGCTCTATACTTTAAGCACAAATGCCATAGGCTCGGCAAACCTCCTTAATGCCGCAAGAAAAAGCCCAAATCTCAAGGCTATCGTGATGATTACAACTGATAAAGTCTATGAAAATAAAGAATGGCTCTATCCATACCGAGAAAACGACACTCTAGGCGGATATGATCCATATAGTGCTAGCAAAGCGTGTGCGGAGATTATTATAGATTCTATGAGGGCGAGTTTTTTTAATATCACAGATTTTGGCAAAAGCCATAATGTGCTTATCGCAAGTGCGAGGGCTGGAAATGTGATTGGCGGGGGTGATTGGAGTGAGGATAGACTAATCCCTGATCTTATCAGAGGATATATCAATCACAGCCCAACCCTTATCCGCTATCCAGACGCCACGCGCCCTTGGCAGCATGTTTTAGAGCCACTTCGCGGATATTTACTTCTAGGCGCAAAGCTTTTGCATAGGCGCAAAGAGTATGCGACGAGTTTTAATTTCGGACCTGAAAATGAGGGCAATATCAATGTCTCTGAAGTGCTCCACCGCGCAAAAACCCTGTGGAATCAGCTTTCATTCCATATACAAAAAGATCCAAACGCTCCACATGAGGCAAATTTCTTAATGCTTGATAGCACAAAAGCGCGCAAAATGCTTCACTTCACGCCTATTTGGAATAGCCTAGATTCTATCAAGCACACAATCACTTGGTATAAATCCCTCTATGAATCACACACTTTACTTAGCCACGCGCAATTAGAAGAATACATAAAAGCTTCTAAAGTCTCTAATGGGGGGGGGGGCACACAACACAATAAAACCCACAATCTAGCTCAAACCCCATACAATCTCTTTATATTATTTGCACCCCCAACCAAAACATTCACTAATTCCACGATATTTACTGATTTTGCTCATACATTCACCCTAGATTCTACTATTTTAGATTCTAGCTCTTCTGCAAACCAAAATCTAACCATTTATCTAAACTCTTACATAAACTCATTGACACTCAAAAATCATATCCACATACATACTTACAATAACCCAAACAATAACCCAAATTGCGCGACATCAAGCCAGAATCTATGCTTACTTTTTGCGCATAATGATTCTATCAACACACCTGAATGTATCCCCAAATATCAGAATCTCAAATCTATCGCCTAAATTACATCATTCATTACATCACTTATGAAAGGAAACTTATGGAAATTTTAAGAGCCAAAACAAAAGAATTATTCAAATCCAAACTCACCAAAGAGCAAGAGCAAAACTCCAAACTCAATCTCTTAGAAATAGACAAGCAAGCCACAAAGCTAGAATCTTATCCGCGAAGAATCGTGCTAGAGATGACAAGTGCTTGCAATATCAAATGCGTGTTTTGCGGCAGAGATGAAGCAGAATTTAATCAAACTTATCTCCCGCTCGAAGTGCTAGATAAGCTAGAGCCAGCATTGCAAAAATGCGAAGAGGTTACATTATTTGGCTGGGGCGAGCCTACGATTAATCCCAAATTTATACAATTTTTAGAGCGACTTGACAAAACTCCTGTCAGAAAATATTTTGTAACCAA
This sequence comes from Helicobacter fennelliae, assembly GCF_900451005.1. NCBI lineage: Bacteria > Pseudomonadati > Campylobacterota > Epsilonproteobacteria > Campylobacterales > Helicobacteraceae > Helicobacter > Helicobacter fennelliae. The sequence continues at coordinate 93,626 of NZ_UGIB01000001.1, forward strand.
TGGCACGCGATTAGAAAAATTTATCGATGCGATTTTTGCCTATCATGTGGATATTATCGCTGTGAGCCTTGATGGTCCAAACGCACAGACAAATGACAAAATCCGCGTTGGAGCGAAGTTTGACAAAGTTATAGACAATATCAAAAAAATCCAAGCTAAGAAAAAAGAGCTTCAAGTAGATTTTCCATATATGAATTTTGTCTTTGTAGCGATGAAATCAAATATCCACACTTTGCCTGAGATGATTACACTTGCAAAAGAAGTAGGAATCCAAGAAGTCAAAGTCGTCTTTCTTACTGCATTTAGCCCTGATATGCTAAGTGAGAGCCTCTACAATCAGCAAGATCTTGTGCGCGAGATTTTTAGCCAAACCATACAAAAAGCACAAGAGCTTGATATAAAAATTAAATTGCCATACATTCAAGGCGAAGATATTGCTGGTGATAAATACCACAAAGACTGCTTTGTGCCATGGAGAGATTTTTTTGTAGGAAGTGATGACTCACTGCGCCCTTGCCAAAGCACAAGCTTGAAGCTAGGAAAATTTAGCGAATACAAAAGCTTTGAGGAAGCATGGAATAACAAAGCCTATCAGAAATTTAGACAAGAAGTAAATTGCAATACCCCAAAAGATGGTAAAGATATGCCTCTGCAATGCAAACTCTGCTACCAAAGCTCGCATGCAAATTGGAATCGCAAACAAAGCTTTATCCAAGTCGGGCAAGCTTTTGCACCTGATTGGGAAAAAATAGCTATAAAAGCTCCTAATGGGGGGGGGGGCAGCGCAAAATCTAAATAAAAACAACTTAGAGAATCTAGATTCTCTAAGTGCTCTTTGCCTTATTTCTCTCTATCATTACAAATCCTTTCAATCTTATAGCCACACTAGCAAAACTCACCACAATACAAGCCAAAACATCGCGCACCTGCTTGCTTTTATGCTCGCACAAATATACTTTTTGCAGATTTTAAACGCTACCAAACATCAAACACAACACCGCTTCACACATCAAATCATGCATCAAATCACATCAGATAAATCCACATTATCAAGGAGTGCTATATGAATAATCCTATCCTTTTGCAAGATATGGAATATATCTTTAAGCAGTTAGATTCTACCCAAAAGCAAACATTTCAAGATTCTACAATCCTCATCAGTGGCTGTGCTGGGTTTTTGGGGTTTTATTTGTTGCATTTTTTGACACATTATGCCAATGCCTTAGGTATCCAAAAAATAATAGGGCTTGATAATTTTATGCTCCATTCTCCAAGCTGGCTTCAAACTCTAGAACAAAACAATGAAGTGCTTACAATCCACGCGTTTGATATTATTTCAGATTCTATTGCGCGCATTCCAAATACCAATAATGTCAATCTCATTATCCACGCTGCAAGTATCGCAAGCCCGACTTTTTATAGAGCCTACCCGATACAAACCCTTGATGCAAATATTTGGGGATTGCGATCATTGCTTGAATACTACAAACAAAAACCCATAAAAGGATTTTTATTTTTCTCAAGCTCTGAAATATATGGCGATCCAGAATCTAGCCAGATTCCAACTAATGAAGAATACAGAGGCAATGTCGCCTGCATAGGACCTCGAGCATGCTATGATGAATCCAAGCGATTTGGCGAGACAATGTGCTATCTCTTTGCTTTGAAATATAATCTGCCTATCACTATCGCACGACCTTTTAATAATTATGGACCCGGAATGAGCTTGCAAGATAAGCGCGTGCCTGCGGACTTTGCAAATGCAATCCTTAATCACAACCCCATAAAGATTCTAAGTAATGGAAATCCTACGCGCACTTTTTGCTATGTCGCTGATGCGATAGCAGGCTATCTCAAAATCCTTACTTTTGGAAAGTTTGAATACTTCAATATCGGAATGGATACGCCTGAAATCTCTATCAAACAGCTAGCACTACTCTATCTTGAAGCAGGAAGAGAGATTTTGGATTATCAAGGAGAGATTGTTTTTGATACATCAAATGATAAAGATTATCTCACACATAATCCAAATAGGCGACTTCCAGACATCACAAAAGCCAAAACAATGCTTAATTTCACACCAAATATCACTATCCAACATGGCATAGAACGATTTTTGAAGTTTTTGGCATTTGAGCAATCAAATACACCATTAAGCACCACCTCATACGCGCACCCCCACAGCAAAAAGGAGCTATAAATGCAAAACTTATCACAAACAAAAGAAATTCAAATCGCTATTTTTGGATTAGGATTTGTAGGACTTACCACAGCTGTTGGGTTTGCAAGCAAGGGGTTTAAAACTATCGGATATGAAATCGACACCAAAAAAGCCAAATCCCTAACTTGCGCTAAGATTCCGTTTTTTGAAGAAGGATTAGAATCTAGCCTCAAATCCGTGCTAGGCAAAAACCTTTTTATCACGAATAATCTCAAAGAAGCACTCAAAGGAAGCGATGTGATTTTTTATTGTATCGGCACACCTATGAGTAAAAATGGAAGTGCTGATTTATCCTATCTATGCGATGCCATATCTCAAACGCTCTCACACTTGCACCTTTGCGCCCCTACGCCAACGCTCCTCATCAAATCAACCATTCCGCCAGCAAGCTCTAAAGAAATCATTATCCCACTTATAGAATCTTTTAACCTCAAAGTCAATAATGGCACAGAATCTCATCTTTTTCTTGCAAATAATCCAGAATTTTTGCGCGAAGGATTTGCTTTGGACGATTTTTTGCACCCTGATAGAATCCTAATTGGCATAGAAAACCTACCTGATACGCAGATTCTAGAATCTATTTACAAGCCATTTTGTGCGCCTATTATTTTTAGCAATCTCAACACTGCTGAGTTTATAAAATACCTTAGCAATACAACGCTTTCAATGTGTATAAGCTATGCGAATGAAATGAGTCTCATCGCGCAATACATAGGCGATATAGATATTATTCAGGCATTTAATACACTTCATAAAGATAAGCGATTTAGTGGCAATCCAGCAAAAATCAGCCAATACATTTATCCAGGACTTGGCTTTGGGGGGTATTGTCTGCCAAAAGACACGCTTGCGTTGTATAAAAAATCTAGCGATAAGGGATTCTCTCCACAAATCCTCAAAAGTATCTTAGATACTAATGAAAAGATTTTGGAATTTTATATCCAAAAAATCACACATGAGAATCCAAAACATAGCACTATTGGAATCTTAGGGCTAAGCTTCAAGCCAAAAAGCGATGATGTGCGTGATTCTAAATCCGCTATGCTTATCCAAAGGCTTTTAGAAAATGGATTTAGTAATATTTATGCTTATGACCCGATAGCAACTCACACATTCGCACAGGCTTATAATCTCCCTATCAAATACGCGCAAAATCTCAAAGAAATCACACAAACTTGTGATATACTTGCAATCGCCACAGGCTGGCAGGAGTTTATCCCGCTTTTGCATAATAACCACAAAAAAATCTATAATCTAAGATGGCTTCAATCTCTGGATAAAAATACCACTTTAGATAAAGAACCTAAAAATTAAGGAATCAAGAAAAATGAGTCGCTTTACTTTCACACCCACGCCACTTCAATCTTGCTTTGTTATCGAGCCAAAGCCATTGCGAGATGAGCGAGGTTATTTTGAGCGGTTTTTTTGCACGCAGGATTTTGAGGAAATCGGACTCAAAAAGCCAATTATGCAAATCAATCACTCTAAGACTATCGGAAAAGGATCTGTGCGTGGGTTGCATTATCAAACACCGCCCTTTTGTGAGACAAAAATCGTGCGTTGCATAAAAGGAGCGATTTATGATTTGGCGGTGGATTTACGCAAAGATTCCCCGACTTTTTTGCAGTATTTTGGCATAGAGCTTAATGAGACAAACGCAAAATACCTCTATATCCCTGAAGGTTTTGCGCATGGATTCCAAAGCTTAAGCGATGAGGTTGAGATTTTCTACCTTGCGACGCAAGCATTTTGCCCTGAAGCTGATAGTGCTATCAATGCACTTGATCCCACAATCAACATCAAATGGCAATTTGAAATCACAAACATATCAACAAAGGATAAAAATGCTCCATGTATTGATAATAACTTTAAAGGATTAGTAATGAATACCAATTTTGCCCCCCCCCCCCGACAACAGCCCGATAAATAATCTCTCTTATAGCAAACTCACAATCTCCAAGATCTATGTAAGGATTTGTGGGGAGATTTGCGAGGGGGTTTGCTATGCGTAAGACTCAAACAAACCACAAAACATCGCCCCAAACACCACAAGAAAAACTCAAAACCCAAATCCTCTCTCTTACAAAGCAATACTACGAGCTCACACACAAGATAGCTCAAAACGCGCCATTTATACCAAATCAATCTCGCATAAATTACGCAGGACGCGTATTTGATGAAAACGAAATGCTTTACCTTATCAATAGCTCGCTTGATTTTTGGCTTACAAATGGAAAATATAGCGATTTATTTGAGCAAAAGTTAGCGGAGTTTTTGGGCGTGAAGTGGGCTTTCTTGGTGAATTCTGGCTCATCTGCAAATTTGCTTGCATTTTTTGCGCTCACCTCTCCACTCCTCAAAGAGCGTCAAATCAAAAGAGGTGATGAAGTCATAAGTGTAGCTGCTGCATTTCCTACGACAATAGCACCTATCGTGCAATATGGTGCTGTGCCTGTATTTGTGGATATGGATTTGCGATATGCAAATATCAATACTACACATCTCAAATCCGCCCTAAGCCCCAAAACAAAAGCGATTATCCTCGCACACAGCCTTGGCAATCCGTTTGACATAGAGACAATCACAGCATTTTGTAAGCAACACAATCTCTGGCTTATTGAGGATAATTGCGATGCGCTAGGATCACTTTATAAAGGCAAAAAAACTGGAAGCTTTGGTGATATAGGCACAAGTAGCTTTTATCCGCCTCATCATATCACTATGGGCGAAGGCGGTGCTGTCTATACAAATAATCCTCTACTCAAAAAGATTCTGCTTTCAATGCGCGATTGGGGGCGGGACTGCTGGTGCAAAAGTGGGGCTGACAATACTTGCAATCACCGATTCACACAGCAATTTGGCAAACTTCCGATAGGATACGATCATAAATATGTGTATTCACATTTTGGATTTAATCTCAAACCTAGCGATATGCAAGCAGCCATTGGTTGCGCTCAGCTTGAAAAACTGCCTTCATTTATCAGCAAAAGAATACACAATCATACAAAACTCTATCAAGCCCTCAAAAACACGCCATTTCTTATGCTTACACAGCCACAGCCAGATTCACAACCAAGCTGGTTTGGGTTTATGATGACACTCACTGATGATGCTCCTTTCACGCGCAATGACATCACGCAATTTCTTGAACGCCACAATATCCAAACGCGCACACTTTTTGCAGGCAATATCATCAAACACCCTTGCTTTGAATCATTAATCCTTGATAAAGATTATCGCATCATAGGTGAGCTTACAAACACTGACAAAATAATGAATGATAGCTTTTGGATAGGCGTGTATCCGGGTATGAATGACGCACAAATTGAATTTATGATAGAAACAATCAAAGCATTTTGTAATAAGCAGAATCCACAATGAAATCCATACAGATTACAAACACGCGCTTTGAAGGCTTATATATCCTCACGCCTCGTATTTTTCCTGATGAGCGAGGCGGATTTATTAAGATTTTTCATCAAGAAAGTTTCGCGCATTTAGGGCTAGAATCTACATTTCAAGAATGCTTTTTTTCATACTCACACAAGGGGGTTTTGCGAGGTATGCACTTTCAGATTCCGCCACATGACTGCACGAAGCTTGTCTATGTAAGCTCTGGCAAAATAGAAGATGTCGTGCTTGATATACGCAAAGATTCTGCAAGCTTTGGAGAAGCATTTCATATCACGCTAGATTCTGCGTGCGCGCAATGTCTCTACATTCCAAGCGGATTTGCGCATGGATTTTTGAGCCTTGAGGAAGGCTCGATCGTGCATTATTTGCAAACCAAGCTCTATGCTCCACAAAGTGATAGCGGAATCTTATATGATAGCTTTGGCTTTGACTGGCAGAAAGTCGCCTCACAAGCGGGGATACAAGAGCTTATCATCTCAAAGCGCGATAGAGAATTTGAGAGGTTTTCAAAAGATTTTTCATTAATGTAGAATCTAGAGTTTCCAAATTATCGCAACTTCCTAACAAGAATTCTCACAATGAAAATATAGATTCTAGATTTTAGGATAAAACTTTGCCACTCTCTCGTTATTCTTAGGCTTGCCGAAGAATCTAGTTAATGAAAAATCCAATCCAAAATCTATGGATTCTAGATTGCTTTGGCTTCGTGTCTTATAATGACAAAAAAATGGCATAGATTCTAGAATCTAAAGTGGATTCTTATGGATTGCTACACTCGTTTCACTCGCTCGCAATGACGCATTACCTCATCATGCCTTAAGCGTTAGCGAAGAATCCAGTAAAAAACTAATATAAAATCTAAAATAGATTCTAGTTTGGATTTGGATTCTTCGTTCGTTTCACTCACTCAAGTAATGACGACAAAAACAACATAGATTCTACTAGAATTTATGCAAACACAAGCAAGCATTAAGAAATTCTAGACTTTTTTAATTTTTAGATTTTAGAATTTATGCAAACACAAAAAGAGCGTAAAAGAGATTTTAAGATGAGTTTGCAAGAGCTTGCAAGGGTTTGCAAGAGCTTGATAGATTGTGCGGTTTTGAGCAAGGAGATAAGGCTAGTCGCCTATCGACGAAGCGAAAAACAAACTCGCAGCTCAAATCGCTTAAAAGCTAGGATTTAGATCCTATGGAAAATAGATTCTAGAATCTACAATAAAATTTATTTCTCTAAACCAAACAATCTTTTTACTATCATTTCTATCACAAATTTTTTTCTATAAAAGCGATTTAGAGGTCCTGCTACATATCGAGGCAATGGCTTAAATCGTGGCAAAATATATGTAGCGATAAATGTTTTGTATTCTTCATCAAGTGTCAAATGATACTCATGCAAATAGTGGTAAGCATTATGACTAGCGAGAAATCGCGGAGAATAATGCCAAAAAAAGCTTGTCCCAATGAAGCAATATTTCAAAATCGTATCCTGATTGAAACCATCATTGATTTCTATTCGTCTTTTCATCAGAATCTGTGGTGTTACGGCAATCTTACCGCCATTATGAATGATTCGTGAAGTGAGAAAATTATCTGCGATTGGGTATTCTTCTTGGCTATATCCGCCAAGCTCAAACATCTTGAGGCGATTATGCAAAACTGCTGAAGGCGGAATAGAGACAAAAATGTGCTGTGATTTACAAAAATCAAGTTTGGAGGTGTTTTGAAAAGTCCAGTTGTAGAGTTTGGATTTTAGGGTTTTGTTTTGAAAATGCTCTAAAAAGAGGCTATTCCACCCCCCCCCCCCGACAGATCGCGCACCAAAACGATCTTCTAAGCAACTTATCATCGCTACATCTTTGGTATTTTGCTCTCCATCGCGCAAAATCTCTGCCATAGCACTCAAATAATTTGGCAAAATCATATCATCACTATGCAACACACATACCCACTTTCCTTTGGCTAATTCTATACAGCGATTAAAATTCCCTAGCAGCCCGACATTGCCGGTATTTTTGTAATAAGTGATTTTGCCTTTGTATTCGGATTCAAGCATTTCTTGAGTAGGGGTTGGCTCATCTGCCAAATCTACATTTTCAACAACAATCACTTCATAGCATTTCTCCTCCGCACTTGAGGCAGAATCTAAATATATATCTTGAGCCAATGCAGAATCTATCGTCTCTCTTAATGTCTCCACGCGCTTATACACAGGAATAGCAATCGTAAATGTCGGATTCTCGCATGCCTTATCCATTTCATATATTTTTTGAGAGGTGATGTTTTTGTATTGTGCGAAATTATCGCTACATCTCATAAATACGCTTGCATCAAAATGCGGCTGCAAAAACTTGCCATATTCTTTTAGTATTTCTCCTAATTTTTCTTGCGTATTTGCGCTATTTCTTGTGTGATTTGTATTCATAGATTCTCCTTTTATCGCTACATTATGTAGATTTTATTTGAATTGCGATGTGTTATTTGTCGGCTTACACATTTTCACATAATAGCTTCACCATAAATATTAAGCACTTCAAAAAGAGCGATTATAGCAAACTTCATCAAAAATTTTCAAGAAATTTTAATATAAGCTTCTATATAATAAACGCCTTATCATTGGTTGCCAATAGTTGCCAAATCGCTACCAAATCATTGGCTACTAGCTACTATGAGTAGATTCGCAAGTCCTATGGGCAAATTTGTGGCAAATTAAAAATAGCAAAATTACAAGAAGTGAAATGAGGAGTATTTATGAAATGTAGATTCTGCCAAAGTGAATTGAAAGTTTTGTTTATAGATTTGTTTAACACCCCACCCTCAAACGCCTATCTTGAAGCACAAGAGCTTGATATGCCTGAGACTTCATATCCGCTCAAAATCTTTGTATGCGAGCAATGCTTTTTGGTCCAAATCGATGAATACAAAAAAAGCAGTGAAATTTTTGATTCTAAATACGCTTACTTCAGCTCGTATTCTTCCTCATGGTTAAAGCACGCGCAAAACTATGTCGAAATGATTACAGATAGATTGCAATTACACAAAGATTCTTTTGTCATAGAGATTGCAAGCAATGATGGCTATTTACTTCAATACTTCAAACAGCACCAAATCCCATGCCTTGGCATAGAGCCTACACACTCTACCGCACAAGCTTGTAAAGAAAAAGGCATTGAAGTGTTGGAGGAATTTTTTGGATTAGAGCTTGCTGCTAAACTGCCTCAATGCGACCTTATCCTAGGCAATAATGTCTTAGCGCATGTGCCTGATATACTTGATTTTGTCAAAGGCGTAAAAGCGGTATTAAAGCCAAATGCAAGTGCGACTTTTGAGTTTCCTCATTTGCTTAACCTCATCAAATACAACCAATTTGATACGATCTATCACGAGCATTTCTCTTATCTATCGCTATTAAGCACACTCAAAATCTTTGAAGCTTGCGGATTGAGAATCTATGATGTAGAGGAGCTTCCCACACATGGAGGAAGCCTTAGAATCTATGCTACACACACAGAATCCAATCTCCCCACAAGCAAAAATGTCGCCCTACTCCTCCAAAAAGAAAAAGACTTCGGACTTGACAAAATAAAAACATACATGGGGTTTGAGCAAAGAATACGAGAGCTTAAATTTGAATTTCTCTCTTTCATCGCCAAAGCCAAGATGGAGGGCAAAAAAATTGTCGCCTATGGGGCTGCAGCAAAAGGCAATACACTTTTGAATTATTATGGACTCAAATCCGATAGTATTGATTTTGTCATTGATGCCTCACCACACAAAGTGGGTAAATTTATGCCACAAAGCCATATCCCAATCCTTGACAAAAAAGAACTTGAACGCGCAAAGCCTGATTATGTGCTGATTTTGCCTTGGAATCTCAAAGATGAGATCACGCAACAGCTTTCTTATCTCAAACACAGCGATACTTCAAGTGCTTCTAATGCTAAAAATATGCGAGGGGGGGGGCAGCATGCAAATTTGTAGTTGCCATTCCCAAGCTTGAGATATTTTAGTGATGACACAACAAACCAGGAGTGAGAATATGGAAATACTCACAATCAAAATAAACGATAAAATCCCTTTTGATTCTCTTGAATACAAAAGCCTAAGAGATGAAAATAAACATGGAATTCTTCATGCGGCATATTATGGGGCAAACACAACAAATGAAGACAGAAGTCAAGAGCTACAAATACTAGAAAATGAGATTAGAGACAAAAAAGCTAGAATCTTTCATATCCCTATCCCTCGTTATACAATCTGCCATGATGAAAGTGCAACAATAAATTACATAGGATTTGTCTATAAAGACAATGGCTTACCTTGTGAAGCAAGCTTGCCTTGCGTAACTCAAGCAGACAAAGAAAACGCATTAAGGTGGTTTGATGAAGTTGAAAACATCTCTTTTTGGCGTATGAGATCAAAAAAGCAAGTCAAAGAATTTCTTAAGTTTATGTATTTCAAATATTTTTCAAAAAAAGCCAAATATAATGCAAAAATTCTCCAAGATCCAACTAAGATTAAATATCTTCTCCCACACCCTTATTTTTCAAATATGTGCCATTTTACGACTGAAGATTATGCGGGGTTGCTTATATGGATAGATTATGCCAAAGCCCACAATCTTGATTATTATATTATCACGCCTCCACAATATCGTGGATACCAAAAATATTATGATTGGTATATTCAAGAGATTCTCGATATAGAATCTATTCCTAAAGACAGAATTATCACCCTTAACCATCAAAACCATAAAGTTAAAAACCTCTATCATACTTCCTCTATCCGCTTTAGCACATACCAATATCAAGCCATAAGAAAACTACAACATACTTTATATGACCCAAATTTTAAATCTTTGGGCGATCGTATTTATATTAGTCGCAAAAAATCATATAGAAGATTTTTGATAAATGATGATGAGATTGCAGAGATTTTAGAGTGCGAATATGGCTTTAGGAGAATCTATATGGAAGATTATGACCTTAAGACCAAAATTAACATTATGCTACGCACAAAAGTCCTTATGAGTGTAGAAGGCACAAGCTTTATGAATGGATTATTTACAGAACCCATAAACGCTCTGGGGGGGGGCAAGCAAAGCTTATAGGAATAAGGTCGCATGAAATGACAAATGATACACTCGCCTATCTTGGAATCCTTAAAAATGTCGAATATCTACCTATAATTTGCGACATAAAAGAACAAATTGGTGAAGGAAAAAGTGTGTGGGCATGCAGTAATTTGTATCTCAATCCTGATTATTTAAGACAAAAACTATCACTTTATGAGATACAAAAAATATAACTTTTAAAATAAAGGGGGCATTATGGACAAAGCAATTGTTTTTGGAGCAAGTGGATTTACAAGTGGATTTATCGGTTTGGCACTTACAAAAGCTCTACTCAAAAACAATATTAATGTGCAAAAACAATATATAACCCTAGAATCTAACCCCTATCCTTTGGAGGTAGCATAATGCCCTCCTCTACCCTATGCTCTCCAAAGCTAAAGATTCTCCTCACAGGCGCGAGTGGATTTATCGGCTCAAATTTTGTGCAAAAACTACACAAAAAATATGATATAGTCGCACTCGTAAGAAAACAAAGCGATATAAATGCTATTAAAAATTTTTGCAAGATATATGTCTATGATGAAAGCAAAGAAAGTCTTGAACTTCTTTTTTCACAATATACATTTGACGGAATTATACATTTAGCAACCCTGTGGCTTAACAGAAACCAAATAGATGATGCGCCCAAACTCATAGAGAGCAACATTGGCTTTGGGGTGCTTTTACTTGAATACACAAAAAAACACAATATCTCATTCTTTATCAATACCGCAACTTTTGGAAGTTATTGCAACTCCTTATCTTATAGACCTTCATCACTTTATGCCGCGACCAAAAAAGCATTTGAAGACATAATGTTTTATTATTCGCTCACTTGCAAACAGAGTGTTTTTACAAATTTATTACTTTTTAATGTGTATGGAAATGGTGATAAAGGCAATAGACTTTTTGCCTTACTTGAGAAAATCGCTCAAAGTGGTGAGGAATTAGCTATGAGTGATGGCAATCAAATTACTGATTATAGCTATATAGATGATGTGATAGCTGGTTTTGAGAATCTCATAGAGCTTACAATCACAAACCCAAGCTTTTGCAAAGACAAAATCTTTGCACTAAGAGGCACACAAAGAAAGCCTCTCAAAGAGGTTGTAAAACTTTTTGAAAAAACACTTGGCAAAAAGCTTCATATCAAGTGGGGAGCAAGAGCAAATAGAGAACTTGAAATAATGACGCCTTGGGAAGGTGGTGAGCTATTGCCAAATTGGAAGCAAAAATTTTCTCTCAAAGAAGGCTTTAAAAATATGTTAGCTTCTAATGGGGGGGGGGCACACAAGAAGTAATCACAAATCTAGAATCTAGATTCTGTGCATATACGCAAAAACAATATATAACCCTAGAATCTAACCCCTATCCTTTGGAGGTAGCATAATGCCCTCCTCTACCCTATGCTCTCCAAAGCTAAAGATTCTCCTCACAGGCGCGAGTGGATTTATCGGCTCAAATTTTATTACAACGCTTCATTCACAATATGACATCACAGCTATCGTGCGACAAAATAGCGATATAAGCAGAATCCAAAAATACTGCGCTGTGTATTATTACGAGAATCTAGAGCAGCTCATAGACTTTATGCACTCATCATCTTTTGATGGCGTAGTGCATTTGGCAACCTTGTATAAGCCTAGTCATACCCCAAAAGATATATACAATCTTTTACATTCAAACATCACCTTTGGCACTGAAATTTTAGAATCCTTACGAGCAAGTCAGAGCATAAGGTTTTTTATCAATACCATTACCTTTAGTCAATTCAATCAACAAGCAATATATGAGCCTGCAAGTTTTTATGACGCAAGCAAACAAGCGTTTTGTGATATTGTTAGATTCTATTCGCTTGAATATCCCCATATCAAGTGTATAAATCTCCTCCTTTATAATAGCTATGGCGCCAACGATACACGAGAAAAAATCTTTAATCTTTGGGCAAAAATATCTCAAAACCAAGAGTCGCTAGATATGAGCGGTGGAGAGCAATTTATAGACATAAGTCATATTGATGATATTATCGCTGGGTTTGATAAAGCCATAAAACTTTGTGCGCAAAATCAGCTTGAAAATAACGCAATCTATACGCTAGAAAACACTCCTCGACATACACTCAAAGAGCTTGGGGTGATTTTTGAACATGCAAGTGGCAAAAAGCTTCATATCAACTGGGGAGCGAAGCCATATAGAGTGCGAGAAAAAATGGATAGCCTCATTCATCACGATAATAAACATATCTATAAACTTCCTGATTGGAAAGCCAAAAAATCACTTCAAAATGGCATTAAAGAACTTATACAAAGCATAAAAGAAACCAATGGGGGGGGGGGCACACAAGAAGTAATCACAAATCTAGAATCTAGATTCTGTGCATATACGCAAAAACAATATATAACCCTAGAATCTAACCCCTATCCTTTGGAGGTAGCATAATGCCCTCCTCTACCCTATGCTCTCCAAAGCTAAAGATTCTCCTCACAGGCGCGAGTGGATTTATCGGGCAACAGGTTTTGCGCTATCTTTTATCACAAAATCATCAAGTCCTATGCCCCACAAGAAACCCGCACAAGCTCAAATCCTTTCACCATAAAAATTGCATTATCAAACGCACAGACATCTACACGCAGAATCTAGATTTTATGCAAGGATATGATACGCTTATCCATTTAGCGTGGGAAAGTATGAATAATGTCTGTGATTATAAGCATATCGACATAAACTACGCTCACTCTATGCACCTCATCAAACAAGCCATAACTTCTTACAAAATAAAAAATATAACGATTGCTGGAAGTTGCTTTGAGTATGGGACGCATTCTGGCAAAATAAATGAAAGCTTCATACCAAACCCCCAAACTTCCTATGGTATCGCCAAAACATTTCTTCATAAATCACTTGAACAATTCCAAAAAATATATCCATTCCAGCTTAAATGGTTGCGGATTTTTTATCTCTATGGAGAGGGGCAAAACCCACACTCTCTACTTCCACAGCTCCAAAACGCCCTCAATCATAAGCAAACAAACTTCAATATGAGCGGTGGAGAGCAATTAAGAGACTATCTTGACATAAAGATTGCCGCTTCTTATATCGCCAAAATAGCCCTACATCAAGATTTTAATGGTGTGTGTAATATTTGCAGTGGAAGTCCTATCTCTGTGCGGATGCTTTGCGAGCGATATTTGCATAACACGCAACAATCCATTAACCTTAATCTTGGTTTCTATCCATACGCAGAATACGAACCTTTGGCTTATTGGGGAGACAATACAAAGCTTTTAAAACTCCTTGGGGGGGGGGGCATAGAGCGAAATAAAACACTCCATAATCAAAAAAATCCAAAAACACAACCTCTTAAATTCTCTTTTATAATCTTAGATTCTAGATGTCATAAGCATTCAACAAAATGCAATCAAACACTAGAATCTAAGCTAGATTCTCCAAAATCTTTGGAGGTGGCATAATGCGCGCCTCTGCTCTACACTCTCAAAAGCTAAAGATTCTCCTCACAGGCGCGAGTGGATTTATCGGGCAGCATACACTTAGTGCCTTGCTTTCAACCCCTCACTACATCACAGCACTTTCAAGAGATCCAAGCAAAATCACCCCACACAAAAACCTTGAGATTATCAAAGCCGATATTTATGATCCATATTTTTGTCTTAACGCCAAATACGACATACTCATACATCTTGCGTGGGAAGGCTTGCCTAATTACCAACAAATGTTTCATCTTGAGCGCAACCTTATGGCAAATTACACATTTATCAAAAACGCCATACATTCTGGTATTAAAAATATCACCATAAGTGGCACTTGCTTTGAATACGGAATCCAAAATGGCTGCCTCTCAGAATCAAGCCCAACTGCTCCAAACACAACCTACGCAATGGCAAAAGATTTTCTTCACAAAATGCTCCAAGAGCTATGCAAACACGAGCCGTTTAATCTGCAATGGTTGCGATTATGGTATGTGTATGGCAAAGGACAAAGCAAAAGCTCTATCCTATCGCAACTCCAAGCAAGCCTAGACAACAAAGAACAATCATTCAAAATGAGTAAAGGCGAACAGCTAAGGGATTATCTTGATGTCAAGCAAATGGCACATTTTATCGCCAATATCGCCACACATCTTGAATTTAGCGGTGTATGCAATATTTGTAGCAATGAGCCTATCGCAATAAGAACTCTTGTAGAAAACTACCTCAAAACGACAAACCAACACATAAAGCTAGATTTTGGGACGTATCCTTACTCAAATTATGAACCTTTGGCATTTTGGGGCGATAATACAAAGCTTTTAGAAATCCTCTCTGGGGGGGGGGCAGCAAACCTAAGTGATACTCTAGCCCTCATATTTTTTGCACTTTTCTTTATATTTTGGATTCTATTATTTTCAAACCTCATATATTTTAATTCTTTTAATTCTTTTGTCTGGATATATTCTGCCTTATCTTTGGCACTCTTTATTATCAAGATAGATTCTATTTTTATTCTTTATTTGACTTGCTACCTTGTAGTCCATTCAAAAACCCCCACATTGACTGCATATTTTTTATTTGCATTACCAACTTTTATCTCACTATTAAAGGATACACGATGAAAATATACTACGCAAAACCCTCAATCACCCAAAAAGAAATATCATACGCCACTGATGCTGCGCAAAATGGCTGGGGTGAGAAATGTTATGGATATATTGCAAAGTTTGAAGAAGCATTTAAGACATATCTTGGCGTCAAGTATGTTATAGCAACTTCAAGCTGCACGGGAGCTTTTACAATGGGACTTAATGCATTAGGCATAAAAGCTGGCGATGAGATCATACTTCCTGATGTAACTTGGATTGCTTGTGCTTCTCCTATTTCACATATAGGAGCAAAACCTGTATTTGTCGATATTGATCCACTGACTTGGTGCATAGATCCACAAAAAGTCCGCCAAGCTATAACTTCCAAAACAAAAGCTATTTTGTGCGTTCATCTTTATGGCAATGTATGCAATATGGAAGCATTATTTGACATAAGCAAACAATACAACATTCCTCTAATAGAAGATGCAGCCGAAGCACTCGGATCTACATATAAGCACCATAAATGTGGCAGTATGGGAGTATTTGGAACTTTTTCTTTTCATGGGACAAAAACCCTAACAACAGGCGAAGGAGGGGCATTTGTAACAAATGATGAAGAGTTATACCAAAAAGTGCTGACATTATCAAACCACGGACGCCCAGCAAATATTTATAAGCAGTTTTACTCTGTAACCAATGGCTATAAATTCAAAATGTCTAATCTCCAAGCAGCTATCGGATTAGCTCAAGTAGAAAGGGTCGAAGAGCTTGTGAAACGCAAAATAGAAATTCTTCATTACTACAAATCTCGCCTCACATCATATAATGGGGTAATGATGAATTATGAAAACTCAGACATTATCAATAGCGCATGGATGCCAGCTGTCGTATTTGATAAACATTTACATATCACAAGAGAGAAGCTTCTTGAAGCATTTGCGAAGTATGATATTGATGCAAGAGTGTTTTTTTACCCACTCTCAAGTATGCCTATGTATCAAAAAATGTATCAAAATATGCAACTTGAACGCATTAATATAAATGCGTATGACATTCCCACTCGTGCGCTCAATCTCCCAAGCTACCATGATATGAGTATTGAGCAGCAAGATTATGTTATAAACATTATCACACAACTTTTGGAGGGCAAATAATGAAAAATCTTATATTTGCTCATGATAGGGTTGGATTCTCTTGTGTTAAATTTCTACTTCAGCACTATTTACACACAATTCGGCTTATCGTTGTTGCGCAAGAAAATCAAATCTCCACGCTCGCAAGAGAATATAATATTCCTGTGATTATTTTTGATAAAAAAACAATTATTACAGATATTTTGAAACAAGATTCTCAATTTGATTTTGGGTTTTTGCTTTGGTGGTCTTATATTATTGATAAAGATTTGATAAGCATTCCGCGTTTTGGCTTTATCAATACCCACCCAAGTCTGCTTCCTTTCAATAGAGGCAAGCATTATAGTTTTTGGGCGATTGTCGAGCAGAATCCATTTGGTGTGAGTCTTCATTTTGTAGATGAAGGCATTGATAGCGGAGATATTATCGCTCAAAAGGTTATTTCTTATGATTGGGAAGATACAGGCAAATCACTATATCAAAAAGCACAAAAAGCTATTGTCGCGCTCTTTAAAGCTCAATATAAAAAAATCATCACTCACTCTATCACGCGCACAAAGCAGAATCTAAATCAAGGAAGTTTTCATTATGCCAAGGAGATAGATTCTGCAAGCACGATAGATCTTAATAAATCCTATATTGCTAGAGATTTATTAAATTTATTGCGAGCCAAAAGCTTTAAGCCACACAAAGGTTGCGTATTTAAGGCTTCTAATGGGGGGGGGCAGCAAAAAAGAGTGGAAGCAAGAAAGAATCCCACACGCAAAACTACGAGATATATATCACCATCAAAAAATCTAAACCGCACAAAACTTTATAAATACACTTTAAGCTATGTATATAATGCTCTATCTTCACAATGCAATATATGGAGATACGCATGAAATCTCCAAAACAAATTATTATATGGGGAGGGATGGGGCAAGCAAAAGTGCTACATCAACTCATACGACAAACAAACTTCGGACAAGTGTGTGCTGTGTTTGACAATAATCCAAATATTACACCGCCATTGCAAAATATACCACTATATTATGGGCTTGATTCTTATAAGGATTTCATACAAACCATACATGATAAGAGCAATTATATGGGAATTGTAGCAGTAGCTTCTGGACATAGAGGCAAGGATAGGATTGCTTTTTTGGAGATATTTCAAAAAGATGGTTTGCATACGCCAAATCTTATCCACAAACAAGCCACAATCCTATCACCCATACACCACTCAATGCAAGAATATGGAATCCAGATTCTAGCAAATAGTATGATAGGCGTTGAAGTGCAATTAGGAAAAGGAGTGATTGTCAATTCTCTAGCAAATATAGAGCATGAATGCATCATTGGCAATGGTGTGCATATCGCACCAAGTGCGACACTTTGTGGCGATGTCAAAGTGGGGGATTATTCATTTATAGGCGCAAATGCTGTTGTTTTGCCACATCTTGTAATTGGTAAAAATGTCATTGTTGGTGCAGGAAGTGTTGTTACAAAAAATATTCCTGATAATTCTATCGTGTATGGAAATCCAGCGCGCATAAAGCCTTCATCTTAACTTGAAGATTCTATAAACTTTCAGCAAAACTTGCTATAATCAATGCTTATTTTAATATAAAGGTTACGACAATGGATCACAATGTAAAAATAAGCATTTGCATTCCCTCAAGAAATGCTCTCAACTATGTGCGATACGCCATAGAGAGCGTTTTAAATCAAGAGTATGAGGATTATGAATTATTAGTAAGCGATAATCACTCAAATGATGGAACTTGGGATTATCTAAAAACACTTTCTCACCCCAAATTAAGAATAATGCAACCGCCAAAAATGTGTTCGATGAGCGGACATTATGAGTGGTTACTCACACAGACAAAAGGTGATTGGGTAACAATCATCGGTGCAGATGATGGTATGCAGCCGTATTTTTTTACATTAGCGGATTATCTTATAGATTTGGCACATAAGCATAATGTTTATATTATCAATGGAGAAAGAGCATATTATTTTTGGGAAGGTTGTGAGAATCTCTATGGAGATATGCAAACAAATTTTATGTCTATTGAAAAATTTAGCATTAAAAATGCCAAAAAAGAGTTTTTTCCTCAGCTTCTGAGGGGGGGGGCTATTTTGGAATGCCTCAAATGTATGCAGGCTCGCTTGTGCATAAAGATGTCATAAACAAAATCAAAAACAAACAAAATGGAAGATTCTACTTTGATATTAATCCTGACGCGTATGGAGCATGCGCATTTGCAAGCATTAATGAATTATATATCCACTCTATGATTCCACTTATTTGGGTAGGAACCTCACCAAAATCCACAGGCATTGACAATTCACAAAACAATAAAGAGCACTACATTCAAGCAAAAGAGGAGGAGATCATCTGCGCTCCTCTAATAAAAAGCTATGAATATGCCAAAATCAGCATTACAACTTGGATGTGGGAGGCGATGCTCCAAGCGTACAATCTGCAAGATGAAAAGACAAAAGCATTTTATCGTTCCAAAAAAGCCAAATACCTCATCATCGCCACCGCCATAAGAACAGCAAAAAGTGATGAAGAGCTCACAAAACTCTATGAACTTGCAGATTTTAATGCCCTCAATCACACGCTTTTATCAATCCTAAGCAAAATCCTATGGCTTTATGACAAAAGGACGATTTTTGCTCGTGCTTTGAGAAAAGCTCTGCGAATGTGCGGTATCACTAAATATATAAAAATTATGACTTTTTATCATTCCCAAACTCAAGTCAAAGATATGCTTGAGGCTTCACAATTAGTGCTAGAAAAAATCAACAAACAAAATCAAAAATGGTATAATCCACATTTACACAAGTAAAATATCAAGGATACAATATGCTATTACGATGGGCTTATGATTGGCTAAAAAACAAAATCAAGCACAAAAAAACCATACAGCAATTTAACGCAAGATTCTATGCCAAAAATACGCACAATTTCACGCACCCTGCAAATATTTTCAACCTCGATAATGTTACCATTGGTAAAGCAACTTATGGAGTTATCGAAGTTTTTGACTATGAGAATAAAAACGCTAAGCTTATCATTGGTGATTTTTGCTCAATAGCTCTTAATGTGAGATTTCTTACGGGGGGGGGCATAACATATATAATTTCTCAACCTATCCGTTTCGCGCTTATTTTACACAAGAGCCAGAGCTAGGACCCACAAAAGGTGCAACTATCATCGGTGATGATGTGTGGATCGGTCGTGATTGTCTCATCTGCTCTGGAGCGCATATTCCAAGAGGTTGCATAGTTGGTGCCGGAAGCGTGGTGAGAGGAAAGTTTGAGCCATATAGCATTATCATCGGTAACCCCGCACGATGCATAAAAAAGCGATTCTCTCAAGATATTATCTCTATCCTTGAAACTATCGATTTTGCCACCATGACACACGAGCAAATCACACAAAATCTCAATCTGCTTTACACGCAAGTAGATATACATATCGCACAAGAATTACAACACGCTCTAAAATCTAGTCATCATTGCGAGCAAATGCAAAAGTGCGTAAAGTGAGTCAAAATCTAGAATCTTGTTTGCAAAGAATCTAAATCCTCTCTTTTTAGCATATTTCAGGGAGTTTGAAATTTTTAGCCTACAAACCTACAATGAACGCTTATGTTACACTTTTTTGTATTTTTGCTTGTCTAAAAATTTCTACACAACCCTACTGAATCTGCCTAAAAATAAAGGATTTCTTTGTGTGCCATTGTGTTTGCATAGATTCTACTAGAATCTATCGTTTTTGTCGTCATTGCGAGGCTTCCGCTAGGAAGTCGTGGCAATCCATTTTGACTGGATTGCTTCGTCCTATCGTCCTCGCAATGACAAACCTGCCCCCTCAATTGCGAGCAAAATTTTCAAATTTTGCGTGGCAATCCACTTTTTGATTTTAGAATCCATACAAATACAAGAGAGTATAAAGAAATTCTAGACTTTTTTAATTTTTAGATTCTAGGATTCTATGAAAACACAATAGCACATAAAGAAATCCTAGATTTTAAGATGAGTTTGCAAGGGTTTGCAAGGGTTTGATAAATTGTGAAGTTTTGAGCAAGGAGATAAGGCTAGTCGCCTATCGACAAAACAAAAACAAATCTCGCAAAATCGCTTAAAAGCTAGGATTTAGATTCTATGGAAATTAGATTCTAGATTTTCAAGATAGTTTTCACACTATCCAAAGCTTCGTGCAAATTCAAGCAAAGATTCTTAAAGCTTACAAACTTTCTATATAATCCTGCCATAATTTCAAACAAAAAACCACGCACGGAATCATAATGAATAACCAAGCTCTATATTTGCAAATCATCAATCTTATAACAAAAGAATTTTTACAGCAAAAAACTTTTGATACATTTTATCAAGCAACGCAACAAAGCATAAAAAACATCTACGCGCAAAATAACGATGAGATTTCTATGCAATCCATACGCAAAGCCATTACTGAATTTTACGCTCAACACGGAATCAAAGCAGTTGTGTTTTTTCAAGCACACGATATGCAAATAAAGCCTCAAATCACAAATCAAGAAAACAATATCTATATCGATTTTATTACAAGACAATTAGACAAGGACAAATTTGCAGAAATGATGAAAAATGAGCCCTCATCTCAAATTTCACGATATTTCAATCAACTTTTTGCCTCGCTCAAAGATTCTCCCACACTCAAAGACAGCACCACGATAAAAGACATCGTGCGCAATGCAGTCAAAAAAACCTTAGGACTCAATCAAAGAGATAGTGTTTTTTTTAATGATCTTGAGCCATATATCAAAAATTTTGATTTTGATCTTGTCAAAAACAACACCCAAATCCGCGAACTTCGCAAATCCTCATACATCGGGACATTTCTTAACCCACAAGTCAAGCAAGACATCGACAGCTACATTAGCCAACCAAAGCTTGATACACTCATCTCGCAGACAATCCAAAACATCATAGATGAAAAAATCTACACAAACCAAATCGCGCCTCTTGATTTTTACTCTGGCTTTTCTCTTGCTTTGATACAAGATATAAGCACCCAAATAAGCTCGCTCACACAATCTAGATTCCCAATCAATACAATCAATCGCTACGCCATAGAAATGTATCTTTACTACAAAACAACAATCTACAAAAAATTAGCACAAGCTATCCTTGAGGGTATCCAGCAAAACAAAGCAAGCGCAGAATCTTACATCACCTTTTTTGATGGCAAAGACAAAAAAATCAATGGCGTTCTCACGCATATTCCTATCATCACAGATATAACCTCAAAAACATGGAATCTCTCAAATATCAAACAAACACTCACCAGTGAATACAGCATAAATACAAATCTTGCGCAACTTAAAAACTCCATTGAAAGTGGCAGAGACAAACTCCTTGAGCTTGAAACACAAATCACTTCAAACAAAGCTCTAGTCTCCCAAAAAGAGCTTGAAATCCAAACGCTCAATCAAGAATACGAAACAAAAAAGCAACACCAAGCACAAAAAAATCAAGATGTAGAATCTAGAAACGCCACTTCAAAGCTCATCAATGAGATTTTGCAACAAAAAATCACTATCCTTGATGCGATAGCCACGCTCAATAATGCGATCACAAACGCAAATGAGGAAAAAAAGCAAATCATTCTCAAAGAACAACAAGCAAACGAGCAAATCAAAAATATCATCAACAACAATCAATCCAGTATCCAAACTCTCCAAAACCTCACTGACGCGCTAGGCTATTGCCTAGAATCTGTGGTTACAGAGCTTGATAATAATGCTTAAAAAAGCCTTTTCTCCCCAAACCAAAATCTTATTTGCGCTAATTGCAAGTGGCTTTTTTGTGATTTGTCTTATCACTTTGCTTGCACTCAATGGGCTCAAATACAAATACGACACAAACCTTTCATCGCGCGCTTATAAGATTAATTTTCTTCAAGATGTCAAAAATTTCTATACCAAAATTGTCTTTTTGCAAAAATTTGAAAATTTCTCAGACGAATACCAAAAAATGCTAACTTCTTGGCAGCATTATAAGGATTTTGAAGAGCAAGACAACGCGCTTAACACACTTGAAGGAATCTATCAGAGGCTCTTTCTTCAAGATTCTATCAAAGAAAAAGAATCGCTAGATTCTCTGATTATACAATGGATAGCAACGATTGACAAAAACATACTCCAAACCCCATCACTCATCACGCAAACAAAACAAGCACACAACCAAAATCTATTATTGCATAGTTTTGAGATGAATAGCCAGATTGATACTATCCTTCAGCTCCAAACGCGCATATCATTTATACAAGATATGATGACAGATTCTATTTATTCGACGACCTTATGGTTTTTGTGCGCGTTTATGGCGTTGGTTGTGTTTGGAACTTTGTATTTTGTCGCGCTTATTTTGCGCTTTATCCGCAATGTCAATCTCAATCTCCAGCAAATCATACAAGACCAAACCCAAACCCTCAAACAAACAAATAAAAATCTCCAACGCACAATCGATCATGAAATCGAACAATCCCGCAAAAAAGATCAAATCATGTATCAGCAAGCGCGCCTTGCTTCAATGGGTGAAATGATCCAAAACATCGCTCATCAATGGCGACAGCCGCTTAATTCACTCATTATCCTTATCCAAAGCTTTAAAATCAAATACGATAGCAACAACCTCTCAAAAGAATTTGTCGCCACACAAACCGCAGATGCGTTGAGAATCGCCAAAAATATGTCCGATACAATTGAAAATTTTAGAAATTTTTTCCACCCAAATATCAATAAAGCAAAATTTTCGCTCTCAAAAAGCATTGAAGATTCCATAGGGCTTATTTATCCAACACTCCAACAAAACAATATCCAAATTTATTTTGATAAAAAAAATGATATAGAATTTTTTGGATACGAAAACGCCTTTAGTCAGATCGTTTTAAACCTCATCAAAAATTCTCAAGATGTGTTTGTAGAATCTCAAATCAAAGAAGGACTCATAGAGCTTGTGCTTGAGAGTATAGACTCGCAAGTTACGCTCTATATTATGGATAATGGTGGCGGAATTAAAATCAATGATGTTAATAAAATTTTTGAACCCTATTTCACAACCAAACACAAATCAGTAGGCACAGGCATAGGGCTTTATATGGTCAAACAAATCATAGAAAAGCAAATGAATGGAAGCATAGAGGTCAAAAATCAACAATGGCATTCAAAGACTTTGGATAAAAATTTTTATGGAGCGATTTTTGTGATAAAATTTTCACTCAATTCTGAATAAAGGCGCAAAGTGCAACCACCCACACAACTTACACAACTCAAAAAAATGAGTATTTTATATGTAGAAGATAATGAAGATGTCCAGCGCATTACAGCTATGGTGTTAGAAGATTATATTGATAGAATCTTTTTGGCTCAAAACGGAATCCAAGCATTAGAGATATTTAATACACACAAAATCGACATCGTGCTAACAGATATTTTGATGCCAAAAATGAATGGCATAGAGCTTTGCTCCAAAATCAGAAATGGCAAAAATAATCCACACTGCCCAATCATCATCATAACAGCGCACACAGAAGTAAATTATCTGCTTGAAGCCATTAGTTTGCGCGTTGATGGCTATATCTTAAAGCCAATCAACATAGAAGAGATGCTCTCCACAATCCACAAAGCACTCCTACCCCAAATCCAATCCCAAGAACTAGAATCTAAAAACCTACTCATCAACGCAATCTCGACTTTTGTCGGTGGCAAAAAAATCGAAATTATTGAGTTTTTGATCCAAAACTGCGATGAGGATAATATTTTTTATGGCTCGTATGAAGACATCATCACCAAGCTTAATGTAAGCAAGCCAACCATTGTAAAAATATTTCATCAACTCATCAAAGTCGGACTCCTCATAAAAATCAAAAATAAAGTCTATAAACTCCACCCAAATGTCAGCAACAAAAATCAAGATTTGCTCTCTTGATTTTTGAGAAAATGTGATAAAATTGCGACTCTACTTTAACTCTCTTAGTTTTATTTTTTAAGGATTTTATAATGGCATCAGATCAATCCAATCACTCCAATAATAAAAATCGCACACCCCAGCACATTCCTGTCGAAGGTTGGACGATAGAAGAGCTCAATACAAAACCCCTCAACAAACTTATCCAAATCGCCTCAGAACTCAATATCGAAAATCCACAAGAATTCAAACGTCAAGATTTGATGTTTGAGATTCTCAAAGCCCAAGTCTCACAA
This sequence comes from Helicobacter fennelliae, assembly GCF_900451005.1. Classification (NCBI taxonomy): domain Bacteria; kingdom Pseudomonadati; phylum Campylobacterota; class Epsilonproteobacteria; order Campylobacterales; family Helicobacteraceae; genus Helicobacter; species Helicobacter fennelliae. Next base: position 118,331 of record NZ_UGIB01000001.1, read on the forward strand.
GGTGGCTATATACTTTTTACCGGAATCTTAGAAATCACAAATGAAGGATATGGATTTTTACGCGCCCTTGATGATACATTCACAGATAGCAAAAACAACACCTATGTAAGCCAAAGCCAAATCTATCGCTTTGCACTCCGCAATGGCGATATTGTAACTGGGCAAGTGCGCCTTCCGCGCGAACAAGAGAGGTATTATGCATTGCTTAAAATCGAAGCGGTGAATTATATGTCGCTTGAAGAAATGCGTAATCGTCCATTATTTGACAATCTCACGCCACTTTTCCCGAGAGAACAACTCAAGCTCGAATACAACCCGACAAAAGTTACAGGCAGAATGCTTGATTTATTTAGCCCCATTGGCAAAGGGCAAAGAGCGTTGATTGTCGCACCTCCAAGGACAGGAAAAACAGAGCTTATGAAAGAGCTCGCACATGGCATTAGCCAAAACCACCCAGAAGTAGAGCTTATGGTGCTTTTGGTTGATGAACGTCCTGAAGAAGTTACAGATATGCAAAGAAGCGTGAAAGGAAGTGTATTTAGCTCGACTTTTGATCTTCCTTCCACAAACCACATACGCGTGGCTGAACTCGTGCTAGAGCGAGCAAAAAGAGAGGTTGAAAATGGTAAAGATGTCGTAATATTGCTTGATTCTATCACGCGTTTGGCACGAGCGTATAATGCTGTAACGCCACCAAGTGGCAAGGTGCTTAGTGGCGGGGTTGATGCAAATGCACTCCATAAGCCAAAAAGATTTTTTGGTGCAGCGCGCAATATCGAGCAAGGCGGAAGTCTTACGATTATCGCGACTGCATTGATTGAAACAGGCTCAAGAATGGATGAAGTGATTTTTGAGGAATTCAAAGGCACAGGCAATAGTGAAATTGTGCTTGCGCGAAACATCGCTGATCGCAGAATCTACCCAGCATTTGATATTCTCAAATCCGGCACAAGAAAAGATGAGCTCCTGCTTGGCAAAGACAAACTCACAAAAGTATGGATGCTTCGAAGTGTAATGCAACAAATGGACGATATTGAAGCACTGACTTTTATTTATTCAAAAATGCAGCAAACAAAAGACAATGAAGAATTTTTAAACAAGATGAACGAACAAGACTAAAAAATGAAACTTGGAATTTTTGATAGCGGTGTGGGCGGCTTAAGTGTCGCAAAACACATACTAGAATCTAAAATCTTTGAAGAAATCATTTATTTTGGCGATACCGCTCGAGTGCCTTATGGCGTCAAAGACAAAGAGACGATTATCAAATTCTCCCTTGAAGCACTTGAATTTTTTATAAGCCACAAAGTCGATATGCTTATTGTCGCATGCAACACTGTGAGTGCGTATGCACTAGAATCTATGCGATCACGCGCTTGCTTTCCGATTATAGGGGTGATTGAGCCCGGCGTTATAGCTCTCAAAAACTCCCTTCCAAATACACAGCATCATATCTTAGTCCTCGCTACAAAAGCCACAATCAACTCCAATCAATACCAACACCAACTCGCATTAAATGGCTATACCAATGTCAAAGCCCTAGCGACAGGATTATTTGTGCCAATCGTAGAGGAAGGCGCATATCCAAGCGAGATTCTTAATGCGAGTATGCATTATTATTTTCACACCCTTGCAACAAAGCCAAATGCTATTATTTTGGGTTGCACGCATTTTCCGCTGATTGCAGATTGTATTGCTGATTATTTTGAAAACAAAAGCATTTTGATTCACTCTGGAGAAGCAATCGTTGAGTATTTAGATTCTGCCTATCATCTCAAACCCAATCAAGTCAAACACACACAGATAGAATTTTTTGCTTCGAGTGATGTAGAGCATCTCAAATCCTGCGCGCACAAATGGTGCAACATACCATAAGTAACTTAAGCAACTAAGGAGTCCTGCCACCATGAAAATAAAAAAGTCAATAACAAACCCAAATCACACACACAAAACACACACACATACAAGCAAAAATGAAGGCGTGATACGATTTTCAATCTCTCTTGAGCCTGATTTGCTTCAGAATCTTGATGAGCGCATTATCGCGCAGGGGTATTCATCTCGATCTGAGCTTGTGCGAGATATGATCCGAGAAAAAATAGTCCAAGAAGAATGGCAAGATGAAACAAACATCAATACTGCTGTGCTTGTGATGATCTATAATCACCACCAACGCGATCTCAATCAGCGCATTATTGACATTCAGCATTGTGCCAAAATAGAGATTTTATGCTCAACCCATGTGCATATTGATGCGCATAATTGCTTAGAGACAATTATATTGCGTGGTAAAGGCGGAGAAATCAAAAACTTTGCGTATGAAATCGGGGGACTAAAGGGTGTGAAATTTAGCAAACTCACACGCACAAGTAGCTTTGCATAATGAATATAGCAATTTTTGGTGGAAGCTTTGATCCACCGCATTTGGGGCATTTGGAAATCATTGAGAGATTGCATGTAGATTTTGATAGATTGATTGTTATGCCTACATTTTTGAGCCCGACAAAAAGCCATTTTTCTGCGCCACCAAACAAACGTTTTGAATGGCTGTGCTACATTTGCAAAGGCTTTAAAAATGTCATCGTCAGCGATTTTGAAATCGCGCAAAATCGCGTTGTGTATGCGATTGAATGGGTGGAGCATTTTATGCAGCCAAAGGCTAATCTCACGCTTATCATCGGTGCTGATAACGCACAATCTCTGCCTACATGGCATCAATACCACAAGCTCATCAAACTTGTATCTTTTATCGTGATCGCTCGCGATGGCTACAAAAATACCACTTCCTATCCAACGCTTTACATAAAAAATGATACTATTTCATCACAATCTATGCGACAAGAATTATCGCAAGGAAAAACCCCGCAAGGTCTCATCACATCTATTCAGCAAGATGTTATAGGATTTTATACCAACAAAAAAGGAGCATTATGAATCAAACGATCGCAAAGCGCGCCAAATACATTTCTGCATTGCTTGATGAAAAAAAGGGCGAAAATATAGAAATCTTTGATGTTGAAAACAAAAATTATATCACTGATTGCGTGATTATCGTAACTGGCATGGCTGGCAAGCATTCTTTTGCGCTTTTAGATCATCTCAAAAACAATCTCAAACCACAAGGTGAGACATTTTATAGCACTGATGAAGAAAGCGAGGATTGGATTATTGCGGATTTGGGAGAGATTATGGTGCATATTTTTACCGAAAATACACGCAAACGTTTCAATTTGGAAGAATTTTTAAAAGAATTTTTCATCAAAAAGCAAGCCTAATGCGTATCGATCTTCACAATCACACACCACTTTGTAATCACGCAACTGGCACGCCAGAGCAATATCTCAAAGCTGCAAAAAATCTCGGTATTGATGTGTATGGATTTGCATGCCATGCGCCTATGGATTTTGATACGCAATACCGCATGAAAAAACAAGATGTGCCTATGTATCTTGAAGAGCTTTGTGCGTTGAAGCATAAATACCAAAATGACATAGAAGTTTTAAGCGGATTTGAGGTGGATTTCATCACTCAAAAAGAATTCCTTATGGAATCTTGCGTGCTTGAAGCAGATGTGGATTATCTGATAGGATCAGTGCATTTTTTAGGAAATTGGGGCTTTGATAATCCTGAATTTATCGGCGAATACGCCAAAAAAGATATGCATAAATGTTGGATTCTCTATCTACAATCCATTCAAAAAATGGCGCAAACAGGGCTATTTCAGATTGTCGGGCATCTTGATTTACTTAAAATCTTTGGCTACACAATGCCTAGCACACTAGAATCTGAACTAGAACACACGCTCATCGCGATAAAAGAAGCCAACATGGCGATTGAAATCAACACTTCTGGCTTACGCAAAGCTATAAATGAGCTTTATCCAAGCTCAAAGATTCTAGCACTTGCGTATAAAATGCAGATTCCAATCACATTTGGATCTGATGCGCATAGCATAGAACATGTAGGATTTGGCTACCAAACAGCCTTGCAAACAGCCTTTGACATCGGCTATAAATCTTGTGTGATCTATCGCAAAAAAGAGCCTATCACCATAGAGATTGCTTAAAATCTTTACAAAAAACAAAACACAACAATGAGAGGAGCGATAAAACCATGAAAACTATTTGCTCTAAATTCATAATATGCTCTATTGCACTATGTTTTATAGCTTGTGCGCCAAAACTTCCGACACAAAACCACAAAGTCGAGCAGATCCAAACCCCACATATCATACAATCTCAAAATATCGCTCCAAATATCGCCCAAAGCATTGATTCTCAACCACAATTAGATTCTCAAAAGCAAACGAGTATTGATTCTACCCAAGCCCTCGCAAATTTTGCTAATCCCCAAAGCTTTGTGATTGAATCAGGCTATATTTTTACCCAAGAAGAGAGCGAGGCGCAATTTAGAGCCACCTTGCAAAAATACTACACCCAAACAAGCAATCCACAAATAGCGCAATCTTTGCTTGCTATTGAAGAGATTATCCAAGCACAATCTAATCTCTGCGCAGAATCTAATATTCCGAGTCATTGTTTGAATGCGCTCTATAATGGCGGGCTTAATGCGCTAACATTTATGCAATATGAAGGCGCGTATGTGCAGAGTAAAATCTCGCCTATACTTCTTGCAAACACCGACAACACCACGCAAATAAGCTATGGCAATGGTTTAGTCTGGCTTGGATATTCATTGTCTGCAAACACTCAACCTGCGCGCGCTGCGGATTCTGCGACTTCCACAGCCATTATAGATTCCATGAATTTTATGGCTTCTTTTGATGGAATCTCATTTTTTCGCATTTCACAGCAGCTATTCCAATCGCTCATTTACCATAGAGGGCAGTTTTTGGGCGTTTTGGCAATGGGAGATTTTTACTCATCAAAAGACGGGCTTACATGGACAAAGCAAACCCCACTTGGATTCTCCTTTGCAAACCCTCAACACATCAGCATTAAAAATATCGCTTCTCATCTCCTCGCCTTAATCAATCACAAAGATTTATATATCTTTGATAATGGCACATGGCAAAAATCCCAAATCAAGCTTCAATCTTTGGATAATATCGTGTTTTATCGCAATCAATATTTGATTTTAGGCAGGCTTAGCGATCAAGACGAAGAGCAGTGGTATATTTCCTCATATCTCAAAGATTTCAAACCACTTGATCTCAAAAATCTCGCTCTTGATAGCGCGACAAAACTTTGGATATATGATGATATGCTCTATCTTCTCAAAGACAGACGGCTTGCTATCATCAACACCCTCCAAAATCCACAAAACCATATCTCTGCTATCAAGCTACCCGCAGTGCAAGGAGAATCTAGCTCTGAAAAAATCAGCAAAAGTGGAATTGACACAACCAACAAAGAGGCTAAGTTTTACTTAGTTGGCGCGGATAATGGATTATTTTTAGGCTATGCAAAAACCCCATCTAAGCCCTACATTCAGGCTTTATATATAAGTGATAATGGCAGAGATTGGCAAGCTTTGAGTGCAGAAATTACAAATCCTATTAATGGCACTACACTTCATCTATCTCACATCGATTCATTTGTATATGAGGGCGGTAGAATCTATCTCTACACATCAGAATCTCATCTCATAAGTTTTGGCGATGGCTTTTATCATTTGCGACTTTTTGGCTCATCGCCATTTGCAAAGCTCCATCAAGAGCCAAGCACAGATTCTGCGATTAGCACTAAGATTCCGCTTAATTCAAGCTATGAGATTAAGGTTTTACGCAAAGTTGGAAGATTTTATGAAGTGCTTTACCAAAATCTCGCCAATCAAAACAACCAAACCATAATCTCTGAAACAAGCCTCAATACACCCCAAAAAGGCTATATTCTTGACACACAAGGCTTGCCTTTGAGGTGAGGATACCCCGGTAATGATACCCCGCAAAATTTGATTTGTTATTTTAGATTCTATGTGCCATAATATCCGTAGATTTATTGCAACAACGGTGGCAATGACTCTAGAATCTGCTTTGCCTTTGCTTCAAGATTCTCTCTTTTGCTATTATCAATGCAAAGATGGGGCTTTGGCTCATCAAATGCTATATCAATGCCTACAATATCGCGTATCTCTCCATTGAGCCCACCAGAATACAATCCCTTTTGATCGCGTTTTATAAGTTCATCAAAAGGGCATTGTATATAAACTTCAAAGTAATGTGGTAAATGCGCGCGATTATAGGCATAAATAGACTCAAACATTGAAATTGTGCTAACTACACACACAATCCCTTGAAGTGAAAGAATATGCGCTAATTTGGCTCGCTTAAGAGCCATATCTATGCGTCCATTTTTATCATAACTTGTCGCACCAAAAAGCTCTCTTAATTCATCACCATCGATATAAACGACATTTGGAATCTTTGCTTTGAGGTATTGATATAGCACTCTGCCTATCGTGCTTTTGCCACTTCCTGCAAGTCCTGTAAGCCATATCACTAAGCCATTTTTAGATTCTACCATTACAAAACTCCTTATAAATCGCTCCTTTGAGTGCCTGCTGACTAAAAGCGATAAAATGATTATTTTTAATGTGTGGTTTATTGTAGCAAAGTGGTTTTTTGGTCTCTACATCAAGCACTATTCCTCCACTTTCTTGTATGATAATATCTCCTGCTGCGCTATCCCATTCTTTGCTTCCTATAAAGCGAGGATAAATATAAGCCTCCCCGCTTGCTACAAGACAAAATTTTAAACTCGCTCCCAATGCCTTTGGCACCAAAGAATAATGCTGCAAAAAATCTTGTGTATGCGATGAGTGATGAAAATTTGAAATTAGAGCTGTGTGCTTATCAGGGCTTATAAGATCTAATGGCAGTTTTTTGGCATTTGCCAAAAGAGATGTCATATCCAAAGAATCTATATTAAAAAAATCTTTTTTAAGGTTTGTGATTACATATGCGCCAAATCCTTGCGCACCAAAGTAAATCTGATGTAATGCTGGGGCATATATCACACCCAAAATCGGCAATGTTTGATTATTTTGCTTCTCCATAAGTGCGATATTTATGCAAAACTCATCATTATGTGCGAGAAGATCTTTTGTCCCATCAAGTGGATCGATAAGAAAATACCTCGCTAAATCCTTGCGTTTTAGATACTCTAGCTCATTTTCTTCAGAACAAATAGGAATATCTACAATACGCAAAAGCTCTTGACACAAATATGTATGGCTTGCAAGATCTGCTGAAGTCAGTGGAGAATTATCACTTTTGAGTATAAAATCCTTATCGCCATAAAATCGCAAAATCTCTTCTCCAGCATAAAAAGCAACCCTCAAAACTTGTGTGATAATATTTTGCATATCTTACTCCTTTTGCTCCGTATTAATCTCCAAAGTCTTATACTTCTAAGTCAGAGACAGAATCTATCTCTAACCATTTCCATATGTTTTTTATACAATGCGCCTCAAACCCGACATCAATTAAGCCTTGCAAAAAACTTGTCATATACATATTGTCAAAATCTTTTCCATCATAAAGTGTGTGCGTATCAAGATGATGATAAAAGTCAATCACCTTTGGCAAAAACTCCGCACTAAAGCTAAAAAGCCCCATATACTGCCCTTGTATCTCATCTATGCTTTTGGGTTTTTTGCCAAGCTCAATGATTATATCTCCTTGCAATTTTAAAGTCTCTGCATCGCTAAGCACATCAGCAAATCTCCTCTCCCATAATGCACGCCAATTCATATCAATTGCTATGCCAAAATCGCCTTTATATGACTTCATCGCTTCAACAAGCTCTTTTTGATAGATAATATCCGCATAAGAAATCAGCACCCCCTCTTGTTCGTTTATACATTTTGTCAAAAAATCCTCCGCACAAAAAAGTGTGGCGACCATATTTGTTTTGGCAAAATGTGGATTTTGAAATATATAGTTGATACCCTGTGCTTTTGCGTATTGCTCCAAAATTTCAAATTTATATCCTCCAACAATACCAATATCTGTAATGCCAGATTCTCTCAAAGCACATAGCTCATATTCTAAAATTGCTTTTTGCTTGTATTGCACAAGGCATTTTGGGGTATTTTTTGTAAGTGGCATAAGTCTTGACCCAAAGCCAGCAGCCAATATCAATGCTTTCATTTATCTCCTTTATTGTTTGTTTTCTTTAAATTTTTTCACGTATTCAAGATAAGAATCCAAAATCTCAGTATTTTCTAATCCCTTCTCTCGCTCGATGTGCCACATAATCCCAAAAAATGCCTTACTTTTATGTCTAAAGCCTTCTATGCTATATTGATGAGAATCTAAACTCCGATCGCTGTAATCACATCTCTTTGCTGCTACTAATTCTATAAGATCTGCTCCTAGATGTGTTATGCAATAATGATGAAATGAATTGACATAAAATGTTGAAGTCGCACTATAAACTAAATGCGCTTGTGTATGCCCGCCACAAGCCTTAAGTGTCGAATCAAAAAAATGAGCCAGAATCTGTGCGCCTCGACACACTCCAAGCAGAGGAATATTATGCTTTATGCAATGCTTAATGATAGTATATTCATAATTGTCGCGGATTTGTGAAAGTCTATCATCACAAAACACCCCCAAATCATTTCCTCCACTTAGAATCACCCCGCTTAACAATGGCGAGTAATGACTAAAATCTATCTCATAACTCAAAGGCAATGGCAAAAAATCTTTCAATTCACACGCAAAAAATCTCCCCCAATCCTGCGCCAAACACTCTCGTATTTCATTATATGCAGTATGTTGTATTAATCTTTGTGTAATCCCAATATAATTCATCACCTGCCTTTATTGTGATTTAAAAAGCAAAATTTACAAACATAAAATCTGCTCACTTGCGCATTCTAATCGTAGCTTATGAGCGAGTTTGTATTTTGCAAATGCTTCTTCTCCCACGCCAATCACTGCTGGCATTTGCAACTCTGCTGCTCGGATTGCCATATGAGAATTAGCTCCACCATAGCAAGTGATAAATCCTGCGATTGGTTGCGCAAATAAAAAATCAAATCCCGGATCGGCTGATTCTATAAGCACAATTTTATCTCTAAAATCTTGTGTTTTTATAGAATCTTGCGCGAGGGTTTCTAATGCTAAAACATCTGCTATGACACTTTTTTGCGTAATAAAATTTGGGGCTATATGCGGAAGATAAAAGCTCCATACATCAGAGCCTCTAAGGATAAGGCTAGGAAGCTTGAGAGAAAGCGTGAGGGCAAATTCTAATTTATGGGCTTGTATCTCGCTTAAAAATCTCTCTTTAGGGCTGTCTTTATACAAACTTGAATATAAACTTAAAATGCTTTTAATGTCTAAATGTGCCATATCTTGCACTTCTATATCAAGATTCTCGCCAAGCTCTTTGATGAGTTTGAGTGCATAAGAGAGCAGCTTTGAAAATTCAAATTTCACACTCTCTCTCCCTTCAATCACGCAAGTAAAAAACTGAAACAATTCTTTGCCACTAATTTTTAAACCATTCTCTCGCAAAAGCATATCGAGCTTTTGAAATCTCTCTTCACTTAAGCTAAAGGTAGCATGTATATCTTTTGGATTTGGTAGAGAATCTAGCATATCAAAATAGCTCTCAAAACTCTCATCATAACGAGGAGAGAGGATATTATAACTTCCTGCACGCAAATGTCCGTATTTCTCCAAAAATGCTTTTTTATTGCCATTTGTTTTTAATAACATTAAATCCATACTTAAGTCTTTAGATACGCTATGTAATGACGCTAAAAAGCTCTCTTTTTCCTCAAGACTCAAAAATCCTATCTCCACCAAAGAATGCAACATCTGCATAGCCACAAATGCTGCGCGCGCAATACCTGCAAATGGCAATGTCCCAAATCGCTTACAATCCTCAATGCACCAATAAATCTTATCATACACACCTGCACTTGAGCGCACAATGCCCTCATAACGCAAGCGCAATTCGTCCATTTTGCGTAAATCTTTAAGATACAAGCCATTTTGAGGATTAAGGATAGAGTTTGTAAGCTCTAAGAGGCTAAATTCTATGCGTTTAAGTTCATTTGCATTAAAGCCAAAATTAAGGAGTTTTTTTAGCTTAGAATCTAGGGCTAAATCATAGCAAGAAAGCACAATATCAAACTCGATTTTATCGTGAAGCTGTGGATTTTCTACAAGCTCAGAAGTGTAATAATCCACGAGTTTGCTTGCGATATGAGAATCTAGATTTTTGGGTATAAAAGAATTAAAAGAAAGTCTCACATCAATATAAGGAATGCCTAAAAATGAATGCATAAGTGGGTGAGATCGAAGATTTCTATAACCATAATTATCGCGCTGATACGCCCAAATATTATCTGTAACAATCTCTTTATACAAGCTCAAAGCCAGACGTTTTGGTTTGAGTCCAATAATCTCGGCTGGATTCCAATCAGGCATAACGCCAAATACACTTCTTTTCCCTAAAATATGCTCTTGTGGAGCGCAAAGAGAATCTATACGTTTATAAAGGCGCGATAATGCCCGCGTGGTCAATAAATTATTTTGTAATGTATGAGCAATCACCAAAACACGCACTTGCAGACAATACAGCACATCTGCACTCAAAGCAAATTCTACATCTAAAGCCTTGCAATCAAAAAGATCTTCTAATTCCCTCATCATATCCATTACACGTTCTAAATATGGATAATCTGGACTATGATGAGTGGCTATATCTAAATTTTTAGAATCCACTTTGGACGCATTTGCCTCTAGATCCTTGTAGCCTCTAAACTCACAAAATGAAATAATCTCCCCGTCACTTCCGCTTGTAATCGCGCTATTGCTCCCACTCCGATCATAGCTGATACAAAAATAAGGTGCGCCACTTTCTTTATCGACACTAAATGCGACGCCACACATACTGATAGATTCTAGCATTGGCTGTATTAGCACCTCATCATTTGGATTTGGCATACTTAAAGCAACTTGATTTATAGCTTCTAGCACCGCTTTTTTGTCATTAGAATCCACATTTGCGATACTCTCATACGCCCCTGCATTTGAAGACTTTGTGCTATCTTCGGCTTGAGAACTTGATCTGATGATGAGTTTTTGGCATTGAAATGTGGCAAATGTGGTGGTGATAGAATCTAAAAGAGCATTTTTAGATTCTGGATTTTGCAAGGTATTGAGAGTTGTAGTCAAAAGAGGCAAAACTCTTGTATGTTTGAGTTTGTTTTGGGTTTGCAAGCTATAAAGTTGCGCGAGGTTGCCTGCTTTGGTAGAAAAATGTAGCATTAAGATTCTCTCACAAATTGCATAGGCTGTGCGGATTTTGTAGATTGGATTGATTGGGTTAATTGGCTCAAACTAGCCACATCAAAAGGCTTATCCTGCGATATATACGCACACATCATCTCAAAGCCTTGATAATACCCCCAAGACTGCACGATTTCTGGCGCATTAGCTTTGATATGAGCCAATTCCCTATCAAGCAAACTTTTAAGCTTAAAAGCTAGCTGTGGATTGGCTTTTAAATAAGTAAGAATCTCAGACTCATCAATTACTTTTTTTGTTTGTGTTTGTTTATATAGAACTTCAAAAAAGCCATTCAAATAAGTTTTTACAGAATCAAAGACTTGCTTTGCATTTATACTCTGCATAAACTCTTTATAGTTTTTCTTATTAGCATAGATTCTAATATTGCTAAACTCATCTGGCACGACAAAATACTTTGTCATATCAGTAGAATGCTGTGTATTATCTTGTTTTTGCAATGTTGTTATAAGCATTTTAAGCACTCGCTTTTGAGGTGCTGATATTCCTTGGGGGGGGGGCAGCTTGAGCAGAATCTAGAGAGTCGTATTCCACACACAGATAAAATGGCAAAATCGCACTCAATGAGCCATATAATTTACCTTCAAAAATTTCTCTATCCACAGGAGGATTAAACCCAAAACGCACACTTAAGTCTTGAAAACTCTCAAATGCTCTCTCTTTTGAAATCGCGCTCATATCCATATAATACACTGATTTAATCCGCCCTGAAAGTGCGTGAAGCAGTGAGTTTTGGATAAAAATTACATTATGGTGAAGGGTTATAAGATTGCTTAATCCCACCAAAGTAGGCTCTGTGCATATAGCCTTAAAATCCTGCGTAAAATCCGAATAAAAAACTTTCAAAATCTCATCATAAGGCGTATCAAGACGACATTCTTTTATCGTAGAAGAAGACGTAGACGGGTATTGTAGATTTACAAAACATTTCAGCACGCTTATAGGATCTCGCACAAGACAAAGCGCATCTGCAGGCTTAGTGATAGAGGCAAAAAATCGCTTCTCATCTTTAAACCCAAGCTCTGATATGGCAATCACACAGAATCTATTTCGCAATAGCCCACCTACAAGCATACGCCAAATATCACAATATCGCTTCTCTCCATTTTGATCATAATGCCAATTTAATGTAACCTTACATTCGCTCAAAAATCGCATCATTGCATTGTGTCCCACTCCATGACTCAAAAGGCATAAAAAGCGATAATTTGTAGGTAATTTTAAATGACAAATCCAAGCGAATTTGCTTATAGCATAAAGTATTACTCGCACTCCAAATTTAAGAAGTTGTATTGTGTTTGACTTTATGCTCACTGCATTCCTTTTGGATTCTATGATTTATTATTTAGCGCGCGCACTCCACGCTCTTGTCGTATATTTGATACCAAATTCACTTGGCAAACTATGACGCAAGGAGTAGGCGATTTTTTCAAATAACTCTTCACCTTCTTGTGTTTCTAAATCCCAATAAGGATTTTTCACGCTTCGCCATGCAAGAATATAGCTCTCAATGCTTTGATGAAAGGTAAAATCCTCTTCTATGTAAATGATGTGTTCAAATAAATCTTTGTGTTGCTCTATTTTTTCTCTTTGAGATTCTCTGCGCACTCCACGCGTATAATGAGGAATGATAGAGAGTATAACTTCTTCTGCGATTTCTTGTATCGGATCGTTTAAATCCCTGTGATTCCACATACAGCTAAATAGTCCGCCTTTTTTGAGAATCCGATGCGTCTCTATCAAAGCCTTGTCTCTATCTAAGACATTAAAACTAGATCCAAAAGTTACCCAATCATAAGCATGAGATTCTAGCCCTGTATCCAGCCCACCAGCGCACTTCCATTGTATATGGTGCATATAGCGAGAATCTTTGGTGCGCTCTTGTCCTATTTCTCTCATTGCATCATTTGGCTCCACTGCCACCACTTCGCAGCCTCGCTCAAGAAGCATAATGCTTAGATTCCCCGTTCCTGCGCCAATGTCAGCCACACTCAATCCTTTACACTTCTCATGTTTAGATTCTGCTTTTAAGGACAAATTTGCCCCCCCCCCCCGACAACATAGCGTTTGTGGCATTTTTTGCCGCTAGCAATAGCATATCAATACTATTTGGTGCATAATTTGGGCGATATTCATAAAATTTCGCATGACTTGTGTAATCCCAATGTTTTTCAACTAATTTTTTTGATGTTTCTTTCATGTTTCACTCCTTTTTATGTGTTTATTCTGGTGTAAGTATTTGCGTTTGCATTAATGTGTGCTTTGCACGCTCCAAGCGCGAATTTTGTATGGAATCTCAATCAAATGAAGATGAGCAATTTTGCCCTCTATCATTTGCAAAATCTCTTGCCAACGACTCTTACCTGCTTGAGCTTGTATATCATTAACAGAATGCCACGCCCCCATATAACGAGATTTATCCATAATCTCTATATAATCACATTCCATAAAAAAGCATTCTTTAAAATCCCCTGTGCTTGTGAGAATCTCCTCCCATTTTTTGACATTTTGGCTTCCGCTTGAGACACGACTTAGCTCTGGCACTATGGCTTTTATCTCATGTTCAATCTCCCCAAAAATAGAATCTTCCTTGATGTTGCGTGGATTCCAAAGTGCTGTAAAATAGCCTCCTGACTTTAAGATTCTGGCAAATTCTGGAAGAGATTTAGAAGGATCAGTCCAATGGAATGAACTCGCCATAACCACCCAATCATAAGTATTAGATTCTAGCCCTGTGGCTTCGCCACTCCCTTCACGCCAAACAATATCACATGATTTGGTATAAGCCATGCCTTCAGAGCGCATATTTGCATTTGGCTCGACACAAGTAAGCTGCAAGCCAAAGTTTGCAAGCATTTTGCTTAGTTTGCCAGTCCCTGCGCCAATCTCTGCTACTTTAAAAGATTGGATAGGTAAATGATGTGGTTTTACACACGCGATGAGCTTTTCTAATAACATCGCACTATATGCAGGACGATTATGATAATGCTTTGCTACCTCTGTAAAATCTCCTTGTTTCATTCACTCTCCTTTGTCTAAATTAAAATACGAAAGAAACTTCTTTGTATGGATAAATTCATCAAGAATATTTGGAAAATCACATCTTAAGATGTCTAATTCTCTATGGATTTTGTATGCAAGATCTTTGGCATAGGATTGATTATTTAAAAGCGTGGCAATAATACGCTCTTCAGTAAATTCATAATCTTTATGTTTCTTAAGCATTTCAAAAACATAGTGTATATATTTTTGGATCTTTTGATTAAGCTCATCTTGCTGTATAGAAGATATATTAATAGATTTTACACTAGCTAAAATCAATGGATATTGCTCATAATTTTGGACAACATAATGCTTGATAGGATAATACTCTTTAATATGGGGTCTTTTGGCGAGTGTTATCATATCGACTTCTTGGATAGATTGCCCATTGAGACGAGAAGGTGTAGAGAGGACGAAAATCTCATTATTATATTCAAAAACATAAGGAAAACATCGAGGAAAAAGCGAGCCCTTGATAGCGGATTCTTGAATGGAATCCAAATAAGTTGGGGTATTATCTGAGATATGAAGTTGGGTAGAAATATATGAGCTTGGAAGTTTGTTGTTTGAGCTTTTAAGGGTAAATTTGCCCCCCCCCCGACAACATCGCTAGATTGGGAATCTAAATTATAGCCAAATTTAGAAGCAAAAGATTGCATTGTATGAAGCATACCACTATCATCAATATCGCGCATTCTTAAATAATGCACTTCACTTGCAATATGACTTACCAACGCCCGCTCTGAAGTAAAGTGAAACATCAAATGCTCGATATGATCAATTGTGAGAAAAAGATAGTTGCTTGCGTCTTCTTGCGAGTTGATTTTAGAAATAGCGTGAAACATAGATACATTAATATTGCTTTTTATGATAGAGATTGGATCGCGGATTATCTGATAAAGCGGAACTTTGTATTTTAAACTCTTAAAAATACTCGGAGCATAGGCATTAAGCGGGGCTTTATCAAATACTAAGCCATCGCTACTCTGTTTGCTAAAACCATTAAATTTCCGCCAAAAAATAAAAGGACGCACAGCCTCATAAGTCAGCACTTGACATGGCTTAGCATGGATAGATTCTAGGTAATGCAAAAAAGCAGTCAAGCCTACTCCATGCCCACCAAGAATGATATATTTATAACTTTGTGGATGTGGAATAAAATTTGTCAAAGTAAAAATCACCTTGGCAAATGGCATTCTATCCCACAACAATCCCCATCGCCTGCCACGAATCATTTTAAGCATATTTTTAACTTTACGCATAAATACAAATAGCTGCAATCTCGCTCCTTAAGGCTTGCTTTATGATTCCTAACAAATCAAGGCAACCTAAAATTTTAGGAATACAATAAAATGTTAAAATTTAGGATTATGCCTTAACAGTACTAAAACCTACCTTAAAAGTTTCAGCCCATCGTATATGGTTTTATGCGCCAAATTCCGTAAATTCATAGCAAAAGTTTTATAAAAACAAATTGACATCTTTGCACTAAATTTATGCTTTTAATCTTAAAAATATAATAAACAAGAGCAAAGCCAAATTTTAATCAAAAACTTGATTTTACTTCAATACAACCTAGCCTAAATGCTGTTTTGCCCACCTAGCTATGCCCCCGCTTATATCAAGCCCTGCTAAATCCTCTATCCAAAGCCACTGCCCACAGCAATTTATCTCTAAAAACACCCATTCATCATCAGGCGTTACGATAAAATCCAAAGCCCCATACTCTAAATTCATCTCTTTTAAAAGCTCATTTACTTTTGAAGTGATTTCACTTGGTGCTTGTATGCGCTTATGAGGGGTTTTAGCCAAATCATATCTACGCCAATCCTCGCAAGCTATCTTTGATTTTTGCGATTCTATCTTGCAGATGAAATGCTCTTTGCCGATGGTGGTATAACGCACTTCATAAGCTTTTGCAATATATTCTTGCAAGACTATGGGATTTTCCCCGCTTAGTTTAAAATGCTCAAGTTCTCTTGTGTGTATGCGATTAGCATAAATGCCTTGCATAAAGCCATTTTTGTCTTTTTCGTATAATTCTTGGTTGAAAAGCTTTAGGATAATATCATCATTGCAGGATTTTGCAAATTCTATAAGCTCGTGTTTTTCATTGCTAACTATGGTTTTTGGCATTTTTAAGCCAAGTTTTTGAGCAAGTGCCATTTGATAGTATTTATTATCACTTTTTATGGCATCTGAGATAGGATTAAGCCAAGGTAAAGGCTTTAAGCTTACAAAAAGTCCCAAAAGTGTGGCGTTAAATTCATTACGCCAAATTTTAAAGTTTATACTTTGAAGCTCTTCTTTTTCCTCTAAGCTTAATTCAACAAAGAATTTCCTCAGCCACACACAAGAAATTTCATCGCTTTGCACGCTTGTATCTTGGGTTTTTATATGCCATTTATTATTTTTGAAAGTGATAAGGATATTTTGTAAAGATTCTAAATCTAAATTGAGCCTAAAATAAGGAATTTTAAGCTCGTTTAATTTAAGAATTACTCTATCAGTGTGAGCGTCAGCTTTTTCGCTTAAAGATGAGTAGCATTGATATCTCAAATAGCCAATAAACCCTCATTAGGTCTATCGCTATCACTTCTATTGTCTGTTTCTGCAGCATAGGTGCTTGAATTAGTTCCAGTCGGTGCGCCACTTGCATAAATTTCATAAATATCGTTATTTGCAGGTTGCCACTCCCATTTGCCTTGTGTTTTTGAATATCCTTCCATAGATTCTAAAAATCTACTTGAGAAAACTTTTATTTTTTTCATTTTAAACTCCTTTTGATAAAATAAAATAAAATAAAATTATAGTTTTTTTTTAATTTAAGATTAAAAAATAATTTACAAAAATTTAAACTCTTAGCTTAAACTTTTTAACTGCCCCTTTAATCAACCTTAAATCATTTTGGCTCAATTTGCTCAATATATCTTGATATTTTTTACTTAGATTTTGCGTAAGTTTGCTTGTAACTTTGTGTTATTTTGGCTAAATCTTCGCTCTATCTTTGCCCTAAAAGGAAAGTATATTTACTTTGTTTGGCTTACAATATATTCATAATATAAGAATGTATCTCATGATTATATTATACAAAATAAAACTGCAAGGAGACAAAAATGAGTCAATACAAAGAAAGCAAAAAAGTATTCAAATCGCGCTATGAGAACTTTATCGGAGGCAAATGGGTGGCTCCAAAAGATGGCAAATACACAGAAAACAAAAGCCCTATTAATGGCGAAACACTCTGCGAAGTGCCTTCTTCAAGCCCTCAAGATGTCGAATTAGCCCTTGATGCTGCGACAAAAGCAAAAGATTCTTGGGGAGCAACTAGCGTGGGTGAGCGATCGAGAATCCTCCTTAAGATCGCCGATAGAATCGAGGAGAATCTAGAAAAAATAGCACATGCAGAAACTTGGGATAATGGCAAACCTATCCGCGAAACGCTCAATGCTGATATTCCTCTTGCAATCGATCATTTTCGCTACTTTGCTGGCTGTATCAGAGCACAAGAAGGGGCGATTAGCGATATAGATAATGATACTGTTGCTTACCATTTTCACGAGCCACTAGGCGTTGTGGGGCAGATTATTCCTTGGAATTTTCCACTCCTTATGGCTGCATGGAAAATCGCGCCCGCACTTGCCGCAGGCAATACAATCGTAATGAAGCCAGCCTCACCAACTCCTGCAAGCATTTTGGTGCTACTTGAGTGTATCGCTGATCTCTTGCCTGAAGGCACACTAAATATCGTAAATGGTAGCGGTGGCAAAATCGGCAAGCACCTTGCTACAAGCCCAAAAATCTCTAAAGTTGCCTTTACTGGATCAACGAGTGTCGGACGACAAATTATGCAATTTGCAACAGAAAACATTATCCCCTCTACATTAGAGCTTGGTGGCAAATCCCCTAATATTTTCTTTCCTGATATTTTTGATTATGAAGATGCGTATCTTGACAAGGCGATTGAGGGCTTGGTGCTATTTGCATTCAATCAAGGTGAAGTCTGCACCTGCCCTAGCCGAGCACTCGTGCATGAAAGTATTTATGATAAATTTATAGAGAAAGTCCTAGAGCGCGTCAAAGCAATCAAACAAGGCAATCCACTTGATCCTAGCACAATGATCGGCGCGCAAGTCGATGAGAATCAAGTCAATACGATTTTAAACTACATCAAAATAGGCAAAGAAGAAGGTGCAGAGTGCCTCATCGGTGGCGAGCGCAATACGCAAGGCGATCTTGCAAAAGGGTGCTTTATCAAGCCTACGATTTTCAAAGGGCATAACAAAATGAGAATCTTCCAAGAAGAAATCTTTGGTCCTGTGCTAGCCCTCACGACTTTCAAAGATGACAAAGAAGCTTTAGAAATCGCAAATGACACGATCTATGGGCTAGGAAGCGGAATCTGGACTCGCGATATAAATCGAGCGTATCGCTTTGGGCGCGGAATCAAGGCAGGAAGAGTATGGACAAATTGCTATCACGCTTATCCAGCACATGCGGCATTTGGTGGCTACAAACAAAGTGGAATCGGTCGTGAAACGCACAAAATGATGCTTGAGCATTACCAACAAACCAAAAATATCTTAGTCAGTTACAGCATTAATAAGCTCGGATTTTTCTAAGATCGCGCCCTGCCGCCCGAAAAAAAGAAAAATAAAGTAAAGAAAAGCAAGATAAGGTATCTTAAATGTGGAAAGAGACGATCAGCCATTTATAGTATAGAATCTAGATTCCAAATCCTAGCTTTTTGGTAAATTTTGCGGATTGCATCGGCTTACTCATTGCGACGCACGATATAGTGCGACTCACTCGCTCGCCTTGCAAAACCCCAAAATTTATTCAAAAATCTAGAATTTCTTTACGCTCTTTGTAATTGCCATAGAATCTTGGATTCCATACAGACCCAATGGTGCATTAAGAAATCCTCTATTTTTTATTTTTTAGGCGATCGTTAAAATGGTTAAATTTTTGTTAAACTTTGTGAATATATTTATAGAAGGAATATCTAAAAATGGCGTGGGTATTCCTTGGGTTTTTAGTTTGCCATTTGGGGTTGTTTGTTTATGGGGATTAGATTCTGTGAATATAAATCGCAAGGGTTAGAATCAAAAAATTGAGTCGTGAAAATCTCAAACCCTAATCCAAAACGATTCAAACGAGAATCTAGATTCTGCATAGATAAACATTAAGGATTACACATTAGATTCTGATTGGATTCTATGGATTCCATAAAGTATGGGTAGTGGCTTTATGGATATAAGGAGTGCTGCAACACTCCTTCACTACAAACGAACTACAAAACGAATGTAGGACATGGATTATACTTCAAAATCCATATAAATGTCCTCAAAACTACAAAGGATATTGTATGACAAAAAAAATGAAAGCAGCCGTAGTCGAACAATTTGGCACACCATTAGTAATCAAAGAAGTCAATATACCAAAACCACGTGCTGGCGAAGTGCTAGTCAAAATAGAAGCTTGTGGCGTTTGCCATACGGATTTGCACGCTGTCGAGGGGGATTGGCCTGTGAAAGCAAACCTAAAAGCTCTGGCTGGTGGCGGGTTTATACCCGGACATGAGGGAGTGGGCTATGTTGTCGAAGTCGGTCAAGGTGTAACTCATATCAAAGAAGGCGATGCTGTGGGGATACCTTGGCTTTATAGTGCTTGTGGGCATTGCGAGCATTGTATGGGTGGCTGGGAGACACTGTGTGAAAGCCAGCAAAATGGCGGATATTCTGTCAATGGTGGATTTGCTGAATACGCCATTGCTGATGCAAATTATGTCGGAATCCTCAAAAAAGATTCTGACTTTCTCAATATCGCCCCCATTTTATGTGCGGGAGTAACCGTGTATAAGGGACTCAAAATGACAGAGGCAAAACCCGGACAATGGGTAACAATCTCTGGAATCGGGGGATTGGGGCATTTAGCCGTCCAATACGCTAAGGCTATGGGGCTTAATGTAGCAGCGATTGATGTGGCTGATGATAAGCTAGAGCTCGCCAAACAATATGGCGCAAGTGTCGTTGCAAACGCAAGAGATCTCGGTGAGGAAGGCACGATCAAACATATCGTAAAAGAGACAGATGGCGGGACACATGGCGTGCTTGTAACCGCTGTGCATCCTGTCGCGTTTAAGCAGGCTGTCGGCGTAGTGAGACGAGGCGGAACAGTCGCTATGAATGGACTTCCACCCGGAGATTTTCCTATCAATATTTTTAATATGATCCTCAATGGCATAACTATTCGTGGCTCAATCGTAGGGACAAGACTTGACTTACAAGAAGCAATCAATTTCGCCCAAGAAGAAAAAGTGCATGCGCATGTAGCTCCTGCGGCACTAGAGGATATAAATAATGTCTTTGACAAAATGCGACATGGCAAAATTGATGGTCGCATAGTCTTAGATTTTAGAAATTAGCTAAAAATTAAGGAGAAAATATGCTACCGCCTCGAGTCATAGCGACAGATTCTGCACTAGATCTCATCAAAGATATGCAGTGTGCGCATGGTGAGATTATTTTTTATCAATCAGGTGGCTGCTGTGATGGCTCTGTGCCGTATTGCTACCAAAAAGATGATTTTAAGATCGGTGAGAATGATATATTGCTAGGGCTCATTGGTGGGGTCAAATTTTATATACACAAAGCGCAGTTTGAATACTGGAAACACACGCAACTCATCATTGACGCGCAAACTGGAAATGGAAGTGAATTTTCTCTTGAATATGGAAGTGGCAAAAGATTTGTGCTTGCATCAAGGATTTTCAGCAATGATGAGATAGAGAGATTAGAGAGTGGAGCCAAAAAGGCTTACTAAAAGAGAATCTAAACTTTAGATTCTGCTTTTACCTCTCAATACCCCAATAATCAAAGATTCTGCGATAAAAACCAAAAATTCAATCCTTCAACTCATTTTTATTATTTTTGACAAAAAATTGTCTTTTTTGCATGATAAATATTAATAAAACATTGTATTTAAGTTTATTTTATGGGGGGCTAGAATCTTTCTTTTATTTTATATTTACCACAAATGGTTGGAGGATCAAATGATTACAAAGTCTGAAGTTCAAAATGCATTATATGAATGGCAAACCTTAGAAAATGGCAAATACAGAGAAAATGAATTAGCCTTGATAGATCTTGTAAAACATTATAAATCCAATGACAGCTTAAAATCTATTTTATTAAAAATTGCCACTCTTAATGAATTTTATAGCACAAACATCAAAAGAGCTTTTAGTATGGCTAATCATATTTTAAAACTTGATATTGATACAAAACTCAAAGCACTAAAAGATTCTCCACATAATGAACTGCGATGTTGCAAAGAATTAGTGCATAGTATAGCAAATCTTGAGAGCAAGAATTTTATTTCATTTGCTAGCAAATATTGCTCATTTCATAATCAAGAACTTTTCCCAATTTTTGATAATCTAGTCGCAAAAGTGCTATGCCAATTACAAAAATCTGATAATTTTAGTGATTTTAATCCAAGGCGTTTTGCAAATAATCCACAACATCAATTACGAGATTACGCAATATTTAAAAAAGCAATTTTAGATTTTATAAATTTTTATGATTTAAAAGATTTTAACTTCAAGGAGATTGATAGATTTTTGTGGCAAAAAGGCAGAAAAGAATTTGGAAGTGCAAAATGAAAAATCTAAAGTTTGTAATATTTATACTAATTTCAATCTTGTTGGGTGGTTGTTATGATCCTATTGATCTTGCAACAATGGGATACAAAAAATTAAACAGATTAATTTTAATAAAAAATTAAATATTGCAGGAGAAAAAATAATTACAATACAAACGATAGCAAAATCACTCAATATGCCAAAAGAAATTTATTGCTATTTTGCAGATTATATGTTTATTTATAATAAAGATTTACAACTTGAATCCAATAAACAAACAACTGCCACAGAATATGGTTTTATAAAACCTAAAAAGCCTATAGAAACATTAAACAAAGATATTAGAGCAAAACTTATCTTTTGTGATGCCAATCAGAGATTTTTTGAAGCTAAATTAAAACAAACAAAAATAGAACCAATCACGCTTCTAACAAAAGGATCAATAATAATAAAAAATAGTATGAGAAATTATGATGGTCCTTGTTTTAAACTAGGTAATAATACTTATTGTGATGGGGATATTATTACAATCTTTACTATAAAATTACTCATTCAAGTCATTGATATTGGAAACAATCAAGTTCAATATGGTTTATATTATATTAATAATGACAATAAACCAATTTATAACGCACCCATCGAATTCATGAATAATTTTAAAATGGAATGTCCAACACCAAATCTTAATATCTACTCAAAAGACTATCAAGAGCTTCAACAAAAAATCCAACAAGTGCAAGATGAGCGTGAAAAAAAATAAAAAGAGGGCAACTCTAAAATCAGGAAGGCGCGTAAAAAATTGTTAATACAGAAATAGATAAATTTAAAAACAACAAAGAAGTTTCTCTGCCATCATCAATTAATGAAGAGCTCATAGGGCAATGTATTGTTGCCGGCAATACAATATTTATAAACAACCAATAATCCACAAAAGGAGACAAAATAATGTCAAATAAAAAAATCACTCTAATAGTTAGAAATTATTATGTGCTCTAGAGAAGGGGTGTTGCGTGGCTTTATTTATCGTGCATTATGCTTTCCAAAAGAATATAGAGCAAGGTATAGCATATAGATTGTCTCGCATATGGGATGAAGTTTCAGAAGAAAGTGAAAATCAATCCATTACGATTCCTGATGATATTTTCGATATGATTGCAGAATTTATAGTGCAAGGAAAACGTATGGAACTTAAACCAATCAACAAAAAAAGAAATTAAAATTCATATAAATTTTAATTTTGGCACAACTTATTATTTAAGATAAAAGCTATACATAATTTTTCATAAACTTTGATAATTTTGTAAAACAAAATTAAATCAAAAAAAATTTTAATTATTCTATAAATAAAGTTTTTATAGGCTTTATAAAAAGCCAAAGCCCAGAATCTAAAACGAAAAATTCCCGCCTAAGCGGATGTTAAGATATCTTGGAAATCTATACCCTTGCGCTTCGCCTAATGCTGTGCCAGCCTGAATAGCAAGATCCAAAAATCCCAAAATATTAAGCCCACCTGTAAGGATTAGTCCATCATCTTGCCTAATGTCTTTCATAAGCCCCAAACGCAAATCAACTACCTTAATGTCAAACTTCGCCCCGCCGCCTATCATTTGGCTATATGGACGCTGGAAGCTATCGCTTAGCATATCATTTTTGCTCAAATCCGCATCAAAAGCAAGTGCAAAAAACGATCGATTATACGCCATTCCGATACGATATTGAGGCTTGATTTGTATCTCGCTGTTTGCATAGCGGAATGTCGGGGTATTGATATTCTTGGCGACAAAACCAAAGGTGAGATACTGAAAATTAGGCAAATCAATCTCAACCATAGTGCCCAAATCCACTGCGATTGCGGTTTTTGTCTCAAATGGCTGATTGGTTGCAAATTTTTTAGCAGAATCCCCGATGTTTGTGCTTGTTGATAGCCAAATATCACTCATAGCATTGCTTGCGCTCATAAGTCGCATAGAAATACCAAAATTTAAATTGACATTTTTGAGATAAAAAGTGTGCGCATAGCCGATTGGAATCTCATTGATCCAAAATGTCCGCGCCACGACTGAATGCACATTGCCAAGCTCAAGCGCATGCGCTAGCGAGTGTTCCTCATAGTCAGTTTGTGTTGTTTGGCTATATCCAAAGCCCCCGCTATCAAGATTGACTTTGTAGTAATTGCTACCATTTTTTAAAATCAAATCCATACGATTTGGATCGGTTTTTATCGATGTGGAAGCATAAACAGAGGAGAAAAACCCAACCCCAAAAGTCCCCAAAGTGCCACGAAACAACGCTGGCGCAAATTGAAATGCTACGCCATTTTGGCTTGTGATACTCAAGGCGTTTTCTTTGAGGACATCTTGGAGCGTCTGAAAGTCCCTCACAGCCTGATCCATTCCAGCATCACCACCAAAGCTAAGTGTGATTCCAGAGATATTGCCTTTTGCATCGACTGAAATATTGCCAAAATCCATATTCCCAGCGACATTATTAATAAGATCTTTTGAGGCAGAATCTAATGTAGTAGAGTTTTGGGTTTCTTGTTTGATGTTTGCGATGAGGGTATTTACATCTACTGAACCATTCTTAACGCTCTCAAGCTTTTGTTCTAAAGTGTTTCCTGTGGTGGCTCCAGAAGTTGTCAATGCTTTATCTAAAATTTTTCCAAACTCACTTGCTACCGCACCTGTTGCTCCGCCTGATCCACCGCCCGTTGCGCCTGCAAGAGTGCCGATAAATCGCTCCGCACTTGAAGCGAAGTTTCCAAAGTCAATATTTGCGATTCTATCGATATTTTTCTCTCGCAATCCAACCCCGACAGAATACCCAAACCTAACACTATTTTCAGCACTCAATAATGCTGGATTATAATACAGCGCAAAAGGCGAGTTTTTTAACGCGACACCTGCACCGCCCATTCCAGCACTGACATTACCCATTCCTCCAAACTCTAAGCCAAAGACACATTTTAAGCTTACAATAAGAGTAATGAGGAATTTTTTTGTCATTATTTTGCCACAAGCACCGGAATAGGTGAAGAATTAATAAAGCTATTTTGATGAGAGTTAAAAATCCTATGAAGCAATGATGACTCACTTGCCCCAATCACGAGCAAATCAAACTGGTGAGCGATTTCAAGCACCACATCAATAGGATTTCCTGTGCGAAGGATTTTTTTACACAAAATACCTTCTGCTTTAAATGTATGATCAAATTCATCGAGAATCTCATTTGATTTTTCTTGCTCTATGTTTTCGATTGTCCCATAATCAACAATCCCACTTTCTGCATACACAAGCACTTCTGGCGTTACATGAAGCAATGTAAGCTCCACCTCATCTCGATGCCCAAAAAGCTTAATAATTGTCTTTATCGCTCTTCTGCATTCCTCTGTATCACTTACACCAAATAACAACTTTGCCATTTTTACTCCTTAAATAATGTGTAATAATCGTAAATACTTTCAAAATCTTAAGCTAGATTATTTTATCAAAAAGTAGTAAAAAGCTTGTTGAATTCTTTTTGAAACTTGCAAAATAAAATCAGTGCTAAAAAATCTGTGAAAGTGCTTTGAATGCCTCATATAAATCCGTTTTGAAATGATACATAATGCCCGAAATAATCAAAATAATCACACTTAAAGCTATGCCGATTTTGAGCGGAAATCCAAAAGAAAAAAGATTAAATTGTGAGTGTGTTTTCATAATCATTCCAAACACAATATCACTCAAAAGTATAATACCAAGCACAGGAAAAGCCATAGCAAAGCCAAGTGCAAACATTCCGCCAAATGCCTTGATAATATAAGTCATAAAATTTGGCGAGAATCTCACTTCGCCTAGTGGCAAAACTTGAAGCGTATAGGCGATGAATTGAAAAATAAGATGATGAAAATCAAGTGCCAACGCCACAACAATTGCCAAAAATGTAATCACTTGCGTGATGATAGGCTTTGTATTACCACTTGAAGGATCATACGCACTTGCCATAGTCATTCCCACAGAAAAGCTTATGCTATCGCCTGCGAGCGCAAGTGCATTAAAGACAATCTGAAGCACCAAAGATGCCATAAACCCAAGTGCTATCTCCATAAAAGCAGCGATAAGCAAATCAGGCAAATTAGTAATAACTGCCGAAGAATGCGCTATCGGAAGAAACATAATCGTCAAAAAAAACGCCAAAGCTGCACGCACAGAAACCGGCACAAGCTGCGAATCAAAAAATGGAAAAAACGCCAAAATAGAACTAAAGCGCAAAAGCAACAGCAAAAAAGTCGTTACATTGCCATCTGTGAGATAACCTAATAATTCCATTAACAAAAATCCCTAAAAAGTGCCCCTAAATCTAAATCATGGATTGATTCATTATGTCGTTTTTCATAAATGCCATCAGCTCCTTCTATCAAATCCTTGCTTGATATGCCATGGCTTATTGAGATTTTGGCTTCCAAAAACGCGCTTAAATGATCGCAAACTTTTAAAAATTGCCCACAGACTGGATTGTATTCATCTTGATTGAAATTCAAAAAAAGCTCCTGCCAATTTTTTGTATAGTGAGGAAAACACTCAATCAAATAACGATTTGCAAATTCATTGCGCGTGAAATACACAATATCTGCGCGTATAGATTCTGGCATATGGATAAGGATTTTTTCTTCTACTGCTCTCTCTTCGATAAGCTTTATCTGCTCATCAAGCCCGGCGACAGAGCTTTTTATCGGAGAGATAATATCGCGCGTGAGAATCTCTGGCAAATCATGAAAAAGCCCGCCAAGAAAATGATTGATACGCATTTGCTTACACGCGCCCAAATCTAAACTCAGCAAATACCCACAAATCGCTACTACAAGCGTATGTCCTAGCACAGAAGTAGCTGGTACGCGCGGGGTTTGACTCCATCGTTTTTGGAATCTCAACTGCCCAAACATCGTAACAATCTCAGAAATATTTTTAAAAAGCACAATTTGCTTCATTCCATTGAGATTATACAACTGCTCAACTTCCTTATCAATCGAGGCTTTGATATTTTCCACATCAAACATATATGGATTAAAGCGATAAATAATATCAAATTCCCATTTGGAAGCATAATAATGCGCCGCGCGCAGAATCTGTGTCTCGATACTTTGGTGTGTATGGCTCAAATAATGCTCGAAATCCTCGAAAAATTCGTATTCTTGCAAATCCTCTCTCAACTCTTTTATCACAAATTGCGCTAGATCTTTTTTGTGATACCTTTGAAGCTCGTGAAATACTGGCGGCTTAATGTCTGTCAGCACAACGCGCGCAAAAAAATCAAAGCAAAAATACAAAATTAATCTCTCCCAATCAATCTCTTTGCCATCTATCTCTTCGTATTTGGCAAGCAAATATGTAATCACCATTTTGTGCGCTTGCTTATCAAGTTCGACAAATTCCACAGGGCAGGCTTGATCATTCCACCTATGGATCGAAGCGGCGACAAATATTTTGCGTAATAATGAGGCTTTGAGACGCGGTGTTTTCATTTTGTATTTCCACTGATTGTATTATTAGCTGTATTTGTGCTTTGCGCGCCTGTATTTTGTATATTTATACTTTGATGAATAATCTCTTCTACCATTTGACTAATCGCGCTTTGCAAGGTCGCTAGATTCTGGGATTTTGCAAAATCTTGATTAGAATCTATGGGCTTTTGTATAGAGATATGCTTGCTATATATAATATCCATATTTACGCCACTCATTATGATGAGATTTGCTTTTACCACAGCCTCGCTTGTTTTTTTGTCATTGTCTGTTTTGTCGTCATTGTGTAGGCTCAAATCCAAAATCTCTAGCATAATTGTTTTTTTCTCAGCACCAAATGATGTAAAAAATACACATTTCTCCAAAGCCTTAGATTCTAGCGCGCTACGCAAAAGATGCGAAGGTAAATCAATCCACTGCGTATTTGGCAAGGCTTTGAGCTGATTATTATTTCTTGTGATGATGTTTGTTGTATTGAGATGTGAGGGTATGTGTATATCAAGGCGGATTTTTGCAGGATTTACGCATGCAGTGCTTGAAGTGATACCAAAGTCATAATACTCCACACTCGGAATGCTAGATTTAATCTTTACTTCCACGCAACCGCTCCATGCCAATGCCAATCCCAAACAAATAAGTAAATGTAATTGTTTCATTTTTGTTCCCCAAAAAGTGTATTGTATGGATTATTATTAAATTTATCGATTAGATTCTGGCTTTTTTGCAAAAACGAATCAAGATTATGCAAGCTTTTTTCAGCTTGATTGATCGTTGGCAAAAGGGTAGATTTTATATCGTATTCTCCTTGTGAAACTTTCGTATCTATGGTGCTGACAAGGTTATTTGTCGTCTGAAGTATGGAGTCGATTTTTTTACTCATTATATTAAGATCCTTTGCAAAAATATTCAAAGAAGCCATTGTCTGCGAGAAGTTTTCGATATTTTGCTTACTCATTAAAGCGTGAAAGTTATTGAGCACATCAAGCATTCCATTTGCAAGCTGATCGGCTTGATCGGTGATTTTGCCAATGAAATTTTTCTCTAGCAATAAAATAGGCTCATCATCATCGCCAATTAATGGCGCATTGAGTTTTGGCTTGAACGCGAGATAATTTAACCCCGCCAATCCTTGCGCATCAATCACAACGCTTGAACCACGATTAATAGGAATACTTTTGTCAATCGCAACAATAATCTCCACCAATCCTGTTTGGGTATTGAGCTTGATATTTTCCACATTGCCTATGGTTATGCCTTTGTAGCGCACGGGAGTTTTATTGCCAATGCCTAAAACATCATACTGTGTGTAAATATAGTATTTTTTCATCTTATCACTACCCAAGCCAATATGCCCAAACCACAGCACAAACGCGACAAAAGCAATAATAATGACAAAAAACATACCACCAATTAATAAATAATTTACGCGTCTTTCCACAATCGCTCTCCTCGCTTGCTAAAAAATAGATTCTGCTTTGATAGTGAGAGAATCTGGGATTTGAGTTCATTAAGATTTCCTAAAAACTCTATTTTACCATCTTTTAACATCAAAAACCGATCGGCTGTATCATTGATAGAATCTAAATCATGAGTAATCATTACAATCGTCATTTTAAACTCCTCTCGTAATTTGCAAATCAATTGATCAAACTGCTGTGCGCTTGCAGGATCAAGTCCGCTTGTAGGCTCATCTAAAAACAAAATCTCAGGACTTAGTGCTAATGCCCGAGCAAGGCCTACTCGCTTTTTCATACCGCCACTTAATTCATAAGGATACAAATCATACACACTAGAATCTAGCCCAACATTATGGATAAGCGATTTTGCAACTTCTACTATCGTAGATTTTGGATAATGGCTGTATTCTTCAAGAAGCACAGAGACATTTTCAATCACACTCAAAGAGCTATAAAGCGCGCCAAATTGAAATAAAATCCCACATCGATTGAGGAATGTTTGTGGATTCTGAAGATTCCAGATATTTTCACCAAAAATCACAATCTCGCCAGATTTTGGTTTATTCAGCAAAATCATTGAGCGCAGAAGCGTTGATTTGCCACTTCCACTTCCACCCAAAATCCCAAAAATCTCACCCTGCTTTATGTCAAAGCTTAAATTATCATGGATAAGCCTATTGCCGTAAGCTGTGCAGAGATTGCGAACCTCAATAATATTTGTGATGTTTTTGGTGTTTGCCATATTTATATCCCTAATCTTGCTGTCAAAAATGAAAAAATCGCATCAATGGCAATAATCCAAAATAGTGCATTTACCACGCTAATAGTCGTAATGCGCCCAAGCTCTTGGCTATCTCCTTTGATACAAAACCCTCGAAAGCACCCCACAAGTGCTATGGCTGCGCCAAAAAATGGTGCTTTAATAATGCCAAGCCAAAAATGACTCCACTCTACCGTCTCATAGAATCTCCCGATATATGTTTGAAAATCTATGCCTAATTGCACATACACTGCGATCATTCCGCCAATAAGTGAAAACGCATCAGCCAAAAACACCAGCAAAGGCATCGCAATCATAAGTGCAAAAAGTCTAGGAATCACCAAAAACGCGATCGGATTAAAATTCATCGTTTTCATCGCATCTATTTCTTCTGTGATTTGCATAACACCAATTTGAGCAGTGAAGCTTGAAGCACTGCGCCCTGCGATAACAAGTGCCAAAATAAAAGGTCCCATCTCTCGAAGTGAAAGTTTGGCAGTAGTCTCCACGCTCAAAAGTGGCGCGCCAAGTGCTTCAAGCTGCACTGCGCCCTGCAAAGCAATCGCAAATCCTACAATAAATGCTGTCAATAAACTCACTGGCAATGCCTTAAATCCAGACTCGTTGATATGATATAGAAGCGGACTTATGCGGACTTCGCGCTTGAAAAGTGAGAGAGATAAAAAATAAAAACTCATACCTACAAAATTCACAAAATCCAAAAAACTTGCACTAAAATTATAAATATACATACCAAAAGTGCCAATTATATTAACTAGATTCTGCAAAAAAGGCAGTTTTGGCTTAGATTCTGATATTTGATTGACACACAAATCAAATACTTTTTGGGTTTGTGGGGTTGTGATGATTTGGATTTCTATGTCTTTTGTCTGCTGTTTCAAAAAAGTCGCAAATGCAATATCAATCTCCGCATTTTGCGCAAATACAATAGAATCTATGCCTGAAGCAATGAGTTTTTGCAAGGTGATAAGCTGTGATTTTTTGACTTTAAAATCCCATTTTCCTTCCAAAACCACTTCTATTGATGAGATATTCTGTGATGAAGTATGTTGCGATGAGGCATTGTGCGTGGATTTTTGGATATGGATTTGAGGTGCTAAACACATAAGAGGATACACCCTTTAAGAGAGATTATAGATTTTAAGTCTATAATTATACATTTTATTTTTGAATTTTTATTTTTATTAAATGAGGAATACACTTGAAGGCTTTTTTTAATGGATTATTTTTGGTGTGTTTGGTGATTTTACAAGTTAGCAACGCAGAATCTAGCGCGAGAGAATCTAGCGTAGCAAACGTAGCAAATGATGATTTGTATCAAGTCATCAAAGAAAAATCAAACGCCATTCTTGCAAAAAATGGCAAATTTGTCAGCATAAGCGGGGGCGTAAATATGTTTTCAATCGCTAATAATAAATTTAATTTTATTCCCACAATCGGCATAAGAGGTGGCATATATAGCTTTTTTACGCCCTATATTGGCGTGCGCGGATTTTTTGGCTTTGATTTGGGATTATGGAAGCATTCAACCATTGTTGCGATAATTTCTTTAGGCATTGATGCAATCGCTGAATTTCCACTCTCAAAAAGCAAAAAAACTTTTTTGGGTGGTATGCTAGGATTTGGCGGTGATGCGTATGTGTATTATGATGATGTTACTCATAATAATTTCTCAAATATGCAAAAAAAAGGCGAAATTTTTATGCAAGGCGGGATTACTTTTGCATTTTATAAGCCAAATCGAATTAATATTTTGTATCGATTTTTGCCAGTAAGAAAAACGAGTGATTTTAATCCTGCGGGGCTGGTAGTGGTTGAGTATAGTTATAAATTTTAGAATCTCAAATCTAATTTCCATGAGAGCTAAATCCTCTCTTTTTTGCATATTTCAGGGAGTTTGAATTTTTAGCCCGCGATGAACACTTAATGTTACACTTTTTTGTGTTTTTGCTTGCCTAAAATTTCTACACAATCCCAAAATCTGCCTAAAAATAGAGGATTTCTTTACACCCCTTTGTATTTGCATAGATTCTAGAATCTAAAAATCAAAAGTGGATTCTTATGGATTGCCACGCAAAATTTGAAAATTTTACTCACAATGACGGAGTGGGTTTGTCATTGCGAGGACGATAGGACGAAGCAATCCAGTCAAAAATAGATTGCCACAAGCCCTAAAGGGCTTCGCAATGAGTCAAGCAAAGCAATCTGCAAAAAGAAGCAAAAAGAGAGAATCTAGATTCTAAAACACTAAGGAGAAACAATGAAACAACCAACAAAACAAACTTGGTCAAGCCAAATTACCTATATCCTAACCGTCGCAGGAGCGACTATCGGATTTGGGGCGACTTGGCGGTTTCCGTATTTGGTCGGCGAAAATGGTGGCGGGGCGTATGTGTTTGTATTTTGTATCGCTATGCTTATGATTGGGATTCCTATGATTTTGGTCGAAAATGTCATCGGCAGACGACTTCGCAAAAATTCCATAGACGCTTTTAGTGGAAGCGCAAATGGCAAAGCCATTCCAAAAATATGGCAGCTTGTAGGCTGGCTTGGGGTTTTGGGGGCATTTGGCATTATGGCGTTTTATATGGTTTTGGGTGGCGAAGTGCTTGCATACATCATCGGAATCCTCAATCACTCACTAAGCCTCACCTCACCCATTACAGCCGCAACTACAAATGCGTATTATACTTTTATGTTTGAGGATAATGCCACAATGCTTATCATCTGCACGATGATATTTATTTTGATTAATTGGCTTATTTTGGCAAAGGGCGTGATTGCGGGCATTGAGCGATCGGTAAAATACCTTATGCCTTTGCTTTTTATATGCCTTGTTATTATGATTTGTAGAAATATCACCCTGCCCGGCGCAATGGAGGGGATTAGATTCTATCTTGAGCCTGATTTTTCAAAAATCACTCCAAAGCTTTTTATCCAAGTTTTAGGGCAGGTATTTTTCGCACTCTCGCTTGGATTTGGCGTGATTATCACGCTTTCATCTTTTCTTGACAAAAAAGAAAAACTCGTAAGAACCGCGACAATCACAGGCATTATCAATACAATCATCGCGGTAATGGCTGGGTTTATGATTTTTCCTTCGCTTTTAAGCTCGGGGATTCCGGTAGATTCTGGCTCAAGCCTTGTGTTTAAAAGCCTGCCCATAGCGTTTTCAAATATGTGGGCGGGCAATTATTTTGCGATTGTGTTTTTCTCACTTTTGCTTATTGCCGCACTAACAACCACTCTTCCGATTTATGAAGTCATCATCACGATTTTAGAAGAAAAATTCAACATCGCGCGTCAAAAGGCTATTTACATCACCATAAGCGTGATTTTTGTATGTGGCAATCTGCCCTCAATCCTTTCGCTCAATGTCTGGAAGCATATCAAAATCTGCAATCGCAATATTTTTGATCTTTTTAATGATATTAGTGGCGATATTTTATTTGTGCTTACGGCGCTTGGTTGCGCGATTTTTGTAGGTTGGGTGCTTCAAGATGACGCCAAAAAAGAGCTCCAAAACGATACAACTGCAAAAAGTTGGATTATTGATTTGTGGTTTTATTATGTGAAATATGTCGTGCCATTTGTTATTGTTGCGATATTTATTAGTAATTTTGTGTTTTAGATTCTAGTTTCCATAGAATCTAAAAGTGGATTCTTATGGATTGCCACGCAAAATTTGAAAATTTTGCTCGCAATTGAGGGGGCAGGTTTGTCATTGTAGGGACGATAGGACGAAGCAATCTAGTCAAAATGGATTGCCACGACTTCCTAGCGGAAGCCTCGCAATGACGATAAAAACGACAGATTCTAGTAGAATCTATGCAAACACAAGCAAGCATTAAGAAATCCTCTATTTTTAGGCAGATTTTGGGGTTGTATAGAATTTTTTAGACAAGCAAAAACACAAAAAAGTGTAACATAAGCGTTCATCGCAGGCTAAAAATTTCAAACCCCCTGAAATATGGCTTCTCAAGCAAAGCCCTAGAGTTGCATAGCAAAAAAGAGAGGATTTAGCTCTCATGGAATCTAGATTTGAGAATCTAAAAATAAAAGGAACACTTATGAACAACTCACTTATAATTGCCTATAAACCCCCATTTATATCAAGCAATGCTTTTCTCTCAAAGCTCAAGCGCAAATACAATGCCAAAAAGGGCGGATTCTCCGGCACGCTTGATCCTTTTGCGCGGGGTTGTTTGATTGTCGCTTTTGGGCAATACACCAAACTTTTGCCATTCCTTCAGACCACACCCAAAACCTACAACGCGACTCTTTGGCTTGGCGCAGAATCTAAAAGCCTTGATATAGAAAATTTTTTGGAAGTGCAGCCCACAGCACCGCTTGATCTTTGGCGCATTCGCGATGTGTTTGCTTCATGTGTTGGGGAGATTTCATACACGCCACCTGCATTTAGTGCCAAAAAAATCAACGGAATCCGCTCTTATAAAATCGCAAGGCAAAATCTTGAAGTCGCGCTCAAATCGCAAGTTATGAATGTTTTTAGTCTCAAACTCTTAAGCTACAATCACCCCTTTATCCATTTTCAAGCCAAAGTCTCAAAAGGTGCTTATATCAGATCTTTAGGTGAGATTATCGCTCATAAGCTCAATACAAAAGCCACGCTTAGCTCTTTGGAGCGAAAAAGTGAGGGGGAATTTGAAGCCTTGCCAAATGCAGAAATCAAGCTTAATGCGTTTGAAGTTTTGCCATTACAAGAGTTGAAGCTTGATTTGGATTATGCGCCTTTGGTGGCAAATGGAGCAAAAATTCAGCTAAAAAACCTAAAAAATGAAATTTATAAAGTAAAATTTGATAGTTTTTTTTCTATAATTCAAATCAACGATGGCAACATCAATTATTTACTCAATAGGATTCATTATGCTCATACTCTCTAGAAAACAAGATGAAAGTATTGTTATCGGTGATAATATCGTAATCAAGGTTATTTCTATTGATAGAGGAAGCGTGAAGCTCGGATTTGAAGCCCCGCCAAATACACTCATCTTGCGCACAGAGCTCAAAGAAGCGATCGTCAATGAAAATAAAAAAGCTATCCAATCCTCTAATAACTCTCAATTACTAGATTTAGGCAAACACATCAACATTAAATGACACTCAAAGCATACCCCAAAATCAATCTCTATCTCAAACTCGTTGGCATACAGCATAATAATCATCACAGCTATCATCTTTTGGAATCTCGCTTTGGACTTATCACAAGTGGGGTGTATGATGAGATTTTCATCTCTGAATCCTCGCATGATAGCATTAAGGGCGATTTTGGCTGCGATTGGCAAAAGAGCAGTGTATTTCAAGCTCTTGTAGCCTTGCGTAAATTCTATCCTATTCCGCCATTGCGTATCGAAGTGCAAAAACGCATTCCCATAGGTGCTGGACTTGGCGGTGGAAGCTCTGATGCGGGCGTGCTTTTATCTGCGCTTAATCAAAAATTTTCAATCAATCTCAATCAAGCCAAACTCGCGCAAATCGCTAAAAGTATCGGTGCTGATGTGGCGTTTTTTACGCAAGGGCATCGCTTTGCTGAAGTTCGAGGCATTGGTGAGATTATTGAGCCAAAGCAGATTCTAGATTCTGATATGACTGATTTTGAGATTTTTACGCCACCTATTTTTTGTGATACAAAGCAAGTCTATCAATGCTATATCCAAATGCGCCAAAATAAACAAATCCAATTCTCTGCCAAAAATCTTTTTGCTAATCTTGATAATCAGACATTATTCACTCATAATTGTGCGGATTTAAATGATTTATTTCTGCCGGCAAGCACGTTGTATCCGCAATTACTAAACATCAAAAAAGATTTAGGCGATGAGTGGTTTTTTAGCGGAAGTGGGAGTAGCTTTTTTCGCCCTGTTCGCCCTATCAATAAATCTGCAAAGCCTACGAGCTTTACAGAATCTATAGATTCTACAAATACCGCACAAAAGCGCATATAAGGAATGCAATGAAGCTTATCGCCCAAAACAAAAAAGCATTATTTGATTATGAAATCCTTGAAAGCCTAGAATCTGGAATAGTGCTTTTGGGCTCTGAAGTCAAATCACTCCGCTTAGGTCGCTGCAATCTCAAAGATAGCTTTATCAAAATCATCAAACAAGAAGCATTTGCATTTGGCATACATATTTCGTTTTTATCCACGACAAATCCGCACTTTCGCCCTGATGAAAAGCGTCCAAGAAAGCTTTTGCTTCATCGCAAGCAAATTGACAAGTGGTTTGGCAAGGCTTCGCAGGAGAGGCTTACGATTGTGCCACTTAAAATATACTTTAATCAAAAAAATAAAGTAAAATTACAAATTGCTCTAGCTCGCGGAAAAAACCTCCACGACAAGCGAGAATCTCTCAAGAAAAAGATTCTCAACAAAGAAGCACAAGCTAGCTTAAAAAACTATGGAAAACATCTATAAAGGCGATAAATGAAAGAAATTGTAGATTATTCGATTTTGGGATTTTTGGGATTTTTGTCAATCATTGTGATTGCTATTGGGATTGAGAGGACGTGGTTTTATGCCACTGTTCGCGTAGATGATTATCACGATAAGCGACTTTTAGAGCTTGATTTATACAAACGTCTAACCCTCATCGCAACTATCGGCTCTAATACCCCATACATAGGGCTTTTGGGCACCGTTGCTGGGATTATGATTACTTTTGTGGATATTGGCTCAAATTCATTTGTCGATACCAAAACCATTATGACAGGGCTAGCCCTTGCACTCAAAGCCACTGCAATGGGGCTTATCGTGGCTATTCCTAGTATCGTGCTTTATAATATGCTTGTGCGCAAAGCAGAGATTGTCATCACAAAATGGGATATTTATCACAACCCATCACCAATCGAGCAAAAACCTCTCGCGCGACTTGATAAAGACACATAGAATCCAAAAAAAAAAAAAATCAAGGAATCATAAGCAAATGCAAAAAAATTGCAAAAGAAAATACAAAAGCAAATAAAGGAAATGTATGAAAAAAATTGATTCTATGAATCTTGTGCCATTTATTGATGTTATGCTTGTTTTGCTTGTAATCGTGCTGACAACCGCTTCATTTGTCAATACCTCCAGAATCCAAGTCAATGTTCCAAAAATAAGCGATAGTAGCAATAAAAATCAAGAGATTAATAATAAACCTCTTAACATCGCAATCGATAGTAATGGCAACTTTTTCCTCGAAAATAAACCAATCACGCTTGACTCACTCAAAACCACTTTGCAAGGCTATGATAAGCAAACACCAATCATTCTCAATGGCGATAGCAAAAGCAATCTTAATTCATTTGTGCAGATTATGGATTTGCTCCAAGATGAAGGACTCAATGATCTTTACATTGTCGTTGAGGAAGAGCGGTAGTTTGGGTATTATGATGAAATGACTCTTTACTTTAAGATTCTAGCAAGCTCTTATACTCTAATCTACTCTATCAACATCATCGACATCGTTTCGTGATCGTCTCTGATATGCCATATCCTACGACTTTATCCATCGAGCAGATAAAATGCCTAACTTGTGCTTGACTTACGATAATCGGGCGAACGGCTTGATTATTCATTGTAGCTATTCCTAAAAATTCGCCATTTTGGCTAAAAAATGGTCGCCCAAATACTATATTTTGGCTCTCTTGTATCGGCAAATACGCGTGCTTTTCTTCTTTGATTTTAAGCACTCTTATGTTTGGGTTATTGAAAGTGGTTGTAACGGTATAAAAATCTTGCGTTTTGGGAGTGTTTGCCTGCAAAATATCAAGCGCATTATGCTTAAAGAGGTATTGATGATAATAGCTTTGACTTCTTAGATTGCAATAATCATCTGTATAGCCCGAAATCTCAAACAACGCCAACCCCTCCATTTTATCGATAGCTTTGAGATGCAGTTGCGCTACACAGATAAGATTCCCGGCACTTTTGTCGCGCATTTTAAGAAAAATATCCTTAGGATAAGCCGAAGCATTATGCGCAAGCTCCGCAGAAGTAAGAAATATGCGATCAGGAAGCAAAACCCCAAAACCGCTCTTTAGCGATCCATCATCAAATGAAACAATCACAAGCCCAACTGATCGAATCCATGAGAATCGCCTCTGCACTTCTTGGAAATCCTCTGCGCGCGTAGATTCTGCCACGAGGCTATCGTTTTGAGGGCTATCATTTTGGCTGTTATTTTGATTTATGTTTTGCGTTGTGCTTTGGCTCCCTTGGTTTGATGTTTGCTGGCTCGCTGTGAGTGGGTAAGCAGGATTTGTATAGTTTTTAGAAGCCAATGCAGAAGGAGCAGAAAAAGAAGCAAGAGACTTAGCAGAATCTATGGATTGTGTGGATTCTGCAGATTTTGCTTGAGATTGTGTGGATTGTGATAGGAAATTCTGGAGTGGATCTTCTAAGCTCTCTTCAGACGCAAAGCCACAAGTATGAAGCAGCACTACCCACAAAAACGAGGATCTCGCAAGCCATAATCTTGTCATTTTTACCCTTATTTAAACGATTGTTAGAACAAAATCGGTAGAATCTAGTTTTTTTAAATTGTAAATCAAAGGATACTTATGAAAGACTTAAAAATTTATGAGCCAACGCAACAAGAGCTTGATTCATACCAATTTGCACGCATTCATACCAACAAAGGCGACATCACAATCCGACTTTTTGCGCAAGATGCGCCACAAGCAGTGAGTAATTTTGCCTCTCTTGCACAAAGTGGATTCTATAATAATTTAAGCTTTCATCGCGTTATTTCTGGATTTGTCGCACAAGGTGGCTGCCCAAAAGGCGATGGCACAGGCGGTCCGGGATATAGGATAAAATGTGAAGTTACAAACAACCCAAACCGACACAAACGAGGCTCACTCTCAATGGCACACGCAGGGCGAGATACAGGCGGAAGTCAGTTTTTCTTATGCTTTGTAGATCTGCCTCATCTTGATGGCGAACACACCGTATTTGGCGCGATAGAGCCTGATGATTCAAAAAGCTTTGAAGTTTTGGATTCTCTAAGGCAAAACGATCGCATTGAAAATATCGAGATTCTCGCGACAACACAAAGTGAGTCTTGAGTTTGTGTAGAGTAAGCAACAATCTAGATTCTAGAATCTAGATTCCATAGATTCTAAATCCTAGCTTTTAAGCGATTTGAGCTACG
This sequence comes from Helicobacter fennelliae, assembly GCF_900451005.1. Taxonomy (NCBI): domain Bacteria; kingdom Pseudomonadati; phylum Campylobacterota; class Epsilonproteobacteria; order Campylobacterales; family Helicobacteraceae; genus Helicobacter; species Helicobacter fennelliae. The sequence goes on from NZ_UGIB01000001.1 coordinate 157,204, forward strand.
AGATTTGTTTTTTGCTTCGTCAATGAACTACATGTTCTATTTCCTCGCTCAAAACTTCACAATCTATCAAACCCTTGCAAACCCTTGCAAACCCTTGCAAACTCATCTTAAAATCTAGAATTTTTTACACGCTCTTTTTGTTTGCATAGAATCTAGATTCTATACAGACGCAATGATACATTAAGAAATCCTCTATTTTTAGGTAGATTTGGGGTTGTGTAGAAATTTTAGGCAAGCAAAAATACAAAAAAGTGTAACATAGAAGTTCATCACAGGCTAAAAATTTCAAACTCCCTGAAATATGGCTTCTCAAGCAAAGCCCTAGAGTTGCATAGCAAAAAAGAGAGGATTTAGATTCTCTAGGATTAGATTCCAATATCTTAAAACTTTTGACAAAATCAAACCCCACTACCCCTAAAACACATACCGAGCACCTAAATTTCCTGTAATATTTATATCTTTATAGCTTAGTCCTACTTTGCCACCAAGTCCAAAATTAATAAAAAATTGTTCCAAAAATTGCACTTCACCACCTGCTGTGGCATTTGCAAAGGTATTGAGATTATCGCCTTGTTTGTAGCTAAGGTTATTACTTCCGACAAATCGCACTTCTGCAATATTATTTGATGAGATATAAATATCTCGTTGTGCGCCAACATTAATAAACCAATACGATCCTTTTTGAAAATACTGCCTTGTCTCAAATGCAACATTAAGAGCTAGCACATGCTGAAGCGCTTGTGGGCTTTGTATGCCAAGATTGTTTGTGTAATTAGTAAAGCTTTGGTTAGTAGTATTTGGATCAAAAGCCGTAATTAAACTATCTGCACCATTAATCTTTCCGACATTAATCATATAATATGACATTCCAATACTTGGCTTAAATACAAGTGTTTTACCTTTCATACCAAAGATATAGCCATAATTTGCATTAAGATTAAATGTATGGGTATTGTATTTATAGCTTTGTCCTAATTGTGAGAGCCAAATATTCTCACGCGCATTAATATCTTCATTATTCATACCAATTGTATATCCAGCATTAAAGTCAAATTCGTGATTTTTAATAATTGCTCTTGAGTAGATTCCGCTATTGACATTATGGCTATTGTTTTTGATAAGATCAGCTGTATATGTCCCATATCCATATGCTGCAAACACTCCAAGTATAAGTCCATTTTCTCCAAGATTTAAAAACCTATCATAGCCTACATTAAGTCCATATAATGCACCATAGCCATTACTAATAAAGCTTGCAGAGCCAATGGCATTTGCCCAGATATTATTAGCATAAGTATGGCGGTTTGAGAATTTATATAAATATGCTGGATCAAGTGTTACATCTTCAATATCTGATCGTGTGCTAGAGTTGTTAGCATAATGTGCGCGCTTTTTGTTTTGCATAAGTGAGGCAAACTTTATACCATTATCATAAGAATCAACTCGTGAGAGTTTGACAAGTCGTTGGATTTTGGCAATGTCTGCTGCAAGCTTTGTGGCTTCTGCGGTAGAGCTTTTGCGCTCTGTGGAGGAGAGTTGTTCTAGGGTATTATAAAGCTGTGTAGCAGTATGTTCAAAAAATCCTATATCATAATCCATAATATTTGTGCCAGTGAAAGTGATTCCTCTTGAGTGGATACTTACAAATTGAAGCCATTTGAATATATCAGAGTTTGAAGTCTCAACTTGATGCGCAGAGCAGCCAGCAGTATTATCCCTACACACAACTTGTTCTTTTTTTTGCTCATCATATTTGGTATAGACAACTTGTCCGTTTTGTGTTTGGGTGATTGTTTCTTGTCTTGCTGTGGTTGGAGAGATTGCTGCGATTTTAGCGACATATTCATCACCTCTACTCTTTCCACCCTTTTGCCAAATGTAGTAACGTATATCATTAATATCATAAGGATTATCTGGATTATTTCCTAAGATCTTTATACCTATGGTGCTATAATCTACAACCTTTTCATATCGCAATCCAATATTATTGAGTCCTGCTTGAAGTTTGGCTTGAAGTTTGGCAAGATCAACCCTACTTTGTGTATAATCAATACTTCCATCAGCATTTATTGTTGGCTCACCCTTTGCTCCCTCATAAATAGCAATAGAGTTTTTGATGTAATCACATTGCTCTTGTGTGCCAGAATCTCCACAATGAAAAGTTTGTGTATTTCCACTTGCTGTGGTGAAAATATATTTAATTTCCATTGCGTCAATGAAGCGATAGGTTTTATTTCCTTCTATTGTGAGATTGCTTAGATTCTTACCAGCATGTGTGATATAAAGGATTGGCTTTCCATAGTTATTGACGCTATTGTTTGATTGATTGACTTTTACATCAAAATAGCTCAAACCAATGCTGCTTGTAGCATTCATCTCTATTGAGCCGTTATTGATAATGTTGAGTTTATAAAATTCTGCTCGTGCGTTATGATCGAGTATGAGGTTTTGGATATTGGAAGTCTCTATATTTGAAGCGTAGAATCCAGATTCTGAGCCTAGCTTTACAGTATCAACTGTAAGCGTAGAGTTTTTTACAAAATTATTAGTGCCACTCTCATTAAAAAACGAAAGCCTTGCGGTATTACCCACAACTTGATTCCCATTTTGTCCCCAGCCATTGAGTGTGATTGTGCCAAATTTGAGATTAGAATCTGTTTTTGTGAAAAGCACTGTCCCAACTCCAGGTGTGCCATTATGAGAGCCACCATTTGTCTCTCTTGTGCGGATTGTGAGAGAATCTGCTTTGAAATTGTTATTAAGTTTGATTTTGGCTGCTTCTACGATCATAGTTCCGACACTTGCACTCTTTCTCACCCCTGAAAAGTCAAAAGTCGCTCCCTCCCAAGTTTGCTGTGCGGTTTGAGTATCAAAAATCCCTGTATGTGTGAGATTTTCACCCTTAAAGATAATCATATCAGGAGAGCCGACATTAGCAAGCTGATTAGCTAATGTGATATTCACATTTTTAAGATTTATATCTCCATTTGCATGAAAAGTTGTTATAAATTCTCCAGCCGTATCAGTTGAGTTATTGATCCCACGAGTAGAGTAAATTCTTCCGCCATTTATTGTAATATTTTGAGCTTCGAATGTCGCATAGCTTGGATTCAATGATACAACTATTGTCCCATCCCACATTTTACCATGCAAATCAAGCTTATCAATCGTAATATCTCGACCTGCTTTCATATTTAAAGCCCCATTACCTTGAAAAACTTGTATATTCGTAGCTCCTAAGTGGATATTCCCTCCAGCATCAAAGTCAATATCCGCATTTGTGGTATTACCACCTGATTTGATTGTATTTGTGCCTAAGAGTTTTATATCATTTGTGGCTTTAAATTCTACGCGTTCGGTTGAGATCGTGGCGTTTGTGGATTTATCAAAGTTTATATCCCCAGATGTCGCATTAAATGTAGCACTGCTACTTTGCCCTGCAAGTGAAGCCTCTGCAATATTTATCGTGCTATTTTTAAGCTCTATGCTATTTGCACTCCAAGCAGAGCTATTAGAAAATTCACCTCTACCCATAGTATAAGTGAGATTATCACCGATAATCTTGCCATTTGTAGCACTAAGCTTAAAAGTGCTTCGCCCGCCATCAGCTATGATTTTGGTATTTGTAAAATTCATATCACCGCTAGTAGTGGTGAAGTTCATATTGTGCCGATCAGCTGAAAGATTTCCAATACCCGGTGAACTTACGCGCAACTCACTATCCTTGATAGTCATATTTTTGCCCTCAAAGTTGATGTTTGTAGATCCTCCTGTATGGAGTGCTTGCAAATTGACATTCATATTCATAGTATTTATGTCGAGTTTTTCACCTGCTTTGAAAGTCATCTGTGGTTTGGCTGTAAGTGTAGAAATAGAAATATTTGTCTTTCCAGAGAGCTCGAGATTTTTGCCCGCAGTGAAGTTTATCACTTCAGTATGGAGATTAAAGTTATTTGTATTATCGACACTGATATTATTGCTTGAGATGAATTGCGTTTCACTATTTATGCCAGCCGTGCTAGAGTTATCAATGGTAAGATTGCTATTTTTAAAGACAAGATCTTGTGCTTCAAACTTTACCTTGATAAATCCTGTCGTCTCAGGCATTGTAACATTGAGCTTATCAGCATCAATTTTGCCTTTCTTGGCTTCGACAAAGAAAAACGAGCCAGAGCGACTCGCAAAATCAGCACCTTGGATTCTAATATTTGTATCTTTAAGTTTTACATCGCCACCTGTGCTTTTTAGTGAAAATTGATCGCCTTGTGTATTTGACCACATTGAGACATTAAGACCATCGGTATTAATATCACTTGTAGCATTGATATTAAGTGTAAGCCCTGCTCCAACTTTTGTATTATTACCACCTTTAATTGTCCCTGTGAGATATGCTTCTTTGACATTAAAAGTCCCACTCATATACCCTACATATCCACCGCCACCACCAGAGCCAAAAGATAGCGAGCCACTTCCAGTTTGTTTTTGGTTATTTCCAAGAATAAGTGTGCCATTTTTGTAGTTAGCTGTAAAAGAGTTTCCAGTTCCAGAATAAGTATCTGTATTTGTAGCATAAAAAGTATCGGTAGTCTCATTATTTGGTTGTGGAGTATATTTCCATGAATGACAATCACTCCACAACCAGGGTGATGTAGTATAAAAACAATAAACATCTCTAGCTATATCCACTGCTGCCTGTGCTGTAATCGGCATAAAAACGCAAAATACTACAACGCTATATGCTCTAATCTTACGCATTACGCGCACTCCTAATATTTATAAATTTTATAGTTATATTTTTGCTGTGTAAAAAAGATTCTACTATTTTTTTTGTTTAATGATAAAATTAATGGAGCAGATTTTTATAGATTTTGGATTTGTATCAAACGATATAATCATCATAAACTAGAATCTAAATCCCAAATCTCCACGATTTCTTTGAAATCTTAATAATACCAACTCAAGTAGATTCTAAATTTTCTAAATTGTAACACTATAAAAAGATAAAACTTTTGTGTTTTGCTTGCTTTAGGCTTGTATAGGCTTTAATGACAAAAATAATTTATTATAGATTCTGCATAAAATTCTCTAAAAATTCCTGTGCTCTTAATGTATTGGGCTTGATTTATAGGCTATAATGCTTTTTTGCAAATTTAGATTCTAGGAATAATTATGCGTTATTTGGTTATTGTCAGTTGCATTTGGGCTTTTTCGTTTCCGCTTATCAAGCATTATCTTAGCGGGATTGTTGATAATTATTTTGCTATTTTGGTGCGTTTTGTGCTTGCGTTTATCGTGTTTTTGCCATTGATGAGATTCCATACAAATCTGCGTTTGGCGCTCAAGCTTATGGGGATTGGCGCGCTTCAAATTGGTGTGATGTATATTTTTTATTACAATGCGTTTTTGTATATCAGCGCGTCTGAAGTGGCTCTTTTTACGATTTTTACGCCGTTTTATGTTACGCTTATTTATGATATTTGCCATAGGCGATTGCGGAGTTTGTATTTTATCAGCGTGGCGATGGCTGTTTTTGGGGCGTATATTATCCGCAGTGGCGCGATAGATTCTGGGTTTGTTATTGGGTTTTTGCTCGTGCAGGTCGCAAATATCTGCTTTGGCGCAGGGCAAAGCCTCTATAAATACACAATCGAGCAAGAAAAAGTATCAAATCAAGCCGAAGTGTTTGGCTTTTTTTATCTAGGCGCGATTATTGTCGGGGTGCTAAGCTTTGTCACGTTGGGCGATGTGGATAAGATTCCGAGTTTTTCGCTTAACTCACCGCAGTGGATTGTGCTGATTTATCTTGGGGTTATCGCCTCTGGTGCGGGGTATTTTATGTGGAATAAGGGCGTGAGTATGAGTGATAGCGGTGTGGTGGCGATTATGAATAATGCGATGATTCCGCTTGTCGTGCTTGTGGATTGGCTATTTTGGGGAAGGCAAATGCAGAGCGAATCACTCATCAAGCTTATATGTGGTGGAGTTGTGATTTTTGTATCGCTGGCTGTGCATTATTGGATTATGCGGTGGTATAATCGCACGAACTTGCGCAGAATCTAGATTCTATGCCATTTTCGTCATTGCGAGGCTTCCGCTAGAAAGTCGTGGCAATCCATTTTGACTAGATTGCTTCGTCCTATCATCCTCGCAATGACAAACCCGCCTCATCATTACAAGTGCGTGAAATGAGCGTAGCAATCTATAAGAATCTATTTATTGTCATTCTCAATAAAGCAATACCAACCAGAATCTAGATTCTGTAAGTTTTTATAATATTTCATATTGAATTTTAATTTTGGCACATCTTTTGCTTTACTTAGATAATTTTCAAAAAAAGGATGTTTGATGACAAGTGTGACACAAAAGATAAAAACGATGTCTATCGCCGCTATCGCTGGTTTAAGTTTCGTTGGCTGCACAGCCGCTCAAGATGATGTAGGGCTTACCCCGCCAACAGCGGATTATCGCCCCACAGGGATTGAAAATCCGGGTATAAATGGCGCGGGTATGAATAGAGTAGGTATGATGAATCCACCATCTATGGTCAATCCACCTATGGCAAATCCTCTTCCATCGCCAATTATCAACAATACAATTCCTGATGATGAGGATATGAGATCGCCAAGAGGATCGCAAGAGCCACTTATCCCTAATAATCCAAACCTCACTCCAAGCAATATCATTGAGTTGCAAGTTACAGGCACTGGAGTCGCTCCGCAAAACGCCATATCACCGGCACAATCAACAGCATTAGCTAAGAGAGCAGCGATGATTGATGCTTATAAACTTCTTGGCGAAAAAATGTATGGGGTAAAACTCAATGGTCAAGACACGGTTGAAAATATGGCAATCACAAGCTCAACTGTAAAATCCAAAGTGCAAGCTCTTGTGCGTGGCGCGGATATTACAAATGTTGATTGCAGGGCTGGTTTGTGTCAAGTTACAATGGAAATCAAGCTTGATGGGCGCGTTTGGTATCGTGCTTTGGGCGGGCGATAAGCATAGCAGGCGATAATTGCAACAATGGATTGCTTAGATTCTGCTTACACAAAATGCACCACATGCACTAAAGATTGAATATGCGTTATCTTGGACTTGTTATCGCTTTGTTTTTGGGTGGTTGCTCTCAAGTTGCGGGGTTATTTAGCGATCAACCCGTAAGCAAAGAAGCCAAAAAAGAATACAAAAGCCAAAAACAAGCTGATTTGCCAAAGCAAGAAAAAGGCTATCGTATCTTATATATCAATGCAAAAAACTTTCGATATTATGATTATGTAACCTATGGGATAAACAAAAAACAAGAGATCACTTTGGAGCTTTTTGCCGCGGGCAAGACGATCGGAGTCATCGAAATCACAAAGAAAAAAATCTGTATCCTCAATGATTGCGCAAGAAAATGGCCTGCTGCAAAGAATTTTTTTGGCAAAGTGAGCTATGGCGATTTGTTTGATGATATTTTTATGGGTAGAGATATTTTTGATGGCATAGGCAAAATTATCCAGCCAAATGGGGTTTTGATTCAGAGATTTCAAAAAGGCGGAGAGATTATTTATTATGAACGATCAGATGGACATATTTTATTCAAAAATATGAGTAATGGCGTGAGTATCGCGCTTGATAAATATGTCGAGCAGAAAGTTAAAGAGTAGAATCTGCTAGAATCTCATTTCGATGTGATCTAAATTCTAGCTTTTTGGTAAATTTTGCGGATTGCATCGTTTAGGGCTTATCTTGTATTATTTTGGCGACGCACGAAAAGTAGCGACTCATTCGTTCGTCTTGCAAAGCCACAAAATTTCCACAAAAATCTAGAATTTCTTTTACGCTCTTTTTGTGTTTGCATAAATTCTAAAATCTAAAAATTAAAAAAGTCTAGAATTTTTTAATGCTTGCTTGTGTTTGCATAGAATAAAACTTGTCATTACTTGAGTGAGTGAAACGAACGAAGAATCCAAATCCAAACTAGAATCTATTTTAGATTTTGTATTAGATTTTTACTGGATTCTTCGCTAACGCTTAAGACATGATGAGGTAATGCGTCATTGCGAGCAAAATTTTCAAATTTTGCGTGGCAATCCAGAAAATGAGTTTTAGATTCTAGAATGCTATCCTCACTCACAACTTCACTCATAACTTCAACTTTCCAAAAAATTTCTACAAATAAAAAATCTAAGTAATTTTGTATGTTTTTTTAGGCACAATTTTGGCTTAGATTTTAGTTTATGAGGTTTATAATGCACTCTATCACGACACAAGACATTTCAAATCTTGAAAAAATGGCTACAACTTTGCGGTTTTTGTGTGCTGACATCGTCCAAGAAGCAAATAGCGGACACCCCGGCACTCCAATGGGACTTGCAGAATTTGCAACAACACTAAGCTATCATATCAATCTCAATCCCAAGAATCCAAAATGGCTCAATCGCGACCGGCTTGTTTTTAGTGGCGGGCATGCGAGTGCTTTGCTGTATTCACTTCTGCATTTATGGGGATTTGACTTGAGTCTTGATGATCTCAAATCATTTAGAACGCTCCACTCCAAAACGCCCGGACACCCAGAATCTAGCCTCACGCAAGGCGTTGAGATCACCACAGGACCATTAGGGCAAGGCATTGCCAATGCGGTTGGGTTTGCGATGGCTGCCAAATACGCCCAGAATCTACTTAGCAAAAGCGTTATTTCGCACAAAGTGTATTGTTTTTGTGGTGATGGCGATTTGCAAGAAGGCATAAGCTATGAAGCCGCTTCTTTGGCAGGGAAGTACAAACTCTCTGATCTTATCATCATTTATGATTCAAATTCCATTACAATCGAGGGCGATACGCGTCTTGCCTTTGATGAAAATGTCAAGCTCCGCTTTGAAGCGCAAGGATTTGATGTGCTACTTTGCGATGGGCATAATTTTTTAGACATTCAAGAAGCCATTATCGCCGCTAAATCAAACACAACAAAGCCTACATTAATCATCGCCAAAACAATCATCGGCAAAGGCGCGATAGGGCTTGAAGGAAGCGAAAAAACGCATGGCTCGCCATTGGGTGAAAACGTGATAGCAGAATCCAAAAAGGCAGCAAACTTTCCTCAAGAGAAATTCCACATTCCAGATGATGTGAGGTTTTGGTTTCAAAATACCCAAGAAAAAATGCAAAGTCTTGAGGCATTATGGGAGAAATCGCTAGATTCTAGTGCAAAAACCATGCTTGAATCCTTGCGTAATCCAGATGTAGCTAGCATTCAATACCCGCAATTTACAATCGGAGAATCCATAGCCACGCGAGCGAGCAATGGGCAGATTCTCAATGCAATCGCTGCAAAATTGCAAGGATTTATCGGAGGAAGCGCAGATCTTGCGCCAAGCAACAACACAACCATAAAAAATAGTGGCGATTTTCCACATGGCAAAAATTTTCACTTCGGCATTCGAGAGCACGCGATGGGCGCGATTTGCAATGGAATCGCAAATTATGGATTATTTTTACCATTTTGTGCGACTTTTTTTGTCTTTAGCGATTATATGTCGCCAAGCGTGCGTGTTGCTAGCATTATGAAAAGTCGGGTTTTTTATATTTGGACGCATGATTCTATCGGGGTTGGCGAAGATGGCGCGACACATCAGCCAATCGAGCAACTCGGACATTTTAGAGCAATGCCAAATCTTTTGGTCTTTCGCCCAGCAGATGCAAACGAAAATATCGCCTGCTGGCAAGTCGCACTAGAATCTAGCGCGCCTTGTGCGTTTGTGCTATCGCGCCAAAATCTGCCCGTGCTTGAAGTGTGCGATAAATCCAAAATCTCAAAAGGCGGATACATCATCAAAGACGCATCAAATCCGCAATCACCGCAAATCACATTAATTGCCACAGGAAGTGAAGTGGCTTTAGCCCTTGAGTGTGCCAAAGCCCTAGAATCTGAATCTATCACCACGCGCGTAGTGAGCGTGCCATGCTTTGATTTATTAATCCAGCAAGATAAGTCATATATTGATTCATTATTAGGCGGAAAGGTATTAGGCATAGAAGCAGCAAGGGGGCTTGAGTGGTTTAGATTCTGCGATGAAGTCGTGTGTATGCAGGATTTTGGGCATTCAGCAAAGGGAGAGATTGTGTTTCAGCATTGTGGCTTCACAATTGCAAATATCACTAATAAGGCAAAAACATTACTCAATACACATTAAACAGATGAATTAAAGTTGGATTGTATGAAAGAAATCATAATCACAAAGGGCTTTCCGCTTGGATCTCACACAGAATCTCGCATTAAATCTCGCGCGCTAGATTCTGCGCGTTTGCAAAATCCAAACAATCAAAAAGCACAAAATCTACAATCACAAAATCTACAATCACAAAATCCAAAAGCACAGAAAAAAGCACGGAATCTAAAAAATATTCTTGTCTTAGGTATCGGCGGTAATCAAGGGCAGATTTTACACACTTTTTTTCATCTGCTTGTGTGGTTTATCAGACACAGAAGTTTTGAGATTATCCAAACCACGTCCATTTACAAAAATCCAGCCTTTGGCTACACGCACCAAAGCGATTTTTTAAATGCTGTGCTTGCACTTAGAACCTCGCTAAATCTTGTTGAGATTTTTAGACTTATTTTTTATTTGGAGCGCAAATTTGGCAGACCAAGAAAAAGAGTATTCAAAAATGCTCCAAGAACTTTAGATATTGATGTAATTTTTTATAATCAAGTAATTTTAAAGCGTCCTTATTTTAAAATTCCACATTCAGAATATCAAAACAGAGGTTCTGTGCTTGTTCCAATCATTCTACAAATAAAGAGGTGGAAGTGAAAACTTATACATATAGTGGTGAAACACCAGCAGAAGCATTAAAAAAAGCAAGAGATGAGTTTGGCGATGAAGCGATGATTATCCAAACAAAAGAAGTGCGCAAAAAAACGCTCAATCAGCCCGCACTCTTTGAGCTTGTGATAGGCGTAGAGGATTCGCAAGCAGGAGATTTTCAAGCAACAAAAGCAGGAAGTGGAAAAAAACTCGCGCGCAATGCAAGCGATTCACAAGAAGCGGATTCTCCACAAAAACCCCAAAAGCTTATCCCTGATAATAGTATCCAAAAGCGACTTGAGCAAATCGCCGACAAAGAAATCGCCCAAAAGAAAAAAAAGCGCAATTTGAGTGCTTTGTTTGATGATGATGTAACCATTCAGCTCTCTGATACGGTGCGAGAGATTAGCAAAATCGCAGGCTATCCAACCTCAATGCCCGATACCTCAATGCTGAAAAAAAGCATATTGCTTCCGCCATCTTACAAGACAGATTACAAAGCAGAATCTAGCACACAAGAGCAGCCACAAACTACGCAAAAACCAAAAGATTCTGCAAAAGAGGATTCTAAGCAGCTTAATGATATTTATCAAGAAATAAGCAAGCTTAATGACAAAATCAAGCTTATCCAAAACACACTTTGGGAGGAAAAAGCCCCAACAAATATGAGTATCAATATTCCGCAAGAATTTGCAGAAATCTACCGCATAGCGCGCTTAAGCGGAATGAATAAAGATCATTTAGAAGAAATTATGCGCTTAAGTATTGAGTTTATGCCACTTAAAATGCGCGAGCAAAGTAAGACGATTAAGCGGTATTTTCGCGAGGTGCTACGCAAAATGATTTATTGCAGGCAAGAAAATGAAATCGGCAAAAAAATCATTATGTTTGTAGGACCCACAGGTGTTGGCAAAACAACCACTTTAGCCAAACTTGCAGCGCGTTATTCGCAGATCTTAGAGCATAAGAAAAAAGTTGGCATTATCACGCTTGATGATTATCGTATCGGGGCTATGGAGCAGCTTGCGTGGTATGCAAGAAAAATGCGTATCAGCATAGATTCTGTGAGTGAAAGTAGCGATTTTTTAAACAAAGTTGATGCGCTAAGTTATTGTGATTATATTTTGATTGATACGGCGGGGCATTCACAGCATGACAAATCAAAAATCAATGAATTGAAACGATTTGCCAAACTTGATGATTATAAAATCGATGTCGCATTGGTGCTTCAAACCACGACAAAATACGAGGATCTTAAAGATTGCTACAACGCATTTGGAGAGCTTAATATCGATACATTTATTTTCAGCAAGCTTGATGAAGCAAGAGGGCTTGGTAATATTTTTTCGCTCGTGTATGATACCAAAAAACCAATCAGCTATCTCTCCATAGGACAGGAAGTGCCAAGCGATATTATTGTCGCAGATAATAGCTATTTGGCGGATTGTTTATTGGGTGGGTTTTTTTACCCAAATGCACCAAAATAACGATGAGATTTGGATTAAATTTGGATAAGGAGAATCTATGAATCAAGCCCACAATCTTGAATCCTTAATGAAAAACAATAAAAAAACCACAGCAAAGTTTATCGCCATAACTTCCGGAAAAGGCGGTGTAGGAAAATCTAATTTTTCGGCAAATTTGGCGTATTGTTTGAGTAAAATAGGCTATAAAATCGGTATTTTTGACGCAGATATTGGGCTTGCGAATTTGGATTTGATCTTTGGAGTAAAGACAGACAAAAATATCTTGCACGCTTTGAAGGGTGAAGTGAGCTTCAAAGAAGCAATTTATAAAATCGATGAAAATCTCTATCTTATCCCGGGTGATAGCGGTGAAGAGATCCTCAAATACGCCAATACTTACACGATGAATGATTTTGCAAACGATATGGAGATTTGGAATTTTTTTGATTATGTTGTCGTTGATACGAGTGCTGGCATTAGTGCGCTTAATCAAGCGTTTTTGCAAGCAAGCGATTATATCATCGTCATCACTACGCCCGAGCCATCATCAAAAACCGATGCGTATGCGATGCTGAAAGTCAGTGCGAAATTCAAAAAAGAATGTATGGTTGTGATAAATATGGCAAATTCTCAAACCCAAATCAAACAAGTTTTTACGACAATAGAATATGTGGCGCAAAAAAATATCCCACATTTTACATTAGAATTTTTGGGTGGTTTTACTTATAATGACGCAGTCAAAAAGGCTATTTTACAAAGAAAGCTCATCTGCAAAGTAGAGCCATTGAATATATTTTCAACAACAATGCAAGGCGTTGCCAAAAATCTTATCTCCAAGGTGGAACACAATATGCTTAATCATTCCAAGAAATCTATGGGTGGATTCTTAAAAAAACTAATAGGATATTTATAAAGGCTCATAATGCGTGTTTCTAATTTTATCAATCTTTCAGTTGTCGCTGGGTTTTTTATCGGGCTTATTTTTGGGTTGATAAAATTTAATGAACCAGAATTAGTGCTGTTTTTGACTATTGTCGTAACAATTACTATGTATCTTATATCATTAAGTATGGCGACGATTTATATCCATATGATTGAGCCAAAACGTTCTTTGCTCTCAAATAAAAAACTCATCGAACGACAGCTTGATTTTTTTGATTCTGAATTTGATATGACAGAAAAGCAAGCGCGATCAGTGCGGCAATTTATAAACAACTTTGACTTTTCAGAAGAACTTGAAGAAGACAATAAATCATAAAAATACATTATAAGGAAGAGAGAATGAAAATCGATGCTTACACACAAAATCAGCAATACTCACAAGATGAGCTTGCTATCGCATATCTTCCTGCAGTCAAAGCTATGGCATACAAGATCAAAGAAAGGCTTCCGGGGCATATTGAAGTAAGCGAACTTATCTCAATCGGGACAGAAGAGCTCATCAAGCTTGCGCGTCGCTATGATCAAAAGCTCAATGATTCATTTTGGGGATTTGCAAAATCTCGAGTATATGGCGCAATGCTAGATTATTTGCGCTCGCTTGATATTGTCTCGCGCTCATCGCGAAAGCTCATCAAAGCGATAGATTCTGAAGTGAGTCGTTATTTTAATCAGCACGAAGAAGAGCCAAGCGATGAATATCTCGCAGAAGTATTAGGAGAAGATATTGAAAAAATCAAAGAAGCCAAAATCGCATCTGATGTGTATGTGCTTGTGCCAATCGAGGAGCAATACAACACCATAGAATCTGGCAATATCATCGAAAAACTCGAAAAAGAAGAGTTAGTCGAAAAAATCCAAAAAGTGCTCAAAACTTTCTCTCAACGAGAGCAGTTGATTATTCAGCTGTATTTTCTTGAGGAATTAAGCCTTAGCGAGATAAAAGACATTCTCAATATCACAGAATCTAGAATCTCACAAATCACCAAAGAAGTGATTAAAAAGATTCGAACTTCATTAGGAGATAATAATGGCTGATATATTAAGTCAAGAAGAGATTGACGCGCTACTTGAGGCTGTTGATGATGGCGATAGTGAGGATATGCTCCAAAAGCAAGATATTCTTCCTCAAAAGCAAGTTACCCTTTATGATTTTAAACGACCAAATCGCGTAAGCAAAGAGCAACTCCGATCATTTCGAGGCATACACGACAAAATGGCGCGCTCACTCTCAAGCCAAATCTCTGCGATTATGAGAAGCATTGTCGAAATCCAACTTCACAGCGTAGATCAGATGACTTATGGTGAGTTTTTGATGAGCTTGCCTTCTCCTACGAGCTTCAATGTCTTTTCTATGAAGCCTCTTGATGGCACGGGCGTTTTGGAGATAAATCCTAGCATTGTGTTTCCGATGATTGATAGGCTTTTGGGCGGAAGAGGCGATCCTTATGATAATTCGCGAGAATTTAGCGATATTGAGATTAATTTGCTTGATACGATTTTGCGACAGATTATGCAAACCCTCAAAGACGCATGGTCGTCTGTAACAGATATGTTTCCCTCTATTGACGCCAAAGAATCAAGCCCAAATGTCGTGCAAATCGTTGCGCAAAACGAAATTGTTATCATGGTTGTTATGGAGCTTATCATCGGGCATTCAAGCGGAATGATTAATATTTGTTATCCGGTTATCTCGCTAGAGACGGTACTTCCTCGACTTGGAAGCAGAGATATAACGCTTGGCGAAACAAGCTCCAAAAAATCGCGCAATAAAGAGCTTCAAGCATTAGTTGGTGGAGCTGATGTGAATGTCGAAGCATTTGTCGGCGGGACAAATCTCACCCTAAAAGAAGTGCTTGACTTGCAGATAGGCGATATTATAAGGCTAAATGAAACTGCAAGTGATGAGGTGATTGTCAGCATTAATGGCAGAGAAAAATATATGGCAGTCATTGGATTGCAGCGATTTAGAAAAAGTATCAAGATCAAAAATGAGATCTTAACTGAAAAAGACAAAGTCAAAGAAGTGCTTGAAATGCTTGAAACACAAAGAAAAAACAAGCTTGATGCTATCGATGAAGAAGAATAAAAGAATAAGCTAAGAGGGAAGAGGAATGGAAAATTTTATTAAACTACTCGCACAAGAAGCAACCTCAACTATTGAGGGGCTTACAGGAAGTTCACCAACCATTGCCAACACAAAAAGTGGCTCTATCGCAGAAGTGATAACTCAATTTCCAACGATACTCACCACCATTGATATGAGCGGTGATGGATCAGGAATGGTTGGTATGATAAATCCAATCGATCTCACAACCGCACTCTCAGATCTTATGCTTGGTGGTGATGGTGCAAGCAACACACAAGCAAGCGAAGATGACTTAGATGCGATCAAAGAGATAGATTCTAATATTTTAGGAGCTATCTCCACAGCAATGGGTTCGCAGCCAAATATGCCAAAGCTTAATTTCACTTCTCGCAAAACAGAAATCATAAACGATGCTTCAAGCCTTAGTGCTTTCACGCAAGCCTATGAGTTTTCTTTCTCGCTTAATACAATCAATTCAAAATTTATATTTTTAAGCACTCCAGAGTTTGCAAATCTCTTTCATCAAGAAGTCATTGAGCCATCTTCTGCGCAAGATTCTCAAGACTCTTCACAACCAAGTGCTACAACCCTCAATCAAGATGAAATCCGCAATATCGGAATGCTTCTTGATGTCAAGCTCACCATCAAAGTAAGGATAGGACAGAAAAAGATGCTCCTCAAAGATGTCATCTCTATGGATATAGGAAGTATCGTCGAGCTGAATCAGCTTGCAAATGACCCGCTTGAAGTGCTCATTGATGACAAAGTCATCGCAAGGGGTGAAGTGGTGATTGTCGATGGAAACTTCGGAATCCAAATCACAAACATTGGGACGAAACGCGAACGACTTGAGCAATTACGCGGATTATAACAATCTCTTATAAGCCCACAAGATTAAAGAAACTTAAAGAGATTTAAAAGCCCAGAATCTAAAACGACAAAAAAAGGAGCAAAATGAAACTACAAGGAAAATTTAATAAAAGCCTTGCCAACCCAGTGTATGCAGACACAATCACGCAAAGAGAGTTTTGTATTATTGATACAAGAATGCCAGAAGATTATCAGCAAGCCCATATCAGCGAGGCTGAAAATATCTTTGATTTTGCTACATTAAGTCAGAAGATTTTAGAGAATCCAGATGTTGATTTTTTGATTCATTGTTATAGCGGGCATACCGTTTCTGTGTATGGAAGCCATTTGGTCGAAATGGGTGCAAAAAATGTGTTTTATTTTGATGGTAGCTTTGCAGAGATTTATAACGCTATACAAAAAATAAAATAAATTAAAAACAAAAATCAAGGATAAAGCGTTGAAAGTATTATTTGTAGGCTATGGCAATATGGCATGTGCTATTGCAAAAGGGATTGATTCAAACACAAATGGCAAATACACTATCCAAGTGTGCGGGCGCGACAGACAAAAAGCACAAGATTTTATCCAAACAAACAATCTCCACAACGCCTCAAGCATAGATTCTGCGCCTATTGATATTCAAGATAAAATCGTGATTTTGGCTATCAAGCCTTATGGACTTGATGAATTCATCTACAAAGGCGTGGCAAAAAGCGTATATAGCGTGCTTGCTGGGGTAAATATAGAATCTCTCAAGCAGCATATCAAAGCCAAATCATACATCAAGCTTATGCCAAATGTCGGCGCAGCATTTGGGCTATCAAGTAGCGTGGCTTTCACCCAAAACGCAGATTTGCAAGAAGTCAAAGAGATTTGCGAGAGCTTTGGGAGTGTTGTATTTGTGGATAATGAAAAGCTTGTTGATAGTTCGATTGCGACGAGTGGAAGCTCGCCGGCTTTTTTGGCACTCATTGCCCAAGCATTGATAGATTCTGGTGTGAGAGAAGGATTGAAGCGAAGCGATAGTGCTATTTTAGTGCAAAAAACATTTGAAGGAGTAGCCAAACTCCTAGAATCTAAAACCCCACAGCAAATCATAGATCTTGTAACAACGCCGGGCGGAACGACAATAGAGGGCTTAAGTGTGCTAGAATCTAGCGCAGTGAGAGGGGCTATCATGCAAGCCTGCCACGCAAGCGTGCAAAAGATAAAATAACTGCCACAAATCAAAAATGAGAAAAAATCAATGAATTCTATCACGTCAAAATCCACCTCGCCAAAGCACACTGCTTCAAGCCATGCCACGCCAAAATCTAGCACAAAGCCCATTACAAAGCCCAAAAGCCATATCTCACAGCTTCGATTTTTGCTAACAAGGCGAGATAAAATCATTCTTATAATGCTATTTTTAGGGACGATTGCTTTTTCAGTTATGGAGACAATTAGTATTAGCGTGATTATGCCATTTATCACTTTTGCAAGCAACCCAAGCTTGATTCTAAGCGAGCATATACCGCGCACGATATATGATTTTTGTCATTTTGATAGCACGCTAGATTTTATGATTGCTTTTAGCGCAGTGCTTATTATTTTTTATTTTTTGCGCGTGGCGTATGGCGTGTCTTATACTTATGCGCTCAATCGCTTTGCATTTCGCAAATATCATTATTTTGCGTATCGACTTTTTTGTAAAGCTGTGCAGTTAAATTTCCTTGACTTTACAAAAAGAAAAACAGATTCTATCCGCCAAAACATTACAGGCGAGGCACTTCAAGCATCATTTTATGTGCAAAATCTTTTGCAGATCTTTTCTGAAGTTTTTACAATCGTGCTTATGTATTCACTTTTGCTTATCACAAGCTGGAAAATGACTTTGGTTTTAAGCGTGATTTTAAGCTTGCAAGTGGTTTTAATCCTCAAAACCCTCACCAAAAAAATCAAAAAAATGGGCATAATCCGCACGGAAATGCAAGCGCGATTCCACGAGCTCATCACCAATACATTTGGAAACTTCAAAATCATCAAGCTTAAAGGCAATCAAGAAGAAGTCTATAAAGCCTTCGATACGATAAGTCGCAAAAGAATCAACGCAGAGATTTACACACAGACTATTATTCCTATTCCGCGATTGATTTTAGAGACGATTGGATTTAGCATTCTAATCGCGTGCGTGGCGTATATCCTTATCCGCTACAAAGACGCAGCCGCTGTGATTCCTATCATTTCTATGTATGCGCTTGCGCTGTATAGGATTCTGCCTTCTGTAAATAAAATCTTGCAAAACATCAATATGATGGGCTATTATGGGCATTCAGTGGAGAAAGTGTATGAGGATTTGCTCTATCATACTGATTATGAAGATAATGAGCCTTGCGAGTTTGCATGTGATATTGAGCTTCAAAATGTGAGCTTTGGCTATAAAGATCATAAGCCCATTGTCAAAGATTTTAATCTCACAATACAAAAAGGCGATAAAATCGCGTTTTGCGGGGAGAGCGGTGCTGGCAAAAGCACACTTGTTGATCTTATCATCGGCATATATAAGCCACAATCAGGCAAGATTCTAGTCGATGGCGTGGAGATCACAAATAGCAATCTACGTTCTTGGCGCAAAAAAATAGGCTACATTCCTCAAAGCATTTATCTTTTTGACGGAAGCGTGGCGGAAAATGTGGCTTTTGGTAGCGAAATAGATGAAGAGCGCGTCAAAGAAGCGTGCAAAAAGGCAAATATTTGGAGCTTTTTAGAAGAGTATGAGGGGATTCATACGCGCGTAGGTGAAGGTGGGATTTTGCTTTCTGGCGGGCAAAAGCAGCGCATTGGAATCGCTCGGGCTATTTATGATGATCCAGAAATTTTAGTGCTTGATGAAGCGACAAGCGCGCTAGATTCTGCGACTGAAGCAAGGATTATGGACGAGATTTATGATGTCGCCAAAAACAAAACCCTACTTGTCATCGCACACAGAATCAACACAATAGAACGTTGCAATCGCAAAATAAATCTAGGCAACCCTAAAAAACAAGGAAAAAAATCAAAAAGCTCTTAGAATCTAGCTAAAAAACACAAAATTGTTTGTGCCATTATAAGTGTGTGATCGAGTAAAAAGTTCAAAAGAATCTAGGCTTTTTAGATTCTAGAGCGAAATACCTAATACTTTACTCCACACTCTGCCATCAAGTCGAAGCTCCATATTGACTTGGCAAACGCCTTGCTGGCAGCTTGTTTCTTTGATTTGCGCGCCTCGTATAAGTGCATTGAGTCGTGTTTTGATCGTAGAATTTTGAAGCACCATATTGCGGACGCTATCATTTGAGTTGAGCTGGATTCCATACATTTGCTCGCCTAATTGCCGATACGCATCAACAATCGCCGCTCGTTTTGCCATAGCCACAGCTTGCGCTGGCGTGCAGGATTCTTGTGGCGCGACGCCAATCCCCACTGCTTCTAGCTCGATTACATGTTGATTATTGAGTGGTGAGATATTTGTGCCTTGCGGGATTGTCGCTACATTCACACTCTCTACTTCCTTAGTTGCTTGAGTTGCTTGCTCTGCTGAGTCTTGATTAAGTGCCCACAGCGCACTACAGCTGAGCGCACAGATAAGGATTTTGCGTAAGATACTGGATTTTTGAGTTTGCATTGTTTGTCCTTGCATTTAAATATTTGAATGTATTTGCAAATCGACTTTTTTTAAAAATTTTCAATCTTAATAATTTTAGCCTCCAATCCTTAGAATCTTATACTACAATGTAGATTCACAAACATTAAGGACAAAGAACATAAAGGAGCAAGGTATGAAAATAGTCAATCTTGATGCAATCACTTTGGGAGATGCAGATTTTAGTGAATTAAATAATTTTGGCGAGTATATCAGCTATGATCTGACGCGCTATGAGGAGACATTAGAGCGATGCAAGGGGGCAGAGATTGTTTTGACAAATAAAGTTGTGCTTGATAAAGCTATCCTTTCGCAGCTTGAGGCACTCAAGCTCATCTGTGTAACGGCTACGGGGACAAATATCGTTGATGTGGAGTTTGCCTCACAGCGCGGAATCATTGTCAAAAATGTCGCTGGGTATTCTACGCTAAGTGTCGCGCAGCATACGATTACTATGGTATTAGAGTTTTTGAGTCAGCTTCATTATTATGATACATATTGCAAAAGCGGGCAATGGAGTCAAAGCCCAACTTTTACGCACTTAGCGGGCGGAAGAGTGAGTATAGATTCTAAGAAATGGGGGATTATTGGGTTTGGAAGCATTGGGCAAAGAGTCGCACAGATCGCAACTTGTTTGGGTGCAAAAGTATGCTACACCTCCACAAGTGGCAAAAATCAAAACACCTCATATCCTCAAGTAAGCCTTGAGAATCTGCTCAAAGAATGCGACATTATAAGTATCCACGCCCCGCTTAATCCTGCGACCAAAAATCTCATCAATGCCAAATCTCTAGCCCTGCTTAAACCTAATGCTATTCTTATTAATGTCGGTCGAGGCGGAATCGTCAATGAAGAAGATGTAACAGTTACACTAAAGAATGGAGCGCGGTTTTTTTATGGTTGCGATGTGCTTGAAGTCGAACCTATGCGTAAAAATCACCCATTTTTAGATTCTAGCATTCAAGATAGACTTTTGATTACCCCACACATCGCGTATGCGTATGGGGATTCTCTCAAAAACCTTATCGCACTTAGTATAGACAATGTCAAAACATTTATCAAAACAGGAAAATAAATGAATCCGCCTCATAATCAACTCGCCAAGCTCACCCCGCAAGAAGAGCATATCATCATTTACAAAGGCACAGAAGCACCATTTAGCGGGATATATAATGACTTTTTTGAGTCGGGCATTTATGTCTGCAAACAATGCGAAACGTCACTTTTTTCATCAGAATCTAAATTTAGATCAATGTGCGGGTGGGCGAGTTTTGATGATTGCTTTGAAGGAGTAGTAATGCAAGCAGATCGCGATGGCAGACGCACAGAGATTGTGTGCAAAAATTGCAAAGGACATTTAGGGCATGTATTTGAAGGCGAAGGCTTCACGCCCAAAAACACGCGCCATTGCGTAAATTCTCTCTCAATCAAATTTATAGGAAACTCATAATGCAAAATCTCTACAAAACCACAAATGCGCTTGATAAGCGACTTTTGAGTAAGTTTTTATTGCATGATGAGATTCTGATGGAAAACGTTGCAAATGCGATGTTTGCGCTAATACAAAAAATCACTCACGCACAAAGTGTGATTACAATCGTATGCGGAAGCGGGGATAATGGAGGCGATGGCTATGTGCTAGCGCGCAAACTGCATGGCTCTTACAAAGTCAGAATCTACGAAGCCAAAGAGCCAAAATCTAAGCTTTGCAAAATCCAAAGTGAGCGCGCAAATTTATGTGAAATCGAACGCGTCAAAAAGATTCTGCCTTGCGATGTAATTGTGGATTGTTTGTTTGGAAGCGGATTTAGCGGAGAGATGAGGGTAGAGTATATAAAGCTTATTGAAAGCATGAATTGTCATTCAAGACTTCGCGTAGCTTGCGATATACCAAGCGGATTAGATATGGAAGGAAATATCGCTCAAATCGCATTTAAGGCTGATTATACAATCAGTATGGGCGCGCTCAAACTCGCGCTTTTTAGCGATATGGCAAAAGATATTGTCGGTGAAGTGCTTGTCGGAGATTTAGGCGTTAGTAGAGCACTTTATGAAGTAAGGACGCCATTTTTTTTGCTTGAAAAATCCGATCTCAAACTGCCATTTCGAGAATCACAAAACTGCCACAAAGGCAACTTCGGGCATTTAGCAGTCATTATGGGAGAGAAAAAGGGTGCTGGGATATTAAGTGCGCTTGCTGCGTTGCGTATGGGTGCAGGGCTTGTAAGTGTGATTGGGCAGCTTGATGGGTATCCAGAGATTATGTGTGCGCAAGAGATTCCGCATAATGCAAATGTCATAGCCATTGGAATGGGATTTGGCAGAAACTTTGCAAATCGCGCAAATAGCCAAAAAAATGACGAAAAAAGCGGCGAAATACATAATGAAAATAATGAAAATAATGAAAATAATGGCGAGAAACAAAGCGATATAATAAGCTTTAATCCTACATATAAGCAAATAAGCCTTATAGATTTGCTTGGCTCTACTTGCGCTGTGATTGATGCGGATTTGTTTTATGCAAGCGAGCTCAAAGACTTGCTTATCGCACGCAAAGATTTGCCAAACATCGTGCTTACCCCTCACCCAAAAGAATTCGTCTCATTGCTTGAGATTTGCGGGATCGCGCAAATAAGCCTCCAAGAAGTAATCACGCAAAAAATAGAGCTTGCACTGCGATTTAGTGAGATGTTTCCAAACGTTGTGCTACTCCTTAAGGGCGCAAATCCTATCATCGCCTTTCAAAGCAGAATCTATATCAATCCGCTTGGCAATAGCGCACTTGCAAAAGGTGGCAGTGGCGATGTGCTAAGTGGAATTATTAGCGCATATCTTGCGCAAGGCTTTAGCACGCTAGATTCTGCGCTGTTTGGCTCTATGGCGCATGCTCTTGCCGCGCGATGCGAGAGGGCTTCTTATGCGCTTACGCCATTGCGATTAATCGAGCATTTGGGTAAATTGTAGAATCTAGTTTTCATGAGATCTAAATCCTAGCTTTTAAGCGATTTTGTGGGAGTTTGTTTTTTGTTTCGTCAATGAATCATGAGTTTTATTTCTTTAAAGTTCTATTTCCTCGCTTTAAAACCACACAATATATCAAACCCTTGCAAGCCCTTGCAAATTCATCTTAAAATCTAGAATTTCTTAATGCACCATTGCGTTTGCATAGATTCTAGATTGGATTTAGATTCTTTAGCAAGCCTAAGACATGACAGGCTTCAACAAGGATTATTTAAGTGGATTGCCACGCAGTTTTGCAACTGCTCGCAATGACAAAATAGATTCTAGAATCTAGTTTTCATAGAATCTACTTGCGTAAAAATCCCAAAATACTCTCAAGCACATCTTCATCATCTTTGCTTGGCGAATGCAGTATAATTTTTTGATTATCGCGTGTTTGGATTTGGATATTTTGCCCAAAATGCAGAATCGAGGTGATATTTTTTTGGTTTGCTAGAATCTTAATCAAAATAATCTGAATAAAAGCAAAACTCAACGAATCCAAACTCCCAAAGCGATTGGCGATTTCATGCTCTATCTGATAGACTTCTTGGACTTCTTTGCACAAAGAAAGCCTGCGATACAGCTCTAAGCGCAAACGATCGCTACTGATAAGCTCAGGATTGAGATACGCGCTCACTGAAATGCGTAGTTCTACGCCATTTTCGCTTATGCTTTCTTTGCCACTAAGCGTATTTATCGCCTCTTCTAAAAGTCGCAAATACAAACTATAACCGATATTTTTGATATGTCCGCTTTGTGATTCTCCGATAAGATTCCCACCACCGCGTATCTCTAAGTCGTGATGAGCGATACTCGCCCCACTTCCAAGATATGAGTTTTTCTCCAAAGCAAGCAGCCGTTTTGTGGCTTCTTTGGTGATTTGCTTGTCATTATCGATCAAAAAATAGCAAAATCCCTCTTTGTCGCCTCGCCCAACCCTACCGCGCAACTGATGCAAATCCGCCAACCCAAAGCAATCCGCGCCATCGATAATGATTGTATTTGTGTTTGGAAGGTGGATTCCAGATTCTACAATCGAGGTGCAAAGTAGAATCTCAAATTCACCCGCAGCGAATTTTTCCATGATAGATTCTGTTTGTGTTGCGCTGATTTGTGAATGCAAAATCGCAAGGCGCACATGTGGCATAAGATCTTTTAGATAAAGCGCGATACCCTCAATCTGTGCGATATTATTAAACACATAAAAAACCTGTCCGCCTCGCTTAAGCTCGCGATGAATGATCTCTTTTATCAATGGATCGCTTTTTTTCTTGACAAAAGTCCTAGAATCTTTCCTCTCGCTTGGCGGAATCTCTAAGCGACTCATTCCTTTGATATGTGAGAGTGCCATATTGAGCGTGCGCGGAATCGGCGTTGCTGACATACTCAAAACATGCACATTCTGACTCATTGTTTTTATGGATTCTTTTTGTTTGACGCCAAATTTATGCTCCTCATCAATCACAACCAACCCAAGATTTGCAAACTCTAGCCCAAACATCATATGCGTTCCGATTAATACATCAATCTTGCCATTTTTAAGGGCTTGAATGATGGATTTTTTGTCTTTGGCGCTTGAGAATCTATCAAGCTTTGCAACTTGCAATCCAAACTCTCCTAATCGCTTTGAGAGACTGGCAAAATGCTGTGCGCACAAAAGTGTCGTAGGAACGATAAGGGCTGCTTGAAATCCGCTTCTACACACCGCAAAAATCGCATTCATCGCTACTTCTGTCTTGCCAAATCCAACATCTCCGCTCAAAAGCCTATCCATCACCCTGCCACTTGAAATATCGCTATAAATCTCGCTAATCGCGCGCTCTTGATCGGGTGTCAAAGTAAAATGGCAACCATATCGAAACACTTCTAGCTCTGGATTTTTGACATCAATGACTTGCCCTTGGATAAGATTGCGCTTTGCTGCAAGCTTAATGATAGAATCTGCGATTTCAAAAAGCTTTAGTCGCGTCTTTTCTTTGAGCTTAGCAAAGCTTCCTTTACCCAAACGATCAATAATAGGTATGCTTCCGCTTGTAGCGATATATCGATCGATGAGGTGGAGATTTTCAACAGGCAGTAAGAGCTTATCATCGCCCTGATACATAATCGCGATAAAATCTCGCACATGACCTAGCACGCTTGTTTGCGTGATGCCTTTAAAGATTCCGATACCATAGTGTGAATGCACTACATAATCACCGATATTAAGCTCATCAAGCACGATTTTTGGGCGCGATTTTTTGGATTTGGGATTTGCTGTTGTATTGGCTGGGGTAAGGCTTAGGACAATCTGTGAGGGTGTGATGAAATTGACATTATCGCTTGAATCTAGAATCTTAATATTCTTATCATTTAAATGCAACGAAGAAAGCAGGCTTTTGCTTTTGCATAAAAGCGTGATATTTTTAGTGGAATTATGTGTGATGATAGATTCTAGCGCACTAAGATGAAAATCAACATCACTATACCCCTCACTATCGCGCAATATACTAAGCTTTTGCGTAGTCCAAAAATCAGGGAGATTTTCTTTTATTTGGAGTATTTGGGCTAATTCATCTGATGCGGATTGCGTCAAAAGAGTGCTGTATTCTTGAGGAAGAAGGATTGTATCTTTGAGAAACCAGAATCCAAGCGAGGCAAGATTGTTTTCAAACCCTTCACAATCTTGTATTTGAGAGAGAATCTCATCGTATTCATCATGTGAGAGCGAAAAAAGCGCAGGCGGTATGTCTATGGATTCTAATTTATCGCCTAAAGTGAGCTGTGTAGCGATGTCAAACTCTTTAATATCTTCACATTCATCATCAAAAAACCCTATGCGATAGGGCTTAAGAAGTGGCGGATAAATATCGATAATGTCGCCTCTAAAGCTTGCCTCACCCTCCATTTCTATCACATCTACGATGTCATATCCAAAGTGTATCAGATCTTGTTTGAGTGCGTCTAGATCATAATGCTTGCGGATTTGCAAAGAGATAGAGCGCGTATATTGAGATGAAGGCATAGGATACAAAAGCGAGTAAATTGGGGCGATAAGCAATGTGTTTTTGGATTGATAAAATGTCTGAACCTTTGCCAAACACTCGATAAATTCTACAAAAAAACTTCGCAGATCATCACGATAGCTTAGCCTCATCTCTGGAAGCAAAATAGGCGTAGAATCTATAATCTTTTGTGTAAAAGCAAAATGGGTAAGATGATATGCTTTAAGTGCTTCATCTTGATCTTGACAAAGCAAGATTCTATATGTAAAACCCTCTTGAAATTGTTTATAAAGATTTGCTTGAATCATTTTTAGCTGTGGATTGCGCGCCTTTGAGTTTGCTTTCTCCGATAAATACACCCTTTTTCTCAATGACAAGTTCAGTGGCAGTAATCACACCTTCAAATCGCCCAAGTGGCGCGATTTCAACGCTATCGCTTTCTGTTACGCCTTTGAGCTTGCCACTTACGATGAGTTTGTTTGCATACACTTCGCCATTGATAAATCCGCTTTTTCCGATCATCACAGTGCTTTTAGAGCGCACGCTTCCTTCAAACTCGCCATCAATATGTAGATGACAATCTGTAATAATTTCACCTTTGATTTTTGTGCCTTGCGCGATGATTGTCGCTGCTCCGGGTTTTTGGGCTAGTCCATTAGGTTGTTTATTGTCGTTAGTAAAGATTGCCATGCAATGCTCCTTTCTTTGGTAAATATAGAATCAAAATTTTTCATATCCCATTGTGCGAAATGAATCGGATTTATAGGCTGCTCCAAAAATCTAACTTCATAATGCAAATGCGGTCCTGTGCTGACTCCACTATTGCCTGTTTTGGCAATGAGTTGTCCTTTTTTGACAAACGCCCCACTTTTTACCAAAACCTCGCTTAAATGCGCATAATATGTCTTGAATCCAAATGAATGTGTAAGCTTGACAAGCTTACCATATCCGCCATTCCACCCAGAATCTGCCATATCAACCACACCATCAGCAGTCGCATATACCGGCGTGCCAATCCTTGCAGCAAAATCCGTGCCTGTGTGCTGTCGCCTGATATGAAACACCGGGTGATAGCGAAGCCCAAATGGATCTGTGATTCCCATTAATGTCGCTAGAGGATAGCCATTAGGAATAAATTTCATAAAAAATGCTTTTTGTGCGCCGGTGATACTTGCGACATCAATACGCTCTAAGAGATTCTCATTTGCGACATTATCAACCCCTATCACGCCTTCTAAATTATCAACCTTATCGCTTGCGATAGCGATTTCTTCAAGTCGTTGATTGATCTCATCATTTAAAGTCGCATTACCCAAAAGCATTGTCTCATTGTATTCTTCAATCAATGAAGTTTTGACATTAATATCTGCAATCTCTGTCCGAAATACCAAAATAGACAAAATAATAAAAAATGTAAGGCTTAAAAAAAACAATACAACATACAAAACAATTTGCCGAAATACCATACTGACATTGATATAACGACTACCATTTCTATCAGTAATCATCAATACCAAACGTTTTGTAAAAATCATAAAGACTCTTTTTGGTATTGATCTGTAACGCTCACTCTAAAAGTTTGTAATTTAGCAATATCCTCAATCGCCCAGACGAGATTTTTCCAATCTATGCCATCTTCGCCCTCAAAAATAATATCAAAATTATTGATGCTCCAATCTGCATAATGAGTCGGATTAAGCGGGGTATTTAAAAACCCAACTTCATAATACAATCTCTCGCCATCTGATCGCCCGCTATTGCCACTATATCCGATTATTTGCCCTTTTTGGACGAAATCGCCCTTTTTGACAGCCAAGCTATCTAAATGCGCATACATAGAAGAAAACCCAAATGAATGCGTGAGCTTGATAAGATTGCCATATCCTGTTTTACCATTGCTTTGCACGAGCATCACGACACCATCAGCAGTCGCATATACCGGCGTTTTGGACGATACAAGATAATCCATTCCGCCTTCTATGCCCTTTATATTTCGCAATGGGTGAATGCGCTCTGAAGTAACAACTTTGCTTTGAAAATCCTTGAGCGGATCTCCATTTGGAATCAAGCTCAATAAAAGCATTTTTTGATCGTTACTAAGATCTTGTAAGTCAATTTTGTTGATTTGAGGTTGTTTGAAGTTATTGCTTTTGATACTAACAATGTCTTCGAGTTTGTCGATTTTAGAATTCACCACCGCAAGCTCATCGCTTTTTTCTTTGATCGCGCTTTTTAAAATCGCATTTTTTTGGTAGATCGAATGATAGCGCGCAAGTGCGTCTTGCTTTTGTGTCGCAATCGTATTGATTTGATTCATCAAAAAATTCATCGCCAAGAAGCTTAAAAGAAAAAACAAAAGAACAACAATGCCAATGATAAAAAGAAGTTTTGTCGCTTTTTTGGGCATACAAAACTGCTTCATTCCATGTTCATCAGCAATAGAAACAACTAATCTATCTTGCATTTTTCCTCTCCAAAAATTCCTTTACAACGCTAAATGAACCAAATACGACATATTCAGAATCTGCATCTACACCCCTAAAATCAGACCAATCAATTTCTAATTCCCTACAAATCGCAATGAGCTGATCTTTTGGCAAAATCCTATCATTGACAACATCTAGTATAAGAAGTTTTTTGATAATAGGCTTTAGAATCTGCAAAATCTTGACTACATCTTTTTGAAAAAAGCTATTATACACCAAATTTACTTGTTTTTTGCCAATAATTTTCAAAATCTCCCGCGCGCACGCCTCATTATGCCCGACATCAACCAAAATATTTGGCTCTAGCTGCCAAGCACGCGCCAAAAGATTAAAGCCACTAAGCCTATCAAAATCAATCTCCTTATCAAGCAACGCAAGCGTATGTTTAGCGACATTGAGATTCTGCGTTAAAAATGGTGCAAGATGATGTTTTTGCGCGTATTTTAAGAGATTGTTATCATTGATTTTTTCACTTACAAAAACAAGTGAGGCATTGCGCTCTTTGGCAATAGTGCGCGCTATGTGATTGACTTCTTCAAAGCATTGCGGGGCGATTACATTACACTTAGACATTGCGCGTAGCTTTGTTGAGGCGATTTCTTGTATGCTTTCACCTAAAATCTCTTGATGATCGTATGAGATTGGCGTAAAGACACTTAGCGTAGAATCTACCACATTTGTGCTATCAAATTCCCCGCCAAGCCCCGCTTCAAGCACCAAAAATTCACAATCACAAGCCAGCACAAACGCTAAAAAAGTCGCATATTCAAAATAGCTTGCCTCTTGTATGTAGTCAAATTGCTGCAAAAATGCATGTGCTTGCTCTAATTGCGTATCGCTCACACAAGAGCCGTTTTTGTAGAATCGCTCATTGAAGTCAAATAAATGTGGCGAGGTAAAATGCAAAACTTTGCAATTATGCTGCTCTAACCCTAATGTGATAAATCGTCCGGTGCTGCCCTTGCCATTTGTGCCGATGATATGGATAATCGTACGCGGTAATTGCAAATGTATTTTAAGCTTATTGTAGATGTTTTTTGCTCTATCTGGGCAAAATGGCGCGTATTCATTGCCTTTTGATTTGAGATAAGAATCTAAATCCACCTATCGTCTCCCCTCGCTTCCCTCAAAAGACATTTGCGCTATAAATTTATCAAGCGTTTGAGAAAAAGCCTGATTGAGTGCATAATCTCGATTGTTATAAGTTGTGAGTGGATTATCAAGCGATAAGCTATAATCATAATACCCATTAATGCTAAATGTTTTTTTTGTGCCTTTTTTGTCATTATATTCATATGTTACATATGTATTGACACGATAATAACTCGAGAATCCATCGCTACTTACAGCCATAGGATTATCGATAATTTTATTAATATTAATCGTGATAATGCTATCTGCATTTTCTTGATTTGAGAGGCGCGTTTGGAATCTTGAAATCACAATTTTATTAACCAAATCTTTGAGCTCTACTGAATTTTCCGGATTTGCAAGATTGATATTGAGTTTGACAAAAACTTGATTGCCTAAAAGTCTTTGTGTATAGGTTGATGAAGGCACATAGCCACAGCCAGCAAAGCACAACATCACCAAACAAACACACAAATATCTTGTGCCAAAAACTCTCACCAAAAAACCTCTCGCATTATTTATGTCTAAAAATCCCATGCCCTGCTCTAAACATCAAGATTTTACGACAAAATTCACCAATTTAGATGGCACGATAATCTCTTGTTTGATTTCTACATCAGCAAGCCATTTTTCTATGGTTTGATGCGCGAGTGCTAGAATCTCCTCTTTTGTAGCATTGACACCCACGCTCATCTCTCCTCTTTTTTTGCCATTAACCATAAGTGCCATAACCACACTCTCACTCACAAGAGCTTGTGGATCGATTTGAAGTGTGCAAAAATTTTTGCGTTCAAATAATTCATCGCTCAACTCCCAGCAAATATGCGGAATAATTGGCTCTAGGATTGAGAGCAAAATAAAATAACCCTCCGTCCATATATCTGCATTATCTTGATTTGAAAGAAAATTGAGTGCTTCCATACATGAGGCGATAAGCGTATTGAAATTATAATTATTCGCCCGCTTTGTAAAAACATCATGCGATTTTTGCAACGCCTCATAGACTTTTTTTCGTGCAAGTTTTTGG
Organism: Helicobacter fennelliae; assembly: GCF_900451005.1. Lineage (NCBI taxonomy): Bacteria > Pseudomonadati > Campylobacterota > Epsilonproteobacteria > Campylobacterales > Helicobacteraceae > Helicobacter > Helicobacter fennelliae. The sequence continues at coordinate 187,632 of NZ_UGIB01000001.1, forward strand.
GCTTTGTTTAGCGCGCTAGAATCTATCTTTGGAATGCTTTGTGTTTTGTAAGCACTTCCGCTTCGCTCATACAATCGCCTTATGAAGCGATACCCGCCCTCAACGCCACTATCACTCCATTCTAGCTCACGCACAGGCGGTGCTGCAAATAATATAAACAATCGCGCTGTATCTGCGCCATATTGATCTATAAGCGAGTTTGGATCGACGACATTGCCTTTGGATTTACTCATTTTTGCGCCATTTTTAAGCACCATTCCCTGAGTGAGTAAATGTGAAAATGGCTCATCAAAAGTGCAATACCCCAAATCACGCAAAACTTTTGTCCAGAATCTTGCATACAATAAATGCAAAATCGCATGCTCAATCCCGCCTATATACTCATCAACTTCCATCCAATATGCAAGCGATTTCTCATCAAATGCCTGCTTTTGCCATAATTCTTTGGGTGTAGTATAGCGCAAAAAATACCAACTTGATTCGACAAAAGTATCCATTGTGTCTGTCTCTCTTAGTGCTTCTTTTCCACACTTTGGACAAAGACAATGCTTAAATTCATCATGCTTTGCTAATGGATTGCCCTCCCCGTCAATCACGACATCATCGGGCAGTTTAATCGGTAGATTCTGTATTTTTTCAGGCACCACCCCGCAAGTTTTGCAATGCACCATAGGAATTGGCGCGCCCCAATATCTTTGCCTTGACACGCCCCAATCTCGCAAACGATAATTCACAATATGCTTGCCATTTCCCTCTTTCTCAAACAACTCAATAATACGTCGTCTTGCTTCATCTCCACAAAGCCCATCAAATACACCACTTTGCATAAGCGGGGCTTCTTGAGTAAATGGAAGCTCTTGTTTTGTTTGCAAAACCTGCTTGATTGGCAGATGATATATCTTTGCAAATTCAAAATCTCTTTCATCATGAGCTGGAACGCCCATAACAGCACCACTTCCATAATCCATAAGCACAAAATTCGCCACCCAAATTGGCACAAGCTCTTTTGTCAATGGATGGATTACACAGATTCCCAAATCCACGCCCTCTTTAGTAGCAGTAGCCCTTGCGCGCGTTGAAGTGTTTTGGATAGCTAGGATTTCTTTTTGGCTAGATTCTGGCAAAAACTCAAATATCGCTTTTGTCAAAGGGTGCTCTGGCGCGATAGCACAATATGTAACGCCAAAAATCGTATCAGCTCGCGTTGTAAAAACCTCTAAAGATTGGATTTTGGTAAGCTCTTTTGCTTTTGCCTCAAGCTCAAAAGCAAACTGCAATCCATCTGATTTACCAATCCAATTTTTTTGCATAAGCAAAACCTGAGCAGGCCAATTCCCCTCTAAGCCTTCCAAATCTTTTAACAACTCTTCCGCATAATCAGTGATTTTGATATAGTATTGCTCCATTTCTTTTTGGATAACTTCTGTATCGCAACGCCAGCATTTACCATCAATTACCTGCTCATTTGCTAAAACCGTCTGATCGTTTGGACACCAATTCAAAAATGATTTTTTGCGATAAATAAGCCCTTTATTCCACATTTGGATAAAAAACTCTTGCTCCCACCTTGTATAGATTGGATCACAAGTGGCGAGTTCTTGTTGCGTTGAAAACGAAAGCCCGAGCGAAGATAGCTCTTTTTTCATCGTCTCTATATTGGCATAAGTCCATTGTTTGGGGTGGGTTTTGTGCTTGATAGCTGCATTTTCGGCAGGCATTCCAAACGCATCAAACCCTATGGGGTGCAATACATTAAATCCCTGCATTCTATAAAATCTCGCAATCGCATCGCCTATAGAATAATTACGCACATGCCCCATATGAATAGCCCCACTTGGATAAGGAAACATACTTAAAATATATTTCTTTGGTATATCAAAGTCCCACGAGGGCTCATACATATTGTTTTTGAGCCAAAAATCCTGCCATTTTTTCTCAATCACTTTAGGATTATATGTTTTCATCTTTAGTGTCCTATTTCTAGATATTACTTATCTTAAATATTTAAATATAATGTCTGCTTGCTATATTCTATACTCTGCCACCCTCATATTGCTGTCTAATTTTTTTGCGCTCTTGTGCGCGCTTTTCTTTAAGCATTTCTTTGTGGTGGTATTTTTGAATATCAAACCTAAACAAAATCGCTAATTGTGGGGCGACAAGGGTTGAAGTATAAACCCCACAAAGAACGCCAACAACCATTGGCAACGAGAATCCAACGATAATCTCCCCGCCAAAAATATACAAAGTCAAAACAACAAAAAACACCGTTAGAGTTGTAAGAAGTGTTCGCGAGAGTGTATTTGATACGGCTTCATTCATCACTAAGGCTATATCATTTGTTTTGTCTGTAAGCATTTTTTCTCGGATTCTGTCAAAAATAATAATCGTATTATTGATACAATACCCAATCAATGTCAAAAGAGCAGCAAGCACTTCAAGATTTAAATCAATCCCAAAAATAATCACACACGCCGCAGCAATCACAACATCATGCACCAATGCCAAAATCCCCGCCAACGCAAATCGCCATTCATAACGAAAACTCACATACACCATCATTGCCAAAAATGCCAGAATCAAAGACATAATGCCTTTTTGGCGCAGTTCATTTCCTACTTTTGAGCCGACACTATCAAATTTACGCACTTCAAATTCACCCGTTGGGGCAAGATCTTTGACAATCATTTGTGAGAGTGTATCGTTTTGGATTTCTGCGATAAATGGAATCTTAAGGAGCACCTCTTCTTTTGAGCCAAATTCGCTGACTAAAATCCCCTTAAATTGAGATTCTAGAATCTTTCGTATATCATCAATAGGCGCTTGTTCTGGGTATTTGATCTGCATAACGCTTCCCCCAGCAAAATCAATCCCCAAAGAAAAGCCCGGCTTTACAAATAAAGCAAAAGAGCCAATCATCAAAACACAGCTTACTATCAAAGCATATTTTGAATATTTCACAAAATCAATAATTTTCACTTGTTTAAAAATTTCCACTTCTTTACTCCATTATGTGTTATTTGCGTTTTTATCATTTACATAGCGCACACCAAACCAAAAATAAAGTCGTTTTGACTTAGTGATATAAGGCAAAATAGCCTGATAAAATCCATGTGTGCCAATAATTGCGGTAATAATAGAAGCCAAAATCCCTATACAAGTCGTAATCGCAAATCCCTTAATAGGTCCTGTCCCATACGCATAAAGTAGCACAGATACGATCAAAGAAGTGATATTTGAATCAAAAATCGCCCTTGAAGCATTGACATACCCGATATGTATGGCTTTTGTAATACCATCTCCTGCGCGCAAAGATTCTCTGATACGCTCATTAATGATGATATTTGCATCTACGGCTACCCCAACCGTGAGGACGATCCCAGCCATACCCGGCAATGTCAATGTCGCCCCAAAAATCGCCATAACCGCAATGATGATTAATAGATTCACAATCAACGCTACACACGCAATCACACCAGCCATACTATAATACATCATCATAAAGCACACAACCAAAATAAACCCACCCAAAAGTGCGATCATAGAGGCTTTGATGCTATCTGCTCCTAGGCTTGGACCCACACTGCGCTTTTCTAGCACACTCAAAGGTGCTGATAATGCCCCGCTTCGCAATGTAATAGCCAAATCGCTTGCTTCCTCCACGCTAAAGCTTCCGCTAATTTGCCCACTTCCACCGCCTATGCGCTCTTTTATCTCTGGTGCTGAATACACCTTCCCATCAAGCACAATCGCCATTCTTTTGCGGATATTTGCTCCCGAAAAATCCGCAAATCGCTTTGCGCCCTCTGAATTCAGGCTAAAAGATACCACTGGACGATTATTTTGATCATACGCCACACGCGCATCGCTTATCATACTTCCGTCCAAAATCGGCACAGCCTTAAGCAGAATCTTAGCCTCTCTGCCTTGAGCTTGGGCGATTTGCGCTTCTTTTGTTGTTTTGGCAAATTCCAAAATCACATCATTGTATTTTTGCGCTTCAAAATCGCTCATTTCATACACTCGCGCAACTCTCTCTTCATCAACTGCCATCATTTGCAAAAACGCCACTTTTGAGATGAGATCTTGGATTCTCTCTTCTTCTTGCATACTTTTGACACCAGGCAACTCAACCAAAATATTATTTTTGCCTTGTTGTGTTACGCTAAGCTCGCCTAGCCCAAATTGATCAAGACGATTGCGAATCGTAGAGATAGCTTGCTCTATGGCTTGCTTACGCACTTCATCTTGTTCTTGTGTGGTCATTGTGATGATGTAGTGATTATCGCTTGAGTCAAATTTTACCCCGCGCATACCTTCAAGTATGGTAAGAAGATCTTTTGTATCATCAGAATCTATAAGCTCAAATTGCACATTATCATCTTGTGCTTGCAATCCACTCAAAAGGATAGATTTTTGATTTGTCGCATAATCAATAGAAGACGCTATGGAAGAGTAGCGACTTTTGATAGCTTCTTCGACTTCTACGCCTAGCAAGAGATTTAATCCCCCTTGCAAATCTAGCCCTAAATTAATCTTTGGACCTTGTGTGTGAAAAAACGAAGGTATCGAAAAGATGACACCAAACACAATCGCAATCAGAAAAACAATTAAACGAGGATTCAAAATTTTCATTGTTTAGATTCTGTGTTTGTAGGATCAACTTTATACGCTACATATTCTTTTGAAAGTTTCGCTGTGCTTTCATCGCTTAATCTCACACTAAAAAACCCATCTTCAACCTTTAAAATCTCGCAAATAAATCCACCTTGGGAGACTATTTTATCGCCTTTTTTGAGAGATTCTAGCATTTCTTTGTGTTTTTTGGCTTGCACCCTTTGAGGACGAATCAAGAAAAAATAAAACACCGCAAAAAGCACAACCAATGGCAATAACGAAACTATAAGACTACCTTCTTTTTCCATACATATCCTTTAATGATAAAATCAAGCCAGTATTTTAGCAATTTGTTTATTTATTTTTCTTTAGTTTTTGAAATCAGCATTAAAAAAAACGCGCCAATGATGCCTGCTGTAAGCGAACTACTCAAAATAGCAATTTTTGAGACTTCCATAGCCACATGCGCGTTGGCAGTGTTTTCAAACGCCAAATCAGATACAAATATAGACATCGTAAATCCAATGCCCGCTAGCATTCCAGCCCCCAGAATCTGCACCCACGATACACCAGCAGGTCGCGCAGCAATCCCTAGCTTTTCACATAAAAATGTCGTCAAAAATATCCCCAATGGCTTGCCAACAATAAGCCCCAATGCAATGCCTAAGAAAATATGATCAATATTAAATGTTATATCACCACTAATGCTTACCCCAGCATTTGCAAATCCAAACAAAGGCATAATAAAATACGCACTCCAAGGGTGCAATGTCCTTTGAAGCCTGCCTAATGGGCTTTGAACGGTCGCAAGCTCTGTTTGAATATCTCTCAAAGCTCGCACTTGAGAATCATTTAAAAATTTTTGCGTTGTGTCGTTGTTTTGCACAAAGCTTTTAGTCATATTTCCCACCAAAGGCGCGAAATCCTCAAATTTTGTCTTTGGTGCAGTCGGAATACAAAATGCCAAAATCACTGCTGCTATGGTCGCGTGGATTCCGCTATGGTGAATCGCAAACCAAAGCACAATCCCAACCAACAAATAAGGAAACAAAATTTTCACACCCATTTTATTCATCACAATCAGCACAACTATCAATAATATAGCCACCAAAAACCACACATAATGCAAGCTTGAAGTATAAAAAAGCGCGATAACAACAATCGCCCCCAAATCATCAACCACCGCCAAAGTAACCAAAAATACCTTCAATGCCATAGGCACTCTGGATTTAAGTAGCATAATCACACCAAGCGCAAAAGCAATATCTGTCGCCATTGGTATCCCAAATCCATGCGCTGATGGGGTATTGTAATTGAGACAATAATAAATTAGTCCGGGCACAATCATTCCGCCAATCGCAGCAAGGGCTGGAAAAATAGCTTTTTTGAAAGTCGCTAACTCACCAAACAAAATCTCTCGCTTAATCTCTAACCCAACCATCAAAAAAAACAATGCCATAAGCACATCGCTAATCCATTCTTTGATGCTAAATCCGATAAATCCATTATCGCCGATTTGAAACCCAAAAATCGTCTGCAAATCCTGAATCTCAAATCCAAGCTTAAGCTGCCAAAACGCAAAATACTGCTCTTTAAATGGCGAATTTGCAATAATCATCGCAAGCACAGCCGTAAAGCACAAAAACACCCCACCAAACGCCTCGCTATGCATAAAATGAATAAACACATCACGTAACCCGACTTTTTCTAATTTGTATGTATCTTTTCTCTCCACGCAAATACTCCTTTTTTAAATACCTTTCAATATAAATGAAAAATTTTATAATAACAAAATCTTTTTTAAACTCTAGATTTTTAGATTCTAAATTTTTAAAACTCCAAAATACTTCAAAATCCAAATTTCTTAAACCTCAAATTTCTTAAACCTAATAATAAATTTTGGTAGAATACACCAAATCATCACAAAGCGAACCCAAATGATTTCAGAAGAAAACAACCCACAGCGCGCCAATAATAAAGATTGCGTGCAATTATTGCAGGCTTTTTTTGCGACATTACATAATGTAGATAATGCAAATTATGTAGATTCTAGCAACTCTCAAATACCAAATCCAACACCTCAAAGTGCTACCATAAACACCGCTCAAAATAGCGCACCAAACACTTCTGATATAGACTTTACAGCCGGCATAGCCACTTCACATACCATTGCCTCACTCCCGCCTCAAGCAAAAGCAATCATTCTCTCCACATACCAAGACAACTTCAGCATATACATAAAAAACCCAATCTTTAAAGCCATTCTTGCAAGCCTTACAACCCCAGAATCTAATCCCAAACCCCACACGCTAGAATCTTTGCAATCCCTCCAATCCCAGATTCTACTTTGCACTGATATAAATGAGCTTAACGCACTCAAGCCATTTTTTTTGCGTTTGAGCGCAAGTGAGCTTTTGGATTCTCAATGCGCGCAAAATCTTATCGATATATTTGAGCAGCACGCCCTCAACAAAGAATCCAAACCCCAAACACAACTCAATCTTACTGCGCTAGATAACGAGCTAGAATCCATACAAGCACAAATTGCAGAACTGCAAATAGAGAGCCATTTTCTACAACAAATCAAATCCATAATCCAAAAAGCCAAAGACAAGCATTTTTCAATCGGCGTTACAGGCGTGCTTAGTGCCGGAAAAAGCACATTTTTAAACGCGCTTTTGGGCGAAGAGATTTTAGGCACTTCGACAATCCCAGAAACAGCAAATCTTACAATCCTTAAATACGACACGCAAAAATACGCCACGATACATTTTTGGACGCAGCAAGAATGGAGCGAACTTCAAGAATCTACAAATCCCTTGATACAGGATTTTGTCAAAGAAAGTCGTGTGATTTTTCAAGATGAGCTTGAAACACTCCTTCAAGAATCTACACGACAAATCACTCTTGATGCAATCAGCCTTTACACCTCCGCAAATGCCAAGCCAAAGCTTTGTAATCTTGTCAAAAAAGTTGAGATTTTTACACCGCTTTCATTTTTGCAAAATGGCGTTGAAATAGTCGATACGCCCGGACTTGATGATCCAATCATTAAGCGCGAAGAGATCACCAAAGAATATGTGCGAAATTGCGATTTGCTTATCCATGTGATGAATGCAAGCTGTGCGGCAAGCCAAATTGATATTGACTTTATTTTAGATGCACTGCTTATCCATAATGTCGCACGACTTCTTATCGTGCTAACAAGGGCGGATTTATTAAGCCCTGAGGAGCTACATCAATCCCTCCAATACACCAAAAACTCACTCACAACCCAACTTCACAAACATCACAATAACAACGATATACACGCCCTGCTTAAGCGCATTGAGTTTATACCTATTGCTGGATTTTACGCGCTTTTGCATAAGACTAACCACCCTCAAATCGCGCTTGAAAATGGCTATAATTTAGAGCAAACAAACATCACCAAAGTAGAATCTTATCTTAACACAATGCTTTTTAGCCCAAATAGCCCAAAACACAAAGATATACTTTTTGTCGCGTATAGAGATTTGGCGCGAGTGATTGATTCAAAGCTTGAAGCACTCAATCTAGAATCTCAAATCTTAAACCTCACAAAAGAGCAAACAGCCGACCTTATCCAAGATATACAAGAAAAAAACCAAGCCCTGCTTGCTAATCTTGAAAAAGAAAAGCAACTCATACACACCCAAACACAAGAATTTAACGACTATCTCAACGCTTTGCAAAAGCACATTACAGCAGAGCTATCACTCCAAAACCAAAAACTCAAAACTCTAATTCTTGATGATGCGCGCTATGAAGCGACAAAGAAAAAAACCCCAACACTTGAGCGAATCAAGCATATCGTTACAACCAATCTCACCGATAGTTTTGTGGATTTGAGTCGGGATTACAAATACAAAATCGCCAAAAAACTCGCGCAATTTTTGGATTCTGCAAGTTTGGATTCTGGTTTAGATTCTAGCGTAGATTCTGCGCGCAAAAAGAACCTACCAATAACCAATCTCACCACAAATCTTGCCACTCATAACGCTCAAATTAGCCAAATCGCAGACACTCTTGCAAACTCTATCCACACACTCATTACCCAATCCCAATCCAAACTAGAATCTAGCCTTAGCTCTACCATTAAAGACGGCTTTATGCCACTAAGTGAGCTTATCGCGCAAAAAAACGCCCAAATAGTCGCACTCTTTCTTGACTCTCTAAACCAAAATCTCGCCACAAAAAAGCAACTTTTACAAGAAAACATCGCCCAAACCCAAAATAATCTCAAAAACGCCCTTGAAAAAGCCCAAAATAAAGAGAGCCAAAAGCACTCAATCGCGCCGATACAAAACGCCCTCAAAGAAATCCAAAACGAAATATCCCTCATCATCAAGGCATTACAATGAATCCTACGAATCTAACAAACCCCAAAAACCAAAGCACACAAACCACAGACAATGCAAAAAATAGAGCGCAAAACGCACAAAGCGCGCAACTCTTATACGCAGATACGCTCCTTGAGGACTTCATCAAAGAATGCATTGCACACTCTCAAAATCCGCTAGAAAATCACATAAACCAAACAAAATATATCCTCACCCAAACTGCCGCACTCTCACAATCTGCTAAACACACTCTAAACGAGCTTGTAAGTCTTATTGACTCACCGATAAAAATCGCTGTCATCGGGCAATTCTCAAGCGGCAAAAGCACATTTTTAAACGCGATTTTAGGGCAAAAAATCCTCCCAAGCGGAATCACACCCGTTACAGCCAAAGTGTGCGAGATTTGCTATGGGCAAACATTAGGGCTTGAAGTGTTTTTTGCAAATAACACAACTACCCTTATGCCTCTTGAATTTCTCAACAATACAAACAAACAAACCCTTGCAAAAATCTCACACTTCAAGCTTTATGCGCCAGTTGAGATTCTGCGCTCAATCACCTTCCTAGATACGCCCGGATTTAACTCCCAAAACGAATCTGATACCAAAACAACAAATGAGATTCTTAAGCAAGCTGATGGAATTATTTGGCTCTCTTTGATTGATAATGTCGGCAAAAATAGCGAAAAAGAGATTCTGCATTCGCATATACAAAAATACGCTACAAAGAGCATCTGCGTGCTTAATCAAAAAGACAGACTCAAAAATGAAGATGAAATCCAAACAAGCCTAAAATATGCCAACGAAGCATTTAGCGGGCTTTTTTCACACATCGTAGCAATCTCTGCCAAACAAGCCCAAGATCACGCACGCAAAGCAGAATCTAATATCCAAGCGGTTTTGGATTTTCTTTATACACAAATTATCCCTAATGCCTCATCTTACAAACCACACAGAATCCTAAAACAGCTCCAAGCCCTCACTTTGCAAGAATTATATATGACGCACAAATACGCCTTGCGACTCCAAGAGCTTCAATCCTATCTCTCCCTCCAAAACGCACAAATAAAATTTGATCTCTTGCAAACGCACTTGCAAGATGAATTTGACGCGCTTTTTAGGCAATATGACGCACAGCTTGAGAATCTAAGTCTTAAAATCTTTAATGCCCTAAGAGAGCAGGAAATAGAATTTAGCATTCCCCACAAAAGCGCATTTGGGCTCACCAAACTTCACACACTCAAGCAAACAATCACAACCCTGCCAAAAGATGAAATCCTAAGCCTACTCACCCACAACGAAAACCAAACCATACGCGATTTGAGAAAGCTAAGATTTCAAATCAGCAATTTTGGCAAAAGCTTTGAGTGCTTTTTACATCAAGAATTACAAACATTCCAAGAAACGTTCCACAAATGGCTTTTTCAAGTGCAAAAATATACCCAAGATAACGAACAACCGCTCACAATAACTCTCACCAAAGACTATCAAAACGCTAGCCAAAAAGCACTTTTTGCTTTGCAAAGCGAGCTTGAGACATTAAGCCATTTGCTGATTATAAGTTACCAAAATGCCATAGAACTTGCACTTGAAAAAATCGATGCCAAAATCACATTCGCGCTCAAAAAGCACAAAGAAAATCCAAAAGAGTTTGCGCTATGGATACCAACGTTTGAAAACATTAGAGACTTTATCAATCAAGGATTCCACTATGGGCTGTATCAAGACAAGCTTTTTTTAACCAATTCGCTTTACAAAAAAATGCTTTTTAATTTAAGTGCGGAAATTGAGATTTTTTATCAGCATTATGCTACAATGCTCGCTCAAAAACTCGCTGATTTGGCACAAAAAAAGCAGAATCTAAAAGCTCATCTTAAGGTTTTGCGTGATGGGCGCGATTTGATGTGATGTTTTATAGAATCTAAATCCTAGCTTTTAAGCGATTTGAGCTACGAGATTTGTTTTTCGTTTTGTCGATAGGCAACTAGCCTTATCTCCTTACTCAAAACTTCACAATCTATCAAACCCTTGCAAGCCCTTGCAAACTCATCTTAAAATCTAGAATTTCTTTAGAAATTCTAGATTTTGAGCTTATTTTTGTAGTTTTGCAAGTTTAGCGAGTTAGTCGCTACTTTTCGTGCGTCGCCAAAATAATACAAGATAAGCCCTAAACGAAGCAATCTGCAAAAAGAAGCAAAAAAGAGGATTTAGATTTTAAATCGTCATTGCGAGGACGATAGGACGAAGCAATCTAGTCAAAATGGATTGCCACGACTTCCTAGCGGAAGCCTCGCAATGACGACAAAATGGCATAGATTTTAGATTCTATGGAAACTAGAAAAAAGGACACCAATGATTTTCAGCTCTTTTAATTTTATTTTTATGTTTTTGCCTCTTGTGTGGGTTGTGTTTATGGTGCTAAAAAACACTTCTTTTCCACATCATTATGTCTATGCAAAGCTTTTTTTGGTGCTTAGCTCACTCTTTTTTTATGCGTATTGGAAGATAGAATATTTACCGATTTTGTTTAGCTCTATTTGTGTCAATTATTTTCTTGCGCTTCTTATTATTAATCCAAAGAAAGTATGCGATACTTTACCATCGTTATTTTCATCTTTACTTTCTTACTTGGCTTTTTCATCTCAAAAAGCTTCTAAAGTGCTAATGAGGGGGGGGGCTAAGACGACATAAGTCAAAAAATAAAAAAGAAAATAAATCAAAAATTAGCAAGATAAAAATTAAACACTCTAGCATAACAAAATCTAAAAATCAAGATTCCACAGAATCTAAAAAATCTCTCTCTCAAAATAACCTAGACTCTAAAAATCCTTTACATCTCAAATCTCACAATACTTTAGATTCTGCGCTTAATGCAGATTCTCAATCCACACCTACAACTTTTAAACCAACTCTTTTATCTTTTTTCTGTCTGCATTCAAGTTCATTGTATCTTATCATTGGTATTATATTTAATCTAAGCTTGCTTGGATTTTTTAAATACACTGATTTTTTCTTAGAAAATTTCAATTTCTTTACGCAGATTCTGCATCTAGATTTTACTATTCCGCTACCTCATATTCTTTTGCCTCTCGCACTTTCATTTGTTACATTTCAGCAGATTGCTTTTTTGGTGGATTGTTATAAAAGGATTGATACATCTGATATAGCAGAATCTCACACGTACACTCAAAAAAATCAAACACTCACAACACACAAAAACCAATCCAAATCTCTCTCTATTGATTTTTTAGATTATTGTTTGTTTATTACATTTTTTCCACAGCTCATTGCCGGACCTATCGTGCATCACAAAGAAATGATGCCCCAATTTCAATCTCTTGCAAAAAGTATCAGTATCAATTATGAATACATTGCCAAAGGCTTATTTATCTTTAGTATAGGCTTATTCAAAAAAGTCTGTATTGCCGATAGCTTTGGGATCTGGGCAAATGCTGGATTTAAGGCAGTAGAATCTGGCTCTGTGCTAAATTTTTTTGAATCATGGGCGAGCGCACTCTCTTATACATTTCAGTTGTATTTTGATTTTAGTGGATATTGCGATATGGCTATTGGTTTGGGATTATTCTTTGGGATTGTGCTACCGATAAATTTCAATTCACCTTATAAAGCGAGCAATATTGCTGATTTTTGGAGAAGATGGCATATCACTTTAGGGAGATTCTTAAAAGACTATGTCTATATTCCACTTGGAGGCAATAGATATAGCAAATTTATCACTTTACGCAATCTTTTTATCGTGGCGTTTATAAGTGGGATCTGGCATGGAGCTGGTTGGGGCTTTGTGATTTGGGGGATTTTGCATGGGCTTGCGATGTGTACTCATAGAGCTTATAGATTCTTACTTGAAGCATTTAACCTTACAAATACAAGATTTCTACAAAGCAAAATTTACAAACTCCTTGCGTGGATTCTGACATTTAATTTTATCAATCTCACTTGGATTTTCTTTAGAAGCGAGAATCTAAGTGGTGCATTAAATCTAATAAAAGGAATGTGCGGAGGTGAGATTGTATTGCCAAGATTTATAGAATCTAAAATAGCAAAGCTTGATGTATTACTGCATACTCATTTTGCAAATTATATACACTATTGATCGATGGGCGAGTACAATTCAGACAAGTTCATATATTGTTATTCCTGCGATTATTGGAGGATTTGTGGTGGTGTGGGTGAGAAATAGTTGTGAGCTCACACAAAGCCTAAAACCCAAAATCCATTGGCTGATTTTGAGTTTGGCTCTATTTTGTCTTGCTTTGGGCGTTTTATCTTATCACGATTCAAGCGAATTTTTGTATTTTAATTTTTAGGAAGTATGTATGAGACTTGATTACAAACGCTTTAGTATTGCCTTTATTGTGTTATTTGGGATTATGTCTGTTGGTGCTTTTTGTGTGAATTATTATGCAGATATGTATGGTTTGAGAGATTCTCACCATAAGCGTTTAGCTAATCTTGTAAGCACAAAAACACATCTCTACAAGCCAAGACTTGAAGCCAAAGCATCATATTATACGATTGGCTCTTCGCGTTTTTTGAGAATCAACATATCACGTCTTGCAGATGAGCTACATTCTCATACGATAAGTAGCGCAATATCAAGCATTACAAGCGCAGAGATATTATTTATCGCTAAGCAATTCAAGAAAAATAACGTTCATTTGATTGTGGGGCTTGACGCATTTTCACTCAATACTCAAAAAATGGTGCAAAACAATCGCTTTGAAGAGGCATTGCATACCAATACACTTCCTTATTGGACAAATCTTGGGGATTTTTTGATTTTAATTAAAGAAAAAATAACTGACTTTGTGTTTCAAAGAAATACAAATTATGCTTTTGAGCAAGAAAATAAACAAATAGCACCAGATTTTACTTTTGAAAAACTTGAGCAAACATACTTTGGCACGCCACCCCAAAAAAACTATCTGCATTACTTCAATTACACTATTGATTTAGATGAGATTACAGAGCTAGCAAAGATTGTAGATTCTAAGGATATATTTATCATTTTTCCAAAGCACGCAATGCATTACGAATTATTTGAAAAATATGGCATTAAAGAGCAGTATTTTAAGGCGATTGAGACATTAGTAAAAAACACAAAAGCACGCGTTATTAGCTTTTATGGAGTCAATGAAATCACAAGCCAAAAAGATAATTTTGATACATTAGGGTGGCATTTTAAGCCAAAAATAGGAGGGCTGATTCTTGATAGAATCTTTCAAAAAGGAGATTATCTCAATTTGCCAAATAATTTTGGCGTGGAACTCAATGCGAGCAATATAGATTCTTATTTACAAGCCTTATAAGCCTTCGTTAAAATAAGTTTGTATATAATTGCGCCTGAAAAAACAATCAAAAATGAATGAAATAAGGTTGCTTTGATGATACAAACCATAGTCGGAAAAATACTTGGCACACGAAATGACAAACTCATAAAAAAATACCAAAAGTGCGTCAATGCTATCAACACCCTAGAATCTAGCTACAAAAACCTCAGCGATGATGAGCTCAAAAGCGCGTTTGAAGCACTCAAGCAAAAAGTAAAAGACGGCGCAAGTCTAGATTCTGTGCTAGAGGCAAGCTTTGCTATCACGCGAGAAGCGAGCGTGCGCACACTTGGTATGAGACATTTTGATGTGCAGCTCATCGGCGGAATGGTGCTTAATGATGGCAAAATAGCCGAGATGAAAACAGGCGAAGGAAAAACCCTTGTAGCAACCCTTGCTGTGAGCCTAAATGCGATGCGCGCTCAAAGCGTGCATGTCGTAACGGTTAACGACTACCTAGCCAATCGCGATGCAAACGAGATGATGCCTTTGTATAACTTTTTGGGATATAGCGTAGGTGTCATCACCTCAAACCTCAAAGATGACGCCACGCGCCTAGAAGTGTATGCAAATGATATTGTCTATGGGACAAATAACGAATTTGGCTTTGATTACTTGCGTGATAATATGAAATATGATTTAGAATCTAAAGTCCAAAAATGCCATTTTTATGCGATTATTGACGAGGTGGATTCTATACTTATCGATGAAGCAAGAACTCCGCTCATCATCTCTGGTCCTGTAAATAAAAAGCTAGAAAACTACCAAGCCGCCGATCTTATCGCCAAAAAAATGGAAACGTCAAAAGACTTCAGTATCGATGAAAAAAACCGCGTGATTTTAATCACAGAAGAAGGTATCAAAAAAGCTGAAAATCTCTTCAAAATCGAGAATCTATACAGCATAGAAAACGCCGCCCTCTCTCATCATCTCGATCAAGCCCTGAAGGCAAATTATCTTTTTTCAAAAGACAAAGATTATGTCGTGCAAAATGGTGAAGTGATTATCGTTGATGAATTTACAGGGCGTCTAAGTGAGGGACGACGATTTAGCGAGGGCTTGCACCAAGCACTTGAAGCCAAAGAAAAAGTCAATATCAAAGAAGAGAGCCAAACATTAGCAGATATTACATTTCAAAACTACTTCAGACTTTATGAAAAGCTTGCTGGAATGACTGGGACAGCGCAGACTGAAGCGACTGAATTTTTGCAAATCTATAACCTTGAAGTCGTCTCCATACCCACAAATGTGCCAATAAAAAGGCAAGATCTCAATGACTTAATTTACAAAAGTGAGCGCGAAAAATTTAATGCCGTTATCGCCAAAATCAAAGAGCTTCACGCAAAAGGACAGCCTGTTTTGGTCGGGACAGCAAGCATTGAAAAAAGTGAGATTCTGCATAATCTCCTCAAAAAAGAAAAAATCGCCCATACCGTGCTAAACGCCAAACAGCACACAAAAGAAGCTGAAATCATCAAAGACGCTGGGCTCAAAGGCTCTGTAACAATCGCTACAAATATGGCAGGAAGGGGCGTTGATATAAAGATTGATGATGAGATAAAAGAGCTTGGTGGGCTTTATATCATCGGCACAGAGCGACATGAGAGTCGCAGGATTGACAATCAGCTTCGAGGACGCGCGGGCAGACAAGGCGATCCGGGTGTGAGTCAGTTTTACCTTAGCCTTGAGGACGCGCTTTTGAGGATTTTTGGAAGTGATAAACTTAAGGGCATTATGGAAAAATTAGGACTCAAAGAGGGCGAACATATAGAATCTAGCCTTGTTACGCGCTCTGTGCAAAATGCGCAAAAAAAAGTCGAGAATCTACACTTTGAGTCAAGAAAACATTTGCTTGAATACGATGATGTCGCAAACGAGCAACGCAAAAGCGTGTATAAATTCCGCAATGAGCTTTTAGATCCAGATTATGATATGATTCAGCGCATTCAAGATAATCGATCTCTTGCCCTCGCGCAAACAATCAATAAAATCAGATTCCAAGATGAGCACTCATTAGAGCTTGATACAAATGCGCTTATTGCGATTATCAAAGAAGAATTTGGCTTAGAGCTTGAAAGCGAGGCTTTAAGCAAGATAAATCCTGCTGAAATCGAAGAATACATAAACCACCAGCTCACCAACAGCTACGAAGAAAAAATGTCGCACCTTCCGCCACAGCAACGCAATGAGATTGAACGCATTATCTATCTACAAATCCTTGATAATCTTTGGCGCGAACATCTCTATGCAATGGATACACTCAAAACCGGCATAGGGCTGCGAGGCTACAACCAAAAAGATCCGCTTGTAGAATACAAAAAAGAAAGCTACAATCTTTTTATGGAGCTTGTCGAGCAGATCAAAATCCAAGCAGTAAAAACACTTCACATCATACGACTTCAAGCCGAAGAAAACCCACAAAACCAAACGCAAGAAATTATCCATGATCTAAAAGCCCAAGATAAGAATCTAAGCTTCAATAAAGATGAAATCCAGCAGAATCTAGACTTTGAAGCCAAAAAAATATCGCGCAATGATCCATGCCCTTGCGGAAGTGGCAAAAAATACAAACTCTGCCATGGCAGAAGCGGTCCCAAAAAAGGAATGCTAGCACAATAATGAACCCAAAACAACGCAACATCGCGCACTTTTTGCATAAAAAATTTTTGCGCTTTGATAAAACCCAGCCATTTATATCCATCACTGCTTTGCTCGCGTTTTTAGGCATTGGCGTTGGGGTTATGGTGCTTATAGTCGCAATGGCGATTATGAATGGTATGAGTAAAGAATTTGAGAAGCGACTTTTTGTGATGAGCTATCCACTCACGCTCTATTCGCTCAACCAAAAAGGCATATCTGAAGATTTGCTCCACAAGCTAGAATCTCATTTTCCAAATCTATCATTTAGCCCCTATCTCTACTCTCAAGCTGTCGCAAGGATCAATGGCACAATGGACGCAGCGATTATTTTTGGGATTGATCCCAAAAAAGAAGCGCAAATCAATCCTGTGTTTGCCAAAGCTTTTGGCTCTCAAGAAGTCTTAGAGCAATTTAGCCAAAATAAATTTGGCATTATCATTGGTCAAAGCGTTGTGTATTCGCATTTTTTAAATCAAGATGACAAAATCACTCTGTATTTCACCAAGCTTGAGCCAACAGGGCTTGTCCTAAGCCCTGTGATGAAGCGATTTTCGCTATTTGGATCATTTAGCTCCGGGATTAGCGCGTATGATTCAGCCTATATGTATGCAAACAAAGAAGCACTTGCTGCGATCAAGGGCGTGCCGCAAGGCTTGTATGATGGCGTGCATATTTTTTCAAAAGAGCCGATGAAAGACATTGTGCTATTGCGGGAGTTTTTGGATTCCATCAAAGGGCTTAATGTCGCGCTTGAAGGGTGGTGGCAAAAAAACGCGAATCTTTTTGCCGCGATGAATCTTGAAAAACATGTGCTTTTTATCGTGCTTATGCTAATTATCCTTATGGCAAGTCTTAATATCATAAGCTCTTTGCTTATGGTTGTGATGAATCGACGCAAAGAAATCGCCCTTTTGCTTAGCCTTGGAGCGAGCAAGGCAGAGATTAAAAAGACATTTTTTTATCTTGGTATGACTATTGGCATTTTAGGCATTGTCTTTGGCGTGGGGCTTTCATTTGTCGTGCTATGGGTGCTAGATACTTTTCCTATCATCAGCCTGCCTGCTGATGTGTATGGCACAGATAAGCTTCCGCTTGATTTGTCGTTGTTTGACTTTGTAGCGACAATCATCGGCGCGATCATCATCGTATGCCTCTCATCATATTATCCAGCCAGACAAGCTTCAAAAATAGATTCTCTAAGCGTTCTACGCAATGAATAATTTTAAGAAACTTTAAGCTTAAAAAGCTTATGATTAACAACTTTGAGATGAAACCTTTGAGATTGGACTCTTAGAACCTTTTATTCTTCGCCTTCTGACTCAATGATGACAAATTAAAGCAAAACATTCAAACGGAGAATAATTTGAAAAGTATCTATGTTGGAAATCTCGCTTACTCTGCGACAAATCAGGATTTAGTTGATTTATTTACACAATTTGGCAAAGTAGAGTCTGTCAAACTCATTAACGACAGAGAGACAGGTAGACCAAAGGGGTTTGGCTTTATCGAAATGGACGATGAGAGCGCACTAAAAGCTATCAGCAGCCTTGATAATACAGAATTTATGGGACGCAAAATAAAAGTCAATGAGGCTAATCCCAAAAAATAGCCCCATTTAAAAAAAAAAAAAAACGCTCTGCCACGCACTCCTTTAGCTATGCTTGGCTTTGCTTAAAGTAACACTTGATGCGCCTTAAGTGTCTTTGGTATTTTGGTGGATTTAATGTATTAAAGATATTAAAAGCATTAATATAAACACCAAAGCAAGCAAAATTATTGCCTTATTACCTTGCAAACCTCAAAATTCCTTTAAATTTTGGAATTTCTTTACGCGCCATTGTATTTCTATAGAATCTAAATCCTCTCTTTTTAGCATATTTCAGGGAGTTTGAAATTTTTAGCCTGCGATGAACGCTTAATGTTACACTTTTTTGTATTTTTGCTTGTCTAAAAATTTCTACACAACCCTAAAATCTGCTAAAAATAGAGGATTTCTTAAATGCCTCTTGTATTTGTATAGATTCTAGAATCTATGTCATTTTTATTGTCATATCTTAAGCGACAGCGAAGAATCCAAAAAGAAATTGTCATTGCGAGACTTCGCAAGAAGTCGTGGCAATCCATTTTTTACTAGATTGCTTCGTCCTATCGTCCTCGCAATTGATTGGGCAGGCTTGTCATTGCGAGCAAGGTTTGTCCTTTGCAAACTTTATTTTTTCTGGATTCTTCGGTCGTGCATACGCACTCCTTAAGACATGACAATAAAGATAGATTCTATGCAGACACAAAAGAGCGTGTAAAAAATTCTAGATTTTAAGATGGGTTTGCAAGGGCTTGATAGATTGTGAAGTTTTGAGCGAGGAAATAGAACATGTAGTTCATTGACGAAGCAAAAAACAAATCTCGTAGCTCAAATCACTTAAAAGCTAGGATTTAGAATCTATGGAAAATAGAATCTAGAATCTACCCCTGCACAACATCTTGATAAATCACTGACATATCAGCTAAGCCATTTTTTCTGTGCTTAGCGATTTCTTGTATATCATCAAATGTGTATTTTGTGTGGTTATAGACTATGATTGCGACTTTATCGCCATTTTTCAAAAATCTATGCTCGTTTTTTGGCGTGTAGCGCGTCGCACCGACTGCAAAAATCGCTTTGCTTGGGTATCGTGCCTCTTGTATGAAGTGCCAAAGATTCTCCAAAACCCCGCAATCCTCCTGCGTATTGAGCTTTCTTGCGATCCAATCAAGCAATTTGGTATAAAAATAACTATAAGTTACAAGCTCGCTTTTTTCGCCATATGATTCCATCACACCTTGCGACTCGACAAATGAAGCGATTGAATAGCGATCGCAAATCCCGCCCACATCAAACACATCAAGTGCTATTTTTTGCCCTATCGCTTTTGAGCCGCTTGAAAAATTTTTTTTCTGCGAGAGTTTTTTTGCGTTTTTGTCATTGCGAATTGAGACATCATTAAACGCCATAAAAAATTTAGGCTGGATTGATTTGATATGATTGTCTTGATAGATGATCTCGCATTCAAGCCCTACTTCTGGCTCTGCTTGGATATTGAATGACTGGTTTTTGGGTAGGATTATTTTGTGATTGTCATAGCAAAATCTCCCCAAAAACCCCTCATTATGAGGAATGTAAAACGGAAAAAGCCCTTTTGGCGCGTTTTCTTCCTCTCCCTCAATCTGCGCAAAATCACACGCTTCTCCTGCCTGCTCGAGATGATTTGCGAAATTCCCCGCTACTCCAAATCCCAACATTTTATCCATTGTAATGCCCCTTTTGTTAAATTCTACATTATAGTCTAAATGCGATAAAACGCAAGCAAATTCACACCCCAAAATCTAAAATATACTCAAATCTCAACACTTCATAATCTCATTTTTAATCTTTAAAGTGTAAAATGCGACATTTATTTCTTAGGAGCTAAGATGAAAGAATTGTTTGAAGGGGCAATAAAATTTCAAGAAGAGGACTTTAACGCGCATAAAGATCTCTATGAAAGCCTCAAAAAACACCAAGAACCGCACACGCTTTTTATCTCTTGTGTAGATTCTCGTGTCGTGCCAAATCTCATCACCAATACCCTGCCGGGCGATTTATTTGTTGTGCGTAATATCGGCAACATCGTCCCTCCTTATAAAGAGTCTCAAACCCTGCGCGAAGGCTATCTAGCGACAACAGCAGCGATCGAATACGCACTCACGATTTTAGAGATACAAAACATCATCATTTGCGGGCATAGTAATTGTGGCGCGTGTGCGGCGATTTATGAGCCTCCGACAAAGCTTGAGCAAACGCCCTATGTCAAAAAATGGATAAGTCTTCTTAATCCTGTAAAACAAAAAGTCGAATCACTCAAGCCAAACTCTAAATCCAAACGAATTTGGCTCACAGAGCAAATCAATATCGAACAGCAATTAGAAAATCTAATGACTTATCCATTTGTCGAGGAGAGATTTGATAGAGGCGAGCTACGAATTTATGGTTGGTATTATATCATTGAGACAGGCGAGATTCTAAACTACAACCTCATCTCACGCGAATTCAAACCAATCTCACATAATAAAGAAAAAAAACAATAAAGGAAAAACAATGAAAAAACTACTCTGCTCTATAATGATCCTCATAGCTACCACTGCACTCAATGCAAAAACAGATTCCACACCAGAATCTAAAGATTTAGATTCTAAAATCAATGTGCTTTTTGACAAACTCAATGCTCCTATATGGATACAAAACACTACCCAATATATAAAATACACTGAAGCAAAAATGTCAGAAATCTCACAATGCCTAAGCAAAAAAGCCCAAAAAACTTGGAAAAATCTTTATAAAGAAATGAATAACAATATCAAAAAAGGCGATATTCTTTTCAAAGAAGCCCTTAGCACGATTAATCCTAAGCACACAGATGAACTCATAGAAATGTTTGAAACCCCTATGGGACAAAAACTAAGCCAAGCTTTAAAAGAAAAAGAGAGATATTTTATCTGCCCAGAGCTTGCGCATTATGATCCAGAGTTTTGGGGTGATTCTTTTACGCAAGAAGATTATCAAAAACTTCGAGAATTTCTTGATGGCACATCAGAATCTCTAAAAGACAATCTCACAGAATTTAACAAAACACTCCGACTCAGACTCTCACAAAACAACTCTCTTGAAAACAAAGAAATGCAAGAACTTCAAGATGAGATCACACAATGCCAACAAACACAAAAGCTAAAGGAGGAGAAATGATTTTATTTTGCGGACCTTGCGTGATTGAGAGCAAAGAGCAACTCCGAAAAATCGCGCATGATTTGGCGGTATTTCACGAGGATAAAAGGATTGATTTTTATTTCAAAGCAAGCTTTGATAAGGCGAATCGCACAAGCCTTGAGAGCTATCGAGGACCCGGGCTTGATGAGGGATTGCGCGCGCTTGATGAGATCAAAAAAGAATTTGGCTACAAAATCATCACAGACATTCACGAATCCACCCAAGCGCAAGCAATCGCCCAAGTGGCTGATGTGATTCAGATTCCGGCTTTTTTGTGTCGCCAGACGGATTTAATCGTCTCTGTGGCAAAGACAAATAAAGCCATAAATATCAAAAAAGGGCAGTTTATGAACCCAAAAGATATGCGATATAGCGTGCTAAAAGCGATAAAAACGCGTAGCAATGCTAGTGATAATATCGATACTAGCGATAATGAAGCAATCTTTGCAGAATCCAAAAAACATCAAATCTGCCTCACAGAGCGCGGGGCTAGCTTTGGCTATGGGAATCTTGTCGTTGATATGCGATCGCTTGTGATTATGAGGGAATTTGCGCCGGTGATTTTTGATGTAACACATAGCGTGCAAATGCCCGGCGGTGCGGGTGGAAAAAGTGGCGGAGAGAGCTATTTTGCGCCATATTTAGCCAAAGCTGCGGCGGCTGTGGGGGTTGATGGGTTTTTTATCGAGACGCATTATGATCCTACAAATGCGCTTAGTGATGGGTCAAATATGATTCCGCTTGATAAGCTACAACCGCTCATAAAGCAGCTTTTTGCGATCCAAGATGCCTTGCATTTAGATTCTACCAGTGCAAAAACACATTCTCTAAATATGCATTCTCCAAAAATGCATTCCACACTATAAATTTTTAAACATAAATTCTTATAAAGGAGCAAAAATGAATACATTTGAAGGCAAAATCCTACTTCAAGGATCAGAAAAAATCGCAATCGTTTGCGCGAGGTTTAATCACATCATCAGCGATAGGCTAATCGAAGGCGCGAAAGATAGCTTTTTGAGACACGGAGGCAATGAAAAAAATCTCGATCTCATTTTAGTGCCGGGCGCGTATGAGATTCCATTTGTGCTTGATAGAATCCTAGCCACCAAAAAATACAGCGGAATCTGCACTCTAGGCGTCATCATTAGAGGCGGGACACCGCATTTTGATTATGTGAGTGCTGAAGCGACAAAAGGCATTGCCAATGCCACGCTCAAATACACCACACCTGTGAGCTTTGGCGTGCTTACGACTGATAATGTCGAGCAAGCGATCGAGCGCGCAGGCTCAAAAGCGGGCAACAAAGGATTTGAAGCGATGAATGCACTCATAGAACTCATAAGCCTCTATCAAGCACTCAAAATCTAATGGCGACAAGAACACAAGCCAGAGAGGCTGTCATTGGGCTTTTGTATGGGTATGAGATAGGCAATGACGACATAAAAAAAAGCGCGATCACTATCCTTGAAGAAAAAAAAATCCGCAACAAACAACAAGAATTCGCGCTTTGTCTATTTAATGGCATCACGCAATGCCTTCCGCAAATTGATGAACTCATCAAATCTCATCTCAAAGAATGGGATTTTTCGCGATTGGGCAGAATCGAAAAAAGTATCCTACGACTTGGCGTCTATGAGCTTATCTATACCCAAACTGACACACCTATCATCATCAATGAAGCCATTGAGCTTGCCAAAATCTATGGCGAAGAAAACGCCCCAAAGCTCATCAATGGCGTTTTGGATTCTATTAAAAGTTACAAAAAGGAGCAATAATGTATCATATCTGTTTGAACGCAAATGAAGGGTATATCAAATTTGCAGCAGTGCTTATCACAAGCATAATTACAAATACACATAAAAAAGAGCCAACAAAGCCTCAAAAATCTCGGTTGGGGGGGGGGCAAATACTGCTTTCACATCTTAACTGATAATATCTCAAAGCCTACCAAAGACAAACTCCAAATCCTCCAAAATGAACTCTCGCTTATTTTTCCTTGTGAGATACGCATTCATTATGTAGATATTTCTATTTTTGATTCTGAAGGTATGCCGCAATGGGCAAGACAAGGAACAAATAAGCTTGCATATTGCAGAATCTTACTCGCTCAATTTTTGCCTCAAGATCTTGATATATGCCTATATCTTGATGTCGATATGCTCACACTTTCAGATATAAGCGAACTCTTTGAGATGGATTTAGGTAGCACTTTTGCTGGAGTTGTGCTTGATCCGACTATTGCAACAGAGCCATTTAAGGCTATCCGCCCACACACAAAAGACTTCAAATACCCCAATCCATACGCGTATTTTAATTCAGGCTGTATGCTTATCAATCTCAAAGAATGGAGAAAGCAAAACATACAACAGCAATGCATGGATTTTTTAAATACCTATGCAACACGATTTCGCGATCAAGATATTTTAAATGCGATTATCGGCGACAACACCACAAAGCTAGAGCCAAAATGGAATTTTATTATTTACTTTATGATGATAGCAAATCACAACGCACGACTCAAAACCCCCGCGCAAAACATCTGCAAATTTTCAATCGACACCTATCAAGCCTCGCTTGCTAATATCAAAATCATTCATTATTGCTGCTGCCCTAAGCCTTGGGCGTCCGCTTATAGCGTGCTTGATTTTGATTTTAAGCCTTTTGTAGAATCTTACTTTCGCGAGCAATGGTGGAAAATGGCGGACAAAACCCCAGCTTTCGCACAAGAGCTTCAAGAGCTCAAATCAAAAATCGCTGATACAGATTTCATCTCTTATGCCAAAGCCCTAAGCCAAAGCCTCCAAACGCTCGATGATCGCATAACCAACATAAAATCCGCCCTGTTTGCACCTCATAAATTTATCTACCAAAAAATCAAAAATAAATTTGGATTCAAATAATGAATTAAAGTAAGTTTTAGCGATATGGTGCTAATATTTAGAGATTTTAATGACAAAGGAATAAAATGAATATGTATCATAAGCATATAAGTGAAGGGGGGGGGGGCAGAGAACAACACTCATAAATCTCAAATCCCACTTATTAAATTCGCTCATAACGATTTCTGCCTTACAACTAAAAAACTCCCCACTCGTAGGGCTGTTATATGGCTTGGACAAACTTGTAATCTTAACTGCTTTTTTTGCTACTTTGCCGAACGCATTGCTGACAAAAATCACCCCGAACACGCATTTTTTACATTAGAAAAAGCCAAAACAATGTGTAAGATTTTTGTAGAGGAATATGGACTCAATAGCATTGATATACAAGGTGGTGAGCCAACAATTTATCCGCATATCTTTGAGTTGATTTCATACTGCAATCAAATTGGGCTAAAGCCAACGCTCATCACAAATGGCATAACTTTGAGTAATTTTGAGTTTGCACAAAAATTCAAAACTGCTGGAATCTATGATTTTTTAATATCGTTACAAGGTATTGGCGAGACTTACAATAAGGTCGTAGGAAGCAAAAATGCTTTTGAAAAACAACAAAAAGCCTTAGAAAATCTCAAAAAACTTCAAATCCCAATACGAGTCAATGCAGTCCTCACAAACCAAATCATAGACGAAATGGAGCAAATCGCTGATTTGGCAATCCAATATAATGCGAGGGTTGTAAATTTTATAGCGTATAATAACACTGGTGATCAAAAAATACTCCGACAAGCCCATAAGATTCCATATTATGACATTATCGCTCAAAAATTAGAGCCAATCATTGACAAACTTGAGAATCTTAATATCGAAGTGAATTTGAGATTTTTACCTTTTTGTGTAGTGAGTGAAAAATATCGTAAAAATATCCAAAACAGCGATCAAATGCTTTATGATAATCACGAATGGGAAGCAAGCTCACGATTGTGGGTTGATAGACCTGCACAACGACAAGCCAAATCACCAATTGAGCCAAGACGAACAATCTACTATCTCTCAAGATTTAAAATATCAAGAATCTATCGCTCATCGACACTAAAAGAAAAACTTCAATGGATAAAATCATTGCTTTTACCTTTTGTGCCTTTACGCTTTAAATCATATGCCCCGATTTTGTCATATCAAAAGCCTATATTTGACAAGATGAAACACTATACGCCAAATGCCAAAAATTATGACAAAACCCACCAATATTCAAAAGTAGAATGCTTTTATTTCGAACAAAAAGAAATCATGCACAATATCTCAAAACATAAAATTTATCATTCCAAATGCAATCAATGCGATATAAAGGCTATTTGTGATGGATTTTATTGTGATTTTATCGATGAATTTGGGTCAAATGCTATAAAGCCAATCAAGCTTAAATCCCCAACTACAAATCCTAGATTCTATTCACAACACCAATATAAAGTGATAGAGGCAAAAGAATGGTCATGGTTTTTTAGCCAAGACGAACTTACCCAAATCAAAAAGCACCCTAAATGACAAGCCACAATCTTCCAAAAGTCGCAGTTATTATCAGTAATTATAACTATGCAAAATATATCAAAGAATGCGTAAAATCTATACAAAATCAAAATTACCCATATCTCCAAATACTCATTGTTGATGATGGAAGTAGCGATAATTCACTCCAAACAATCTCATCTCTTACAGGAGTCAAAGTCATCAGTAAAGAAAATGGCGGACAACTTAGTGCATTTAACGCCGGATTTAAGGCACTCAATAAAGATATTGACATTGTGTTTTTTCTTGATGCTGATGATGTGATGAATAAAAACTATATGCTTCAATGCGTTGAATTTTATACACAACACAAAGATGTTGAATTTGCATTCTGCAATAATGAGCATTTACTACCCGATAATAGCACTTACAAACCACAATCACCATACAAAAAATCAATTTTGGGATTTGGGCTGTATAAGGCATACTTTCTCAAAGAATATTTAGGCAACTCAACATCTAGCATAAGCATAAAAAAATCTATCTTAGAGAAGATTCTACCTCTGGATTTGGAGGGTGATTGGCGGATTAGGGCTGATGATTGTATTATCTGGGGCGCAAGCTTAGTGGGAGCAAACATAGGATATCTTGATATATATGGGATCAAATACCGCATACACTCAACAAACAATCATTATGGCAAAACATTTGATAATGCTTATCTGTTTAGGCGAGAACTCAATATTGAAAAAATGTTCGCACTCATTATGTCAAAAAACAATATTATCCTCTCTGCAACAAGCCTATATTTAGAATTTCTCTCCAACAAAGAAAAAACTAAATACATCAAAATCACTCTTTTGTCAAATCTTCACATAATTCAAAAAATAAAACTTATAGGCAGGATTTTACTCTCATAGAATTAAATGCCAATCTATAAAATAAATCGTCATTACTTAAGCACAAGCGTTGTAATCCAAAAAAGAATCGTCATTGTAAGACTTCGTAAGAAGTCGTGGCAATATATAAGAATCCACTTCATCATTATTCTAAAGCTTTGCAACAACTAAAGAATCCTAGAAAATTTTGTCATTGCGAGTAATCGTAAGATTGCGTGGTAATTATGATGAGTTTTAGATTCTCTTTTGCTTCGTCCTATTGTCCTTGCAATGACAAACCTGCCCCCTCAATTGCGAGCAAAATTTTCAAATTTTGCATGGCAATCCATTTTTTAAGTTTTAGAATCTAGATTCTATATTGTTTTGACGCACTCTTACCCGTCATGTCTTAAGCGTTAGCGAAGAATCCAGTAAAAATCTAATACAAAATCTAAAATAGATTCCAGTTTGGATTTGGATTCTTCGTTCGTTTCACTCACTCAAGTAATGACAAGTTTTAATTCTATGCAAACACAAGCAAGCATTAAGAAATTCTAGACTTTTTTTAATTTTTAGATTTTAGAATTTATGCAAACACAATGGCGCGTAAAGAAATCCTCTATTTTTAGCTTATTTTTGTAGCTTTGCAAGTTTAGCAGTGAGTCGCACTTTTCGTGCGTCGCTAATTAAGAGAACCGATGCAATCCGCAAAATTTACCAAAAAGCTAGGATTTAGATCACATGGAAATTAGAATCTAAATTCTAAAATCCATTGATAACTTTGCTAAGTATCGCATCATTTTCTTTGAGTTTTTCAGAACGTTCGACAACTGTTTTGATTACTTCTGATGATTTAAACAAAAGCTGATCGATTTCGTTAAGCTCATTTATGATACCGCGAGTTTGCTTTGTGATCGCGATTGAGCTTTTTGACTGCTCGCTAGTGTTTTGCACCACTTCAAGCATAAAGTCTTGGATCGTTGTGATACTTTGTTTGGAAGTATCCGCTTCATGCGAGAGATCCGAGAAAGTTTGAGAGTTTTGCGTCATCGCAGCACTTATATCGCCTAGATTTTGCATAGCAAGATTAATGCGTGATTCGATTTCTTGTAGGCTTTTTTGTGTAGATTCTGCAAGCTTTCGCACCTCATCAGCCACGACTGCAAATCCCCTTCCATGCTCGCCCGCACGCGCCGCTTCGATCGCTGCATTAAGCGCAAGCAAGTTTGTCTGGTCTGCCACATCATAGATAAGGAGCGAGACATCTTTGACTTGCATGATACTATCGCTTAATTCTTGGAGCTTTTTGTTGAGCTCATCTTGGCTTTTGACCGTGTTACTAAGCTCTTCAAGGAGGGCTGAGATATTGTTGCTTGTATCATCAAGATAGTTTTTGCTCTCTGTGATTTTGCCTTGTGAAGCACTCGCAAGCTCGATATTAGAATCCAAATCCTTAATGATACTATTTCCTGTGAGTGTGTTTTTGTTGGTGCGCACGACAATGTTATCTATGTTGTGTTTGAGATCAGAGATGTATTGATTGAGTCGGACGATTTCTTCTGTCGTATGCCCGGCTACTTCGATAGTTTGCTTCATTTTGTCGATAAATGAATTGATAAAAAGACTTACGATATATAGCTCATCATTTTCACTTCTGCCAAGTCTCAATGTCCCGCCAGCTCGCAATTTATCGCCACCTTTGCTTACATCTTTGAGGTAAGTTGCGACTTGTTGAGAATCCTCTTTAAATCGTCTTAGAATCCTAAATATCACAAACATTGTCATTGCTGTAATCGCTACGATGATAAGAAGCATAAATAAAATAAAAACTGATTGGTTTGATGCAGAATCGCGGATAGAATCAATTTTTTTGAGATTGCCGATGACACCAGAGAGTGAGGCTGAGTTTTGGCTTAAGCTTTCGCTGATTTGTTGGATATTTTTTGATGAGCTATCAAGTTTTTTGTTTATGCCACTTGTCGTGTCATAAATGCGATCAATCAAAATCGAATAAATCTCCTCAAAATACCCCTCCAATCTCATGCAAAGCATTGGGATATTTTGGATCTCTAATGCTTGGGCTATTTTGGGGTAGAAATTTTTAAGATTCTCATCTTTTTTGATAAAGCTTTCATTCCAGCTTTTTGTCATCTGCAAGATAATATTTTTATTGTTGCTATCACCCGGATTTGTGAGAAGTTTGATAAGTTTTGCATTGATTTGCCCGATAAATTCAAACTGCTCGATAAGCTCCTCATAAGTATTCATTGTTTGCTTGGTTTCATTGATGTGGTTTTTCATTATCGAGAATTGATCGGTAGCGCGTGTGGAGAGTCCATTGAGAGCGTCAAAGCTTTTTTGAATGTCTTTCATACTTTGTTCTTCATGTTCCACGAAATTTGAAAAAGTGGATTTAAATCCAAAGAATGCAAGCGTCAAAAGCACAATAAGAGCCGATAGAGTCGTCAATCCTATGTTGAGTTTGCTAGAAAGACTAAGGCTTTTTAGAGTGCTTAGTCTCCCCTCGATCTTAGCACTATATTTTGACATAAACCCTCCTTGGTTATTGACCTGCGACCTGTGCTTTATTTGGATTGTCAGCAGCTTTTGCGATCATGCATTTTTCAAGCTCTTTTGCATCATTGCTATCTGTTACTTTTTTTTCTATCCAGCGTGAGATCTGACCCATTGTTTTAGATTCTGGATCAGGAGCGTCGTATTTTTTCATCAATGATGCACAATCAGCAAGAACCAAACTCGGAATAAATGCCATCATTACAAGTAGAGCAAATTTTTTCATACAAAACTCCTTTATTAGAATCTAAGTAAATACGCTAAAGCGATGTTATGCGTTGTTTGATCGGTAGCTCGCGTAACTGCTGGTAATTCAGCTGCCTCAAAGTTGCGAATCTGTGCAGTATAGCTTAGGCGGAAAAACTGATACAAGTCGATTTGCCAAATCGCATATACATCATGCACATTACCGCGTGTTTGTCGGAAGTTGAGCGGATCGTTGATACTTACTCTTGAGAATGCATACCAGTATTTGCTTCCATGGAAGTATTCATAGCCGAGCTTAAAGTGTCTGCCTATATCATAGCGTCCGCCTGCATGGATAGCAAACGCATTTTCATTAGCAAATCGTGTAAATGGGCTTTGCAGAAGAGTTTGTATTGCAGCAGTATTGCCATTTGCTGCTTGCGTTGCAGCAAGAGTTGATGTCTTGCCATCAGTGCCGATGTAATATGACGCAGAGATAAACCAGTTAAACCCACTTCCAAGCATTTTTTCGTTTTCTAAATGCAAGTTGATGTAATTCATATTTCCTACATCTTGTGCGGGGATTGTCTGTGTAGAACTGACTTGGACTTTAGGTGCGGAGTAATTACTAAGATTTACATAAGTAAGCATAAAGAGATTTGTCCCGAAGCTTTTTGGCAAAAATGGCGTCTCAAACGCAGCAAAATACAAATTTGCATCTTTTACGCCCGCTGTGCCAAAGATATTTCCGCCCGCATAATCGCTATTGAGCGCGAGTGGCTGATAGACTTTTGAGTATCCGACACGAAGTGCGGCATTGCTATAAGGCTTATAAGTAAGCACCCCACCATCGCCAAGTGCATTTACCGCAAGCGCAGGATAAGTGCTCATTCTTGCTGAGCCATTGCGAAGGTTTGCGCCCGGACCATCAGTAGCAGGAAGTCGTCCAAGTGTAAGCGCGAATTTGCTTCCCATAAAAATATCCACATACGCTCTCTCTACATAGATAGCCGCACCGCCAGCTACACCTCTACCCGCATCAAGTGTGCCGATAGAGCCTGCAAGTGGATAGCCAAGATCCAAATCGCCAAATGCCTTTGTCATCGAGAGGCGACCTGTGAATTTCGCGTATTTACCGATAGTGGCGTTCATATTGAGATAGACACCAAGCATAAGTCGTGCGTTTTCAAATCTTGTTGTGTTGTTTTGATTAGTCATAAAGTTATTAAGCGAAGTATTGAAATCAAGCCCAAATTTGACTTTGCTTAATTCTGCTTTTGTCTCGACTTCATCAAGTCGGTCTTCAAGATCATTAATCTGCTTTTGAAGGGCTTTTTCATCAGCCATACCAAAAGAAAGAAGCATACCTGAAAGAAGAAATGCACAAATTCCAGAATGTAGATAATGTAACTTTTTCATTTGTTTCCTTTGTTCCTTGCGGTTTGAATTTGGATTAAATAATGCGCTGTGATTCTAGTAAAAAAAACCTTAAAAATGCTTTATAAAGGCAAACCGTATCGTGTAATGTGTTTTGTGTTTCTTAAAGAAGCAAATGCGAGACATAAGTGCTTTTGATAGTTTTGATAGTTGCATTTGCAACTTGTTGTGTTGTGTGTAATATTTTGTTTTGTTGTATTGCGTTGCGATTTGATACATTAGTTTTGGTATTTAATTGGCATTTGAATCGAGATTCTAAAAGTGGATTCTTATGGATTGCCACGACTTCCTAGCGGAAACCTCGCAATGACTAGGCGAGTTTGTCATTGCGAGCAAGGTTTATCCTTGCGTGGCAATCCATAAGAATCTAAATTTGTCATTTTGACTTTGTTTGTCATCGCGACTTGTTATTTCGTCATTCTTAAGTGGTAGCGTTATAATCCACTTAATCTCCACAGAATCTACACAAAACATTCAGCACTTTTTGTGTGCTACTTTAGTGATATGCAATATTCTTTTTGATAAAATTTGGCTTATGAAAACAACTACATCTGTATTTTATTTGATTGTCTTTTGCACGATCATTGCGCGTGGCTTGTATGCGGACTTCACAGGAAGTCTGCCATACTCTTATACGCTCAATGGCAGAGATGGAGTGCATAAGGCAATTACTGCTTGTAGCAATGTATGATGTGAATTTAAAAGTAGTAATTTTACGCTTTCAAATTCTAGCTCTACTTACGCTAAATCGTGTCAATCCTAATAATGAAAGTCTCCTTACACAAATAGGCTTTCATGATCTCACACTCAATGCAAATACAGGACTTGTGATAAATGACTTTCAAAATCTTAATGTAGGCAACAGCGGAGGGACAC
Organism: Helicobacter fennelliae; assembly: GCF_900451005.1. Classification (NCBI taxonomy): domain Bacteria; kingdom Pseudomonadati; phylum Campylobacterota; class Epsilonproteobacteria; order Campylobacterales; family Helicobacteraceae; genus Helicobacter; species Helicobacter fennelliae. The sequence goes on from NZ_UGIB01000001.1 coordinate 219,719, forward strand.
AACTTATTTTAGGCTTAATAATGCGTCTTTGGTTTTTAATGGGGATTTGGCAACAAGTATTTTTTCAGGATTTAAAAATAGCTTTATACTTTTAGATTCTAGCACTTTTTCTTGGAGCGGTAATAAATTTACTATGCAAGGACAACTTCAAACAAGTTAATTCTACGCTTACTATTACTTCAGAATCTGTGGCATTTGAAAATAACATAACCAACAATGCAAGCACTTGGGACATCGGCACAGCAAATGCGACAATTTATCTGACTGGAAAAGAGGTTCTTGTGAATACCAATAAGCCCGCCACAGATATTTTGACAAATAATGCTGGCACAATCCCTATCAATGGAAATCTCTTAAATGGTGGAAAATGGCAAAATGACAACCCTTACCCTAACCCTAACCCTTGTGATGTCGATGAATGCGGAGACAGGCATATCATCAATAATGGCGGAAGTATCACGATCACAGGCAAGCTTACAAGCACGGGCATTACAGATTCTAAGGGCAATGTCTATGGCTCGCAGATTCTGATTTATGGCGGGAGCGTGAGTGCGGGCGTGATAGAAAATAGCGCGAATTCTAGCATTGTGATAGGGGCGGATTCTAGTAGGAATCTAGGGTAGCTGATCTCAAATAACATCACAAATAATGGCAAGCTTTTTGTGGATATTGCAAGCGCGAAATTTGGCAATTACGCCCTTAGCACTTCCGCTATCAAGGGCGATGCGACGATTGGACTTTTGAATGCTTGGGGCAATGGATTTGTCAATGCGAGCTTAAATGGCAATACGCTAAACCTCACACGCAATGATAGCGCAATAAATGCCTTAAAAGCGCATTTAGTGTCAATGACAGAGCGATTGTAAGCGCGCTAGAATCTAGGTTTGAGACGCTTTATACTTCTGGCGGGACAAGCGACATTACAAGCCTAACGAGCGCGCTAGATTCTGGAATCTATGGGCAGTTTGTGCTTGCGCCATTTGTGATGTTTGATAGCTTCAAAGAGCAGATTAAGCCTACAAGTTTTTATGCAAATTTTTATGTGAATCCTTTGACAAACTCGCACACAAATGTTTCTATAAGTAGAAATTCTTATGCAAACTCTTATACGCAATATCGCGCAAATCGCGGTTATAGCGGGATTGAGGTGAGTGGATTTGGCAATATGCTATTTGGCTCTGGTAATCTTGGCTCTAGCATTGGCTTTGGCAGGATTGGTGGATTGTGTATCAGAGGGGGGTTTAGTGCTTTAAATCACAATCTCATCGCAACTTTGAGCTATGCGTATGCAAGCACTCAAAGTAATGCAGCTCAAAGTGGCACACAAAATGCCAAAACCAACGCGCGCTCGGAAGTGCGGGCTTCTTTGTTTGGTGTGAATGTTGTTGATATGATGAGGTTTGGCAGGGTTGAGATAGGGCTTAGGCTGTATGCTATGGGTGGTGCGTTTGATAGCGCGTTTAACGCAAGTGGAGTGGGGGCTTTGAGTCTGGCTTCAAATGCGAAGTTTGGCGCGTATCAAATCGCGCTAGATTCTAGCTTGGGCTATCGCTTAAAGTGGCGACATAGCGCATTGAAGCCATATATCGGGCTCAATCAATACCTCAATATCCAAAATGCCATTACAGATTCTGAATTACTGCAATTTAAGGCGTCATCGTATCTGGCGTATATTTTGGACGCTGTGGCTGGCGTGCGCTATGATCTGTATCCAAACTTAGATTTTAATCTTTTTGTCGATGCGCGATATGAGCGGACATTGGCGGATTCTCATAAGGATTTTACGCTATATGTGGCTGATAATCCTTTGCATTTCGCATCGCCATACACGCACAAAATCGCACTCAATCTTGGCGGAAGTTGGCATTTCACGCGCAATCTCTCTATGCAGGTAAGCGGGTTTTATAAAAGTGCTTTGGTCGGCGCGCATTATATAGGCGGGAATCTAGGGCTAGAGTATAGATTCTAGATTCTCATTTACATATTTACATGTGATCTAAATCCTCTCTTTTTGCTTCTTTTTGCAGATTGCTTCGTTTGGTTTCATCTTGTGTTATTTTTGCGACGCACAATATAGTGCGACTCACTTTGGTTTTATCTTGCGCCAAAGCTTTCAAAACTACAAAAATAAGCTAAAAATAGAGAATTTTTTACACGCTCTTTTTGTGTTTGCATAGAATCTAAAATCAAAAAGTTAAAATGACGATTAGATTCTATGGATTGCCACGCGACCTCACGATTACTCGCAATGACAAAATTTTCTAGGATTCTTTAGTTTTGCAAAGCCTTAGAATGATGATTTATAGATTCTCACTTTAGCACTGATAAAGTTTGAGGCTGTTTATGGAGTAATCCTTAGCTTTATATACGCAATGGCACAAAGCGCAAAATCATTGATAATTTTATGCAAAATATCATACAATACGCTCTACTTTCACAAGCAAGGACAACAAAGGATAGCAATGGAGTATGAGATTATAGGATTTATCGCGCTGGGGCTTATTTCTGGGATTGCGGCTGGGTTTTTTGGTATCGGCGGTGGGACTATCATTGTGCCGGCTATGTTTGCGTTTGGACTGCCTATCCACCATGCTATCGGGATTTCGATTATCCAAATGGTGTTTTCATCAATCTTTGGCTCAATTCTCAATTACAAAAAAAATCTCCTTGATCTTAGAGATGGTATTTTCATAGGATTGGGCGGGCTTATTGGGGCGAGCTTTAGCGGGCTTATCCATAATCTCTTAAGCGAAGTTGCGCTTGGTGGGCTATTTTTGGTGCTTACATTTTTTTCATTTTATCGTTTCGCATTCAAAATCAAACCCACAATAAGCCAAACTCCACCTATTCAAAATCGCATTCAAAAAAATGCCATTCTCATAGGAGCTGGCGTCTTCACAGGATTTTTTGCTATTTCTTTAGGTATCGGTGGTGGGCTTCTTATCGCGCCTATTTTGGGGTATTATTTGGGGTATGATTCCAAAAAAGTCGTGCCACTTTCGCTGTTTTTTGTGATTTTTTCATCAGTCTCTGGCGTGGCGTCTTTGTATGGCTCAGGGATTATCAATCACGATATAATGCGTATCGGAATATACATCGGGCTTTCATCAATTGTCGGGGTGAGTATTGGCATTTATCTTATCCACAAAGCCTCAGCCAAAATCCATAGAATCGCACTTCTTTGGATTTATGCTTTTGCGCTGATTGTTACAAGTGTCGAGCTTTTGTATAAGACGCATATACTTTAGAGATAAAGATTCTACAAAAATAAAAGCTATTTCTTACGCAACGCAGAATCTACAATCTGCTTTATCTCAGGATTGAGCTTATAAACATTATGTGCTGTCTCTACATTGAAAACAATATCATAGATTCTAGATTGCATGCTGGCTTTTTGGATTTGCACAGGAAGCGAGATAATAATGCTTGTATCACTCTCTCCAAGCGCAGTGATAAACTCCCAAAACTTGCCTATATCCTCCGTCTGGACTTGTATCTGATAGAGGGTGGTTTTGATTTGGCTTTCCTCATCGATGTGAGAAGAGAGCAAGCGCATAGACTTTTTGCTAAAATACTGCGCCAACAAATCTGTGATAATGTTTTGCGATTTGGCATTATTGAGTCGCGACAAAAGAGATTTGTTATTTGTAAGAAGCCAAACGAGCCTATCTTTTGAGCTATCAAAATCTTTTTGGACTTCTGTAAGAATGAGATTTTGCTTTCTCTCCTCGATGTATTTGACCTTAAAATCCAAAATCAGTGGCCAGAGCATATAGCTAAAAAACATCAAAATCGCGCCAATATAAATCACCACAAATATCATATTGTGCAGCACTAAATCAGTATCTAGATTTCTAAAATTTGGGACTTTAAAGTTTTTCCAAGTTTTTTTCATTATTTTTCCTTATGTATCACGCTTTTTCATCATTCTTCATCATTTTTCATCGCTCTTTTGGCTTTGGCTTAATTCTTGCTCGATGTAGCTAAGAGAGATAAATTGATACCACCCATTTGGCAATGCATAAAAATTCACGCTTGATTTACCAAAGCTTGCTTTAAGCAATGCTTGCAACCCAAAATAAAAAAACTCTTTAGAAGGTGTAACGCCCTTAAGTGTGAGCGAATAATTGCTAAATTCTATGAAATTTATGGTGATTTTGTCAGGAATAATCTCAAGCAAATCTCGCAGCTTTTCTTTGCGGATATTGTGCGTATCAAGCCTTTTGTTTGTCAAAGTCGCCTCATATACAATGCGTTCAAAGTATTCATTCAGATATTTTGTCTGAAGCTGGATTTTGCTTTGAAGTGCGCGATACTCGGCTACACGTCGCAAAGAATTCGCGCTCTCTATTTGCAAAAACATATAATACCCGACCAAAATAACCGCTGTAAGTGCGATATAAAACCACCATATTTTTGTGATGTTTGCAAAAATGTGTTTGGTTTGGGGCTTGATAAAACTTAAGCTCATTATTTCTCTCCAATCTCTGCCCTAGCAAAATCAATCAGCACTTGAGATAAATTAAAATCCCTTTTTACAGATTCTATCATGACTTCTTTTGAGATAAATTCAAACGCATCATCAGCGATTTTGCACGCGTCCAAAAAAATAATCTTCTCTATAAAGCTTCCTTTGCATATAGGATTCTGGTAGTATTCTTTGAGAGAATCTAATATGACTTTTACGATAGTTGGGGCTTTTGACATATCATTATAAGTGATTTTTTCATCTTCTTCGAGATTTGGGACAAACATATCAGTCTGCAAATGCTCCAACGAAAAATCAAAATTAATCTTTGAAAAATTCTCAAACTCTTCATTCATCGAAAAATCATCAAACTGACGCAATTCAAAATTCATTCCGTCATCTTTATTGCTTACAATCTCAACCTCGCTATCTGTCAAAAAAAATCCAGAAAAAGAAATCTCTTGATTTTGCATAATCATTAGCGCGATATTGCCTCTTTGAAGTAGCACATAAAGATTTTTGCCTTCTGTTGGGTTTTGCTGAATGTGATGAGCAATAAGCAAAAATGGCGAAAACAAAAAATCAATCTTGCCAATTCCGTCATATTTTTTTAAATAATCTTTAATCATGGCTTTTTGAGCGAAAAACTCTACTCCATTTTGCTCGATGACTTGGTATTGGCTTGATTTAATGTCTTTGAGTATGCGTTTGTCATTTTTGTCAAACACCACGCCTTGAGCGAGCGTTTTTAGCATAGCAGCGATATAAGTAAATGGATATTTTTTGTGATAAAGTCGAATGATTTTGATAGCGTCCATTGGAATCTTGCCATTGATAGTTTTAAACTCTTTAAAAAAAGATTCTGTTTTTGTTTTGTTTTTGAGTCTAGAAACCTTGATAAAACAAGAGGACGCATCGATATTAATCGAGATAAACACCTTGCTAAAAAATGGCGATACTATTGCACTAAAAATCCCCATATTTATTCCTTGTGTTCTGTTTGACTGATTTTGGCATTCACCATTTGACGTGCCTGCTCTAAGGACAAATCCCTACTGATAGAGAATCCCTCATTCATAAAATAATGTATTTTACCAAAAGGTAGAGGCAATTTGAATCTATCCCATGTTTTAAACTCATAATATCGGCTAGGAAAAATACGACAAATGGTGATTTTTTTGCCTGTTTTTTGTGCCATCATCATCATACCATCAGCGACTTGGTGATATGGTCCCCTTGGTCCGTCCATTGCCACACCGACATCATAGCCATCATTAAGGGCTTTGAAAGATTCTATAAGCACGCGCACACCGCCACGATTTGAGCCACCAGAATTTGTGCTTCCGCGAATCACTTTCATACCAAAAAGCTCGCACATATTTGCGATGAGCCCGCCGTCAAAATGGCTACTTGCGATGATATATACATTTGGCTTTTTGCGTAATTTACGATACAGAAATGGCATCATCAAAATCTCTCCATGCCAAAATGCAATAATCACATTGTCAGATTCTAGATTTGTATCAATCACAAAGCGATGACGATTAAGTGCATACAAAATCCATACCAAACAATACCCAAGACGAGGAACAAAAAATAAAATCATTTTTTGCTTGAGATTCATTCTAGCCTCTTTTGACGCGCCCAAACAGGCTTCCGCCTTCATTTTTGACAATCTCTACATCGACAAAATCGCCTATTTTGAGACATTCATCATTAATGTGGATAAGTTTGTTATTATCACTCCGCCCTTCACTAAAGCGCATCGCGCCATCGTCAAAGGTATTTTCAATCAGCACTTCATACACCCTGCCAATCTCTTGTGATGCTTTTTCTTGCAAAATCTCTCTATGTCGTGCTTGCAGTGTGCGAAGTCTTGATGAGGCGATGTCTTTTGGCACACTCCATTTATCTCCCCATAAATCAGCCAAAGTATGAGGTCGCCTTGAGTAAATAAAGCTATATAAAGTATCAAAGCGCACTTTTTCCAAAACCTCTAAAGTATCGGCAAAATCGCTCTCCTCTTCACTCGGAAACCCCACGATAATATCTGTGCTTATGCAAAGATTGGGAATGAGGCTTTTCATTTTTTCTACGCGATTTAAAAACCACTCTTTTGTATAGCCTCTACGCATTGATTTGAGAATCTTATTTGAGCCACTTTGTAATGGCATATGGATGGATTTGCATACTTTTTTGTTGCGTGCGAATTCTTCGATAAATTCATCGTCCATATGCAATGGGTGCGGAGAAGTAAATCGAATGCGCTCAATGCCTTCAACGCGCGAGAGTTCAGATAGCAAAGTAGCAAAATTAATTTTCTTATGCTCTGAAGAAAAGCGCACACCATAATTATTGACATTCTGCCCCAAAAGCAGAATCTCTTTTATGCCATTTTGGGCGAGTTTGCGCGCTTCATTAAGGATCAAATCCGAAGGAATAGAAATCTCTTTGCCTCTTGTGTGTGGCACGATACAATACGCGCATGATTTATCGCAACCTATTGAGATATTAAGCAATGCTTTGATCCCGCTACTACGCACACTCTCAAACGCATACAAACTATCATCATAATCCAAATCCACCTCAACTGCTTTGTCTTTGTGGATTACTTGCGTGATTTTGGAGATATTGCGTGCGCCTAGGACGAAATTCACGCTTGGAGCTTTTTTGATAATATCTGCGCCCATGTGGCTTGCTGTGCAACCACAGATTCCGATTTTGGCATTTGGCTTTTTGATCTGGGCGTATTGCCCTATTTCAGAAAATAGCTTGCGCTCGGGCTTTTCTCTGACAGAGCAAGTATTAATCAAAATCAAATCTGCCTCATCTGCCCTATCAGTAAGCACATAGCCTTCTTTTTGCTCTAATTCCGCGATCAAATGCTCGCTATCGCGCTCATTCATCGCACAGCCAAGTGTTTCTATAAAAAGCTTCATCAATCTATTTTTGAAACAATGTGAAATTCATAAATAAAATCTTTTGGATCAAGTCCATAATGCACCTCATCAATATAGACTTTTTTGCCCTTAGATTCTAGGAAAGTCTTTGCTTTTTGCAATTCCTTATGGCTATTTTCTCTATCAAAATAATAAAAAATGCTGTCTTTATTTGTCGAGCTTATCTGCTCATAAAGCCCATCAAGAGTGATTTTTTTGGGTGTTTGCCCAATATCCATAGTGGCTAATTTTAATTCCATAAGTATGCGCCTCCAAAATAAAATTTGACGCATTGTAACTAGAATTGCCTTAAAAATTTGCTATAATGCAAAAACTTCAAAGATTCTCCAGAAATATTCTCAAAAATTAAGGATACAAACATAATGGAAAAAATACTTGATATTGTTGAACTCATAGCGTGTGAAAAGGGCTTGGAAACTTCTGTAGTTTCGCAAGTGCTAAAAGAAACACTCATCAAAATGGCAAAAAAATATTTTGGCGAGAATCTAAATTATATCGTTGAGGAAAACCAAAAAGATAGAACTTTTAAGCTTATCCACCTTGTAAAAATTTGCGCTGATGATGATTTATTACTAGAATCTAGTCCGCAAAATTACATCTCTCTCACACAAGCGCGCCAAAGCTCGCCAGAAGTCAATATCGGCGATGAGATTTATTATGAAATCGGGCTTGAAAATATGAGTCGCAATGCGGTGAATTCGTTGTTTTTGGATTTGGAATACCAAATCCAGCGCACAATCGAGAATCAACTTTTTGTCAAGCTCAAATCCATGCTTGGTAAAATTGTCAGCGGGCAAGTAGTCGCTATCGATAAGGCTGAAAATACCTTTGTCGAAATCGAGGATATGAGGGCTATTTTGCCACTCAAAAACAGAATCAAAGGCGAAAAATTTAAAATCAATGACACAATAAGCTGTGTGCTAAAAAATGTAAAAAGCAGTAAAGATGGGCTATACATCGAGCTTTCGCGCACGACTCCAAAAATGCTTGAAGCTCTCCTTGAGAGAGAAGTCCCAGAAATCAAAGATGAGGAAGTGTGTATTTTTAAAAGCGCGAGAATACCCGGTGATCGGGCAAAAGTGGCTCTTTACTCCACAAATGTGCGTATCGATCCAATCGGCTCGACAGTAGGAACAAAAGGTGTGAGAATCAATGCAGTAAGCAAAGAGCTTCATGGCGAAAATATCGATTGTATCGAATATTCTGAAATACCAGAAGTCTTTATAGCCAAAGCTCTAGCCCCAGCGCAGATCTCTTCTGTCAAAATCACACAAAACGATGAAGAAGCAAAAAAGGCTATCGTCTCTATCGCCGCCGATCAAAAAAGCAAAGCAATCGGCAAAAATGGCGTGAATATCCGCCTTGCTTCTATGCTTACAGGATTTGACATCGAGCTAAACGAGATTAGCAAACCTAATGATGAAAAACCAGAATCTACACAAGCTACACAAACGCAAAAAGTCGGCATTGACGCATTACAATCACTCTTTAAAGAATAAGCAAAGCTTTCATTTATATTGCGATATATAGAATCTAGAATCTAGCTTTTAAGCGATTTGAGCTGCGAGATTTGTTTTTCGCTTTGTCAATGAATCATGAGTTTTATTTCTTTGAAGTTCTATCCCCTCACTTTAAAACTTCACAATCTATCAAACCCTTGCAAACCCTTGCAAACTCATCTTAAAATCTAGGATTTTTACACGCTCTTTTTATCTCCATAGAATCTAGATTCTAATTTGTCATTGCGAGCAGTTGTAAAACTGCGTAGCAATACAGAAAATGAATTTTAGATTCTCTTTTGCTTTGTTGCTTCGCACCTCGCAATGACAAACTCGCCCCGACATTGCAAGCAAAATTGAAAATTTTGCGTAGCAATCCATAGAATCCGCTTTGTCATGTCTTAAGAAGTGCCATAGCACAACCGAAGAATCCAGAAAAAAGCAATAAATAAAAAATAAAGTCTGCAAAAGTAAAGCCTAGATTGCAACGCTAACGCTTAAGGCATGACAAGTAGAGTGCGTCAAAACAATATAGAATCTAAAAATCAAAAGTGGATTTTTATAGATTGCCACGCAAAGATAAACCTGCTCCCTCAATTGCGAGGACGACAGGACGAAGCAATCTAGTCAAAAAATGGATTGCCACGACTTCCTAGCGGAAGTCTCGCAATGACGACAAAAAACGATAGATTCTAGTAGATTCTATGCAAACACAAAAAGAGCGTGTAAAAAATTCTCTATTTTTAGTTTATTTTTGTAGTTTTGCGAGTTTGGCGCAAGATAAACCAAAGTGAGTCGCATTATATTGTGCGTCGCAAAAATAACACAAGATGAAACCAAACAAAGCAATCTGCAAAAAGAAGCAAAAAGAGGATTTAGATTCTATACAATCACTAAAAATCATCACAAAAAGCAAAAGTAAATAAAAAATAGCCGTAGTTAATATTCAGTGGTGCCGAGGGTCGGACTCGAACCGACACAGGGTTGCCCCTACTAGATTTTGAGTCTAGCGCGTCTACCAGTTTCACCACCCCGGCAATGCAAAAATAGCTCCATAATAAATGATAAAAAGAATAAAGAAAGTGGTGCGCTGAGCGAGACTTGAACTCGCACGGGTCGCCCCGCCACCCCCTCAAGATGGTGTGTCTACCAATTCCACCACCAGCGCAAACCCCTCAAAAGAGGGTAGAATCTAGCCTAATAATGCCTTAAACGCATCAACAACCATTTTAGATTCTGGCAAAAATGGATTCCCATAAATCGCAATGATTGCAAATACCAATGTATAGATAACTTGCGCTTCAATCAAAGCAAGCGCGATAAACATTGTTCCCAAAAGTTTTCCGCCAATGCCAGGATTGCGCGCTGTCCCAGAAATTGTTGCAGCAGCTGCATTACCCATACCGATCGCACCACCAAGTGCTGCGATACCAAGCCCGATCACACCGCCTGCGACCGAAAGAGCCACGACTAAAGACAAATCACTACCATTAAAAACGCTCTCTCCTGCAAATGCAAAGCCGATAAGACCGAAACATAATACTAAAAATGCTTTCATTTTTTCTCCTTGATTTAAGCTATGAGGACAATCCTAGCTCGAAAATAAAATTAGATTATCTCAAAACCAAACTAAAACTAAGCTAAAGAAAGCTCAATTTTGCCTTTAAATGTTCCATAAATTTGACATTTAAGCCTTTGCCCTTCGTGAAATCGAGTATAAATACTTTCATTTGTTTTTGGAATCCTGCTGATATGCAAAAGCCCGTCTGCATTGCCACAAGGAAGCTCGACAAACACACCAAAATCAGCCACTTTTTTGATGACACCCTCAAATACTTCTCCGATTTTGTATTGGGGCTGCGTGCCAACGATTTTGAGAATGTATTGCTTGGCTTCAAGGAGCGATTCTTTGGAATCCGCATTGATTTGCACTTCGCTTTTTTCGCGATTTAGATCAATGCTAACTCCAAATTTTTCGATGATTTCTTTGATTGTTTTACCGCCCTGCCCGATAATATCAACGATTTTTCCATTAGGCACGCTAAAAGTTTCAGTTTTAGGAAGCACATTTTCATTAATGACAATTTCCAAACTCGCCTCCTCCATTTTGTCTAGAATCTTGATTCTGGCGCGTTTGGCTTGATAGAGCGCTTCTTTTAAAATATCAAAATCTAATCCTCCAAGCTTAATATCCATTTGCATGGCTGTGATGTTGTGCCTTGTGCCTGCGACTTTGAAATCCATATCGCCATCATGATCTTCTAGCCCCATAATATCTGTCAAAATCGCATATTCATCATTTTCTATCACAAGCCCCATTGCCACGCCTGCGACAAGCTCATTATAAAACCCGCACGCACGCAATGCCAAAGATCCTCCACATACGCTCGCCATAGAGCTTGAGCCATTAGATTCTAGTATTTCAGAGACTAAGCGAATCGTATAAGGGCTGTCAATTATGCTTGATTCCAATGCTCTTTTAGCAAGATTTCCATGTCCTAGCTCTCTTCGCCCGACACTACCAATCGGGCTTGCCTCACCAACGCTAAATCCGGGAAAATTATAATGAAACATAAATTTTTCTTTTGTGCTTCCACTAAGATCCTCTTGAATTTGTGCATCATTATCAGAGCCTAGTGTGCAAACCACCAACGCCTGCGTCTGCCCGCGCGTAAAGAGTGCGCTTGAGTGCGCGCAAGGCAAAATATTTGTCTCTATTGTGATAGGTCGCACATCTTCTAATCCCCTTCCATCAGCTCGCTTATGAAGCTTCAAGATAAGAGAGCGGACTTTATGCTTTTTGTAGAGATTAAGCATATCAGTAATGTTGGCAATGTCATATTGTGGATTCTGCGTAGCGATTTGAAGTGCGATGAGATTGAGCCCATCGCTTCGCTCACTCTTTGACATCGCTAAAAGTGCTTGCTGCACTTGCTCGTCGTATTGTTTTTGGATAAGGGCATAAATCTCTGGATAAGTCTGAATATCAAGCAATGGCAAGGTGAGGATAGGATTTTTGAGCGGAAGCAGATAATCTGAAAATTTTTGAGAATCAAGCGCGATTGTTTTTTGGGCGATTTTGATTGCTTTAAGCAAATCCTCTTCATCAAGATTCTCATCACTTCCTTTCATCTCAATCATTAGCACATCACTATAACTTCCTGATACATACAAATCAAGCGTGCTTTGTTTGAGATCATTTTTGGTCGGATTAATGACAAATTCATCGCCGATTTTTCCGATACGCACACTGCTTATAGGCGGGACAAATTCAAGCCCAGAGATAAGAAGTGCGTTTGCAGCCGCATGTAGAGCGCACACTTGCAAATCACAGATTCCATCATAGCTCAAAACCAAAATCGTAATTTGTGTCGGATAATAATAGCCTTTTGGAAAAATCGGGCGCAATGTGCGATCAATAATCCTTGAAGTCAGAATCTCAAATTCGCTTGGTTTGCCCTCACGTTTGATAAATCCACCCGGAATCTTGCGATTTGCATACGCTTTTTGTATGTATTGCACGGTGAGGGGCAAAAAATCCTCCTGCACCCTTTGCTTTTCAATAGCCACGCTTGCCAAAATAATTGTCCCGCCATTTTGGTATAGCACGCTTCCGCACGCTTGCTTGGCGACATAATTGAGTTTATAATTTTCATTGAGGTTTTCTAATGTAATATCGATTGAGTGCAAGATTGTCTCCTTTGTTGTTTTGGATTCTAGTTTCCATAGATTCTAAATCCTAGCTTTTTAGTAAATTTTGCGGATTTGTTCGCTTGTCTCGACTAGCGACGCACCAAAAGTGCAACTCATTCGCTTGCCTTACAAAGCCACAAAATTTCCTCAAAATTCTAAAATTTCTTAACGCGCCATTGTGTTTTCATAGAATCTAGATTCTAAAAGTGGATTTTATGGATTGCCACAGCCCTAAAAGGCTTCGCAATGACGACAAAAACGATAGATTCTACTAGAATCTATGCAAACACAATAGCACAAGAAATCCTCTATTTTTAGGCGGATTTTAGGGTTGTGTAGAAATTTTTAGACAAGCAAAAACACAAAAAAGTGTAACATTGAAGTTCATCGCAGGCTAAAAATTTCAAACTCCCTGAAATATGCTAAAAAGAGAGGATTTAGCTCTCATGGAAATCTAGATTCTGGAATCTAGAAAACCCACATTATACCCTCTCATCTATTAAATCTCGTTGTAAGTCCAAAACTTGTCAATGGAACAAAATTAAATGTCAAACGCACATAATAATTTTGCTGCACATAGTATGGATTCTCCACATCGCTTGTCAAAATAGGTCGCCGCTGATTGACAAAGCTTAGCCCAATGCCAAAACATCGGACACTTTTATATATGCCGATATTCCAATCTAAAAGAAGGTTTTTTTCGACATCATAGCCTGTTGATGCGCGAAAAGAAAAGATTTTTAAATCATACGCCAAGCTTGCTCGCATATAATGCGCGCCTATTTGGGTAACGAGGATATTTGAGAGTGCATCATAGGCTTGTTTGTCTTTGTAATAATAAGTCAAACTTGATTGAAACGAATTTCTTGTAAAGCTTATCGTGCTTGCTATTTCAGACATTCGCTGCAAATAAAACGAATAAAAAAGGCTAAATGAAACATTAAGCCCTTGAATAGGCGAGAATCCAAACTTACTCTCTAGCGGTCGTTTGGCGATATTTTTTGGATCAATTATGCCATTAGTTCTATTTGCTTCACTTTGAAGCTCATCAAAATTAAGTCGCTGAAACAAACGCCAATACAAAATCTCTTTTCCGGTATTTGTCAAAAAATATTGCGTGAGCTTGAGATCGAGTGTCTGATTAACAATCGAATACGCGCTAATCCCTGATGGATCCCAAATATCATCATAAAATACCATATTGCCATTTGGATCGATGATTTGGTATCTGTTTTGAGACATGAGGCTATTTTGTTTTGTTTGTGCTGACAAAATCCCAATATTGCGATCAAGAAGTCCATTTGAATACGAGAGATAAGGTCCATTAAATAAAGCTTCAAACTGGATAGAATGAAAAAAGCGATTATAGGCTCTGGCTATATCACTATTTAAAGACACGGAATAATTTGCTGAAAAAATATTGCCATTTGTGAGCGCGCCAAGATTTTTGCCCTCCTGCAAAGTCGGCACATAGCTATTGCTCGCGCTTGTTATAAGGAGATTTTCACCATAAAATTCTGACCATACGCCAATAGAGATAAATTTTTTCAAAAGCGAAAGCTGAATCCCCACAGGAACGCGAATGCCATTTTCAATATACCCATAGCCAACTCTACGCATTGTGTTTTTGAACTGATAATCAACCGAATACAACAATCCCTTAAAAAACAGAGAATCTAAATATTTGTGGTATTGGAGATTTGGCAAGGATTGCAAAGTATTGTCATTAGTGATTTGTGCGAGATTCAAAAAATACCTCATATTTAGCCCAAAATAATGCTTTTGGGTTTGGAGATAGATATTAAATTTTGAAGTATAAGTCGGATCATACACCCTGCGATAAATGCTTTTGATACGATAGTAATCCAAGTCATTCATATACAAGAAATTAAGATAGATTCCATTATCAAGCTCGCTTTTGAGTTTGAAGTATTTTTGAAGTGGCGCTCGCCCCAAATGATAGAATCTAAACCCATACACATGCCGATTTCTGACATTAAATTGTTGCATATAATTATCGCCATTATACAAATACCCAAAATCAAGAAAAGTCCGATCATTATGAGAATCCACAGCCCTAATCTCAATCTGTCCTCCCGCTCCTCTCTCTGTCCTTACTTGTGGCGTAATCGTAGTGTCCAAAAAGCTTTTTATCGCCCAAAAATAAGGCTGCGCATATACAAATCCTTCTGTGCTTGAGGTAGCAAAAGAAGGCATAAGCAGACCGCTTTTTCTTGACATATCTGTCGAGAATCTAAAATATGGAAAATAAAAAATCGGAACATCACCTATATAAACGCGTGGATTCCACAAAGAAGCCACTTTGGTATCATCAGAATATTTACCCGAAGAAGCACTAATCCTCCATATTGGATTTTGGATAGCACAGCCAGAGACAACCGCTTGCTTGAAGACATATTCATTTTTTTTACTCATACCATTTTTGGAGTTAATCCAGATTCCGGTTTGCGTATCTTGCAGATATAAAGGCTCGATTAAGCCATATTGATCATTAAGATTAAAGCTTGCTTTTTTGGTCCTTAGCAATAAATTGCCCTCGCGATAGATTCTGACATCACCGCTTGCTTGGACGCTTTTTGTCGTCATATCATAATCAATCCTATCAGCAAGCGTATATAAATCAAGATTAACTAAAATAGCATTCCCAATAGCATGGACTACATTATCTTCGCTTTGGAGTGCATCTGCTAGAATCTCAAATATTTTTTGATTATCTTTATTGTATTGCGTGATGCCACTTGTTGCGGCATTTGCGATACAAACAATACCTAATACTATCCCAAGCCATATTTTTAACATCTACTTTAAAAAACCTATTTTTTTCTACATATTACGATTGTCTTACAAGCCCTATCATAAAGCGTGCGCCTAAACACATCACCAAAGGCAAAAAGAAATGGAATACAATATAATATTAAAGAAAATTGTCGCAATAAAGCTCGCAAAAAGCTTATCGCAAAATTTGGCATATCAAGCGTATCAAGTCGAATAACTTGGATTTTGCATATCATTTTGCCAAGACTCGCGCCATACAAAGCCACAAAAATCGTATGATACACTACATTGATACATAGAATCTGAATCACCATAGGCTGCAAAACCTGTATGACAGACTCGATATTATTTGTATCAAAAGCCACTCTGTATTCATCAAAGAGCACAAATACAATTAAAAAATCAATCAAAAAAGCATCAATCAAAAAAGCAAAAAACCGCTTATCAAGAGGGGCTAAAAAAATATCTTCTCGATCGAGAATCTCTTGGATTTTGTCATCATTAAACTGCATTATAATGCCTTATTTGCAATATCATCGCGATAGATTCTGCCTTCAAACTCTATTGCCTCTAGGATTTTATACGCATTCTCTCTTGCTTGAGGCAAACTCTTAGCATATCCGACAGCAAGCATAACTCGCCCACCACTTGCAAGCAATCTCCCCTGCTTATCTTCGCTCACTCCGCCAAACACAACCTCGCCTAGATTCTCATCATAGGATTGTATCGTGATAGGATATGGCGTAGAATGCCCAAAAGGATAATTATGACTTGCCAAAACAACCCCTACACAATACTCTTTGGCAAATTGTATCGGTAATTGTTTGATTGTTTGAGATTCTACGGCTTTGCAGATCTCAAGTAAGGGCGTCTGAAGCAATGGCATTAACACTTCGCATTCTGGATCGCCAAATCGCACATTAAATTCTAATAAATATGGCTTTTTTTGGTTGTTTTCTTGGACGACCATAATCCCTGCAAATAGCACGCCACAAAAAGGATTCCCCTCTTGTGCCATACCCCGCAAAGTCGGCTCAAAAATCAAATCCGCAATGTCTTGAAGCAATGCCTCATCACATAATGGAGTTGGCGCATAAGCTCCCATACCGCCGGTGTTTGGACCTTTATCGTTATTATAAAGCTGCTTATGATCTTGACAAGGGGGCAATAGCACAAAATCCTTGCCATCACAAATCCCAAACACAGATAATTCATATCCGCTCAAAAATTCCTCAATAACCACACATTTTCCAGAATCTCCAAAGCTCTCACCGCTTAACATATCGCAAATTGTTTGCTTTACTTCATCATAGGTTTGTGCGATGATTACGCCCTTTCCCGCGCAAAGCCCACTTGCTTTAATCACCACAGGAAGAGGTAAAGACAAGGCAAAATCTATGGCTTTTGCTTTGTCGCTTGTTTGGATATACCGCGCTGTTGGTATATTATGCCTTGATACAAAATCCTTCATAAATGCTTTTGAACCCTCAAGTTGCGCGGCTTTTTGACTCGGACCAAAAACACAAAATCCTTGTTCTCTTAACTCATCAGAAAGCCCCTCTACCAAAGGTGCTTCAGGACCAATAATCACAAAATCTATCTGCTCTTTTTGGCAAAACGCAACTAAATCTTGATTCTTAGAAAGAGCGACATTAATGCCCAAATGCTTTGTCCCTGCATTGCCCGGAGCGAAAAAAAGTGTGAGATTTTCATTATCTTTTGATCTATTTTTTTGCGCGTCTTTTTTGAGTCGCAATCCAATCGAATATTCCCTTCCGCCATTTCCAACAATCAAAATTTTTTGCAACATTTTTTGCGCCATGTATAAAACCCATTCTTTAATAAATTACCCAAATAATCGTTACTTTGATAAAGTAGCCCAATAAGCCACAAACAAGGTTAGGAGGATTTTATTAGGCGGCAGATCCTCACTTTTACGCTACAAACGGAAATACCGACACACAAAAACCACTACCCAAACCTAAAATACTTTTTATACAACGGACTCACCAATAAAGAAACACGAATTATTCAGGCGCGGTATTATAAAATGATTGAGTTTAAAATTGGGTTAGAAAAAACAAATAAATTTGCTATAATCACAAAATTTATATACGCTTACACGCTTGGAAATCTCATAAAGTGATTAAAATCCAAAATGGCAAATTGAGGCGAGAAAAATACAACAACAAAACCATAACGAAAGAGTAAAAAATGAAAGAAGCAAAAAAAACAGCACTTATCACTGGCATCACAGGGCAAGATGGCGCGTATTTAGCGGAGTTTTTGCTCAAAAAAGGCTATGAGGTGCATGGTATAAAGCGCCGCAGCTCGCTCTTTAATACTGACAGGATCGATCATCTCTACCAAGATCCGCATGTCTCAAATCGTAATTTTTTCCTGCATTATGGCGATCTCACAGATTCACTCAATCTTACGCGAATCATCGCTGACACAAAGCCTGATGAGATCTATAATCTCGCGGCAATGAGCCATGTGGCCGTGAGCTTTGAGACGCCAGAATACACTGCAAACGCCGATGGCATAGGGACGCTTAGAATCCTAGAGGCTGTACGCCTGTTAAATCTCACACAAAAAACAAAGATCTATCAAGCCTCCACAAGCGAGCTTTATGGGCTAGTGCAAGAAATCCCCCAAAGTGAGAAAACACCCTTTTACCCCCGTAGCCCTTATGCTTGCGCGAAGCTTTATGCGTATTGGATCACGATAAATTACCGCGAAGCGTATGGTATTTTTGCAAGCAATGGAATCTTATTCAATCACGAAAGCCCCATACGCGGCGAAACATTTGTCACGCGCAAAATCACGCGCGCCGCGGCTAAAATCGCGCTTGGGCTGCAGGATAAGCTCTATCTTGGGAATTTGAGTGCTAAGCGTGACTGGGGGCATGCAAAAGACTATGTACGTATGATGTGGCTTATCTTGCAGGCAAAAGAGGCGGAAGATTGGGTGATAGCCACAGGTGTGACCACAGAAGTGCGCGAGTTTGTGCGCAAAGCCTTTGGTGAGCTTGGCATTGAGCTAGAATTCCGCGGGGAAGGCGCAAGCGAAAAGGGCTTTGTGAAGGCTTGCCATGGGGAGTTTAGGCTAGATTCTGGGCGCGAAATAGTCGCTGTGGATCCGCGCTACTTCCGCCCCACTGAAGTGGATCTGCTCATTGGCGATGCGTCAAAAGCGCGACAGAAGCTTGGCTGGATTCCAGAATATGACTTAGATGCGCTCATTAAAGATATGGTAGCAAGCGATCTTAAGCTCATGCAAAAGGATAAGTATCTCAAAGATGGCGGCTATGATATCTTTAGCTACTTTGAATAAAGGCAAGTATAAATACAATATTTAAGGATATAACATGAAACAAAGCTACAAATGGACACTCTCATCACTCATTAAATTTGAATGTATAAGTTTGTATGGAAGAACTTTTTTACAACGCATTGAACTTTGTAAGTCCTCTAACGCTTCATCATTCTCCGTCCGCCAAAAGTCATTTTCGGTGATGAAATCTCCCTCTTTAAATTCTTGATAACGCGAGGGACGAACGCTTGTGATTGTCTTACCCTCGGCACGAAATTCTACAAGCATACCCACACTAGGCATACTTCTTTTGTCGCTCCACGACTGGCGGTTAAATTCAAAAAAAAGCTTCGCCGAATTTGTAACCGTCCCTCTATCTGTGGAGTCCATATAAATCACTATTTTACCGTGCATTATTTCTTCCTTGAAATTTCATAAGTTAAAAATTTAGCACAATTAAACTTATTTTTAATTTTTCTTGCAAATTTTAAACTACAAAACAAAGAAGTCAAATTAAATTAAAATGCTAAACTTTTACATTTATAAATTTGATAAGGATTATTCAACACGGTGAAAAAAGAAACTTTTTTGCATCATCTCAAAGGCAAAAATCTTGTTTATAAACGCTACACAAAAAGCCCCCTGCGTTATGGTGGGGGTAAATCTTTGGCGGTGGGATTAATTTTAGAGCAAATTCCTAGTGATACAAAAAGACTTATTAGCCCATTTATCGGCGGTGGAAGTGTGGAAGTAGCAGTAGCTTTAGAGCTTGATATTGAAGTTTTAGCTTTTGATATATTTGATATTTTAGTGAATTTTTGGCAAGTTTTATGCAAGGATTCTAACGCACTTTATAATGAGCTTTTAAAGCTAGAACCCACAAAAGAAAATTACACAATAATCAAAAACGAGTTAAGTTTGTTTTGGAATGAAAGGCATAAAAACCCTAACAATAAGCCCAAAATAGAGCTAGATTCTCTCACGCTTGCAAGGGATTATTATTTTAATTTTAATCTAAGCTATGGACCCGGATTTTTAGGCTGGATGAGTAAAATCTATGAAGATAAAAATCGCTATTTGAAAGCTTTAGAGAAAATTAGAGATTTTAAAACGCGCAATCTCAAAGTAGAAATGGCGAGTTTTGAAGCAGTGTTTAAAAAATATCCTAATGATTTTTTCTATTGCGACCCGCCATATTTTTTAGAGGGAGATTCTAAAATGTTTAAAGGAATCTATCCTATGCGAAATTTCCCTATTCATCACAACAACTTTAATCACGAGCTTTTAGCAATTTGTCTTAAAAATCATAAGGGCAAATTTATCTTAAGCTACAATGATTGCGAGTTTGTGCGAGAAGCTTATAAGGATTTTAAAATCTTAGAGCCAAAATGGCAATATACAATGGGACAAGGTGAAACAAGAATAGGTAAAAATCGTGTTATGCGTGGCGATACAGATAACACAAAGCAAAGCCACGAACTTTTGATTATAAAGGAGTGAAAATGTTAAATAAAATTGAAATAAAAACATTGCGAGAGATAGAAAACAAATACTATATGCAGCCTATGCTTGAATCTATAATAAAAGATTTAAAAAATAATAAGCTTAATTTACAGGAAGTTTTTAACAATCTCTATGGATATTTGCTAAATTCTAAAGAAGCAGTTGAAAGATTGCTGAAAGAACGAGTTGATAGAAATGAGATTAAAGATATAAGTCAAGCAAGAAAGAGCATAGCAGGAAGTGCTTTTTCAAACCTTATTATTTGGGTATTTTTAAAAAATAAAGAAAGCAAAAATATTGATAAAGATATTTTTATCACCAATAAAATATCACAAATCCCACATTTTAAAGACTTGTTTTATATAAAAGTGGGCGAAGAAACGCAAAAACCAGATGTAGATTTAGTAATTTATCGACTAGATTCTAAACAAAATTTAGCAAGTTGCCTTATCTTATCTCTTAAAACTTCTCTAAGAGAAAGGGCTGGTCAAACATACAAATGGAAGCTTCTAATGGAAATTGCCAATACAGAATCTAGCATTAAGGAAAAATACAACATCGTCTATAACCCACCTATTCAACCTTTAGTATGTTTTGCTACCGTTAATTTTTATAATGAAATCAATAATCCGCAACATAGGGGTATGTTTAAATTTTTTGATTGTGCTTTTATAGGGAAAAATATACAAACAGGGGATTTTATTAAACCTTTAAGCTATATGCTTGATTATATAGAGGAGCAATTATGACCCTAGCAATACAAGAATCCATACAAACTATATATAATCCAAAATATGATTTTTTAGGGCAAAGCTATGCGTCAATGTATCCTAATTTACACAAATATCCAGCGACTATGCTCCCACAAATTGGCTATGAATTATTAAAAGAGTTTAAGGCAAAGAAAACAGCTCTTTTAGACCCATATTGTGGAAGTGGCAGTAGTTTTATAAGTGGTTTAGAGTATGGTATAAAGCATTTTGTGGGCTTTGATTTAAATCCTTTAGCAATCCTTATATCAAAAGCTAAACTTAACTATATAGAAAGAGAGAGTCTCTTAAGAGAAAAGGCTAAGTTACTTGAAAATATGGTAAAAATTATAGAAGTTAAGAAAGCTAATATTACAAATATTGATTTTTGGATAGAGAAACAAGCACAGGTGGATTTAGCCCTTATTTTTCATCATTTAAACAACATTAAAGAACAGAATATAAAAAACTTATTTTTACTTGCATTTAGTAAAACCTTAAGAGAAGTAAGCTATACAAGAAACAATGAATTTAAACTTTTTAGAATGAAAGATTATGAAAACTACAAGCCAAACACACATAAAATCTTTAAGGAAAAGTTAGATTCTCTTATTGATGATTATTTATCTTTTTATCAACATAAAATAAAAAATATTGCGCATAATATTACAAACTCAAGTTTTACAAATGCCACTGAAAAATTTGACACTATTCTTACTAGTCCGCCCTATGGTGATTCTAAGACAACAGTAGCTTATGGACAATTTAGCACTTTTATCAATGAATATATGGGAGTTAAAAATGCAAGAAAACTTGACTCACAGCTTTTAGGTGGTAAAAAATCAAAAGAGCTTTATAATAAGGGAGTAATGCAGGAATATATACAAGAAATTGCTAAAATTGATAGCAAAAGAGCTTTAGAAGTTTCAAGCTTTTATGCAGATTTGGAACAAAGTATTTTAAAGTTGATAAATGTTTTGAATATCGGTGCTAAAGTCTTTTTTGTAGTGGGTAATCGTCAGGTTAAAAAAATACAACTTCCAACCGATAAGTTTATCGCCGAAATTTTCAGCAACAATGGCTTTAAGCATTTGACTACCATAAGACGCAAGATTTCTAACAAGGCTATGCCACTTAAAAACTCCCCCACAAATAAAGCTGGAATTCTATCTAGCACGATGAATGAAGAATGGATAGTGGCGTGTGAGAAATTATAAAGGAGTGAAATGAAAATAGAACAAGTCAAAACGGCATTTAAAATCGGTGGAAGTGGGGCAACAGGGGGAATCAAAAGCACTTTAGAAATTTATAGAGACGGCGGAGTAAAAGGGCGACCAAGCATTAGAAGTTTTGGCGTGTGGTATTTTCTCTATCACACGATTTTACAGAGTAAAGAAATAGAATTTTATATGATTTACCAAGAGAATTTTGAAAAAGAAGTCAAAGGATTATTTGGCTTGAAAAAAGTCAAAAATGTGTCTATTTCTTATAAATTTATAGAGCAGTGTTGCGTGGAAGATTATTTAAGCGTGGAAAGCGAACACCCAGAGTGGAATGTGCAAGAGCAAGGAGCAGACTGGCCACTTGAGATAAAAAATAGCCATGCCCAGCTTCAAGCTAACGCACAAAGCAGAGAAAAGAAAATCAAACGCAAAGAGGTGAGATTAAACAAATAAATGCAGCACGATTTAAAGCCTATAAAGAAGGTAAAAAGAGCCTAATTGCACATTAAAATTCTCTAAAGGGTATGAATTTTATCGCAAAAATTACCTTAATCTTGGTTGTGGATTAAACTTTATAGAAAGCCATAAAACGCAATTGGGGGGGGGGCAATAGCAATATTATAAATGCTGATTTTTTCTCACATCTTAAACCTTACAAAAAATATCCCACCAAAAAACCACAATGGCAACTTGATATGTGATTCCCATTTAAATGCCAAAACAATGCGTTTGATGGTATTTTTACCGAGCATGTGCTCGAACATTTTTATATCGATGACGCACATAAACTCCTTCAAGAATGCTTAAGAATCCTCAAACCAAATGGAATCTTGCGTATTAGTGTGCCTGATTTGCAACAACATATCCAAACTTACTGCGAGCTCAAAAACACCAAAGAAGCCTATCGCGCTGCTGAAGTTATACGAAATCTCACACAAGAATATTTGCATTTAAGCGTATGGGATTATGATCGCTTAGAATATGAATTGCAATGTATTGGCTTTAGCCATATCCAAAAAAGATCTTATCTACAAGGAAATGATAAAAGTTTGCTCTTTGACTTAGAATGCCGATCAAAAGGTTCTTTATATGTCGAGGCACGCAAGCCAGAATCTAACATATAAAGTTAAGATTGAAGCTAAGATTTCAAACTTGCAAAAAGTCCAAATCGTCCTGTCTGCCCTTCTCTTCTATACGAAAACAATGCCTCTTCACAACATGAGCAAGACTCCAAAATCTCAATATGATTAGGCACTATCCCAAGATCTAGGCACTCATCTTGTAGCATAGCTAGCATATCAAGCATTGTGTGATTATTTTTTGAATGAATGTATTGTGCGCCATGAAGCCTTGTAATATCGCACGCCATATCTTTGCCAACCTCATAGCAACAACTCCGAATCGAAGCACCAATAAAAACAAATATATCTCTGCCTTCAACCCCATAATCATTATGAATTTTGGTTACAGCGTGCGTTACAATCCTCTCACAAACACCCTTTCTTCCTGCATGCAAAAGCGCAAAAATGCGAGATTTAGGTGCATAGAGTAAAATAGGATTACAATCAGCGACAACCACGAGCCCGACATATTTCACATCATTGCAAATTATTCCATCTGCATTGCCAAGAAGTATGCTTTGCTGATTTTGTGTGTTTGCATTTTGTAATGCCTTAGCAGAATCTAAAACAATATGAGAATGGATTTGATTGAGATACAAAAGCTGTTTGTGCGGAAAAAATTTTTGCATAATTTTATGATGATTTGCACTTACATATGTCGCTTCATCGCCTATATGATAACTTACATTGAGACTATGATATGGAGGCAAACTCTCTCCTCCAAAACGCGAAGTCAAAACAAAATCAATCTCCTTATCGCAAAATAATGCACTCTCCGCACTCTGATAAAAAATACTTTCTTTTAAATCTTTCAATATCAAAACTCCAAAACTTCAAACAAAATGTCAAGCTCTCAAAAATTAAGATTCTAGCAAATTTTATCAAATACAAACAAAAATCTACATTTATCACTTGACAAAAACATATTGATTATTATAGAATAGCGATTTTTATTCTAAAAAAAACGCTGGTTTAGCTCAGTTGGTAGAGCATCTGCCTTGTAAGCAGAGGGTCGGGGGTTCAAGTCCCTTAACCAGCTCCATAAATATTCAAACCTAAATACAGATTTCTGATTCAGTGTTTGACCAGTTTTTGCGATTGGGTGAGTTACTCAAGTGGCCAACGAGGGCAGACTGTAAATCTGCTGACTTTGTCTTCCGTGGTTCGAATCCACGACTCACCACCATGATAAAAAGCCATTTATTGTGGTAAGCGCGTTTGTGCGGGAATAGCTCAGTTGGCTAGAGCATCAGCCTTCCAAGCTGAGGGTCGCGGGTTCGAGCCCCGTTTCCCGCTCCATAATCATACTGGGAGCTGAACGTTTATTTTATAATCGTTACGCCCAAATCACCATTAAATATATAAAATTTTATGCCCATATAGCTCAGTGGCAGAGCACTTCCTTGGTAAGGAAGAGGTCGGCGGTTCAATCCCGCTTATGGGCTCCAGTTTTTATTTGTAGTTTGATTTTAGCTTTAATATTTTTTAAAGAACATTAAGCTAGAATATCAGGCTTTAAACTTTTTTGAGGAGAATCTTATGGCGAAGGAAAAATTTGTCAAAAATAAACCGCATGTCAATATTGGAACAATTGGGCATGTCGATCATGGTAAAACAACTCTCAGTGCTGCAATATCTGCTGTTCTTGCTACAAAAGGTCTCGCAGAATTAAAAGATTACGACAAAATTGATAATGCCCCTGAAGAACGAGAAAGAGGTATTACAATCGCGACTTCTCACATCGAATACGAAACAGAAAATCGCCACTATGCACATGTGGATTGCCCAGGGCATGCTGACTATGTAAAAAATATGATTACAGGTGCGGCACAAATGGATGGTGCGATTTTAGTCGTTTCTGCTGCAGATGGTCCTATGCCACAAACTCGTGAGCATATTTTGCTTTCGCGTCAAGTTGGTGTTCCATATATTGTTGTTTTCTTAAACAAACAAGATATGGTTGATGATCAAGAATTGCTTGATTTGGTTGAAATGGAAGTGCGCGAATTGCTTAGTGCGTATGAATTCCCGGGAGATACTACACCAATCGTAGCTGGATCAGCTCTTAAGGCATTAGAAGAAGCAAAAGCTGGCAATGTAGGTGAATGGGGCGAAAAAGTTCTTAAGCTCATGGAAGAAGTTGATAAATATATTCCAACTCCTGAAAGAGATACTGAAAAAACTTTCCTTATGCCAGTAGAAGATGTATTTTCAATCGCTGGTCGCGGAACTGTTGTAACAGGAAGAATTGAACGTGGTGTTGTAAAAGTCGGTGATGAAGTAGAAATCGTAGGAATCCGCGATACACAAAAAACAACCGTTACAGGCGTTGAAATGTTTAGAAAAGAGCTTGATAAAGGTGAAGCGGGTGATAATGTCGGAATCTTATTGCGCGGAACAAAAAAAGAAGAAGTTGAACGCGGTATGGTGCTTTGCAAACCCGGCTCAATCACTCCACACAAAAAATTTGAAGGCGAAATCTATGTGCTTTCAAAAGAGGAAGGTGGAAGACACACTCCATTCTTTGATGGCTATCGCCCACAATTCTATGTGCGCACAACAGATGTTACAGGCTCTATCAAATTGCCAGAAGGCGTAGAAATGGTTATGCCCGGTGATAATGTAAAAATCACAGTTGAGCTTATCAATCCAATTGCGCTTGAGCTTGGAACAAAATTTGCGATACGAGAAGGCGGTAGAACCGTTGGTGCAGGTGTTGTAACAAAAATTATTGAATAAAGGCATTGATTATGGCTAAAGGCAATGTAATTAAAATTGGTCTTAAATGTTCAGAATCTGGTGATATTAATTATAGCACTACAAAAAATGCTAAAACAAAGACAGAAAAACTGGAGCTCAAGAAGTTTTGTCCTAGATTGAATAAGCATACAATCCATAAGGAAGTTAAACTCAAAAGCTAGATAGATTCTCTATCTAGCTTGTAGGTCAGTAGCTCCAATGGTAGAGCGTCGGTCTCCAAAACCGATTGTTGGGGGTTCGAGTCCCTCCTGACCTGCCACATAAGTTAAAAGGCAAATAAAGTAATGAAAAAACTATTGAATTATTATAGAGTCGCTAAAGAAGAGTTGATTAAAGTTGTCTTTCCTACGAGAGAACAAATCCGCAATGCTCTTATTTCTGTTGTTGTCGTTGTTTTTGTTATTGCTTTATTTTTAGGGTTAGTTGATCTTATTTTGTCTGCTTCTGTATCTAGTATTTTAAAGTTTAGTTAGGAGTTTTGTATGTCGTTAAGTTGGTATGCTATACAAACATATTCTGGAAGCGAACAATCTGTCAAAAAAGCAATAGAAAATATCGTAAAAGAATACCAAATTCAAGATAGAGTCAAAGAGATTATCGTTCCAACCGAAGATGTCTATGAAGTCAAAAATGGTAAAAAAAAGATGATGGAGCGAAGTCTGTATCCTGGATATGTGTTTATCAATGTCGATCTTGATACTTCGCTTTGGCATACGATTCAATCACTTCCAAAAGTTAGTGGTTTTATCGGGGAGAGCAAAAAACCAACACCATTAAATGAAGCCGATATTGCGCATATTCTTGAAAAAGTCAAAAATCGTGCAGCACCAAAACCAAAAGTTTCATTCGAACAAGGTGAAGTTGTGAGAATCAACGATGGTCCTTTTGCAAACTTTACAGCTACGGTAGAAGGCTACGATATCGAGCATAAAAAGCTCAAATTAAACGTTTCCATCTTTGGTAGAAATACACCGATAGAAATACTATATTCACAAGTGGAAAAAATAATTTAATTTTAGTAGAGAGGTAAAATTATGGCAAAAAAAATAGTTGGGGAACTTAAACTTCAGATTCCAGCAGGAAAAGCAAATCCATCTCCTCCTGTGGGTCCAGCATTAGGACAAAGAGGGATTAACATTATGGAATTTTGTAAAGCATTTAATGAAAAAACAAAAGATATGGGTAATTTTAATATTCCTGTCATCATCACCGTGTATCAAGACAAAAGCTTTACATTTATCACCAAAAAACCACCTGTAACAGATCTCATTAAAAAATCAGCAGGCATTGCAAAAGGTTCTGATAATCCCTTAAAAAACAAAATAGGGAAGCTTTCTTCAAAACAAGTCGAAGAAATAGCGACAACAAAAATGGAAGATCTTAACGCAAATGATATTGAAGCAGCAAAAAAAATTGTTGCGGGTAGTGCTCGAAGTATGGGTATTGAAATTATAGATTGATAAACAAGGGAAAGGGAAAAGGGATAAGGTATGAGAAATAAAGTTGCTAAAAGAGTCCAAAATCTATTAACAAAAATCGATGATACAAAATTTTATGATGTAGAATCTGGTATAAGCACGGTGAAGTCTTTGGCTTCAGCTAAATTTGATGAAACCGTTGAATTAGCATTAAAACTTGGCGTTGATCCACGACATGCTGATCAAATGATACGAGGTGCAGTCGTACTTCCACATGGTACAGGAAAAAAGGTGCGTGTAGCGGTTTTTGCCAAAGGTGTAAAAGCCGATGAAGCAAAGGCAGCTGGTGCGGATATTGTAGGTGATGAGGATTTAGCAGAAGAAATCAAAAATGGCAATATCAACTTTGATATGATTATCGCAACGCCTGATATGATGGCACTTGTAGGAAAAGTAGGGAGAATCCTAGGACCAAAAGGGCTTATGCCAAATCCAAAAACAGGAACGGTTACTATGGATATTAGCAAAGCTGTAACAAACGCAAAGAGTGGGCAAATCAACTTTAGAGTCGATAAAAAAGGAAATATCCATGCTCCTATCGGTAAGGCAAGCTTTTCAGAAGATAAAATCAAAGACAATATGCTTGAGCTTATAAAAACAATCAATCGCCTAAAGCCTGCAACTGCAAAAGGTAAATTTATCAAGGGTGGAGCACTCTCACTCACAATGTCTCCGTCTGTGAAATTGGATACACAGATTCTCATGGATGTCAAATAATCTTGATATAAGATTTATCTTAGACTAATGACTACAAGGGCGTAATGCTTAAAATCTTACCTTGTATAAGTCGAGTCTGAAAGGAGGAAAAATGACCAAGATTCAGAAACAGCAGACTATTGAGTATCTCACTCAAGAATTCAAAGCCACACAAACTTTGATCGTTTGTGATTATAAAGGCACAAATGTAAAAAAACTTGAGGAGTTGCGGAATTCAGCGAGAAAATTCGATGCAAAAGTGCAAGTAATCAAAAACACTCTAGCTCGTATCGCTCTCAAAGAATCTCATTATCCAGATTTAGATATTCAAGATACAAATATCTTTATTTGGGGTAGCGATCAAATTGCTCTCTCTAAAGTTGTTGTGAAATTTGCAGAAACAAATGAAAACACTTTTGCAATCAAAGTCGGAAGTTTTGATAATGAAAAAGTAGATAAGCAACACATTATCTCAATTTCTAAACTTCCAAGCAAAGAAGAGCTTATTGGTATGCTTTTGTCAGTTTGGACTGCTCCAGCTCGATATTTTGTTACTGGGCTAGACAATCTAAGAAAACAAAAAGAACAAAATTAAACATTACAAAGTTACATAAGGAGTTACTATGGCAATTAGTAAAGAAGAAGTTTTAGAATACATTGGCGGACTTTCAGTCCTTGAGTTATCAGAGCTTGTTAAGGCTTTTGAAGAAAAATTTGGTGTAAGCGCAGCTCCTACTGTTGTAGCAGGAGCAGCAGGTGCTGGAGCCGGAGCGGGTGCAGCAGAAGAAAAAACAGATTTTAATGTAATCTTGGTCGATGCTGGTGCAAATAAAATCAATGTCATTAAAGCTGTTCGTGAAATCACAGGTCTTGGGCTTAAAGAAGCAAAAGATGCAACAGAAAAAACCCCTCATACTCTTAAAGAAGGCGTCAATAAAGACGATGCGGCTGCTTTCAAAAAGAAACTTGAAGAAGCTGGCGCTAAGGTTGAGATTAAATAACCCCAAGCTAGAATCTATAAAGCTAGAATCTACACAAAATGTCGCCCAAATGCACTGCTTGTGTTTGGGCTTATATCTAGCACTCTATTAGGTTCTAAACATAGTATCTAATAGAGTGCTTCAAACTCAATAAATCTTTCTCTAAGGATTTGATATGCCTAATAACAAAACAAAAAATAGACTTCGAATTGACTTCACACAACAACAAAATTTAGATGTTCCTAATCTCCTCCTTTTGCAACGAGATAGCTACGATACTTTTTTAGACGCCAAAGATGGCAAAGAAAGCGGAATCGAAAAGGTATTTAAATCCATTTTTCCAATCCAAGATGCGCAAAATAGAATCTCACTAGAATATGTTGGATGCGAATATGGAAAGCCAAAATACACAATTAGAGAGGCTATGGAGAGAGGCATAACATATGCGATTCCATTAAAAATCAAAGTCCAGCTCATACAATGGGAAAAAGACGAAAAAGGCGATAAGCTCGCGCCAAAAGACATCAAAGAACAAACTATTTTTATCAGAGAGATTCCATTGATGACTGATCGCACTTCTTTTATCATCAATGGTGTAGAAAGGGTTGTTGTCAATCAACTTCATAGAAGTCCGGGCGTCATTTTCAAACAAGATGAAACAAACACTGCAAATAATAAAATGATTTATATGGGGCAAATCATTCCTGATAGAGGCTCATGGCTATATTTTGAATATGACTCCAAAGATACGCTCTTTGTGAGAATCAATAAACGACGAAAAGTGCCTGCTACAATACTTTTTAGAGCATTAGGCTATGATAAAGTAGATATATTAAAAATCTTTTATCCGATCCTCAATATCAAAATCGAAAAAGATAAATTCCTAACGCGATTCAACCCTGCTGATTTTGAAGGAAGGGTAGATTTTGATATTAAAGATTCTAAAGGTGAAGTCATCATCGCATCAGGCAAACGTCTAAGCGCAAAAAAAGCTAAAGAGCTCAAAGAAAAAGGTCTTGAATGGATTGAATACCCAACAGAAACTTTAGTTAGTCGCTATTTATTTGAGCCAATCATTGACAAAAAAAGTGGCGAAGTCATTTTTGATACGCTCACTCAAATCGATGAAGCCAAGCTCAAAAAAATCGCTGAACTCAAAATCAAAGAAATCAAAATCGTCAATGATCTAGCCACTGGATTAGACAGCTCGATTATCAATTCATTTATCGCTGAAACAGAGACAATCAAACAACTCAAACAAACTGAAAAAATCGATAATGAAAATGACTTAGCAGCAATTAGAATCTACAAAGTTATGCGCCCCGGAGAGCCTGTAACAAAAGAGGTTGCCAAACAATTTGTCAAACGATTGTTTTTTGAAGCAGAATCTTACGATCTCACGCGCGTTGGTCGTATGAAAATGAACCACAAACTAGGACTTCAGATTCCAAACTATATCACCGTCTTGACGCTTGAAGATATCATCGAAACAACGCGCTATCTCATCAAAGTCAAAAATGGTGAAGGACGCATTGATGATCGAGATAATCTTGGTAATAGACGTATCCGTGCAATTGGTGAATTGCTTGCTAATGAACTTCATTCTGGGCTTGTCAAAATGCAAAAAGCCATAAAAGACAAACTCACAACAATGAGCGGAAGTTTTGATGCGATTATGCCTCATGATCTTATTAATGCCAAAATGATTACAAGCACTATTATAGAGTTTTTTACAGGCGGTCAGCTTTCGCAATTTATGGATCAAACCAATCCACTCTCTGAAATCACACACAAAAGACGACTATCAGCTCTTGGAGAAGGTGGCTTAGTCAAAGAGCGAGTAGGATTTGAAGCACGCGATGTGCATCCGACACATTATGGCAGAATCTGCCCTATTGAAACACCAGAAGGTCAAAATATCGGGCTTATTAACACAATCTCGACATTTACGCTCGTCAATGATTTAGGCTTCATCGAAGCACCTTATCGCAAGGTTGTCAATGGTAAAGTTACTGATGAAATCGTCTATCTCACTGCCACTCAAGAAGATGGTAAAGTCATCGCTCCAGCAAGCACACAACTCGACAAAGATAATAAAATCATCGATAGTCTCATCGAAACACGATGCGGAGGCGAGATCACTTTACGAAAAACCGAAGATGTTGAGCTCATCGACTTGAGCCCTCGAATGCTTGTCGGGGTCGCTGCTTCGTTGATTCCATTTTTGGAGCATGATGATGCAAACCGTGCGCTTATGGGTTCAAATATGCAACGTCAAGCTGTGCCACTTCTCAAGCCAGATGCACCGATTGTAGGAACGGGTATGGAGCAGATTATTGCTCGAGATTCTTGGGAGGCTATTAAGGCAACAAGAGGCGGTGTTGTCGAAAAGGTTGATTCTAAAAATATTTATATTTTGGGCGAAGATGAGCATGGCGCGTATATCGATGGCTATTCATTACAAAAAAATCTCCGCACAAACCAAAACACTTGCTTTGCTCAGCACCCTATCGTCAAGCAAGGAGAGGTTGTCAAAGCCGGGCAAATCATAGCTGATGGCGCGAGTATGGATATGGGTGAGCTTGCACTTGGTAAAAATATCCGCGTCGCATTTATGCCTTGGAATGGCTACAACTTCGAAGATGCGATTGTTGTGAGTGAAAAACTTTTGAAAGAAGATGCTTTCACTTCGATACACATCTACGAAAAAGAAATCATCGCTCGAGAGCTCAAACATGGCACAGAAGAAATCACCGCAGACATTCCAAATGTCAGAGAAGAAGAAGTCGCGCACTTAGATGAGAGCGGGATTGTCAAAATCGGAACTTATGTAACTGCGGGTATGATTCTAGTCGGGAAAGTCTCTCCAAAAGGTGAAGTAAAACCAACGCCAGAAGAGCGACTTTTGCGAGCTATTTTTGGTGAAAAAGCCGGACATGTTGTCAATAAATCGCTGTATTGCCCACCTTCACTTGAAGGAACGGTTATTGATGTCAAGATTTTCACCAAAAAAGGATACGAAAAAGACGCAAGAGCGATTAGCGCATACGAAAAAGAAAAATCAGCCCTTGATATTGAGCATCATGATAGATTGACAATGCTTAACAAAGAAGAGCTTCTCCGCGTAGGGCTTATGCTCTCCAAAGAAGAATTAAGTGCTGATGCGACAATCAATAACAAAACATACAAAAAAGGTCAAAAAATACCAAAAGAAGATATTGCTGGAATCAATCGTTTTGCGCTTAATACATTAATTAAAAGCTATTCAAAAGCCGTTCAAGCCAAATATGAAAAAATCAAAGCAAACTTCTTAGAGCAGAAAAAAACCTTAGGTGAAGAGCATGAAGAAAAATTACAAGTACTCGAAAAAGACGATATTCTTCCAAGTGGTGCGGTCAAACAAGTCAAAATCTATATCGCGACAAAGCGCAAACTAAAAGTCGGCGATAAAATGGCTGGACGACATGGTAATAAAGGTATTGTAAGCACTATTGTTCCGGCTGTGGATATGCCTTATACAATTGATGGCGAGCCTGTGGATATTGTGCTTAACCCCCTTGGTGTGCCAAGTCGTATGAATATAGGGCAGATTCTAGAAGTGCATCTTGGTCTTGTGGGGAAACGTTTTGGCGAGCAGATTCAAGATATTTTAGAAGAGCAAAAAGGCGAATTTATTAAAACTTTGCGTAGTAAAATGCTAAGTATTGCAGAATTATCAAACCAAAAAGATTCTGTAATTATTGATTTACTTAAAACCTGCAAAGATGAGGAACTTTTGCATTATGCAAGGGATTGGAGCAAGGGCGTTAAATTTGCAATTCCTGTATTTGAAGGTATCTCTCAAGAAAAATTCAACAAACTTTTTGAAGAAGCCAAAATCGATATGGACGGCAAAGTCGAGCTTTATGATGGCAAGACGGGCGAGAAAATCCGCGAAAAAGTTAATATCGGCTATATGTATATGCTCAAACTCCACCACCTTGTCGATGAAAAAGTCCATGCACGTTCAACTGGTCCATACAGCCTTGTTACACAGCAACCTGTGGGCGGAAAGGCTCTATTTGGAGGACAACGATTTGGGGAAATGGAAGTGTGGGCACTCGAAGCATATGGTGCAG
Source organism: Helicobacter fennelliae (assembly GCF_900451005.1). Taxonomy (NCBI): domain Bacteria; kingdom Pseudomonadati; phylum Campylobacterota; class Epsilonproteobacteria; order Campylobacterales; family Helicobacteraceae; genus Helicobacter; species Helicobacter fennelliae. The sequence goes on from NZ_UGIB01000001.1 coordinate 253,078, forward strand.
CACATACACTCAAAGAAATGCTTACAATCAAATCTGATGATATTGTCGGACGAGAAAATGCTTATCGCTCAATAACAAAAAGCGAACCCGTCGGAGAATCTGGAATACCAGAAACATTTTTTGTGCTTACAAAAGAATTACAATCGCTCACGCTTGATGTGAATGTTTTTGGTGATGAAGTAGATGAATACGGGAATCCAAAAGCCCTAGAAATCAAAGAAGACAATCGCCCTAAAGATTTTAATTCATTACAACTTGTGCTTGCAAGCCCTGAAAATATACGATCATGGAGCAAAGGCGAAGTCAAAAAACCAGAAACAATCAACTACCGCACATTAAAACCTGAGCGAGACGGGCTTTTCTGCACGAAAATCTTTGGTCCAGTTAGAGACTATGAATGCTTATGCGGAAAATACAAAAAACCTCGATACAAAGGTATGGTATGTGAAAAATGTGGCGTTGAAGTTACAACCTCAAAAGTCAGACGCTCAAGAATCGGGCACATCGAGCTTGTAACGCCTGTCGCACATATTTGGTATGTCAGCTCATTGCCAAGTCGTATCGGCACATTACTTGGCGTAAAGATGAAAGATTTAGAAAGAGTGTTGTATTATGAAGCATATATCGTCAAAGAGGCTGGAGAAGCGTTTTATGATAATGAATCCACAAAGCCTGTGATGAAATATGATGTGCTTAATGAAGAGCAATACCAAAACATACAGCAACGTTTTGGCGATAAGGGATTTGTCGCACAAATGGGCGGAGAGGCAGTAAAAGAATTGCTTGAGCAATTAGATTTGACAGCATTATTTCAAGCCTTGCGCGAAGAGATCAAATCCACAAACTCAGAATCTAAGAAAAAAAGTATCGTCAAACGATTAAAAGTTGTCGAAAACTTTTTAAATTCTGGAAATCGCCCAGAATGGATGATGCTTACTGTTTTGCCTGTTTTGCCTCCTGATTTGCGCCCTCTTGTTGCTCTTGATGGCGGGAAATTTGCAGTAAGTGATGTCAATGATCTCTATCGTCGCGTTATTAATCGCAATCAGCGACTCAAACGACTTCTTGAATTAGACGCGCCAGAAATCATTGTGCGTAATGAAAAAAGAATGCTTCAAGAAGCCGTAGATGCGCTCTTTGATAATGGTAGAAACGCAAACGCAGTCAAGGGTGCAAATAAACGCCCACTTAAATCACTCTCAGAAATCATCAAAGGCAAGCAAGGAAGATTCCGCCAGAATCTACTCGGTAAGCGCGTGGATTTCAGCGGTAGAAGTGTTATTGTCGTTGGTCCAAATCTCAGAATGGATCAATGCGGATTGCCAAAAAATATGGCTTTAGAGTTATTCAAGCCTCATCTTTTAGCCAAACTTGAGGAAAAAGGCTATGCAAGTACCCTCAAACAAGCCAAAAAAATGATCGAGCAAAAAACAAACGAAGTATGGGAATGTTTGCAAGAAATCGTTGAGGGCTACCCTGTGCTTCTCAATCGCGCCCCAACACTCCATAAACAATCAATACAGGCATTCCACCCAAAACTCATAGACGGAAAGGCTATCCAGCTCCACCCGCTTGTTTGTTCTGCGTTTAATGCAGACTTTGATGGCGACCAAATGGCAGTGCATGTGCCACTTAGCCAAGAAGCAATCACTGAATGCAAAGTGCTTATGCTTAGCTCTATGAATATCTTGCTTCCTGCAAGCGGTAAAGCCGTAGCTGTGCCAAGCCAAGACATAGTTTTGGGGCTTTATTATTTGAGTTTGGAGAAAAAGGGAGTCAAAGGCGAGCATAAACTCTTTGGCGATATTCATCAAATTATGATTGCTATTGAAACAGGCAATCTTGACATCAATGCTAAAATACGAACACTTGTCGATGGGCGTATCATCACAACTACCGCAGGTAGAATGATTTTGCACTCAATCCTTCCTACACAAGTTCCAATCAATTTGTGGAATAAAGTCTTAAAGAAAAAAGATATAAGCACATTGACTGATTATGTGTATAAAGAAGCAGGCAATGGCATAACTGCGACTTTCCTTGATAATCTTAAAAATTTAGGCTTTAGGTATGCGACTAAGGCTGGAATCTCAATTTCAGCAGCAGATATTATTATCCCTGAAAATAAAAATGAGATCATCAAAAAAGCCAACAAAGAAACACGCAATATTAGAGATATGTTTGAGAGTGGCTCAATCACAGAGGAAGAGCGATACAACAAAACGATTGATATTTGGACAGAAGCGGGTAATGAGCTTAGCAAAGTGATGATGAAGCTCATCGAAGCTGATAAGGGAGGCTTTAACTCGATTTATATGATGGCAGATTCTGGTGCTCGCGGTAGTGCAGCACAGATTCGTCAGCTTTCAGCGATGCGCGGACTTATGGCAAAACCTGATGGAACAATCATTGAGACGCCTATTATCTCCAACTTCAAAGAAGGGCTTAATGCGTTGGAATACTTCACTTCTACGCATGGTGCGAGAAAGGGGCTTGCTGATACCGCGCTAAAAACAGCAAACGCTGGGTATCTTACAAGAAAACTTATCGATGTGAGCCAAAATGTCAAAATCTCAATTGAGGATTGTGGCACACACGAAGGGGTTGAAATCAGCGATATTATCGAAGGAAGCGAGCTTATAGAATCTCTAGAAGAGCGCGTATTTGGACGTGTGCTTGCAACAGATGTGATCGATCCGATCACAAATGAGATTCTATTTAGCGCAGAAACATTGATCGATGAAAAAGCGGCAAAACGAATCATCGAAGCAAATGTAAAATCTGTAATCATTAGAACACCTGTAACTTGTAAAGCCCTAAAAGGCGTATGCGCCAAATGCTATGGGCTCAATCTTGGAGAAGGAAAAATGGTGCGCCCCGGAGAAGCAGTAGGGGTTATCGCCGCACAATCTATCGGTGAACCCGGCACTCAGCTCACACTTAGAACATTCCACGTCGGTGGAACGGCAAGCAGAACTCAAGAAGAAAAAGAAATACGAGCCGAAAAAGAAGGGTTTATCAGGTATTACAACCTCAAAACATATACAAATAAAGAGGGTAAGAATATCATTACAAACCGAAGAAATGCCGCTGTATTGGTCGTGGAGCCAAAAATCAAAGCACCTTTTGATGGGGTATTACACATAGAAACAGCTCATGATGAGATTATCATCAGTATCAAAGGCGCAAAACAAGAAGTCAAATACTCTGTGCGCAAAAGCGATGTAGCCAAACCAAACGAGCTTGCCGGAGTGAGCGGAAGATTGGAGGGCAAACTCTACATAGCACATGAGAGTGGCTACAAAGTCTCTGAGGGTGGAAGCATTGTTGATGTCGTCAAAGATGGCTGGAATGTGCCAAATCGTATTCCTTATGCAAGTGAGATTATCGCTAAAGATAATGCCCCAATCTCTCAAACCATAACCGCAAAAGAAAAAGGCATAGTCAAATTTTATTTCCTAGAAAGCGACCATTTGCAACGCGTGCATGATATTAAGGTGGGCGATGTGATAGAAGAAAAGGGAATTTTTGCTGTTATCGCTGATGAAAACGACAGAGAGGCTACGCGCCATTATATCGCTCGAGAATCTAAGATTCTGGTTGATGATAATAGTGCTGTTGAAATCGATACAATCATCGCTGAGCCGACCAATAAAGCCAATAATCTCATCGCAACTTGGGATCCATACAATACGCCTGTAATCAGCGATATTGACGGGGTAGTTCATTTCAAAGACATTATTCCAGGACTCACTGTCGCCGAGCAAGAAGATGAAATGTCGGGCATACGAAGCCTTATGGTGAATGATTATATTCCTTCAGGCTATCAGCCAAGCATTCTTATCGAGGGCAAAAAAGAAACAAAACAATATCTCCTTGAGCCAAATACATCAATCGCTGTAACCGAAGGAATGAATGTGGCATTAGCAGATATTTTGGCAAAAACCCCAAAAGCAACGGTTAAATCTCGAGACATCACGGGAGGTCTTCCTAGAATCTCTGAATTGTTTGAAGCACGCAAACCTCGAGAAGTGGCTATTTTGTCTGAAATCGATGGAATTGTCAGCTTTGGAAAAGCAATTAGAGGCAAAGAAAGAGTCATCATAACCGGAAAAGATGGTAGCATAAGCGAATATCTCATCGACAGAACAAAGCGCATTCTTGTGCATAAAGATGAATTCGTGCATGCAGGAGAAGCCATAACTGATGGCATCACATCAAGCCATGATATTTTGCGTATCGGTGGAGAAAAAGAATTGTTGCGATTTATCGTTAATGAAGTGCAACAAGTCTATCGCGGACAAGGCGTAACTATCGCTGATAAACACATCGAAGTCATCGTATCGCAAATGCTTCGTCAAGTGCGTATCATCGATCCGGGCAATACAAAATTTGTCGAAAATGATCTTGTCAGCAAGCGACATTTCAAAGAAGAAAATGAGCGCATTATGCAACTTGGCGGAGAGCCAGCCATAGCTGATCTTGCTCTACTTGGAATCACTCGAGCCGCTATTAGCAGTGATTCAATCATTTCTGCGGCTTCATTCCAAGAGACCACAAAAGTCTTGACAGAGGCAAGTATCGCAGCCAAAAAAGATTTCTTAGAAGATCTCAAAGAAAATGTGGTATTAGGCAGAATGATCCCTGTTGGAACAGGATTATACAAAAACAAACGTTTTGTAATTAAACCAAAAATTTTGGATTTAATGCATAAAATCTAAGATAAATAAAAGATTAAATGATATAGAATTACAAGCTTAATTCTAATCTTATCTCAATTTGAAGGAAAAAACATTGCCAACGATTAATCAGCTCATTCGCAAAGAGCGAAAAAAAGTCAATAAAAAAACAAAGTCTCCAGCATTGGTTGAGTGCCCGCAAAGAAGGGGTGTTTGCACTCGTGTATATACGACAACACCAAGAAAACCAAACTCTGCGTTAAGAAAGGTAGCCAAAGTGCGCCTTACAAGCAAAGTTGAAGTTATCAGCTATATTCCGGGTGAGGGGCATAACCTCCAAGAGCACTCTATTGTGCTTGTTCGCGGTGGTCGTGTCAAAGACTTACCTGGGGTGAAATATCATATTATTCGTGGTGCGCTTGATACCGCAGGTGTGGCAAAAAGAAATGTATCACGTAGTAAATACGGCGCAAAAAAAGCCAAAGCCGGTGCTGATAAAAAATAAATAACTTTAAGGAGGAACAATGAGAAGACGAAAAGCTCCAAATAGAGAGATTTTGGGTGATCCAATTTATGATGATAAGGTGGTAACAAAATTTATCAACAAAATGATGTATGATGGCAAAAAAAGTATCGCAGAAAAAATCATTTATGCAGCCTTTAATAAAATAGAGGAAAAAAGTGGTGAAAAAGGCATTGATGTGTTTCAAAAAGCCCTAGAGCGAGTCAAACCACTTGTAGAAGTGCGAAGCAGACGCGTTGGTGGAGCAACCTATCAAGTGCCTGTGGAAGTGCGCCCAGTCAGACAACAATCTCTCTCTATTCGGTGGATTCTCGAAGCAACCAAAAAACGCAATGAGCGCACAATGGTAGAGCGTCTGGCAAATGAGCTTATGGACGCAGCAAGCGATAAAGGCGCGGCTTTTAAGAAAAAAGAAGATGTGCATAAAATGGCAGAAGCAAACAAAGCCTTTGCTCATTATCGCTGGTAAGGATAAGCTATGGCAAGAAAAACCCCTCTTAATAAAATTCGAAATATCGGAATCGCCGCTCACATTGACGCAGGAAAGACAACAACTTCTGAACGAATCCTTTTTTATACAGGCGTAAGCCATAAAATTGGCGAGGTGCATGATGGTGCAGCAACTATGGACTGGATGGAGCAAGAAAAAGAGCGCGGAATCACAATCACCTCTGCGGCTACGACTTGTTTTTGGAAAGATTATCAAATCAACCTCATCGACACTCCCGGACACGTGGATTTCACAATCGAAGTAGAACGTTCTATGCGCGTGCTTGATGGTGCTGTGGCTGTATTTTGCTCTGTAGGTGGCGTGCAACCTCAAAGTGAAACAGTTTGGCGACAAGCAAATAAATATGGTGTGCCGCGAATGGTATTTGTCAATAAAATGGATAGGATCGGCGCAAACTTTTATAATGTAGAATCTCAAATCAAACAACGTCTAAAAGCCAATCCTATTCCTATCAATCTCCCTATCGGTGCGGAAGATTCATTTAAAGGTATAATCGATCTTATCCAAATGAAAGCGATTGTTTGGAATGACGAAACAATGGGCGCAAAATATGATATTGAAGAGATTCCTGCAGAATTGCAAGACAAAGCAAAAGAATACCGCGAAAAGCTTGTAGAAGCGGCTGCCGAACAAGATGAAGCATTGATGGAAAAATATCTCGGCGGAGAGGATTTAAGCATTGATGAAATCAAAAAAGGAATCAAAATTGGTTGCCACAATATGAGCCTTATCCCTATGCTTTGTGGTTCAAGCTTTAAAAACAAAGGCGTGCAGACATTGCTTGATGCGGTTGTGGATTTTCTCCCTGCACCCACAGAGGTTACAGACATCAAAGGTATAGATCCAAAAACCGAAGCAGAAATCCATGTAGAATCTAGCGATAATGGCGCGTTTGCAGGACTTGCATTTAAGATTATGACAGATCCATTTGTCGGACAGCTTACATTTGTGCGCGTGTATCGTGGTATGCTAGAATCTGGAAGCTATGTGATGAATTCTACAAAAGCCAAAAAAGAACGTGTAGGACGACTTCTTAAAATGCACTCCAACAAACGAGAGGACATCAAAGAAGTGTATGCGGGAGAGATTTGCGCATTTGTAGGGCTCAAAGAAACGCTCACGGGCGATACTCTCTGTGATGAAAAAGCTCCTGTAATTTTGGAACGTATGGAATTCCCAGAACCTGTAATCCACATTGCTGTCGAGCCCAAAACAAAAGCTGATCAAGAAAAAATGGCTGTCGCTCTTGGCAAGCTTGCTGAAGAAGATCCAAGTTTTAGGGTTAGCACACAAGAAGAAACAGGGCAAACACTTATCGGCGGTATGGGCGAACTCCACCTAGAAATCATCGTAGATAGACTTAAGCGCGAGTTTAAAGTCGAGGCGGAAGTTGGACAACCACAAGTTGCGTTCAGAGAGACAATTAGAAGCGCAGTCGAGCAAGAATGCAAATATGCTAAACAAAGCGGTGGGCGCGGACAATATGGACATGTCTTTATTAAGCTTGAGCCAAAAGAGCCAGGTAGCGGATATGAATTTGTCAATAACATTAGTGGCGGGGTGATCCCAAAAGAATATATCCCAGCGGTAGATAAAGGTATCCAAGAAGCAATGCAAAATGGCGTGCTTGCAGGTTATCCAGTAGTGGATTTTAAGATTACACTCTATGATGGAAGCTATCATGATGTGGATTCTTCAGAAATGGCATTTAAGATTGCAGGTTCTATGGCGTTTAAAGATGCGTGTCGCAAAGCAAATGCGGTGCTTTTAGAGCCACTAATGAAAGTTGAAGTCGAAGTGCCAGAAGAATATATGGGCGATGTGATAGGCGATCTTAACCGCAGACGAGGACAGATCAACTCAATGGACGATCGTATGGGCTTAAAAATCGTTAATGCCTTTGTGCCATTGGCTGAGATGTTTGGCTACTCTACGGATTTACGTTCGGCTACACAAGGTAGAGGCACTTATACAATGGAATTTAATCATTATGGCGAAGTGCCTAACAATATCGCAAAAGAAATTATGGAAAAACGCAATGGCTAAGAAATCCTTAGCCGTTTTGAAATAATAATCATGATTGTTCAAATTGGTGGCGGGCTTGGTAACCAAATGTTTCAATATACCTTTGCCAAAACATTAGCTCATCGTGGCTTTGATGTGGCGCTTGATGTCTCATGGTATGATTTAGATAGTAATAAAACTCCTAATGGGGGGGGGGCTATAAAGGAACCAGAGAGTAAAAATCAAGTAAAAATCAAAACAATATAATTATTCGCGATTTTGAGATTGGTAATTTTATGATTTCACTCCCCTTATCAAAAAAATCTAATACAAAAAAATTTTTTTACTCCAATGATTTTACTTTTATCTTTCGTAGAATCATTAAAAATTTTCTCCCTCGCAAATATAGAATACCTATTATAGATTTAACATTAGAGAAACAAAGGCATTGCTACAAGAGATAAAAACTAAAAACTTCAATAATAAATCTTATTTTAATGGTCTTTTTCAAGATTATAGATATTTTCACCATATAAGAGAATCTTTGCTTCAGGATTTTACCCTCAAATCCCCACTTCAAGGCAATAACGCAACGCTCAAAGCCCATATCACTAGCACTCTAGATTCTGCATTTTTGCATATACGAAGAGGAGATTATTTGAGCAATAATAATTGGTATTTTGTCAAACTTGGAAGTGCGTATTATAATAGCGCGATTAGATTGCTAAAATCCAAAATCCCAAAGCCACATATTTTTGTCTTTAGTGATGACAAACAATGGTGCAAAAATCACTTTTTATCATATCTTGATAATGAAGTAAAGGATAATGTGAGCTTTGAATTTATCCAAGGCAACACCCAAGCAGACGCCACAAAAGAAATGGAGCTTATGCGATCATGTCAAAACGCTATCATCGCAAACTCCACATTTAGCTGGTGGGCGTCCTACCTTATCCAAAACCCCAATAAAATCATCATTTGCCCTTCTCGCTTTTTTTATGACAAATCAGTAGATGAATTTTATATAAATGGTTTTGCTATGCCAGAGTATTATAAAATTGATCCGATTTGGGGTGGTATAGAATCTTAGATTCTAGATTCTCTCTTTTTTGCTATGTAACTCTAGGGCTTTGCTTGAAGCTACATTTCAGGGAGTTTAAAATTTTTAGCCTACGATGAACGCTTAATGTTACACTTTTTTGTGTTTTTGCTTGTCTAAAAATTTCTACAACCCTACTAAATCTGCCTAAAAATAGAGGATTTTTTTACGCCACTTTGTGTTTTCATAGAATCTAGAATCTATACCATTTTATCGTCATTGCGAAGCTTTTTAGGGCTGTGGCAATCTATTTTTGCTAGATTGCTTCGTCCTATCGTCCTCGCAATGACGGGAGTGTGGGCTTGTCATTGCGAGCAAAATTGAAAATTTTGCGTGGCAATCCATAAAATCCACTTTTAGAATCTAGATTCCACACAACTAACTCAAAAATCTCTCACCACATACCACTTTAAAATTTACAAAACATTGATATACTAACACTAAAGTTTTATGATAAAAAACACTAAACTAATCGATACAATTCAATGCAACAAGGAGCGACAACTATGAGTAAAAGTCTGTATCAGACGCTTGAAGTCAGCGAAAATGCTTCGCAAGATGAAATCAAAAAAGCATATAGAAAACTTGCAAGAAAATACCACCCTGATGTCAATAAACAAAAAGAAGCCGAGGAAAAATTCAAAGAAATCAACGCAGCCTATGAAATACTTAGCGATCCTGACAAAAGAGCTCAATACGATCAATTTGGCGACAATATGTTTGGCGGGCAAAATTTCAGCGATTTTGCGCGATCGCAAGGCGGAATGGGTGGAGTCAATCTCGATGATATTTTAAGCCAAATTTTTGGTGGCGGATTTGGTGGCAATAGCGGATTTAGCGGCGGTAGCTTTAGTAGCAGAGGTGCTGGATTTAGCGGATTTGGTGGGTTCAATGGCTTTGGTGACGGAAATAGCGGATTTAGCGAGGATTTAGATATTCACGCTCAGCTTAATATTCCATTTGATCTTGCTGTGCTTGGAGGCAAACACAAAATATCACTCAATGGTGAAAGCATAGAATTTAAGATTCCAGCGGGCATAGACAATGGAAAAAGTATCCGCGTGCGCAATAAAGGCAAAAAATCAAAAAGCGGAGCTGTGGGAGATTTGATTTTGAAAATCTCTGTCGAGCCAAGCGCAACATACACAAGAAATGGCGACAATCTCACTAAAAGTTTTGATGTGCCTTTAGGCATAGCCCTTTTTGGCGGAAAGCTTAGCGTCCCCACGCTCTACAAAGATGTAACGCTCAAAATTCCCAAAGACACAAAAAACGGACAAAAATTTCGCCTCAAAGAATTAGGAGTCAAAAACATCAAAAATGGCGCAATGGGCGATTTATACCTTCAAGCAAATATCATTAATCCACCGCTAGATTCTCTCTCAAAGCCACTCCAAGATATGCTAGAAAAAGAGCTTCTCAAACCATAAAGGAGGAAATATGTATAGCTATGATGAGCCTGTATATTTGATTAGTGTCGTTGCCAAAATCCTAGCAATCCATCCTCAAACCCTGCGACAATACGAAAAAGAAGGATTGATAGAGCCGGGCAGGACAGAGGGAAAAATGCGGCTGTATTCGCAAAGAGATATTGACAAAATCAAAACCATTCTGCGCCTCACTCGCGATCTTGGCGTAAATCTTGCCGGCGTTGATATTATTTTGCGGCTCAAAGACAAGCTTGATGAGCTTGATGCGATAAATGAGCAATTGCGCTCAAGCACTAATAAGCAACAAAATAGTGTCGCGCTCAAACAAAGCTCGTATGAACTCATCATTTTCAAAAAATAAATCACAAGCAAATTTCAATGAATCTCGCTTTAAATCTGCGCCCCACAAGCCTTGAAGACTTTGTAGGGCAAAAGCACATCATCGGCAAAAATAAGCCACTCTACAATGCGATTCACAACAAACAATGCCCACATTGCTTTTTTTATGGACCGCCGGGCGTTGGCAAAACAACTCTTGTCAAACTCATCGCCAAAGAGCTTGGAAGCGTATTTATAGAATACAATGCGACAAATCTCAAGCTTGAAGTCCTGCGCCAAACACTCAAACAATACCAAAACTCGCTTATCACTCCGGTTTTGTTTATCGATGAAGTGCATCGGCTGACAAAAATCCTTCAAGATGCCTTACTTCCGATAATGGAAGAAAAGCAAGCCATTATATTTGGCGCAAGCACAGAGAATCCATTTTATGCGCTCACAGGAGCTATCAGATCGCGCTCTTTGCTTTTTGAGCTAAAAAAACTCTCAGCTAGCGATATGCGTATCGTGCTTGATAGAGCGCTAGATTCTCTGCATATCTTAACTTTGCAGGATTCTACACAGGATTCTACACAGGATTTTGCGCAAGATTCTACGCAGAATCCAGAATCTAAAACCACCGCGCCAGAATCTAACCCCAAAGCACACAATACAAAACCTTTAGATCAGACTTGCAAAACCATCACCAAAGATGCCAAAGACTACCTCATCTCAAGCAGTGCGGGCGATATACGCGCTATGCTTAATCTCCTTGAAGTCGCTGCAAACACAAAGCACATCATCAAACAAGACATACAAAATCTCCGCCCATTTAGCCTCAATGATGGCTCAAGCGAAGATGACACACATTACAATCTCGCCTCAGCGATGATTAAATCTATACGAGGTAGTGATATTGACGCGAGTATGTATTATTTGGCGCGACTTATCGCTGGCGGTGAAAATCCAGAATTTATCGCGAGACGATTAGTAATCTTAGCGAGCGAAGATATAGGCAACGCCAATCCAAACGCACTCAACCTCGCCACTTCCACAATGCTTGCTGTAAGCAAAATCGGCTATCCAGAATCTAGAATCATACTCGCACAATGCGTGATCTATCTTGCAAGCTCTCCTAAGTCAAACACCGCCTACAAAGCGATTGACACTGCACTTGAGATGATCAAAAACGGTGAGATTCTGCCTATTTGCCCAAATATCCTGCCACATTCAAAAACTTATAAATACCCGCATAATTTTGGGGGATTTGTCAAGCAGCAATACCTTACAAAAGATTTGAAATTTGTCGAAAAAACTACTATCGGCTTTGAGAAAACGCTCAACGAATGGCTTGAAAAGATAAAAAATATAAATACTAAAGATGAATGATATTTGATAGATTGGCAGGCAACTTAGGTGTGATAAATAAAAAAGGTGATAGAAAGTTTAGTGGCATTTTGTAAGCTTGATTTTTGATAAAAACCTCATCTTTGATTCTTAGGTAAGGATTTTTCAAAGATGAGATATTAAAACTTTTGTTTGGTGGAGATTATGGCGTAAAAAGGTTAAATTAATTATTTATCATATTTTGCAGTTTCTTTTTTAAAGCCTTCTCCATCAGCACTTTTAGCAAGTGTAAGCCATTGAAAACAATCTCTTGTATCGTATTTTCCTTTATTGACATCTTTAAGTATATTATCCCAGTGATTACTTCTCATAAAAAGTTTAGTTTCTTTATCTGTGTTTGCCTGAAATGGCACTTTTTGTTTATGATATTCTCTTTTGCAAAGTTCTGTAAATTCCATTTGTGCTTTAATAATTTTTTCATCTTCTGCACTTCTTTTTGCGTCTGCTTCAGCTTTTTGAGCTTTCTTTGCTTCACCTTCTTTTTGTTTTTTGCCACTTGCTATATCTGAAGTATTATCTGCTAAGTCTTTAGTCGCTCCAACTAATCCACCTAAATCAAGCGCGCTAACCATAGATAACGATGAAGCTAAAATTACGCTTAGTCCTACAACTTTTATATTTTTCATATTCTACTCCTTTGCTAAAAGCACGATTCTAGCAAAAAAACAAGTTTCTTAATTTTAAATGTTTTGGTATCAAAAACACTCTAAATATTTCATTGACAAAAACTAAGAGAATCTAAATTCAAAAGATTTTAGGGTGATTTGTGGGGTTTCAAAGTATATAAACAAAGCGCACTAAGCACATTGCAGTGAGGCGCATTACAGACAAAAGCACCCAAAAAGACAAATATAGAAAACTAGGATTTTTGATAAATTTGATAAGAAATATAGATTATGAGGTGAAGGGCTACTTTTTAAGTTATTTCATTCAAAGCAAGCCCCCAAATATCGCCAAAGCCTGCAAGTCTAGCTCGCGCTCTGCTTAGGCGTCCGCTACCGCTATGCTTTGTCACCACTCCTACATTTATTGCAAAGCAAAGTTTCTTTTAAAATATTTGCGTCTAAAAAGCCACACAGAATCTTATTTACAAAACTCCTTAATCGCCTCGACCTTGTCGGTTTTCTCCCAGCTAAATTCTGGCAGTTCGCGCCCAAAATGTCCATAAGCTGAAGTTTTTTGGTAGATTGGGCGTAAAAGATCAAGTGATTCTATAATGCCCTTTGGTGTCAAGCGAAAGACTTTTTTCACGCACTCTGTGAGTTTAGAATCTTCGACTTTGCCTGTGCCTTGCGTATCTACTAAAATTGAGACTGGCTCCACCACGCCAATAGCATAGGCTAGTTGCACCACTGCCTTATCACACACGCCACTTGCTACGAGATTTTTGGCTACATAGCGCGCTGCATAGGCTGCACTTCTATCGACCTTACTAGGATCTTTCCCGCTGAACGCCCCACCGCCATGCGGGCAGCTCCCGCCATAAGTATCTACAATAATCTTGCGCCCTGTCAAGCCCGCATCGCCCTGCGGACCGCCGATTACAAACTTGCCTGTGGGATTGACAAAATAGCGGATATTATCATTTAAAAACTTCTGCGGAAGCACCTTTTGCACGATTTCTTCAATCACCACATCGCGCAAGTGCTTTTGCTGTGTCTCTGGGCTGTGCTGCGTGGAGATTACAATCGTATCAATCGCCACAGGAGCGCCATTTTCATAGCGCACGGTAACTTGCGACTTCCCATCTGGGCGCAGGAATGGCAGCGCGCCACTTTTGCGCGCATTTGCCAAGCCCTCAGTCAAGCGGTGTGAAAGCCAAATAGGAAGTGGCATGAGCGATTCTGTCTCCCTGCACGCGTAGCCAAACATAAGCCCCTGGTCGCCCGCGCCTATCTCGCCATCTGCTCTATCCACGCCCTGATTGATGTCAGGGCTTTGCTCGCCGATGCCATTTAGCACCGCTGCGCTTCGGTAGTCAAAGCCATAAAGCGCGTCTGTGTAGCCAATCTCGCGCACGACCTTGCGCGCAATCTCTTGCATAGGCGCATAGACGCTCGTTTTTAGCTCGCCCGCGATTACACAAAAGCCATTGCTAACAAGCGTTTCGCACGCCACGCGCGCATTTTTATCGCGCTCGATGATGTAGTCTAGCACAGCATCGCTGATTTGGTCAGCCATTTTGTCTGGATGCCCTTCGGTTACGGATTCTGAAGTGAAGAGAAAGGATTTTTTCATACGCTCAACCTTTACTTTGGATTTGGGTTTTTGGATTTTCACAAAGCAAAAATATAACAAAAAATTATAAACATATATTGTGTTTGCAAAAAATTGTCTGCCACATTAATGATTCTCTCCTTACAAAAAATATCAAATAGTGTAAAAAAGTTACACAAAAGTTTTGTTTCTTTTTTATATTTTTTACTCAAAATAAGAATTCACATCGTGTTTTTGCATTATTTCTCATTAGTTTTATATATTATTTTCATATCAGACTCTGCGCAAAACTTAAACTTTTATTCACTTTTTACCATTTATTTGCTTATAATAAGACGACTCTATAAAAAGCTCATTAGGGTTGATTACAAATAAAGGAGAAAAAATGCAAGACGAGAGGATTATTGAGAGCTACACAGGTGTAACTCCCGATCGCAAAAAAAGTAGGATTCCGGCAAAACTAGATTTTTGGCAGAGTGCAACAGGGCTGTTTTTGGCACTTTTTATGTTGGTGCATTTGCTGTTTGTATCAAGCATACTTATCAGTAAAGAAGCAATGTTTTGGGTTACAAAGTTTTTTGAAGGAAGCATTATTTTTGGCGATGAAGGACAGCCTATTTTGGTGTCTATTATCGCAGCTATCGTGATTATCGCATTTGTATCGCACGCATTTTTGGCGTTGCGTAAGTTTCCTATCAATTATCGTCAGTTTATCGCTTTAAAAACACACAAAAAGCTTATGAAGCATGGCGATACAAGCCTTTGGGTGATACAGGCTGCGACAGGGTTTGCTATGTTTTTCTTAGCGATGCCACATCTTTTTACAAATCTCACACAACCAGAAAATATAGGACCGCTTGCTTCATCATTTCGCTTCGTGCAGCAGCATTTTTGGGTGCTTTATATTTTCTTGCTTTTTGCTGTGGAGCTTCATGGCTCAATCGGCTTGTATCGTTTGTGTATCAAATGGGGTTGGTTTGAGAAATTAGGCATCACAAATTTGCGAAGAATCAAATGGGTATTATCAGTATTTTGTATTGTGTTGGGGCTTTGCTCGTTTGCTGCGTATATCCAAATAGGCAAAGGACTTGATGTAAGCAAAGGGATCGAACATTATAGAGCAGTAGATGTAGCCACAAAAGGAAAAGGAGAGTAAATGAAAGTAGTTTATTGTGATGCACTTATCATTGGTGGTGGGTTAGCAGGTCTTAGGGCTTCAATCGCCACGAAAAAAAAGGGATTAAGCACGATTGTTTTGTCATTGGTGCCAGTAAAAAGAAGCCACTCAGCAGCAGCGCAAGGTGGTATGCAAGCAAGTCTTGGCAACTCAAAAATGAGTGATGGCGATAATGAGGATTTACACTTCGCTGACACAGTCAAAGGAAGCGATTGGGGTTGCGATCAGCAAGTCGCAAGAATGTTTGTAACAACCGCGCCAAAAGCTATCCGCGAGCTTGCGTCTTGGGGGGTTGCTTGGACGAGAATCCAAAAAGGAGATCGCACAGCCGTTATCAACGCACAAAAAACAACAATCACAGAAGAAGACTTTAGGCATGGATATATCCACTCACGCGATTTTGGCGGGACAAAAAAATGGCGAACTTGCTACACTGCCGATGCTACTGGGCATTCAATGCTTTATGCAGTTGCCAATGAAGCCTATAAACATGGCGTAGATATACAAGATAGAAAAGAAGCAATCCGCCTCATACATCAAGACGGACAATGCTATGGAGCGGTTGTTAGGGATTTGGTAACAGGAGAGCTGATAGCCTATATCGCCAAAGGCACGATGATCGCCACAGGTGGCTATGGAAGAATCTACAAAAACACAACCAACGCTGTAATATGCGAAGGTATAGGTTTGGCTATCGCGCTAGAGACAGGGGTTGCCAAACTTGGCAATATGGAAGCAGTGCAATTCCACCCAACGCCACTTTTTCCTTCCGGAATCTTACTTACTGAAGGCTGTCGTGGAGATGGCGGAATCTTGCGTGATGTCGATGGCTATCGCTTTATGCCTGATTATGAGCCAGAGAAAAAAGAGCTTGCAAGTCGCGATGTCGTCTCTCGCAGAATGATTCAAAGAATCCGCGAGGGCAAAGGGGTCAAATCACCTTATGGCGAGCATTTGTGGCTTGATATTTCAATACTTGGACGCGAACATATCGAAAAAAACCTACGCGATGTCCAAGAAATCTGTCAAGTCTTTGCCGGTATCGATCCAGCAGAAAAATGGGCGCCTGTCAAACCAATGCAACACTATTCTATGGGCGGGATTCGCACAGACTATCAAGGACACACTTACCTCAAAGGACTTTTTGCAGCAGGAGAAGCGGCATGCTGGGATTTGCATGGGTTTAATCGCTTAGGCGGAAACTCTGTTAGCGAGGCAGTGGTAAGCGGTATGATTATTGGTGATTTTTTTGCAAGCCATTGCGAGCAAGCACATCTTGACATTCAGACTGCGACGATTGAAAAATTCATCAATGAAGAGCGCAAATACCTTGAATCGCTTGTCAATAATACAGGCAATGAAAATGTCTATGAGCTCAAAAACGCTATGAAAGAAATCATGGAAGAAGATGTAGGGATTTTCCGCGAGGGTAAAGGGCTTCAAGATGCAGTAACGCGACTTGAAGAAATCTACAAACGCAGTAAAAATATCGGTATCAAAAACAAAAAACTTCACAATAACCCAGAGCTAGAAGATGCCTATCGTGTGCCAAAAATGATAAAAATCGCGCTTTGTGTCGCGCTTGGAGCACTCAATCGCACAGAATCAAGAGGCGCGCACAGCCGAGAAGACTATGTCAAAAGAGATGATGAAAATTGGCTCAAGCGAACGCTAACTTCGTGGGAGAGCAATGATCAAACATTGCCTACAATCTCTTATGAAGATCTTGATATTATGCAAATGGAGATTGCGCCCGGATTCCGTGGATATGGCGCAAAAGGCAATATCATAGAAAATCCACTCTCTGCCAAAAGACAAGCTCAAATTGACGCAATCACACAAGAGATTCAAGCTAAAGGTGGCGATAGATACGAACTACAAGAAGCACTTATGCCTTTTGATTTGCAACCTTACTACAAAGCAAAAAATCAACGACTAGGAGATAAATAATGGAAACTAAAGGAAGAATTCTCACCATTCGCGCACTCAAATTTGACCCGCAAAGTGCTGTCTCAAAGCCACATTTTGTGGAATACAAAATAGAAGAAACACACTCAATGACGATTTTTATCGCGCTCAATCTCATACGAGAAAAGCAAGATCCTGACCTTAGCTTTGATTTTGTGTGCCGAGCAGGGATCTGCGGAAGCTGTGGAATGATGATTAATGGACGCCCACGTCTTGCTTGCAGGACGCTTACAAAAGATTTTCCTGATGTCATCACGCTTATGCCATTGCCTGCTTTCAAGCTCATCAAAGATTTGAGCGTCAATACAGGCGAATGGTTTGCAGGAATGACAAAACGCGTAGAGAGCTGGATACATAACAATGAAGAAACTGATATATCCAAACTTGAAAAGCCTATCGATCCGCAAGAAGCGCAAGATGTGTTTGAGCTTGATCGATGCATTGAGTGCGGGTGCTGTATCGCAAGCTGTGCTACAAAGCTGATGAGAGAGGATTTTGTCGGGGCTGCGGGAATGAATCGCGTCGTGCGATTTATGATAGATTCTCATGATAAAAGAAGTGATGAGGATTATTATGAGCTTGTCGGCGATGACAATGGGGTATTTGGCTGTATGAGCCTCATCGCCTGCCATGATGTCTGCCCCAAAAACCTACCACTCCAAAGCAAAATCGCTTACCTAAGACGCAAAATGGTCGCTCTTGGCTAGCTATAATTTAGATTCTGCTTTATGTAGAATCTAAATTATACTTTCCATAAGATTTAAATCCTCTCTTTTTGCTTCTTTTTGCAGATTGCTTCGTTTAGGGCTTATCTTGTATTATTTTGGCGACGCACGCACAAGTAGCGACTAACTCGCTAAACTTGCAAAACTACACAAATAAGCTAAAAATAGAGGATTTTTTAATGCTTGCTTGTGTTTGCATAGAATCTACTAGAATCTGTGTTTCTTAGATTTGGTTCAAAATGACGAAAATGTGTGGTGGATTGCCACGCTCGGCTCTTGCCTCGCTCGCAATGACAATTCTTTTTGGATTCTTCACTCACGTTTAAGTAATGACGAAGTAGATTTTAGATAATAACACTACCCATTTAGAATGACAATACAACCCTCGCAATGACAAAGCAAAATCCAATCAAGAACAAAGCTAGATTCTACACCTTGTCCTTGATAAGCAGAATCTAAAGCCTTAGCTTCTCAACTAAAAGTCCATATTAAGCGCGATATAGTATCGTCTCCCCTCGCGGATTACATTATAGTTATTATACAATGTGGTCGTTGTCTTACCACTTGCCATACTTTTGCTCTCATAATAATCAATAAAATTATGATTCAAGAGATTGTAGATTCCAAATTGCAATCGCAATGCGCGTGTGATATTGTAGTTTGCGCCAAGGTGCAAAAGGAAGTAAGGATTGTAGTATTCGCTTTTGCCCGGATTGTCTCGTCTCCAAGTCTCAAGTGCTGCTTGCGTGCTTGTGCGCCCTAAGACATTTGTGCGAAGCTGTCTTGCTCGATACTCACCGCGCAGATACACGCCAAGATCCTTCCATGAGTAGTTGATCGAAGCATTGAGTGTGTGCTCTGGCACGCCTGCAAGTGGCAAACCCTTTGTAGCTCCTGAGGTAGATTCATTTTTATTCCAAGTGTAAGAGACATTTGTGCCAAGCTCGCCTACTCCGACACCAAAAGGCTTTATTTGTGTATAAACTTCTAAGCCATAGCTTTGGGCTGTATCGACATTGTAAGAGTATTGACAAGATGCAGATCCTGTCCCTACACTAGTTGATAGACCGTCCCGTTCACCCGTGCAAGTAAAGCCTGCAGGAAGCCTATCGCCAACATTTGCGCGTGTAGAAGTGATTTTGTCTTGAAATTGTGTGAAAAAGCCTGTGAGTGAGACTTGCGTGAAGTCTGTTTCATGGATTGCGGTAAGCTCATAATTAATGCTAGATTCTGGCTTTAAGTCTGGATTCCCATACACTCGAATCCAACCCTGCCCTGTCGAAAATCCCCAACCCGGCGCGACATTTGTCATCGATGGCATTTTAAATCCTGTGGATACGCCACCTTTGAAAGTTAGATCACCTATCACGCTATGCTCAAGCGCATTATACACAAGGTAAGCCCGAGGAGAAGCATTGAAAGCATAATCATCACTCATATTAGCCCGCACACCAAGCGTAAGTAAAAGCTTATCGACAATCGCCCACTGATCCTCAGCATAGAGTGCGAATGTATGCCTATCTAGATAATTCCCCACATCTCCGCCAAATACGGTGCCATATAGCGCGCTTACACTGCTATAAATGTATTGTCCGCCGACATTAAGCTTCATACGCCAAAAAGGAATGCTACTGCGATGCTCTAGCACGACATCTTGCGCGATTCGCTTCCTTGAGGCATTGTGCTGGATGTTGTATTGGATAGAAGTATCTGTTTTCCACAAGCCATAGCTTCCTTGGTGGCGAATGATTGAGTTATTGCGATTAAAAACGGAGTATTTAAAGTACTTTGGATCAAACCACTGCCCAAAATAACTATAATCCACATAGAAATAGTTTTTCTCACTTGGCATATAACCCACTCTTGCGCCGACTTGGTATTGATTATTTTGCCCAAATCCGACGATTGGAGGAGTTCCTGCTACCGCTAAAGATGTGCCATTTGGCAGAGGAATACTCATCGATTGTTGAGCAAATTGATGTGTATCTTTGGCACGGATTTGCAACGACCATTTTTTCGCCTTATCAATCGGACCCGCACTATAAACCGAAGCCCCCACAGAATGCCCAAAATATGGCACTTCTTGGAGGGTAGAATTTAGCATTATATTATTACTCCATTTATCAAAGGATTTTTTCAAGATCACATTAACAACCCCACCAATCGCATCACTTCCATAGATCACAGAGGCTGGACCACGGATAACTTCTATCCTATCAATCGCTGCAAGTGGTGGCATAAATGAGGCTTGAGAATAGTTTATATTTGGGAAGGTTTCGCTACTTCCATCTTGTCGCTTGCTATCAACAAGCAAAAGCGTATAATCCGCCGGCATTCCGCGGATAGAAATCGAATACCCACCAAAACTTGTAACGGTATGATCGATACTCACGCCCGGGACCTGACTTACCGCCTCGCCGAGATCGCGTATCGGACGCTCTTGAAGCTCTTTATTAGTAATAATTGACATTGAAGCAGGCGCATCACGAAGATCTTGCTCAAATCCTGTGGCAGAGACGACTTGCTTACTTAGCTCTTTTGTCTCGACATGAGAGCTTTTAGAATCCTTATATTTTGGCATCTCATCTGATGAGGGTTCTAAAGAGGTATTATTTTCTTGCCCCGAAAAAGCAGAATCTTGGCTATTGCTATATGACACTTCCGCACTCAAAAGTAATGGCGTTAGAAATAACGAGAAGGCTATATTTTTGACTTTCATTGATGATCCTTTCAATTGATAATCCTTTCTTGGTTAAATTTACTATGTATTTCTTAAGTGTTTTTTAAGGTAATTTATCACTCTTAAGACTCATTACTATAATTAGCAGAATCTAAAATTAGTCTTAAAAACAATTCTCAAAATAAAAATGTGAAATGAATGTGAAATTTTGAAACAAAAATAAAATAGGAGCGAGTGCAGAAATTTTTGTGGTTTTGTCATCATTGCGGTGGGTGAAGCTTAAAATATTTTAGAATTTACTTTGTTATTCTTAAGACTTGCCAAAGATTCTAGAATCTAAAAATCAAAAAGTGGATTGCCACGACTTCTTGCGAAGTCTCGCAATGACAATTCTTTTTGGATTCTTCGCTTTCTGTGAAGGCTTAAGTAATGACGAAGTTTCACTTGTAATATGCTGTCGTTTAGAATAACAAAATAAAACCTCGTAATGACAAAGCAAAATAACAAAAACTTCGCAATGAAACTTATTGTGGATTGTTTTGCGCTTGTAATGCCGTAATCGCTACCACGCCTACAATATCTTCAAAACTACACCCGCGCGAGAGATCATTAATCGGTGCTGCCATTCCCTGCGTGATAGGACCATAAGCCTCTGCTTTGGCAAGTCTTTGGACGAGCTTGTAGCCGATATTGCCCGCGTCCAAATCCGGAAAAATCAGCACATTTGCCTTGCCTGCTACATTTGAGCCTTTGGCTTTTGACGCACCGACACTAGGCACTATCGCCGCATCAAGTTGCAATTCGCCATCGATGAGGAGCGTTGGATCTAGTGCTTTGGCGATATGTGTCGCCTCGATGACTTTATCCACATCGCTATGCTTTGCGCTTCCATAGGTAGAATGACTAAGCATTCCTACGATTGGTTTAGCATTTGTGATCGCTTGAAAGCTTTTGGCTGATGATAGAGCGATATTGGCAAGCTCTTTGGCGTTTGGATTCTGGCAAAGCCCGCAATCCGCAAATAAAAATGTCCCATTGAGCCCATATTCACAATCTGGCACAATCATCATAAAAAATGACGAAACAAGCTTGGAATCACTCGCCGTGCCGATGATTTGCAGCCCACATCGCAACACATCAGAAGTTGCATTTATTGCTCCTGCTACCATACCATCAGCCATTTTAGACTTGATAAGCGCGACCCCAAAGTAAAGTGGATTATGCAAAAGCAAATCTTTTGCTGTGGCAAAATCCATACCTTTATGCCCGCGAAGCTCGACAAAAAGATGCGCAAACTGCTCTATGAGATCTGAAGTGCTTGGATCATAAAAACTCGCTCCTGATAGATTGAGATGAGGGGCAGAATCTTTGATTTTGGCTTGATTGCCTATGAGGATAAGATTTGCAAAGCCTTCTTGCAAAATCACATGCGCGGCTTGCAAAGTGCGTATATCTTGCGTCTCGGGTAAGATGATTGTTTTTTTGTTTTGCTTGGCTTGTTGCTTGATTGTCTCGATAAATCCCATATTTTCACCTCTTTTTGTTTATCTTAAAATAACCAAACTTAATCCATTCCACAATTTGACACACAAATGCAAAAATATGAAAATATGTAACTATAAGGATTCTCCATAGCCATATTTTTCTACGACAAAATCAATATCTTTATCGCCTCTTCCGCTAAGATTGACAAGGATTTTTTTGCCTTTGAGTGTGGGCGCGATTTTGAGCGCATGGGCTAGAGCATGGCTAGATTCTATCGCGGGGATAATGCCTTCTTGCTTGCTAAGATCAAAAAACGCACTTATGGCTTCTTTGTCGCTTATAGTCGCAACTTGCGTGCGTTTGATATGGTGAAGGTAGGCGTGCTCTGGACCAACTGATGGATAATCTAGCCCGCTTGCTATGCTATACACAGGTGCTGGATTATTATCAGAGCTTTTAAGCATAATCGAATTAAATCCATGCATAATGCCCTCACTTCCATAAGTCAGACTTGCTGCGTGATCGCCAAGGGCATCACCCATTCCTAATGGCTCAACACCAATAAGCTCCACTGCATCATCGATAAATCCGCTAAAAATACCCATAGCATTACTTCCTCCGCCAACGCAAGCGATCACAATATCGGGCAATTCGCCTGTCATCTCCAAAAACTGCTCTTTAGATTCTACACCGACAATCGTCTGAAAATCGCGCACCATTTTAGGAAATGGGTGAGGACCTACGACAGAGCCGATTGCATACATGCTATTGATAGGATCTTTGAGATATGCCTCAAACGCAGAATCTACCGCTTCTTTAAGGGTTTTTGCCCCAAAGCTCACAGGCACAACCTTTGCGCCGAGAATCTTCATTCGCACGACATTTGGGTGCTCTTTTGCAATATCAACTTCTCCCATGTGTATCTCGCACTCAAGCCCAAAATATGCTGCTGCCGTGGCAAGCGCGACTCCATGCTGTCCTGCTCCTGTTTCTGCGATGAGCTTTTTTTTGCCCATAAATTTGGCAAGCAAACCCTCGCCCATGCAGTGATTGAGCTTGTGTGCGCCGGTGTGATTAAGATCTTCGCGTTTGAGGTAGATTCCAGCACCGCCGTATTTGTGGGTGAGATTGTGCGCGAAGTAAATTGGCGTGGGACGCCCTTGAAAGTGCTTGCGGATTTTGCGAAGCTCGGCGATAAAGTCGCTATTTTGCGCGATGAGATTATACGCGGTATTAATCTCTTCCATTGCTTTTGCGATATTTTCAGGCACATAGCTTCCACCATACGCGCCAAAAAAGCCTTTTTCATCAGGAAATTGCTTGAGATAGGGTTTGTGATTCATGGTGTGTCCTTTGAGTTTGATTTGAGGAGTAATGATAGCAAAAATAGATTCTAGATTCTCTGCAAAGCAGAATCTAAATCCTTACAATATTTCTAATTCCTTCAAAAACTCCATTATTTTGTGCTGATTGGATTCTATACTTAATGATTTGGCATAAAAATGCGATTGCTCTTTATGAAAGAGAATCTGTTTTGGGCTTAATGAGCGGATCGTGCAGGCAAGATGTGAGGGCGTAAAACCCAAAGAAACAACGCCTACTTGATATGTTTGAAGAAATGTTGCGATGGATTGTATTGGGGTTGAGATCACACAAAGCCGACTTTGGATATATTCAAATAGCTTATTTGGCATAGCATTGGCGTTATTGAAGCTATTTGGCTGCAAGCTTAGGATTCCTATATCAAAGCGATTGCAAAATGGAATAATCTCCTGCATAGCAACAGGCGGTAAAATGCGGATATTAGGAACTTTTTTGGCGGTATGTGTAAAATGATCTAATAGCTCTTGATTGTGGCTTACTACCATGAGATTTACCAAAAAATCATCACCCAAAATCTTAGCAAGCTCTATGAGATTATACGAATCCCGATCAATACTAATAAATCCATGATAAATAATTTCTATTGGCTTATGGATTGATGTAGGGCGCATATCAAAAAATGCAGGCAATGAATAATAGATTCTAGAATCTATGCCAAACTCTTGCTTATATCTTTTGGCGATATTTTCACTCACGCACAAGCACAAATTAGCATTTTTGAGATAATTTTGGCACAAAAAATAAAAAAACTGCCCCAAAGTCTCTTGCCATTGTTTGTCCTCATATTCGAGCGGATAAAATTCGCGCAAATCAAGCACAATCTTGCAATGATGAATGGCTTTATACTCGCTTGCAAAGGGCAGAAGCGTAATATCTTCAACAATAAGCAAATCCATCTTTGGCAATGAGCGCAGAATCTCTGTGATATGTAATCGATTTGGTGTGTAAATAAGTGGCGCAAAATTGCGGTGAATGCAGTTGTGGCGCAAAATTTGTTTTTCTTGTTGTGTGCGCGTTGAGGCATTTGTGCGTGGCGGTGGAAAGCTAAAGCTTTGCGTGCCTTTGATATGCGAGCATTCTCTAGCGATGAGAAAAAGATTGCACTTTGTTTTGAGAATCTGCGTCAATGCAAATGGGCGCGGTCGTTTGGCGATGTCAAAATCCGCCATAATAGCAACATTTGGCTTGTTTAGATTCTGGGTTAGATTCTGGGTTAGATTCTGGGTTAGATTTTGTGTTGGTTTTAGATTGCGCGCTAGATTTTTAGAATCTAGATTCTGTATTTGATTTTGCGTTTTGGTAGATTTTGGATTCTGCGCAGATTGTTGTTTTAGATTTTGCTGTTGCTTTGGATTTTGTGCTAGATTCTGATTTGGATTTAGATTCTGCATTGATCGTCTTTTGAAATAAAGCTAAATCCGGTTTTATGAAGCACACAGATTGTTTTGCTTTGGTTGTTTTTGGTGAGGATAATCCGAAGTGGTTGCGTGAGTGGTGTGGCGAGTTTGGAGCAAAAAGGCTCTCCAAATGCGTTAAACAAAATCCTAAAAGTCCCCATCTCTTGGCACGCATCAGGGCTTACAAGGCTGATAGATTCTATGCCATAATATTCATGCAATCGCACATTGATTTCCATATTGTTGCGACATTCTATCGCGACATTGACATTGCTGTATCCTGAGAGGCATTTTTTGTTTTGTCCATTGATAGCGATAATATCGCCGGGCATTGGCTGATTATCTCTATCTGTCGTGGCTGAAGTTCTTGGCGTATCAAAAAATATACTATAACTATTGAACGTGTAGATTCCGCTTTGGTGGAATTGGATTTGCCAGAAATTTTTATCATCAAGCAGTTTTTGGGCGTTGATTGATGGGTGCATAGAAGTGAGGAAGTTCGTCTGCCCTAAAGTGTAGAATCTAAGCGAGTCATTGAGGGCTAAATGCTGTGTGTAGCGAATGTGCGCGAGCAAAGATGAGGCAGCCATATGAAGCGAGATATTAAGCTTTGGAATCCCAAACCCAAAAACAATCCCAGCAAGCACAATCACAAAAACAAATTCTAATACACTAAATGCAGCGCACATCTTTATCTCTCAAGCTTTTGGCAATGCTGTAAATATCTAAATAAGCCCATTTAATATCCTGATTTATGCTAATTTATGCTAAATGCGACAAGCATTATTTTTGACTAATGTATATCGCGCCACTACTACGCCTAGATATTTGATTGTGATTGTCTCTCCTTTGTGCTTTGTTTGGTGCTTTGTATCACTATATAAGCAGTATGTATTTCCAGCATTGATTCCATAAAAATTAAGTCGCAGCGCAAGCTTGTGATCTTGAATTTTTATGCCATTGATGTTTGAAGATAGAAGAATATGCGCGAGATCTTTGGCGATATAATAATTTGAAGCAAAGTTTGGCTTTGGGCTAAAAAGATAGGTGAGTTTATTACCAAAAATCATAAATGTCTCAAGGCAAAGCACACCACAAATGATAAAGATTCTGACCTTAAACTTTAAGCGATAGATTTTGAGCCTTACGCGCATATTATTAAAAAAATCAAACACCATAATTGGCAAGCCAACCACACACAAAGGCGCAAAATTCATAATATTGATTTCTTGACGAAATGACAGCAAAAGTGTGAGGATAAGCCCTGATACAGAAATATATATCATCAATGTATCATCTTTTCTACGCGCAACTCCAGCATAAAGCGCATAAATATAATAAAGAAACAAAAAAGGCGAAAATAACATCGCCAACTCACCTAGCGCATCAAGAAAATGCGCGCTTGGAGTCCCGCCAATATCGCTAGAATACGCAAACATATTGATCCCAAAGCCGACAATGCAAGCGATAAATGTTTTTGTCTTTTTGTGTCGTATCGCATAGATTCCAAGAGCGATAAATAGCACGCTTAGGGCGAGATTAAGAAGTCCGCCTGCAAAGATAAGAATATATGGAATCCGCTTATAGCGCAAATGGATATAGCATATCAGCAAAAGCATAAAAATAATAAATCCACTCTCATAAAGCAAAATCGCACTAAAATTAATTCCGGGCAAAAGCATGTATATCGCGACCAAAAACAAACTATCGCTTGGCTTTTTGAGATACAATCTGCCAATCATATAAAGCAAAATCACATTACAGCAATGGATAGCAATGCAACTTCCTCGCAAGCTATAATCATTTGCTCCAAATATTTCAGTTACAAAATCAATCCACCAAAACAAAAGCGAAGATGGAAACAAAAGCTTCTCGCTTTCTTTGAAGCTAATTGAGATTTCTGATACCATAAATAAAAGACTTAAGATATTGATACTAAGCAAAATCACAAACCACACATCAATGATTGTAAATTTGCGCTTTGTGTGCGAGTGCTTTTCAAGCCATATCGCAAGGCGGAGTTGCAGATATGAGCGAAGAGAATCTTTAGAGTATTTCTTTGAAGTCATATCCGTTTGCCTTAAGTTCTTGGCGGATTTGTTTTTGAT
Organism: Helicobacter fennelliae; assembly: GCF_900451005.1. Taxonomy (NCBI): domain Bacteria; kingdom Pseudomonadati; phylum Campylobacterota; class Epsilonproteobacteria; order Campylobacterales; family Helicobacteraceae; genus Helicobacter; species Helicobacter fennelliae. The sequence continues at coordinate 280,189 of NZ_UGIB01000001.1, forward strand.
GAGATTCTCCTTTTGTCTCAAGGGCGATAATCACATACGCATCACCATAAGCAAGGCTTGCTGAAGTGCGATCAAAATCGATTTGGACGATGTTTGCATCGACTTTGGTTAAGATGTTTGTAAGAGATTGTAATGAGCCTGCTTTATCGACAAGCACGACTTGAAAATGCATTCTTCTATGTGATTTGATAAGCCCTTTTTGAATGATTAGATTAAGCATTGTTACATCGATATTGCCACCACTAAGCACGACTCCGACTTTATCATTGGGCTTTAGTGGCAGTTTGTTATGCATAAGTGCAGCAATCCCTGTGGCTCCGGCACCTTCAACGACAAGCTTTTGATTTTCAAGCAGATACAAAATAGCTGAAGCTATCTCCTCATCATCAACTTCAATAATCGCATCAACTCCTTCACAAATGTAGCTAAAATTCAGCACATTGACATCTCGAACGGCGATTCCATCAGCGATTGTGCGGACAGACTTTGCATTGTGGATTTGCTTTGAATAAAAGCTCTCTCGCATTGCTGGCGCGCCTTTTGCGGTTATGCCGATAATTTTTGTATGTGGTTTTAGGGCTTTGTAGGCTGAGAGGATTCCGCTTATAAGCCCACCACCACCAATAGGCACAAGCACATAATCCAAATCCTGATCCTCTATCATCTCTAGGGCGATTGTGCCTTGTCCGGCGATGACTTCCTCATCAGCAAATGGGTGGATAAAGCTAAGATTGCGCTCTTTGGCAATTTGCGCGGCTTTAGCGTAGGATTCATCATAATTATCGCCATGTAGCACAACTTCTGCGCCTAGTGATTTCGTCGAGAGGACTTTAAGTAGGGGCGTTGCTTCCGGCATGACAATGATTGCTGGAATCTGAAAATATGACGCCGAATACGCCACGCCTTGTGCGTGATTACCGGCACTTGCAGCGATTACACCATTGGCTCTTAGCTTTTTGTCCATTGAGGCGATTTTGTTAAACGCCCCGCGGATTTTAAATGCGCCTGTGCGCTGGAGATTTTCTTTTTTGAGATAGATATTTGTCTGAAGTAATGAGCTAAGTCTAGGCGCAAATGAAAGCGGAATGTATTCGATAATAGGCGCGATCGTTTGCCTTGCTTCTTGGATTTTTTGCAATGGTAACATTTTGTCATATCCTTTGGGATTCTTGATATTTTTAAGATTTTAAATATTGCCAAAAATTGTAATGTGTTAAGCTTAAAAAAAATTGAGAAGTAAGATTAATGTTTAGATTCTAGGATTCTAAAAGTGGGTTCTTATAGATTGCCACAGCCCTGAAGGGCTTCGCAATGACGACAAAAACGACAGATTCTAGATTCTAATTTCCATAGAATCTAGAATCTAACTGATGCTTTACAAAAGCAGAATAATCCAGAAAAATAAAATATAAAGAATAAATACAATGCCTTGCGTGATTATGTAATGACTAAAAAACAGAATCTAAAAATAGATTCTGTAAAGTCTAGATTCTTTAGTAAGCCTTAAAATATAACGGGTAAAGTGCGTCAAAACAACATAGAATCTATGGAATCTATGGAGTATATTAAGCAAAACTACCTTTAATGCTTGCGACCCAATTTTTAATCCTATCTGCAGTTTGATCGTCTTGATTATCCTCATCAAGCACCAAACCAACGAACTTTCCATCGACTACGGATTGAGAATCTGCAAAATCATATCCGTCTGTTGAAGTTTGCCCGATGATTTTTGCGCTTGATTTGGCTTTGTTGTAGATATGAGAAATGCCATCACAGAATGTATCAGAATATGTATCTTGATCGCCAACCCCAACCAAAGCGACAACTTTTCCGCTAAAATCATCATCACTTAGCGTATCCAAAAAATCCTCCCAATCAGTTTGCAAATCACCTGCTCCATAAGTTGGGGTAACCAAAATAAGATTTTTAAAGCCTGCAAATTGAGCTTTGTTTGCTGAAGCCACATCAAACACTTCCGCACCACCGATTTGGCTTGCTATGCTTTCAGCTATATTTTTTGAGTTACCGCCATCGCTACCATAAAAAATTCCGATTTTTTCCATTTTATTGTCCTTTTTTTGTAATTTTTAAAAGCCTAAATATGCCAAATTTGATTAAACAATACAATAAAATAAGGCTATTGCTAAGATTATTTTAAAAACCTTTCCCATTCATACGCACTTTTGACAATCAACTCTAAATCATTATATCGTGGCTTCCAATGCGTCAAAGACAAAAGCCTTTCATTGCTCGCAATCAACATAGCCGGATCGCCATCTCTACGCGGTGCGTTTTTGACACAAAAATCAACTCCACTAACCTTTTTTACGCAATCAATCACTTCTTTTACGCTATATCCTTGATTGTAGCCGACATTAAAAATCTCGCTTTTTTTGTGCTGTAATAAAAACTCCAATGCCACCAAATGTGCGCTTGCCAAATCATCAATATGAATATAATCTCGTATGCAAGTCCCATCAAGCGTAGGATAATCATCTCCAAATATAAACATCTCATCGCGTTTGTGTGTCGCGCATTGTGTGGCGATTTTGATTAAATGCGTGGCGTTTTTGGCTCGTTGTCCAAGTCCTAGATTCTGCGAAAGATCTTTTGGATTGTTAGCCATACTTGAGCCTGCGACATTAAAATACCGCAATGCGATATAGCAAAAATCCTCAACCGCGCTTACATCTCTCATCACCATTTCACTCATCATTTTTGAGCTTCCATAAGGATTGATAGGAAGTAATGGCGCACTCTCTTTTACTGGGATCAAGCTAGAATCTGGCTCGCCATACACCGCCGCAGTCGAAGAAAAGATGAAGTTTTTTATCTTATGTTTGATGCATAAATCTATAAGGTTTATAGTATTAATCACATTATTTTTGTAGTATAAAAGTGGCTTTTCTACGGATTCACTGACAATCAATGACGCACCAAAATGAAGCACTGCATCAAAGCCCTTTTTATCAACATTTTCTGCGCCAAGCAACATCTCAAGCCCCGCCAAATCGCCCAAATCCATTGTAACCAAACGCACCCTCTTAGGATATACCGCCTGCAAATACAAAAAATTCTCTCTAAAGCCTGTGCTGAAATTATCAAGTATCACAATTTCACAATCAAGATTCTGAAGCAAACAATATGCTGTGTGAGATCCTATATAGCCACTACCACCTGTAAGCAAAAGTTTCATTTATCTTTCTCCGTTTGTTTTGTTATCGCCATCTACCAAAATAATTTTTGCATTATAGCAAAGTATGTTAAAATCTAGCTCATCAATAATTTATGGAGGATTGCAATGGAATCAGAATCTCACTTAGAAAAAGCTATGGATAATCGCTATTTGACAATGAATGTATTGGTTACGCCTTCTATGGCAAATTTTAGCGGACTTATGCATGGCGGAGAGCTCCTCAAGCTTCTTGATCAAGTCGCGTATGCGTGCGGGACTCGATATTGTGGAATCGGCGTTATAACGATGAGCGTAGAGAGTGTGGTATTTCGTCAGCCCATACCCATTGGCACACTTTTGACATTTTTAGCGAGTGTGAATTACACCGGTAGGACGAGCTGTGAAATCGGCATAAAAGTCATTAGCGAAAACATCAAAGAACAATATGTTACACATTGTGTGAGCTGCTACTTTACAATGGTGGCATTTCAAGATGGCAAAACTATGCCAATTCCGCCACTTGAGCCAAGAACAGCGATTGAAAAAAGACGTTATCAAGACGCGCTTAAAAGACGCGAACAACGAAGCAAAAAATAGAAAATGAGGCAATGAAGTAAAAGGTAAAAAGTGAGATTAAATGATTATATAGATTTTATCGCTTACTTATATATCTTTTGCTAGACTTGCAAACTTAAACAAAACAAATAAAGGAAAAATATGAAAAATAAACTTAAAAAGCTAAGAGATAGGCTTATTAGGGGGGGGGGGATACAGAAGAGATTCTGAGTAAAACTCGCTTTATACACCAACTCCTTCTTGAAACAAATACAAACAATCTTAACGCACTTTTTAATGTTGTCTATAAAACAAACCAATGGGGAAATGGCTCAGGCAGCGGGTCAGATGAAAATCTCTGCGCAAACTATGTAGCTTATTTACAAGATTTTTTCCGCACACATCATATCAAAAGCGTAGTAGATGTGGGCTGTGGGGATTGGCAATTTTCAAAAAATATTGACTTTAGCGGAATTGAGTATAAAGGATTTGATGTCGCAAGTGTTGTGATAAATTCTAATAATGCCAAATATCATAAACAAAATATCACTTTTACCCACTATAATGGTGATTTTAATGTGCTTCCTAGTGCTGATCTCTTGCTCTGTAAAGATGTTTTACAGCATTTGCCAAACGCTAAAATTAAAGAATTTCTTACTATCTTGCCCCGCTATAAATTTGCCCTTATCACCAATGATCTAGGAGAAAATCCAAATATGGAGATTTTGCCTACACAATGGCGAACACTTGATCTTTCACTTCCACCATTTAATCTGAAGTGTAAAAAAGTCTTTGAATTTGATGAGCCACACAGAAATGAATGCAAGATTACGATACTTTGGGAGAATCCAAAATAGATTCTAGATTCTATTTTGGATTCTTAGATTGCTTCGTCCTATCGTCCTCGCAATGATGGAGCAGGCTTGTCATTGCGAGCAAAATTAAAAATTTTGCGTGGCAATCCATTTTTTGAGTTTTTAGAATTTAGAATCTACAATCACTCAACCGTTACAGATTTTGCCAAATTTCGTGGCATATCCACATCATTTCCAAGTCGCACAGCAATCTCTAGTGCCAAAAGCTGAAGCACCACCATCATCGCAAAAAATTCCTCCATATAGCTTTGTGCTGGAGCGATACGCACCATATCATCAGCCAATGTAAAGTCATCTTGAGAGATCGCGCAAATAGTCGCATCTCGGGCACTTAGCTCCTCGACATTTGAAGAGATTTTATCAAACAGCAAATGCTTTGGCATTAAAGCAATCGTAAAAAGATTAGAATCTACAAGCGCGATAGGTCCATGCTTCATTTCTCCGCTTGGATAACCCTCCGCATGCAGATAGCTTATCTCTTTGAGCTTGAGTGCGCCCTCTAGTGCCAATGGATAAAACACATCGCGCCCAATAAAGAAAAACCCATGCCCGTGCAAATAACGTTTTGAAAGTCGCTTGATACGATCATGAAGTGCGGGCTGGACTTTAGTCGCATTGATCGCGCTAATCATCGCCCGCTCTTCGCTCTGGATTCCTTTTTGATCGATCACACCCTTTTTCTTCCCCAAAAACACGCTCAATATCCATAGCACCATAACTTGTGTCGCAAACGCTTTTGTGCTTGCCACACCCTTTTCTATCCCTGCTCGAGTCAAAAGGCTATAATGAGATTCTCGGATAATTGAGCTATTATCGACATTACAAATTGCTAGAATCTTTAGCCCTTGCGCTTTGGCAAGTTTAAGTGCCTCTAGGGTATCGGCTGTTTCGCCACTTTGAGAGATAGCGATAAATAATTCATTTTTTCCCAAAATCGGCTTTGCATAGCGGAATTCACTTGCAATCACAACATTTGTGCGGATTCTGGCTTTGCGCTCTAATAAATATTTGCCAACCATTCCTGCGTGATAGCTTGTCCCACACGCACAAATCGTGATCTGATCGATTTTCTCACATAATGTCTCTCCAATCTCATCGATTTCATCAAGGCTGACATCGCCCTCACCTACGCGCCCCATCATCGTCTCAAGTAGCACTCTATCTTGCTCATAAATTTCTTTTTCCATAAAATAGCGGAATCCTTCCTTTTGCGCATAGATTCTATTATGCGAGAAAGAAACCTTTGGTGTGAGATCTGCAAACCCCAAAGAATCACCAATCGCGCCATCTTCAAGATACACAACCTCATCAACAAGCCCAATCAATGGCGCATCAGATGAGCCAAAATAGATTCCATCTTTGCCTTTTCCTATGATAAGTGGCGCAGCATTTTTGGCATAAAAAATCCGATCAGGCGCGACTTTTGTAATCAGCAAAATCGCAAACGCTCCTTTGAACTTAGAGATTGTCGCTTCAAAGGCAAGCTTTGGGTCTTGTAGGGATTTGAGATTCTCCTCAAAAAGATGCACGATAATTTCTGTATCAGTTTGGCTCAAAAAAGTATATCCGCTAGATTCCAAAAAAGCCCTAAGTTCTTTGTAGTTTTCGATAATGCCATTATGCACTACACAGCTAAATTCTCCAGCATGCGGGTGAGCGTTGTTTTCGGTTGGCTTGCCATGAGTTGCCCACCTTGTATGCCCGATAGCAAGCCCAAAACCACTTGATGAAAAATGTGTAGTTTTATTTTCAAGATTTGCAAGCTTGCCGACAGCTTTAAATGAATGGAGCACATTATCTGCCAAAACAGCCATTCCAGCGGAATCATAGCCTCGATATTCAAGCTCTCTCAAGCCACCAAGAATGATTTGCTTTTTTTCGTTATTTCCCACATAGCCGACAATTCCGCACATTATAAAACCCCTTAAATCCATAATTTGAACGATAGATTCTACATAAAAATAATGCATAATGCAATAATTTTGGATATTTTCCACCAAATTACGATTAGAGATATAAATAATATTTAACCATATAAACTAATTAAAGTTTATAGATAAAGACTCATATTTACTTATTTTTAGCAATCTTTTTATTTAAATGCTAATTTTATTTACTTTTGTGGGTTACAATTTTGCAGTTTTTATAAAATATTTAAAAATATAAAGGTGTTTTCCAAGTGATCCAAAAAAAAGATTTTCTACTCAATCAAATGATCAAAGAATATATCAGATGTCAGGAACCTATCGGCTCTGAATCTCTGAAAGTTTCATTGGGCGTGAAAATTTCTTCAGCAACGATTCGGAATTATTTTAAGATTCTAGGCGAGGAGGGTGTGATTATGCAAACCCATATCAGCAGTGGCAGAATCCCAACTCCTATGGCATTGCGGAATTTTTGGCGTAGCACGCTCAATCCCGCGCAACTCTGCCCTGTGATTATAGATTCTGACAAAATTGCGAAAAATTGCGAAAAGTTTGAAGTTACTTGCGTCATCAAGCCAATTATCACACAAAAGCTTATCGAAGTGATTGAAGTTGAGCAAAAAGCCATTGTTTTGGTATTTGAGCATGATCGCATTGCGATTCCTTTTATCCCAAATATGGCTCATTTTTGCCAAGAGCTTGTAGGGCTTCATGTCGATGATATTAGAAAAATCGCCAAAGATGTATGCGCCAAACATCTTGCAGAAGCGTTGTGTAGCCTCAAAAGCGCACCCAAAATCCACTTTTTTGGACTGCAATTTTTAGATGAATTGCTTGCGCATCAGCCAGAGGTAGTCTTGGCGATTTTGCAAGGCGATATATTTAGCCAAACCAAAAACAATATTTTCTTTCCAAATAATGGCAATTATATCGTGATCGCGCATAATGCGATATTTAAAGACAATGAATCAGAAATGCTATGTATTGGTAAATTGCAAAAAGATTACGAAATGTTTTACCAGCATATCGCTTAATCTTGTCGCTTAATCTCAAAATAAGGAGTGTATATGGAAGAAGAAAAAAACGCAGAATCTAACACAAAATCTCAAGATACGCAAGAGCAAACATCACCTCATACAGATGATGAGAGCATCAAGCAGGCATTTAAAGAGCTTGAGGATAAATATATGCGCGTTCATGCGGATTTTGAAAATACCAAAAAACGTCTTGAGCGCGATAAAAATCAAGCTCTTGAATATGCGTATGAAAAAATAGCTAAGGATTTGTTGCCTGTTTTGGACGCACTTGAGAGTGCCAAAGAAGCAGCAAAAGATAATCCGGCAATTTTAGAGGGGATCTCTCATATCAAAGAGAATCTCCTTAAAGTTCTCTCAAAGCATGGAATAGAAGAAGTCGATGCAAGTGGCGAATTTGACCCAAATTCGCATGAATGTATCATGCAAGTTGCAAACCCTGAAGTGCAAAATGGACATATTGCCCAGATAATGCAAAAGGGTTACAGATACAAAGAGCGCACACTGCGTCCAGCGATGGTTGCAGTCGCAAAAAATGATTAATCTTAAAACAAAGGATACAAAATGGCAAAAGTAATTGGAATAGACTTAGGAACTACAAACTCTGCAATGGCAGTGTATGAAGGCAATGAAGCAAAAGTAATAGCAAACAAAGAGGGCAAAAATACCACGCCTTCAATCGTGGCATTTACCGATAAGGGCGAGGTGCTCGTAGGTGAGCCTGCAAAGCGCCAAGCGGTGACTAATCCAAAGAAAACGATTTACTCCATTAAGCGCATTATGGGGCTTATGTTTAACGAAGACAAGGCAAAAGAGGCTGAGAAGCGCCTACCCTATAAGATCATCGATCGCAATGGCGCGTGCGCGGTGGAGATAGATGATAAGATCTACACACCGCAAGAGATCTCAGCAAAGATTCTTATGAAGCTAAAAGAGGACGCAGAATCTTACTTGGGCGAGAGCGTGACAGAGGCGGTGATCACCGTTCCGGCGTATTTTAACGACTCTCAGCGCAAGGCGACAAAAGAGGCTGGCACAATCGCTGGGCTCAATGTGCTTAGAATCATAAATGAGCCCACAAGCGCGGCACTTGCCTATGGGCTAGATAAGAAAGAATCTGAAAAGATTATGGTGTATGACTTAGGCGGGGGCACATTTGATGTGACCGTGCTTGAGACTGGCGATAATGTCGTAGAAGTGCTTGCCACTGGTGGCGATGCCTTCCTTGGCGGTGATGACTTTGATAATAGAATTATTGATTGGGCAGCAAGTGAATTTAAGAGTGAGAGCGGAATTGATATAAAAGGCGATGTGATGGCACTGCAGCGCTTAAAAGACGCCGCAGAAAATGCCAAAAAAGAGCTCTCAAGCGCGCAAGAGACAGAGCTTAATTTGCCATTTATCACCGCTGATGCAAGCGGACCTAAGCACTTAGTCAAAAAGCTCACACGCGCGAAGTTTGAGAGCCTTATTGATGATCTAATCGATGAGACGATTAAGAAAATCGACTTTGTGATAAAAGACGCTGGGCTTGGCAAGGGCGATATCAGCGAAGTAGTGATGGTGGGCGGCTCTACGAGAATCCCAAAAGTCCAAGAGCGGGTAAAAGACTTTATCAGTAAAGATCTTAACAAATCCGTAAATCCCGATGAGGTCGTGGCTGTGGGTGCAGCGATACAAGGCGGCGTGCTAAAGGGCGATGTCAAAGATGTACTGCTGCTTGATGTGACACCGCTAAGCCTTGGTATTGAGACACTTGGTGGCGTTATGACAAAGGTTATTGATCGAGGAACGACTATCCCCGCTAAAAAAACCCAGACATTCTCAACAGCCGAAGATAATCAACCAGCAGTATCTATACATGTTTTGCAAGGTGAGCGAGAGCTAGCACGAGACAACAAATCACTTGGACGATTTGACTTGCAAGGTATCCCGCCAGCTCCACGTGGTGTGCCACAAATCGAAGTAACTTTTGACATCGATGCTAATGGAATCTTAACCGTGAGTGCAAAAGACAAGGCAAGTGGCAAATCTCAAGAAATTAAGATTAGCGGATCAAGCGGGCTTTCAGATTCTGAAATCGAAAAAATGGTCAAAGACGCCGAGCTCCACAAAGAAGAGGACGCAAAACGAAAAGAAGCGATAGAATCTCGCAATATGGCTGACTCTCTTGTGTATCAGACAGAAAAATCACTCGGTGAAATGAAAGATAAACTCGATCCTGCGGAGACTAGCAATATCCAAAAAGCACTTGATGATCTCAAAGAAGTGCTTAAAAATGAAAGTGCGACAAAAGAGCAAATCGATGAAAAAATCAAAGCTCTAACTGAAGTCAGCCATAAGCTTGCAGAAGCTATGTATGCCAAAGATCAGCCTAACGCACAAAATACACAGAATCCAAACGCAAGCCAAAAAGGCAAAGATGATGATGTGATTGACGCAGAAGTTGAATAAATTAAGCAAAAATCAAATAAACGCCCCGCATAGCAGGGTGCTTCAAAAACAAAAAGGTAGAAAAAGTGAAAACCATAAAAATGCGTTGCGTGGATTGGTGGGAGCAAGATACAAAGGAGAATTTCTATAAAAATCCATTTATCCAGGCTCTCAGCCAAAAATATAATATTGAATATTCTAATAAGCCTGATTTCTTGCTTTATGGTCCATTTGGACAAAATAATCTTCAATTTCCAAAAGAAGTTGTGCGGATATTTTATACAGGTGAAAATACCCGCACGGACTGGAATATCGCAGACTATGGTATAGACTTTGATTTTATGGACTTTGGAGATAGGCATTTATGTATGCCATTGTTTTTTCTTCCCGGAGAATGCGGAATCTCCTCAAGAGCAATCACAAAACACTTAAGGGCAGAGCAAATTTTTCAAGAAAAGCGAGAGAAGTTTTGTGCTTTTCTTGTCTCAAATGGTAGCAATCATATTCGCAATACTGCCTTCAAAAAACTTTGCGCATACAAAAAGGTGGATTCTGGCGGACGATATTTGAATAATATCGGTGGGCGTATAGGCGATAGATTTAAGGATTTTGAAAAATCAAAATATGAGTGGCTCTTGGGTTATAAATTTAACCTCTGCTTTGAAAACTCCTCATATCCGGGCTATGTAACAGAAAAAATCCTGCAAGCCTATGAAGCAGGCTGTATCCCAATCTATTGGGGAGATAGCACATTATGCGATGTGCGATATGCCAAATATCGCCCAACTTTTAACCCCAAAGCCTTTGTCAATGCTCATGATTTTGCAAATCTTGATGAATTAGTGCAAGAAGTGCGCCGCATAGACAATGACAATGAGGCTTATTTGGCAATGCTTAAAGAACCTATATTTTTAGATTCTACGATAGATACACATGTTTTAGGGGGGGGGGGGCAAGCACAAGCTAAATAATTTGCAACTATTTTCTAATTTTATTACACCATTTTTTACCCACATCTTTGAATCACAGAATCCAAAACGAATTTATTTTATTCCTGAAAATCAGGATAAATTTGTTCAATACAAAAATATGATACACATGGCACGGACATATAAGCACATAAAAAAATACATTCCCAAGCCTCTGCGTAAATATGTAGGTTTTGGGGTTTAAAGATTTCAATATAGAGCTTTTAGATTCTAGATTGAAAATCTCATTACAAAGCCCATTAAAGTGCTGGGCAATCCATTCTTGACTTTTTAGATTTTTAGATTCTAAATTCTAGCTTTTTGGTAATTTTTGCAAATTGCGTTGGCTCATTTAATTAGCGACGCACGATATAATGCGACTTATTCGTTCGCCTTGCAAAACCACAAAATTTATTCTAAATTCTAGAATTTCTTAACGCGCCATTGTGTTTCCATAGATTCTGGATTACTTCTCGCTAATAATTACAATAATAAAATAAAAAAGCGGATTTGTGTTTGTAACACCAGAATCTAGCCAAGATTATTCTTAAAATATTCAATCGTCCTGCTTAACCCCTCTCGAAGTTGCACTTGCGGTTGCCATTGCAATTCACTTTTTGCCAAAGCAATATCAGGCTGTCGCTGTTTGGGATCATCTTGAGGAAGTGGCAAAAAGATGAGTTTAGATTTTGATTGCGTGAGTTCAAGTATATTTTGGGCAAGCTCAAGCATGCTAAATTCATTTGGGTTTCCGATATTTACAGGTCCGCTAAATCCATCGCGACTCTCCATAAGCCGTATCATACCCTCTATCAAATCATCGACATAGCAAAAGCTCCGCGTCTGCTTGCCCTCTCCATAAATAGTAATATCCTGCCCTTTGAGTGCTTGAATGATAAAATTACTCACCACACGCCCGTCATTTGGGTGCATTCGAGGTCCATAGGTGTTAAAGATTCTCATCACTTTGATATTGACATTATGTTGCCTTTGATAGTCAAAAAACAATGTCTCCGCACATCGTTTGCCCTCATCATAGCACGCACGGATACCTATTGGATTGACGCTACCCTTGTAAGATTCTACTTGAGGGTGGATTTCAGGATCGCCATACACTTCGCTTGTGGAAGCTTGCAGGATTTTAGCTTTTGTGCGTTTGGCAAGTCCGAGCATATTTATCGCGCCCATTACGGAAGTTTTTGTCGTCTGCACAGGATCAAACTGATAATGCACAGGGCTTGCCGGACAAGCGAGATTATAAATCTCATCAACTTCCACATAAAGTGGAAAAGTAACATCATGACGCATAAATTCAAAACGTGGATTAGCCAAAAGATGCGTGATATTTCGCTTTGTGCCGGTAAAGAGATTATCCACGCAAAGCACCTCATCGCCTCTATCAAGCAATCGCTCACACAAATGAGAACCCAAAAACCCAGCACCACCGGTAACTAAAATTTTTTTATGCAACATATACAATCCTTAAAAAATAACTCAAATTCTAGCCAAAAAACACAAAAACTATCTTAAATACGACAAAATCATCATTTTTTGCTCTTATTTTCTGATGTATTTTTGGGTATTGGCAATCCTAATGATTTTGATAGCTTTTGCGAAATCTTTGGAATCTTTGCTTTGATATACAAAACCTCACCTCCACTTTGTGCTCTTTTGACCTCTGCTTGCGGATCTATGGATATGATAAACTGCTCTATTTCTTGTGTCAGATCCGCTGAGATATGGCTTGCAAGGATAGTGATATACGAACAATTTTGTGAATTTTGCAAAATATCTTTTGTGAGATTTTGCGTATCGCGCTCAAAGATTTTGTATCGCAAATCCACAGAATCCAAAAACAAATAATATTTCAATGCAGGTTCGCTTGCTTTATACACATAAATGCAATGTTTAGAATCTAGCGCAGAATCTACTCTAGTGAGATCAAAAATAAATTGATGTGTTTGCTGATTATGATGTGTGTGATGAAGCGGGATTTTGATATAACGATAAAAAGTAATGCTAGCGATTATAGCAATACTCAAATAGAGTGTGATTTTTAGTGTTTGTGAGAGGATTTTGCATAAAGGCGCAGAATCTGTAATATCTCTCTGGGGGGGGGGCAGCAAATAGATGATTCCATAACTTGCAAGCATATAAAAAAGAGGTGCCATAAAAAGTGAGAGTCTGCCACCAATAACACCCTCATGTCCAAATGGATAGATTCTCAAAAAACTTAAAAGCACATAAAACACGCAAGCACTTGCAATAATCACAAACATATCGCGCCGAGTTTTATACAATGCTACAAATCCAATCAGCCCAGCAAACATATAAAAAGGAATAACTTTGCCTCTTGCAAATGGCGTAAAGCCCTCATATATACCAAATAAAGTCCAAATAAAATCCTTATACGCACCTAAAGTATGTGGCAAAAAATACTTCTCCCAATATTCATAGAAATTTTGCACCGCTTGAAATCGAATATACAACACATAATACAGCGCAAATGCAGTAAATACCGCGATTATATACAAAGTGTTTTGTCTGATAAATGCGCCTAATGCTTGTTTGTGAGCGTATGCAAATCCAGCATAACAAGCGATGATGATAAAAATAATCGTGTTAGAAAAAAGCAAAGTTATTATGCTAACTACACTCCATATCTTGCAACTCACACCTTTGACATACAAATACAACAACAAAAACACACAAAAGCTCTCAATGCCGTATTGCTTGAATTCTGCACTATAATACAACAGCCCAAGAGAGCCCACCACAAGTAGCATAAATACAGCCACGCCAAAATCACTAAAAAGCAATCGTGCCATTTTATACGCAAGCAACAAACTTCCAATCCCACACAATAGCGGCAAAAAATACAAACTCCACTCTCCATACCCAAACACCACACACATAAGCTTGCTTACAAGCAAAAATCCTAGTGGGGCAGCTTGAGTATATGGCAAAGGCTGAAAAAATATATCTTTAAAATCTATGCCATAAAGCACAAAACTTAGCATTGCCTCATCAAGCCACAAGTCTTTGTGAAACACATACTGATAGATTCTGATACTTATGCCTAGTGCAAGCAGAGCAAAGCTTAGAATCTCCCATACGCTATATTTGCGTTTTTGATAGCGAACTTTTTGATGATCCATTTATACCTCCATTATTTTGAATTCAAAAAATGTGTTATAGCACTTTTTTACTTATAGATTTATGTCTTAGCAGCTCCTTAATCTTAAGCCACACTTAAAGAAAAATATTTTACTATTTTTGGCTTTTAAACAATACATACTTACAAATAAAAAGGAGACAAAATGAAAGGCAAAATTATTGACACTGCGTTAATCATCGCTAATGACGATAAAAGATATAGCTTTGATAAAACTGATATTGTCAATTTATCTGATAAATCCATAGATATGATTATTGGTTCTGAGGTTGATTTTGAGATCGAAGGCGACAAAGCAAAATCAATCTACATCACAAAAGCAAAATTCAATGTAGATGCAGTTCTCAAAGGTTCTGATATAAATAGTATCAAAATCAAAGCTTATACAAGCCTTATTTGCGGTGCTTTGGGACTTATGCCATTTGTTGGTTTTGTGTTTTCAATCATAAGTTTTGTCGCGATGATTTTGGCAATCCTTGCGATCAATAAAAATTCCCAAAGCAAAACCTTACTTAGAAATTATGTGATTTATTTTATCTTGATCTTTTTTGGCGGGTTGATTATCTCTACATTTAGTGCCGTAAGCGTAGGGCTTGTAGCATTGTCTAATGATGCTGGATTCTTAGGGCTTGGCTTTGGTGTGATTTTTGGCTTTATTGTCGTTGTGGCAGGGCTTATTTTTGGGTATTTGTATTACAAAGAACTCTCTTCTATCACTAATGAGCCTTTTTTCTTGTATGCGTTTATCCTTTTAATTATTGGCAAACTAACAACACTTATTTTCATAGGATTTATTTTTGTCATTGCTGCGATTATTTTAGAAATCATCGCTTGGGTGCGCTTCAAAGAAATTCGTCAGGTAGCTTAAGGGAAGTGCTTAAAGACTCCTTATAAAGTTTTGAAAACTTCAAAGAGCTTTAAAGGAGTTTTAAGGTTTGCAAAAGATGAAGAGATAAAGATAGAGGGCAAGAATCTAGTCTTGATTCTGCTTTAATTGTCTAAATTGCTTAGAATCTAGATTCTATTTTCCATGTGATCTAACTCCTCTCTTTTTGCTTCTTTTTGCAGATTGCTTTGTTTGGCTTATCTTGTGTTATTTTGGCGACGCACGAAAAGTAGCGACTCACTTGGTTTTATCTTGCGCCAAAGCTTTCAAAACTACAAAAATAAGCTAAAAATAGAGGATTTCTTACACGCTCGTTTGTGTTTGACATAGAATCTCGTCATTACTTGAGCGAGTGAAACGAACGAAGAATCCAGAAAAAATCGTCATTGCGAGGCTTCCGCTAGGAAGTCGTGGCAATCTATTTTTGCTAGATTGCTTCGTCCTATTGTCCTCGCAATGACGGGAGTGTAGGCTTGTCATTGCGAGCAAAATTGAAAATTTTGCGTGGCAATCTAGAATCTAAAAACAGATTCTAAAATCTAGAATCAAAGACTTAAAAATCAATGAGCCTTTGTATCAATAACAAGTAATGTATAATGCCCTGCTTGTTTTTTCTGCACAGAAGTGAGATTTTCTATAAACGTATCACTTGGATTTGAATTCTCAAGAATCACAAATAATCGCACATTTTCTTGTTTGTTTTTTACATCATCGAGAATCTTTTTTATATCAGATTCTGGTGAGCTTGCCCATTCTCCGCTTGAGATTTGCTCTTGGTGGTTGAGATTAAGGCGGAATTTATAATACAAAAATATACTAGTAACTGAATTATGCACCAACAAAATATCATTATCTGTAATATTATCTTTCGTATAAGCTACAAGTTCGCTTATTACAGGTCTTTGAAAGCTATTGTGAAATTTATATATTTTTATACCACAAACAATAAGCAAATAGAGAAAAATGCCCCCCCCCCGACGACAACAAGCTTTTTGACATTTTTAGGACTCAACTTAGATTCTGCTATTATGAGTATTTTGCTAGCAATAAAGCGCAATCCAAATACACAGCCTAGCACATAAATTGGCTCCCAAAAAAGTGCAAGCCTTGTGCCAAGTATCCCACCATCGATTGAAATAGGCATAATCTTAGCAAATGAAGCAATCATATAAACAACTATAAATGCAGCAATCCCGATACATAATGCCCTGTCATAACGATACATTGCAAATAGCCCAATTAGACTTGTTATAAGCAAAAGATATGCAACGATTTTTTTGCCACCAAATGCAAATTCTGTAAAAATCGAAATATTTTCATTCACCCACAAGAAAAATTCTTTAGGATTGAGTGGCAAGAATCCATGACTCCAAAAATCAAAGAAAAACTTCACAGCCTGTGGCTTTGTATAGCCAAAATACAATAGAAAAAAGAATATTCCAAAGACAAGAAATGAGATAAGATTCTGCATAATAAATTGTTTCAAGCCACCAAATAATCCAAGATTGCTTGCTTTGATACTTCGATACATATATCCGCACAATAAACCAAATATCACAAATACAATGCCATTACCAAAAAGCAAACATACAAAACTTGCAAATAAAAAGATACGCAAACTGACTTTTCGCACAAATAAATACACCAAAAGCGCACTACAAAAAGCTTCAACTTCGTATTGCTTAAATTCTGCTGCATAATACAAAAGTGATTTTGAAGTGATGAGTGCAATAAGTGTGATACACACCCAAATATATGCAGAATTATTGTTTTTTGCAGACAAATGCAGTGGAGGATTTGCGCAAGAATGTGTAACAAACATTTCAACTGCCAACTTAAACATCACAATCAACAAGCCAATCGATGCAAAAAATGGTAGAATCCGCAAGACAAGCTCACTATATCCAAATATTTTTGCAAAAATTCTTGTAACCACTAAAAATCCAAGAGGTGCAGCCTGCCCAAATATCAATGGCTTACCAATCAAATCACGCCATTCAAGCTGAAAGATATTAAGTGAAAGTGAAGCCTCATCAAGCCACAACTCACGAGCATCAAAATACAACACACAACGAGAAAGAATGCCAACAATAAGTAACACATACGCACAAACTACAAATGGCGACTTGTAGCAATACTCAAAAAAATGTGAGATTTGAGTTTTGGCAGTTTTTATCATATTCATTAACTCCATTATAAGTCTTTTTAATTTTTTGGCTTTTGATTTCTCGACAAAATTGTGATTGTAATATATCTCTTCTTATGTTTTCTTAAATCTTAATCTCTAGGCTTGCTAACACTTGCTTCATTTATCGCTACTTTTACTTGTTGCCATTCTTTGAAAAAACGCTACAACAGGAATATAAAACAATGTCGCTACAAATCCAAACGACCATAATATATAATTCATATGCGTATGGATAAAAGAATGCGCCTTGCCAAATACATACCAACTAAGAGCTGGCAACGCAAAACAAATAAGCATAACACTACACAGAATCTTAAGTGATTTAGCGGTGATTACATATCGTATAAGCACTATATCAATACAAATAAAAAGCAAAAACACAGCGCGATTGGACGGAAGAAAAGCAGTAAGTGATGGATATTTAAAGTATTGCCAAACCACATCTATCACACTTGATTCGATAGATTTTGCAAATGCGGGATCAAAATTTTTAGAATCACCACCAATCATTCGGCGCAAAAAATCTTGCTGATAAATATCTTTTAATCCCTGAAGCATATCGCCATTGCCTCGTATATAAGTATGCAAAGCAAAAGCAAGCACAAACCCAAACACACCCAAAACAAACAAAATCACAATATAGCGCACTGCGACTTTGCACGGGATAAGGGGGAAAATGATATATTTCATTTGAGGTGATAGAGTTTGTGCTTTGACAAAAGAGAGCAAAAAAGCGACAAAAAACACAGAAAGAGAAAACAAAATAATGCTTGTGAGATATTCATAACTACACAAACAGCGCATAAAAATCGCCACACAATAACAGCTTAATAAAAAAATAATATACGCATTGTTTTTGATTTTGGAGTTGTGATTGTTATAGGTTTTATTTTGTGAGTTTTTAGGCTCTAAAATCCCCCCCCCCCCCGACAACAGCAGTATTTGAAGCAGAATCTAAATTCGGATAGATTTTAGATTCTAATCCAGATCGGATATGCAAAAACAATAAAAACGAAAATACCGCAGGCACAAACCACATAAAGATACAATGATATAAATTATTACCATAGCAAACAACCCAAGGTGAGAAAAATAAAGAGATAAAAAACACAATCCCAAACATCACACCAAAGATTTTGCCAAGCAATACACTCACAATAATCACTACAAAAGCCGCCAAAAACGCTACCAACGCATTCAAGATGACAATATCAGAAAGACGAAAATAATGATACACAAAAGATGAAATATAGCCCTGCAATCCAATAGAAGAGCGATAAATAAACATACTTTGTGGCTTGATATTGTCTTTTAGCATAGTGTAAATATCGAGATTGCCATAAGTTGGATTAGAATCTTGGCTTGGATACACCATACCATAGCCTTGCGTATCTAGCCCATATTTATCACTTAGCACTTTGCCTATTACACTTGCTTCTGTGTCTTTTTGAAAATGATTAAACCACTCTTTATTTGCAATATGGAAAGTATTTTTATAAAAACTTAAAGTTGTCGTCACCAAAACCAACACAAACACCAAAATCCTACCAGATGAAGAATCTATGCAATATCTTTTGCCTAATCCCA
Source organism: Helicobacter fennelliae (assembly GCF_900451005.1). Classification (NCBI taxonomy): domain Bacteria; kingdom Pseudomonadati; phylum Campylobacterota; class Epsilonproteobacteria; order Campylobacterales; family Helicobacteraceae; genus Helicobacter; species Helicobacter fennelliae. The sequence continues at coordinate 298,990 of NZ_UGIB01000001.1, forward strand.
AAAAATCCCACACTACTTTATTTATCCTCATCTTTTGAGTCATTCTATCACCCCAATCACTTCATTATCTTCACGCATTTGTGCTTGATTTTGCGCTTATTTCTGTTTCTACTTTGCCCTCTTGATAGTCATAGTCTGTATTGATATGCCAAAGTGTAGAATCAAGCTTACCTAGAATCTTATCTGCACACAAAAGCCCCATAAGAATGCTATGGTCTTGATTGTTATACTTAAAACTTCCATTGCGCCCGATAAAATACAAATCCCTAAACTCATCAAGTGCGCTATAAATGCGCTCCAAATCGACTTTATAGCCTCTTTTATATATAGGATAGCTTTTGTGGATTTTAAGCACAAAGCTTTGTTTGATTTGTGATTTGTCTTTGATAAGTCCGCTTGTAAGCATATCATTTATCGCGATAGCAGAGAGCTTCTCTTTATCTAGATTCCATAATTTCTCATCATCATTTGCCCAATACTCCAAACACAATATCGCATTATCTTTGCCACAAGTAATGCCCTCGCTCCAATTCGCAAAATTTGTAATGCGCCCAGTGCTTACATCATCAGAATGCACATAAATCCAATTATCCCTAAAGAGCAATGATTTCTTCTGTGTAAAATCTTTAGATTCTGCATTTGCGCTTTTTTGGCTAGGGTTTTGCACTTCAAGATAGACTAATATCGTATTGCGGAATCTAAGCTCTGAAGCGAGCTGCTTTATCTGCGTATCTATTTCATCTAGCGAGCAGACCATGTCATTAAATGGCGCACTAGAGATCACGATGTCTCCTTCAAAGTCGCCCTTATCAGTAGTGATCCCTATGGCTTTTTTATCTTTTGTTTTTATGCCAAGCACCTTGATATTTGTATGGATTGTGCCATTTGCATTGCGGATTTCTTGTGCCATATTTTCATACACAACCCCACAGCCAAGATTTGGATAGCTAAAGCTATCAACTAAGGTTTTATGCTTTTTGTTTTTATCGCCAAAGAATGCAGATTTGAGTGCTTCATATAGATTAAGCCCTTTGATTCGTTGTGCGGCAAAGTCAGAATCTAGCTCATTGCATGGTATCCCCCAAAGTTTTTGTGTGTAGGATTTAAAAAATATGCTATATAAGCGATAGCCAAACGCATTAGCAACCCATGATTCAAAGCTATTGCCTTGAAATGGAGAGATTTTGGCTTTGATATAGCTTAAGACACACAGGCTAGATTCTACAAATCCAAGCTTAAAAAGTGCATCAAACCCGCGCAATGGATAATAGAAAAATTTTTTATTATAAAAAATACGCGTCAAGCGATTGACAGAGACAAAAGCACCATTTGTATGCGAATGCCAAAAGTCATTAAGTCGCTTATCTTTACTAAAAAATCGATGTGGTCCAATATCAACAATCTGCCCAAAAAGATTAAAGCTCTTACTCATACCGCCGACATTTTCTTCACATTCAAACACCTCAACCTCATAGCCGTTTTGAGATAGGATTCTGCCCGCACTTAGCCCTGCTGGTCCTGCACCAATTATAAGCACTTTTGGTGATTTAGATTCTGATTTTTTGGTGTGATTTAGTTTATTCATTTTTGCTCCTTTAGATATGAGGTTTAGATTCTGGATTAATAACGCGCATTTTTATGCCACATCAACGCACTTTGCAAAATCGCTCTCAAATCGCAAAATTGCGGATTCCAACCAAGAATATTTCTAGCCTTTGTGCTATCGCCAACAAGAATAGCTGGATCGCCTGCACGCCTAGATTCTACGACTTTTGGAATAGCCTCTCCTATTATTTCCTGCATACAACTAAGCACCTCAAATACCGAGAATCCGCTACCATTGCCAAGATTAAACACATTACTCTTGCCATTGTCGCGCAGATAAAGCAGTGCCAAAATATGTGCCATCGCCAAATCATCAATATGGATAAAATCTCGAACACATGAGCCATCTTTTGTCAGATAATCCGCCCCAAACACACTCACAAACTCGCGCTGCCCCAAAGCCGTTTGGATAACAAGCGGAATAAGGTGGGTTTCTGGATTGTGAGATTCTCCAATGTCAAAAAATGTGCTTGCACCAGCTGCATTGAAATAGCGCAAAATCACATACTTTAGCCCATACGCAAGCGCAAAATCACACAAGATTTTTTCGACCATAAGCTTTGATTGTCCGTAAGGATTGATAGGATTTTGAGGGTGAGATTCTGTGATTGGCGAATGCAGGGGATTACCATAAGTTGCGCAAGTTGAGCTAAAAATGATATTTTGGACTTCAAACTCTCTCATCACTTCAAGAAGATTGAGCGTGTTAGCGACATTGTTACGATAATATTTTGCCGGATCTACCACACTTTCACCGACATACGCAAAAGCTGCAAAATGCAAGACAGAATCTATTTTATGCTCTGCAAACACTTTGGCTAAAGCCATCTTGTCAGATAAATCTGCTTGGATAAAGGTATTTAAAGATGAGGGTGAAGCTGGAGGATTTTGTATGGCTGATATAAGTTGTTTTGAATGAGAATTTAGCGCACTTGTAGAATCTTTAAAAAATTGTTCTAATTTAGATTCTGCTTTTAGAGATAGATTTTGCCCCCCCCCCCGACAACAACGCTAAAATCGAGCGATTCTTTATGTCCAAGACTAAGATTATCTATAACTATTGTCTCAAATCCTAGCGCATTTAATAGCGCGTTTGTGTGCGAGCCGATATAGCCTGCACCACCTGTAAGGAGGATTTTTTTCATTTGAAGCCCCATAAATCTAAAATAAATGTGTATTATAACCAAAAGCATATCAATTTCAATATTTTTTGCTTACTCTTCATATTATGTGCTTTTGATTCATTTGCTACTTGCGCTCATCGCAATACCTGATACAATCTAAATTTTGCGTTTTCAAAAACAAGCTTCACTTGCTCTTGGAATCTCAAATCGCCCTCTTGTGAAAATGGCATATCATCGCACAATAGCACATAATCTGCCTCTTTGATTCTATTGATATTTGATGAGGCAAAGCTTAAGCGATGCGTAGCAAGATAAAGCACGCGAGGCTTGATAAATAAAATCTTTGCATCTTGTGGAGTTTTAGCCTTGATAAATTCATACACTTCAAGTGCCAATGGGTTAAAAGAGCCGCCGGATTCTAGTTGTTTGGCTTTGTGTGAAGCGGTAAATACAAGATTATTTATCACAAAATACCCCATAATCACCATAAGCAATACACACACAAAACGCGTGTATGTTTTGATTTTTGAGCTTGCATTTATACCACCTACTCTCCCGATTGCCACACCTCTAGCTCCCCAAAACACCATAAAAGGCAAAACCAAATAAACAAATCGTATCCCTTGCAATCCTACCCACAAAACAAGCAATCCCAAAAACCCTAAGATAAAAATCCCAAAAAATACCTCTTGACTTTGATTGTATGTAAGGATAGCTTTTTGTGGATTCTGCGGATTTTGTGCGTGATAAAATTTCTTCACACTCACAAGCCCCCACCACATCAAAGGCACGCAAAGCACAAAAATTGGAACATTAAGCACTTTTTTTGGTATCGCAAAAAATTCAGCATAAAGACAATCAATCGTGTAATACCGAAGATTACCTACAATACTTTTCAAACTCATACTCGCAAAAATCTCAAAATGCCCGCTACCACCGCTACTAAGATGCGATACTACAAAGCCATAACCTATGCCAAACACAATATAAGGCAAAATATGCACGCCAAAGCCAAACGCGCTACATAACGAAAATGGCGTCTTGATAGAGAATATCGGGCGCAAAAAGCACAAATACGGCTTATGCGCTATGGCTTCACATAGATTTGGGGCGCAACATTTCAACATAAGCACACTATGCATACACAATAAAGCAAGCACGATAACCATACCATTCATACGAATCAGACAAGCCAATAACATCAAAATACCACCAAGCAATGAAATTGCAAAAGGTGCTCCATAAAAAATAAGATTCTGCCAAAAAGATAAAGAAGTGTTACTAAAAGAATCAGATGAGTGGCTTATAAGGTTATATTTTGCCCCCCCCCCCCGACAATATTGGCTTTTTCTGTAACTTTTTGAATCATTTTAGAATGTGTATGTGATCCAATTTTATGCGACCCAAAAAGACTTCCAAGTGCAAGCAACGTTCCAAACCCAACGCACAAAAATGGAATATCTGAAAGCACACTATTGCTCGCACTCATCGTGAGACTTGGATTAAGCGCAAAAAGCAAAGTCGCACAAAACGCGTATTTTCTAGCGATGTATTTACGACAAAACACATAAAAAAGCAAAACAAAAATCCCAAAACATATCACGCCAACACTTTTAAACGCATAAAAATTAAACCCAAATAGCTTATACATAAATGCAAGCAATATCGGAAACCCCCAAGGATACGCATAAGGTCCATAGATTCCGTCAGTTTGCGATATGATTTGAGTATTATCCGCGATGTAGTGCTGTGCTGAATGCGTAGTTATGCTGATAGCTTGCGCGATGTAGCCTGAAAAATCTCCACCCCAATCATGCCCCCAATACATTTTGCTTACGCAAACAATCACGCTTAGTGAGGCAAGGGCTAACCCGATGAAATAGTCTTGTATTTTTGTAGTCATTATTATTCCTTTTGAAATGCTTGAAATGCTTGTTTGGCATAGATTTTCTAAATTTTGTTTGATAGATTCTCGATTCTTTGCTGTCGCTAAAATGACAAAAAATCCACAATGCTACAACTACTCGCAATGACAAAGTAGAAAATATAAATTCTTCATTCTCACTTGCTTTTGCCCACGCCAATCTGATAATACTCAAATCCTCTTTCCTCAAGATTTAGATTCTGGTAAATATTGCGTCCATCAAAGATTATCGGTGCGGCAAGTTGTTTGCTTATCTCGCTAAAATCCGGGCTTCTAAACTCTCTCCATTCTGTGATGATAATCAGGCTTTGAGCGCCCTTGAGTGCGTCATATTTAGATTCCTCAAAGCATATAGATTCTAGCTCATCTTTGAGGTAGAATCTCGCTTGCTCGTAAGCTTTGGGATCATAGGCTTTGATTTTTGCGCCTCTTTTTATCAGCTCTTTTATCAGCACAATAGAGCTTGCCTCGCGCATATCATCAGTCTCTGGCTTAAAGCTAAGCCCCCAAACTCCAAAAACCTTGCCACTAAGATTCTCGCCAAATCGCTTGATGATTTTTTCTACAAGCAAAAGTTTTTGCGCTTCATTGACTGCTTGCACGGATTGAAGGATTTTTGCCTCATAGCCAAAATCCCGCGCTGTTTTTTCTAATGCCCGCACATCTTTTGGAAAGCAGCTCCCGCCATATCCACAACCCGGATAAATGAAGCTATACCCAATCCTAGAATCTGATCCAATCCCTTGTCGCACATCATTGATATTTGCCCCCACGCGCTCACAAATTTGGCTCATTTCGTTGATAAAGCTTATTTTTGTAGCGAGCATTGCGTTTGCGGCGTATTTTGTCATCTCTGCGGATTCTACGCCCATAGCGATGAGGCGATCGCTTTTGATGAGAAATGGTGCGTATAATGCCTTCATCACTTCAAGTGCTTTGGCAGAATCTGTGCCTATCACCACCCTATCAGGGCTCATAAAATCCTTAATCGCCACTCCTTCTTTTAAAAACTCTGGATTACTCACGACATCAAATGCAAGCCCTATGTTACGCGATTTGAGTTTTGATTCTATAATGCTTCGCACTTGCTTTGCTGTCCCTACTGGAACGGTTGATTTATCCACAACAACCACATAATCTCGCGCTATACATTCGCCAATATCCTCCGCCACAGTGCGCACAAATCGCAAATCCGCACTTCCATCATCACCCATAGGCGTGCCAACAGCGATAAATATCACTTCCGCATCGCTTAAGGCTTGCTTTTTGTCAGTCGTGAAAGCAAGTGTATGAAGCTTTTGATTCTCAAGCACCATAGATTCTAGCCCGGGCTCATAGATAGGAATCTTGCCTTGTTGTAGATTTTTGGTTTTTTGCCCATCGACATCAAGGCATATTACATTATTTCCCATTTGCGCGAAGCACGCTCCTGCCACAAGCCCCACATATCCACTCCCAATAATCGCTACTTTCAATGTCTATCCTTTTTATCAAAATACACACATAAACGCGCCAAATAAACACGTCACGCAAAATAAACGCTTATTGTAGCATAAAAGCACTGAAAGTTATTGAGTTGATTTTATAAAACCTTTGCTATAATGGCAGATTCCAAAATAAAACTAAGATATAGGCAGATGAAAGACACAATCAAAATCCATATTGTTGATGGTTGCCCAGAATACATTATGCACAAATTACAAACTCTCTACAAAGTAGAAATCAATACAGAAAATCCAGATTTTATTTTTTATAGCGTATTTGGCACAGAACATCTGAAGTATGATTGCGTGAGGATATTTTATACAGGCGAAAATCTAAGAGCGGATTTTAATTTTTGTGATTATGCCATCACTTTTGATTATCTTATATTTGAAGATAGGCATTTGCGCTATCCACTTTATTTGTTTTATGCAAGCTTTAGAGACATCGCCAAACGCGAAGAAATCAATAATAATTTATCCAAAACACAAGAATCCATACAAATCTCTGACACCCACAAGCTAGACACCTCTGCTCCTCACACTATGAATGCCAAAGCGCGCAAATATAACCTCAACCAAAAACTTGCCAAACGAAAATTTTGTTCATTTGTCGTAAGCAATGGCAAAGCACACAGCATTAGAGAGGAATTTTTCAAAAGCTTAAGCGCATACAAAAAAGTAGATTCTGGTGGAAAATACAAAAACAACATCGGTGGCACACCCATAGCCGATAAATTGGCATTTTTGAGCGAATATAAATTCAACATTGCTTTTGAAAATTCTTCTACAAATGGATATTTAACCGAAAAACTCTTTGACGCAAAAGCTGCTCATAGCATTCCTATTTATTGGGGCGATCCTACACTCAAAAATGCTATAAATTCGATCCCTCCCCCCGACAACAACATAATTTGGGAATCATATAAAAACCTTGAGCCACAACTCAACAAAAAAGCATTTATTAATATTTCAGATTTTAATTCCATACAAGAAGCCATAGATTTTATTATATTTTTAGATTCTAACGATAGCGCATATATGGATATGTTAAACGAGCCACTTTTGCTTGATACAAATTATGCGACATACTTTGATAGCAAGCTAGAGGCATTTTTTGCGCATATTTTTTCGCAGCCAAAGCAAAGCGCATATAGACGAGGATTTGGACAATGGAGACTCAATATCGAACGCAGATATAAAAAAGCACAAAAAGTAAGAACAATAGCAAATAACCTAATTTATCCATTCAAATCAAGCATTAAAACAATAAGCAATCTTTCAAAAACACTCAAAGCCAAATTTAGATTCTGCTTTAAATCCTAAATCTGCTACAATACCCCAATCAAATCCCAAAAATCATCACAAAAGAGGACAAATGACAATAAGTATTTTATGCGGAGGCTCTGGCACAAGGCTTTTTCCACTCTCTCGCGAGCTTATGCCAAAGCAGTTTGCTAGCCTCCTACCACAAAGCACAAATTCTCAAACCAAATCGCTTTTTCAAGAAACGCTCTTGCGAAATATTGATGCTTTGCGATCCCTAGATTCTCTAGATTCTGCCTCAATCCAAGTCATCACCAACGAGTCGCTGTATTTTCTTGCCAAAGATCAAGCCAAAGAAATAAACATACATATCGATAGCTTTATCTGTGAATCCTATGGCAAAAATACCGCTCCAGCACTTGCTTTTAGCGCGCTGTATGCCTCCAAATACGCCACAAACAAAGAAAATGAGATTATCCTAGCACTACCTAGCGATCATCTGATAAATTCTCATCATTACAAAGAATGCCTAGAGCAAGCATTTGCCCTTGCTATGCAGGACAAAATCGTAACTTTTGGCATTGTCCCTACTTTCGCACACACAGGATATGGCTACATCAAAACGGACAAACTAGATTCTACGAGAGTCTTAGGATTTTATGAAAAGCCGACAATCCAAAAAGCGCGTGAATTCCTTGCTGAAGGAAATTACTATTGGAATAGCGGAATGTTTTGCTTCAAAGCCAGCGCACTGCTTGATGAGCTTCAGACACACGCCAAATCCATATACCAAATGTGTAAAAAAGTCTTTCAAGTAAGCGCATTAGAAAAGAGCGAGAGTAGCGAGAATCTCAACAATCACAAACAAAATAAAAATTGCAAAAATCAATGTTTGCGACTTGATCGAGCACTAAGCTATGAGCTTGAAGACAAAAGTATCGATTATGCATTAATGGAAAAAACCAAAAATATCGCTTGCATCGTAAGTGATCTAAAATGGAGCGATGTAGGAAGCTTTGAATACCTAAGCCAAGAATACCCCAAAGATATCGACAACAACGCTTCAAACACGCATTTTATCTCAAAAGATTCGCATAATAATTTTGTCCTCTCAAATCGCCCAGTAATCGGCATAGGTATAAATGATTTGATTGTCGTTGATGGTGGCGATTGCCTACTTGTAAGCAAAAAAGGAGAATCTAGCCGTATCAAAGAGATTCTGCCAAAGCTCAAAACTCTCAATCCAGAAATCCTCAAAACCCACGCCACAACGCATCGCCCTTGGGGAAGCTACACGGTGCTTTTGGAGGGAGAATCCTACAAAATCAAGCAAATCATAGTCAAGCCAAAATCACGCCTAAGCTTGCAAAAGCATTTTCATCGCAACGAGCATTGGATTATTGTCAATGGTTCTGCGCTTGTTACTATCAATGGCAAGGAGACTTTTCTCAAAGCCAATCAATCCACCTACATTCCTATGGGGCAGACGCACAGACTTGAGAATCCGGGTATCATTCCGCTTGTCATGATCGAGGTGCAAGTGGGCGAATACCTCGGAGAAGATGACATCGTGCGCCTTGAAGATGATTATTTACGCGTGAAATAATTCTCACATTGTCATTAATCACCCAAAATGCTTATATAGTTAGTTATTTTGAAGCGCAAAAGCATTAGTAAAACAAAGTCGCTTTATTTTGAGATATTTTATATTTCACCTTGCAATGACAAATAACAACAAAATAACAACTTTGTAGATTCTAGCTTTTATGAATTCTTATAAATCCTTTGGCTGTGTTTGCCCTTAGACTGATGATTGCTTTTGTATTTGCTTATAATCCCTCAAAAATACCGGTAGTGCGATCATCGTGCCAGATATGATGATAAGCAAAATCCCGCTTGTTGTGATGAGATTTGGCAGTGCATCGCCCATCATCACGCCAAACACCACACCCCACAAAATCCTACTATAATCAATCGGCGAGACAATCCCAGCGGGCGCAAGCATATATGAGCGCGTTACAAAAATCTGCCCCAATGTCCCAAACACCCCAAGCATAAAAATCCCCACCCAATCCTTAGCCGAAGGAAAACTAAAACCAGAGAGATTAGGAATCTCAATAAACATTCCAACCCCAGCAATCACGCTCATACTTAGCCCAAACACCATAATAATCACGCTCTCATCATAGTATTCTTTCAGCCCTCTTAAGCTGATAAATGCCAATGCCATCATCGCCCCACCAATAATGCCTGCGATGATATTATCCGCACCCAATGACTTTGAGCTAGGATCACAAATACACAGCACGCCCACAAATCCTATAATAGAAGCAAGGATTGTCGAGAATCTCACGCGCTCTTTGAGAAATATCACCGAAAACATAACCGCATACAATGGCATCGTCTGCGCAAACGCCGAAGCTGTGCCAAGCGGAATTGATGAGATATTATAAAAAAGTGCGATCATGCTAAGTCCGCCTGTTATCGCGCGAAAAAGAAGCTTTGGCAAGCCTCCTTTTTTCTTTGCTTTTTGGTTTGGGGGCTTATAGATCCAAAAGCATGCCAAAAACCCCACCATAACGATAGATCGAAAAAATATAATCTCCATAGGCGAAAGATCATGTAAAAATTTCACACACATATTCATCAAAGAAAAACACAGCGATGAAACAATCATCGCAAAAATGCCTAAAGTCGTGTGAGAATACATTTGAGATTTTTTAGGTTTCATTGCTTTTGACTCTTATTGCTCTTTACTTTTTGTATCGCTTTGGATTTTAATCCTGAATTTTAATATTTTTTTGTTAGATTGCCACGCAAATTTTTTAATTTTACTCATAATGTTAATATTTAGATTCTGCTTTACAGAGATTTTTACGCTCTATTATGGTGGATTCTTATGGATTGCCACGCTTAGCTTCTGCCTCGCTCGCAATGACAAGCCTGCTCAATCAATTGCGAGGACAATAGGACGAAGCAATCTAGCAAAATGGATTGCCACGACTTCCTAGCGGAAGTCTCGCAATAACGACAAAAACAACATAGAGAATCTATGCAGATACAAAAAGAGCGTGTAAAAAATTCTAGATTTTAAGATGAGTTTGCAAGGGTTTGCAAGGGTTTGATAGATTGTGAAGTTTTGAACGAGGAAATAGAATTTGTAGTTCATTGACGAAGCGAAAAACGAATCTCGCAGCTCAAATCGCTTAAAAGCTAGGATTTAGAATCTATGGAAATGAGAATCTATAATCTCAATCACCTTCTGACTTTGCCTTATCCTTTGGTGTCAAAACAATAGGCACGCCACTAAGGATAAATTCTTTGCGGAGTTGATTTACCAAAAACCGCTTGTAGCTGAAATGAAGCGATTTGGGGCGGTTTGAGACAAGTGCGATTTGGGGCGGTTTGATGTCGTATTGTGTCGCATAATAGATTTTGACGATTTTGCCATGATCGCTTGGCGGGGCGTGAAGCTTTTGGGCGTTTTGTATCACGAGATTAAGCCTAGCAGTTGGAATCCTATAAGTATAATACCCATATACTTTGATTATTTTTTGCTTAAGATCGCTTATGTGTCGCTTTGTCTTCGCGCTTAATGTCAAAAACGGCGCCCATTCTAAGAATCTAAATTTATGTATAAAACTCTTTTTTATCTCCTCAAACTCGCCACATCGTATATCCCATTTGTTTAGCACAACAATCACGCCAAGATTGTGCTTTTGGATAATCGTGCAAATCTTTTCATCAAGCTCGTAAAATCCACTACTAGAATCCAGCACCAAAATCGCAATATCCGCACCTTCTAAGGCTTTGTTTGTCCGATCGAGTGCGTATTTTTCTATACCTTCAATCCTGCCTCGTCGTCTAATGCCAGCTGTATCGACAAAGTGCAACTCATAATCCCCAACTTGTATGCGCTCATCGACAGGATCGATCGTCGTCCCAGCCACAGAGCTTACCACTGATCGCTCTTTTTGCACGAGTGCGTTTAGAAGCGAGGATTTACCGACATTAACTCGCCCTACAATGCCTACACGAATGGTGTTTGGCGCGTATTCTTGGCTATCTTGGCTATTGTCCTTGGTGTGCTTATCGTGCGTTGTATCTGCGCTTATGGCTGTAATTGTAGCTGTGGCAGATGATTCTAAAGATTGTTTAGATTCTAGTGATTGTGAAAATGCGCGAGAATCTATAGGTTTAGATTCTGCGGATTTAGATTCTGCAAGGTGTGTGGATTCTGCGGATTTCCCAAAATCTCTACACTTCTTGGAATCCACAGAATCTAGATTCTGCCTCATATCAGGTGCAAGTGATAGTTTAGATTCTGCTTTTTGCTCGAGCATTTCTTCAAGGCTTTGGAGCAAATCCTCCCCCAAATCCGCACTTACACTTTCCTCCTCACAAAACAAAACCCCAGCAATGGCATTAAGCAAAATGCTTATCCCGCGATTATGGATAATCGAGATGAAAAACACATCTTTGAGCCCAAATTCATAAAACATATACCCCTGCTCTTTTTGCGCATCGCTATCGATTTTATTGACGACCAAAAAGCAGGGCGTGTGCTTGGATAATGTATATAAAAGCCTCCGATCCTCTTGGCTTGGAATCTCCTTGCCATCGACCATATACAAGATGAGATCCGCACTCATCGCCACATGGATCGACTTTTCTTTGACTTGCGTGAAAATCTCATCGTGAGTTGTTTCTATGCCGCCGGTATCGATGATTTTGACTTGATGATTTGAGATGAGAATCTGTGTAGCATTAATATCTCTTGTCGTGCCTCTGAAGCCAGAAGTGATTGCAATCCTCTGCTTTGCTAAGCGATTAAAAAGCGAAGATTTGCCGACATTAGGTTTGCCGATGATGGCTATTTGTTTCATTGAAGTCCTTAAAGTTTGCAAGTCTTGGAATCTAGAATCCTCCTCAACTCCTCACAACCCTACCAGCTAAAGCTACCGCCAAGCTTGACATTAAAATAACTTGGCAGAGAAATGCCCTCAAATGAAGCCATGTGGAGATTGCTTTGCACCGCGACATCAAGGAATCCTAAGATATTGATACCTGCGGTGAGTATCATTCCCTCATTTGAGTTGTTTCTGAAGTCATACATACTTCCAAGCCTCAAATCCACCCATTTGAAGTCAAACAGCAGTCCACCGCCCACAACTTGAGATTTTGGTCTTGCGATTGAGAGCGTATCATTTGGCAATAAATCCGCATCAAGTGCAAGCACGATTTTATCGCTCAAAAACGTATAGCTAAGCCCAGCGCGAACTTGCGGATTGAGTGTTACTCGTTGCATATTTGTTTTGATTTTGGGGGCGTTTAGGTTTTTGGCGACAAGCCCGATACTAAAGTTTTTGGTAAATCGTGGCTGATATAAAAACCCTAAATCAATCCCAAAAGTGCGGGTTTGCTGTATATCTTTTGCATTGACATTGATATTTGATGTGAGGTTATTAAACCCACCTTGCGCATTCATCGCATATCCAAGCCCAAAGATATATTTCACCGCGCCACCGACTGCAAAATTTCCGATTTTGGTCTCAAATAAATGCCCATAGCCCACAGGCACTTCCGCGATTGTGACACTTGAAACATTGAGCGCGTGGTTGGCTTGATCGCTAAGTAGCGAGCTTGAGTCAAAGGTAGCTTTATCAGAATTTGTAATCGTTACACTTCCAGAGCCTACACTCACTTCAGCATAGTTACTGCTTCCTGCGTCTATGATGATCCTATTATGTGTGTTGTCAATCCGCGCTGTCGCACTCACAAACGCACTTGGCATAATCGCCACAGAAATTGTCCCGCGTTTGGTGTTTTTGGAGCCAATGTTGATGACTAGCCCATTTTGAGTTGCGATACTGAAGTCATTTCTATGGAGGACATCATTAATGATCCCGACATCTTTTAGGAATTGATTAAGCGAGGGATCGGAGCTTGTGGAGAGTGTGATACCGCCCATTTTGCTAAGGATTGTGCCAAGATTCATGTTTGTATTACCTTTGCCTGCGATTTCTAGAAGTCCGCCGACATTCTCAGGCGTGAGATTATCCACAATCGTGCCGAGCAAGCCTAAACTTTCATCATTTGGATTCTGCGCTTTGGTTTTGTCAATAGAGGCTTGCAAACCCTGTTTGATCTCATCAAAAGCTGCGTTGCCTTGAGGGTTTTTTTGGATGTCTTGGACTATTTGATCTACGCCTTTAGATGTATCAACAGTTATACCATTGTTTTTTGCCACGGTATCGATATAGGTCTTGAGATCATCATCTGTTGCGCTTCCATTTGTCTTGCCTACAAGATTTGCAAGCACATCACCCATTGCGCCACCGACAAGTGGCGTTGCTTTTGCACCTGTTGATCTTCTTACTCGAGTAGTGCCAACTGATCGCGTTGTTGTGCCATTAAAAAGTCCATTGATTTTATTTGGCATTTGCTCAAGATTATTAAAGTCGATACCCGCGATTGCAGAGAGATTTGTCTCTTTGTATCCTACGCCAAAGCTATACGCAAAGCCTGATTTTTTATTGACCGCAAGGAGTGCGGGATTATAGTAAATCGCCCATTGAGAGTTTTTGAGTGCAACGCCAGCACCGCCCATTCCAGCACTGATATTGCCCATTCCGCCAAACTCAAGCCCAAACAAACTCGAAACCAACGCTATACTTCCAAGACATATCTTTTTCATCGCTGATCCTTTTAGTGTTTATTTTGTTTTGTATTGAAGCATTTTAGAGTTTGTGATTTTAACATAAATTTGTTATACGCAAAATTAATTTATAATGGATTTTTGTGCTTTATTAAGAATCTAGATTCTAATTTTTATAGATTCTAAATCCTCTCTTTTTAGCATATTTCAGGAAGTTTGAAATTTTTAGCCTGTGATGAACTTCTATGTTACACTTTTTTGTGTTTTTGCTTGCCTAAAATTTCTACACAACCCTGACTAAATCTGCCTAAAAATAGAGGATTTTTTAATGCTTGCTTGTGTTTGCATAGAATTAAAACTTGTCATCAGCTTATAGCGAGTGAAACGAACGAAGAATCCAAAAATAAATTGTCATCGCGAGGCTTCCACTAGGAAGTCGTGGCAATCTATTTTGACTGGATTGCTTCGTCCTATCGTCCTCGCAATGACGGGAGTGTAGGCTTGTCATTGTGAGCAAAATTTTCAAATTTTGCGTGGCAATCCATAAAATCCACTTTTTGAATCTAGATTCTATGGGAATAAAAAGAGCGTGTAAAAAATTCTAGATTTTTGGATAAATTTTGGGGTTTTGCAAGGCGAACGAGTGAGTCGCTACTTTTCGTGCGTCGCTAATTAAGTAAGCCGAAGCAATCCGCAAAATTTACCAAAAAGCTAAAATTTGAAATCTATACAAATTAGAATCTAGATTCTAATTTTTATCCTTATCGACTAGCTTATTTGCCCCAATCCAAGGCATCATCGCGCGAAGTCGCTCGCCCACTTTTTCAATGCCATGATTTGCTAGATTCTTACGCTCTGCATTCATGCGCGCATAGCCCGCCTTGCGCTCTAAAATAAAGTCCTTGGCAAAGCGCCCGCCTTGAATGTCTTTTAGAATCTCTTTCATCGCCTTTTTGGATTCTGCGTTTATCACGCGCGGACCGCTCACCATATCGCCGTATTCTGCGGTATTAGAGATAGAATAGCGCATATTAGCCAGCCCGCCCTCATAGATTAAATCAACGATTAATTTTAGCTCATGCAAGCACTCAAAATACGCCATTTCTTCAGGATAGCCCGCTTCTACTAGCGTCTCAAAGCCAGCCTTGACTAAGGAAGTTACCCCGCCACAAAGCACAGCTTGCTCGCCAAATAAATCCGTCTCTGTCTCGTCTTTAAAAGTCGTCTCGATGATGCCGCTGCGCCCGCCACCAATAGCTGCGGCATAACTCAAAGCGATAGCTTTTGCATCACCTTTGCTTGTGTCTTGCTCCACAGCGATTAAATCAGGAATCCCACCACCTCGCACAAATTCGCTGCGCACAGTGTGTCCGGGTGCTTTTGGCGCGACCATTATCACGCCCACACCTTGAGGCGCTTTTATCTGCCCAAAATGCACATTAAAGCCATGCCCAAAAGCAATGATTTTATCTTCTTTCAAGTTTGGTGCGATGTCGCGATGAAACACATCTGCTTGCAATTCATCAGGGATTAGAATCATCACAATGTCTGCTTGTTTGGTGGCTTCAGCCACTTCTAGGACTTTGAAATTTTTTGCTTCAGCTTTTTTCCAGCTAGCCCCGCCACGATACAGCCCAATGATGACCTCCACGCCGCTATCGCGAAGATTCTCTGCATGCGCGTGCCCTTGACTTCCAAAGCCAATAATCGCTACCTTTTTTTTCTTAATCAGCCCTAAATCACAATCTTTGTCGTAATACACTTTGAGTGCCATAATTTGCTCCTTAATTTTGAATCTTAAACTTTTTGAATCCTGCGAGATTTAACCAAAACTTATATAAAAAATCTATAAAATCAAAGAGAATCTTTGTGGTTTTGTTATAATAGATTCCCAAACAATCAATCAAAGTGACTTTGAAGGAATATCATGAATCAGCATTTTTTTGACCAGCAAGCATTGGATAAGGAAATTACATTTATCTCGGATCTTATTATCGAGATGTTGCAAGAAGTTGATAGCGAAGTATGCGAGTATTTTTTGAAGCTCAACCAAGAAGTGCTAAAAAATCAAAACGACTTTCATCACATCAAAGAAATGCTTGATACAATCTCGCGCTCAGGCAAGACCTTTGAAGTCATCAAGGCATTTTCGCTGTATAATATCCTTATTAATATCGTTGAAGAGCGATTTAATATTGATGCCAAAGAAAGCCTTGAGCGCATCAAAGTCGCGTATGAAAGCCTTTTGCTAGAGGGGTTTGATAAGATTGATTTAGATAAGATTCTAGAATCTATGGAGTTTTATCCAGTATTTACAGCTCACCCCACAGAATCTAGGCGCAGGACATTTCTTGAAGCGCATTATGAGATCACGCAGGATTTATATAAAGTCTTTGAGCTTGGGGATCTAAAAGCCAAAGCCCATATCCAATACCGCTTGCGTTTATTGTGGCAAACACACCTTGTAGGAAGCGAAAAACTTGAAGTGCTTTTTGAGCTTGATAATTTGTTGTTTATTGTTGAGAATTCTATACTTCCAGCAAGCCAAAAAGTGCTTTGCTATATCGAAAATATGCTCCAAAAGCCACTCACACACTCGCCTATCCACTTAGGAAGCTGGATAGGTGGCGATAGAGATGGGAATCCATTTGTTACAAATGAGCTGATGACTGAAGTGATGAAAACCCAGCACAAAGTGATTATAAATTTTTATATCCAAAAACTCCGCATTCTCGCGCGTGAGCTCTCTATTTCTGCGGATTTCTGCAAAATCAGCAAAGCCCTTCAAGCCTCACTTCAAAAAGAATCAAATGAGCTCAAAGGGCATGCCCTACGAGTGCATCAAGGCGAGCCTTTTCGTGCAAAGCTGTATCTGATGATAAAAAAGCTACAAAACAGACTTATTTTTGTCAATGCCCCAAGCTCTGTGGATTTTACTTATAATCAACCAAAAGAATTGATTGAAGATATTGATATGCTTATTGATTGTCTTGATGAGACTTCAGCGACTTATTTAAGAGAGTTTAGGCGGTATGTTTTGCTTGGTGGATTCCACCTTATGCAGCTTGATTTTAGAGAGCACAAAGATGTATTCGCGCAGGCAATTAGTGAGATTTTTTGCTTGCTTGGAATCTGTGATAATGACTTCATCTCCTATCGTGAAGAAAAAAAGCTTGAGATTCTAAGCTTAGCCCTTGATATGCCAAAGGTAGAATTTGGCGAGATCATCGATAGTTTAAGTGAATCAACCCAAAATGTGATCGAGATTTTTATGCGTATTGTCTGGGGCAAAAAATACATCAGCGATGGGATATTGCAAACCTTTATCCTCTCAATGACAACTGATGCAAGTGATTTGCTTGGTGTGCTGTGGTTTGCCAAACAAAGCGGACTTTGGAAACCGAGCAAAGATAGCAAAGATGACAAAACTAATGACTCCAAACAAAGAGCCAAAATCGCTATAACCCCGCTTTTTGAGACGATTAACGACTTAGAGCGCGCAGGAAGCATAATGCAAACGCTCGTGCATAACAAACACTACGCACACTATCTCAAAGACATCAAAATGCGCCAAGAAATTATGGTCGGATATTCGGATTCTAGCAAAGATGGCGGAATCTTCACGAGCAATTATAGCCTATATCATGCGATCTCTTCACTCAAAGCCTTAGAAGATAAGCTTGGCGTGCATTTTGTGCTCTTTCATGGACGCGGTGGAAGTGTGAGTCGTGGCGGTGGCACACTTGAGGGCGCGCTTTTGGCTTCTCCGCCAAAAAGCGTGCAAGGCTTCCTAAAAACAACTGAACAAGGCGAAATGATAAGCTCCAAATACCTCAATATCTCATCAGCGCAATTTTTCCTCGCCTCGACAATGGCAGCATTACTCAAAAAATCAAGCTATGATGCGTTTTGCTCCGATGAGATTCCAAGTAGTGCAAACATCAAATGCTCAATCAGCCCGCAGCACAGCACGCTTTTGGAGCACATCTCTCAAGCCTCATACGCAACATATCGCAAGCTTGTGTATGAAAGCAAAGGATTTATTGAATATTTCAAAGCAGTAACGCCTATTTATTTTATCCAGCAGCTTAATCTCGGCTCGCGTCCTAGCAAAAGAAAAGACACAATGCGGATTGAGGATTTGCGCGCGATTCCTTGGGTGTTTGCTTGGACGCAAAACCGCACGATTCTTCCTGCGTGGTATGGGCTAGGAAGTGGATTGGAAGCAATTGGTGATATTGAGATTCTGCGACAATGCTACAAAGAATCTGAATTTTTCGCTGCGACAATCAGCAATATCTCACAAGCTTTTCTTAAAGTCGATTTGCCTATTGCTAAGCATTACAATGCTTTTATGAGCGATAGCCAAACTTGCGAGACAATCTGGCAAATGATTACTGAAGAATACACAAAAACTCTGCGATTTCTTATCCAAATCCGCGGTGAAAGCGAGCTTTTGGATAGTGAGCCGACATTACGCAAATCTATTTTATTGCGTAATGCTTCAGTTACCGCGCTCAATCTCCTTCAAATAGAACTCATCAAAAAATATAACGCTTCAAACTATGATGAGCAAAAACAGCGAATCATGAAGCAAATCCACTCAACAATCGTGGGTATCGCTCAAGGGTTGCGTAATACCGGGTGATTTGAATTAAGCAAAGCTAGATTCTAGAATCTAATTTCCATAGATTCTAAATCCTCCCTTTTTAGCGTATTTCATGGAGTTTGAAATTTTTAGCCTGCGATGAACTTCTATGTTATACTTTTTTGTGTTTTTGCTTGTCTAAAAATTTCTACACAACCCTGACTAAATCTGCCTAAAAAATAGAGAATTTCTTTATACTCGCTAGTGTTTGTATAGAATCTACTAGAATCTATATCATTTTTATTGTCATTGCAAAGCCCTTTAGGGCTGTGGCAATCTATTTTGCTGGATTGCTCCGGCTTCATGCCTCGCAATTGAGGGAGCAAGCTTGTCATTGCGAGCAAAAATGAAAATTTTTTGCGTGGCAATCCATAAAAATCTACTTTTTGATTTTTAGATTCTAGAATCTAACAACACACTCAACAACGCCTGCAATGTCTCTTCCAATCGCTCCAAATCAAGCATCGCCACATCAGGCTTATAAGACAAAAGATCTTGTTTGATATGATTAATTTGGCTTGATTGCTGCAGTGTCGCAGCTTTTTGAAGCACATCTTGCAAATCCCAAATGCTTGTATGGCTAAAGCCAAAAGATTCCATATATTGCTCAATAAGCAAAAATAAAATATCCTGCCAATGTGCTTTTTGAGATTTGGTTTGCGCAAGGCTTAAGAGTTTATCGCAAAATGGCGTAAGTGATTTGACTTTTGATAAGATTCCCGTGCTTGCAATCTGGGTATTTATCATCACACTTAAATTTGTCGGCGCACTATTTGCAGTAAGCTCTTGGGCGAGCATAAAGCGCAAAAAAGCATTTACTTTTTGGCGCAATGGCTCAAGCAAGGATTCTGGTGAATGATAAAAAGTAAAACTCCTGCCTTGATATTTACCAAAAGCGCGCATTGTGTCAAGATAGCCAAGCTGTATATTGTGCTTGATAGAATCTTGCGTAAAATCAAGCATTGTGCCAAGATTCATAGAAGGCTTGATATGCGTTACAAGCGGGTTTATGTCATATTTTGTTTGAAACTCTGGATTGAGCGAAATAGCAATCACCTCACTTGCTCCCATTTTGAATGCCAAATCAATAGGTAAATTATCATAATACCCGCCATCAATATAGCTTTTGCCATCAATCTCATATATCGGAAAAGCCGGAAAACACGATGCAGAGGCGAGAATCCATTTGGGTAGGTAGCCTTTTTTGATGTGCTGTTTTGTGATTTCACGGGGCGTGAGTGAAGGCACTTCCAAGCACACAAGCCCAAAATCAATGCGAGAATCTTGTAGCCTCTGCCAATCAAGATATTTTTCAAGGATATGCTGAAGCGGTGCGGTATCCATACCTTTATTGTGTGCGTAGGATTTGAGAAAAGGAATGATTTTTTGCGTATTTTCAAAATAATAATCAATCTTTGAAGTCCAATTTAAGCCATTATTTAAAACAGAATCTATATCAATGTGCTGCCATAGGGTTTTGAGCTGTGAGAAATCACCCTGCGTAATGATAGCACCATTAAGCGCGCCGATACTCACGCCAACAACCATATCAAACTCGACTCCAAGCTCACATAATGCCTGATATGCTCCAACTTGATATGCTCCTTTTGAGCCTCCTCCACCCAAAACAAGCGCGCGCTTTGTCATCACAGAATCCACAAATTAGGCGATAGATCAAAATACGCAAAGATTTTGAGAAGCAAAAGTGTCGCAATCCCGCCCAAAAATCCAGCCAAAACATCATCAAGCACGACACCCAAACCGCCCTTAACTTGCCTATCAATCCGCCCAATAACAGAAGGTTTCCAAATATCAAAAATCCTAAAAAACACAAACGCGCCAATCACACCAATAATGCTTAGCCCAGCTATTGCCATTGCTATCCAAACCCCCACAAGCTCATCAATCACAATCCATTTTTCATCATGCGTTTGAGAGGATTTCTCAAAAATATCAATCTCGCGTATCGCAATCACTCCAAGCAAGCACGCAAGCAAAAAAAGCGTATGCACCGAATAATATAAAAGTGGCAACCCCAAAAAAACAGATACCAAACTTCCTATTGTTCCGGGAGCTTTGGGGCATTTTCCGCTATATAAAACGCTTAGAAATAAAATCCTCAAAACATTTCTCGCAATCGTTTTTTGCCAAATTCTACGCCGGGCTGATCGTAGGTATTAATCCCAAATACAGCTCCCGCACACGAAGTAAGTAGCTCAAAATACATAATCAACGCCCCAACACTTGCCTCATCTAAAGACTCAAGTGTGATTAAATCCGTAGGAATGCCCTCAGCCTTTAGCGTCTCCATTGTGGCTTTTTGCTGGAGATTGAGTAATGTAAGAAAACTTGTAGCATTCACAAAATCGCTAGATTCTAGATATGGAAGCGAAATATTAGGAATTTTTGGCTCTAAGAAGCATTGCTGATTGATTGTTAGAAATGTTACGCTTTTATTCATCACGCCTTGCACGATAAGCTGCAAAGATGAATGCTGATCGATACTTCCTATCAAAGCTAATGGCGTGAGTCCGACTTTTTGGTTATGCGCATTAAGCTTGCCTAAGCTCTCCGCCCAAAGCTGCACATACCAAAGATTAAAATCCCTAAACACGCTTGAATACGAAAATAGCACATTAATTGGCAATGTTTGATAATTTTTGGCTAAGAAAAATGCTTTGTGTAAGAGGTGATCGTGCTTCCTTGCAAAAAAACCTTCGACAAATGCTTTTGCGCCATTAAGTATGCGTTGCGTATCAAATCCAAGAATCATCAATGGCAAAATCCCAACAGAGCTCAAAACCGAAAATCGCCCGCCGACATTTTTGTCGATACATATCACAGGAATATTTTTTGATTTGGCAAGATGAAAAAGTGGCGAATCCTCATCGGTAATACAAGCAAGATGAGAGGCATTAATATCAAAAAGCGAGAATCTAGCGACAATATATTTAAACAAAGATGAAGTCTCAATGGTTGTGCCTGATTTAGAAATCACAATAAAAAGCGTTTCTTTGATATTGAGTGTATCAAGGACTTTGTGCGAATGCACTGGATCTGTATGCTCTAAGAATTGCAAATGAATATTTTTGCGATTTGGAAGATGAGAGAGTGCAGAATCTATAGCCCTTAGCCCAAGCGAGCTTCCGCCAATGCCTACGATAATGAGATTTTTAATCTCCAAAAACGCTGGATTCTGCGCCAAAAGCAAAGCAGAATCTTTGATAGCCCTATCCTCAAAGGGCAGATGATAATAGCCACTTTTGCGCTCATCTCTTTCGTGTGTAATAGCCTCAAAGACAGAATCTAAATCGCTTTTGTCTGGATAGATAAAAGATGATTGTGTATCAAAACAAGATGTGAATTTCAACATATAACGCTCCAAACCTCAAATCAATGTGTGAGCGCATATACACTCATATCAACAAGCCTGTGGCTATACCCCATTTCATTGTCATACCACGCAAGCACTTTCAAAAATTTATCGCCAACCATTGAGGTTTTGTCCGGAAGGATAATCGCGCTATATGATGAGCCGACAAAATCAATCGAGACGCATTTATCCTCATCGACATAAAAAATATTTGGCTCTTTTTTTGCCATTGCCCTAAATAGCTCATTGACTTCTTCTTTTGTCGTGCTTTTTGAAAGATTTACACTTAAATCCACGAGACTGACATCTGGCGTTGGGACGCGCATAGCATAGCCATTGAGTTTGCCTTGAAGCTCTGGTATCACAAGTGAGACTGCTTTTGCTGCGCCTGTGCTTGTAGGGATCATACTTAGTGTTGCTGCTCTTGCTCTTCGTATATCTTTATGCCGAGAATCAAGCAGATTCTGATCGTTGGTGTAGCTATGGATTGTCGTCATAAGAGCACTTTCAATGCCAAATTTTTGGTGGATTACTTGCGCGATTGGTGCAAGGCAGTTTGTCGTGCAAGAAGCATTTGAGATAACAGATTCTCCTTTGTATTGCAAGTGATTGACGCCATAGACAAAGGTTGGCGTATCATCAGCTGGAGCTGATATGATGACTTTTTTGATGTTATTTTTGAGATGCAAAGATGCTTTCTCGATCGCATTAAATTTGCCCGTGCATTCGATCACGCCAACTGCTTCACCAAAATCAAGGGCTTGAATATCTCGATTGCTAATGATTTTGACTTTTTTTGACTTGCCGATACATAAAGTCGTCTCATCGACTTTGGCTACATTATATTTTCTATGCACAGAATCATATTTCAGCAAATGCAAAAGTGTATCAATATCTGCTGTTGTATTCATTGAAACAAGCTCTATATCATCGCGCTCTCCGATGATCCTAGCCGCACAAAGCCCTATGCGACCCGTCCCATTAATAGCTACTTTTATCATTGTGCTTCCTCTTCTTGATTTGTGTTGCGTTCAGTTTGCTGCTTTAGCATTTCTTCGTTAAATTTATGGACATATTTTTCCTTACCCTTAAATGTAATAACCGTGCAATATGGATACACTTCAATGCTATGAAAAATATTATCGATATGTTTTTGGAGCGTGCCGGCAGTCTCTTTATTACACTTTGGATTCTCGGCAAGCTTTTCAAAATCTTCAGAATCTACGATAATAATAGGCTGCTCCTCTGGCACATCACCCCAACCATAATGCTTCATCGCTGTGCGCACCCAATATTTGCCATCAGTAATCGTTACAAGCCTTTTCATCAAAGGATTATGCTTTGAGGAGTTCTCCAGCACCGGCGAAGCTGTAACCCAACCTCGGATTCTAAAAATATAATCTTTATAATTTTTCTGCTTTGGCATTACATTCACAAGGTCATTAAGCAGAATCGTAAATCTAAAGTTTTGAAATTTGTCTTGTTGTGCGAGCGCATTTCCATAAGCGTTTGCAAACACAATAAGCGACCAAGTCAAAGCACCCGCGACAACTGCGCTTGAGATATAAAACAATCGCGAAGGAAGCGCCCTGTGGATAAGGTTGTTTGAATTTGTTCGTTGCTGATCTTCTTGCTTATACGCCCAGCCGCGCCACGCACTCACGATATAAATCGCCATCGCAGCAGTAAAAACACCAATGCCGATAAAAGCTCTTGGACGCGTAAGTGGAAGAGAAAGCACAAGATAAGTCCCATACGAAAACACAATCCCAATCACAAGCACACAAAGCGCAAGAATCAATGATAAGCCTTTATTGATTTTGGATTGATACACCGCGCTAATAAGAAACAAAGCCACCAACAGCACAAAACAAATCTTAATACCCGTCCAATCAAAGTCATTCCACAAAAAGCCAAGATACATTTGGATATTGTGTAGCACGCCATTAAGCATTTCGCTTGGAGGAAAGGTTTGTGTGCCTGCTTGTGAGTGAGCAAATTGGTGCATAATAAATGTGCGGAAAAAGAGCAATGCAAGCAGATAATTACATGCTGAAACGCCCATAAAAATAAGCGTTTTTTTGATGCCGGCATTTGTTTGATTAAACATCAAGAATCCAAAAAATAACACTAAGATAATTTCTATCCCGCTACTTGCTTGATAAGTCATACACATTCCAAGAGAGCAAAGGAATGAAACAGGAATATATGCGCGCACATGATGGATAAACACAAAAGGAATAACACTAAACAAAACCGAAAGTGCCATATATGGAGAATCGTATTTGAAAGAAAGCTCTTCTAAAAAATACGGAGAAAGCCCGATAGGAATTGATGCGATAATTCCTAGAGCTGTGAGACGCTTTTTGTTTGGAATCTCGTTTGATTCCCACTGAGAATCTTCGTTTTTCCATATCACTTCACGAATGCTCCACACAAGAATAATCGAAGCAAAACTCAAAAATGTGATCGCGACAAGCTGTGTGAGCGGCGAAATGTCAGCAAGGATTGTATCCATATGCATAAAATTTGACAAAAACCAGCTGATATATCGAGAAAAGTTATCCCATTCCTTGTAGCCGATAATTGAGCGATTGAGATCATCAATATAATACACATCTGCGCGAATAAGGCTCAAAATCCCCAAAGCATACAGCCCAAATGCGATGAGAAAATATTTCCAAAATCCTTGCGTATGAAAAAAAGCCCAGCACGCGACTTTAAACTCTTTCCACGCGCTTGCAAAAAAATTAAGACTTGATGACTTCATTATGACTCCTTATTCTTTTTGGATTTTGTAGTTTTTTTGGATTCTGTGGTTTTAGATTCTGCTATGTTTGCGGATTTTGCGGTGCGTAGAGATTTTGCGGTTTGTGTAGATTCTGTGTTTTGGCAATCTTTTCTTTCAAGCGTATCCAAAATAAAATGCGGGCGCATTTTGACTTGCTCATAGATTCTAGCGATGTATTCACCGATGATACCTAGCAAAATAAGCTGGATTCCGCCAATAAAAGAAATGATAACAATAAGGCTTGGGTAGCCCGGCACAGGATTGCCATACAAAATCGTATCAACAATGCGATAGATTCCATACACCACAGCAAATAAACTAATAAAAAACCCAAACACAAACGCGATACGCAAAGGCATTGTGCTAAAGCTTACAATCCCCTCAATCGCGTATTTAAAGAGCTTCCAAAAACTCCAGCTTGAGGATTCTTTGAAATGTGGTATATACTCATACTCCAAACACTGCCGCTTAAACCCAACCCATGCAAACATTGCCTTTGAGAATCGATGATATTCAGGCATTTTCAAAAGCGCATTTACCACTTCTCTATCCATAAGCCTAAAATCCCGCACTCCAGATTCTATCTTGACCTCTGAAATCCAATTAGAAACCTTATAAAACAACTCACTCAAAAACGCTCGTATCTTGCTCTCACCCGCTCGCGTCGTGCGTCTAGCATAGATTATTTTTGTTTGTCGTTTGGATTTAAGCCAAATCTCTACCATTTGCGGAATGAGACTTGGCGGATCTTGCAAATCCGCATCAAGCAAAATCACACCCTCGCCTCTTGCCTGCTGCAACCCCGCCAAAATCGCCGCCTCTTTGCCAAAATTGCGCGAAAACGAAAACACACGAATCGTATAATCAGGATTTGTATCTTTGGCATTCATATCCATAAGGATTTGCAATGTTTTATCCTTGCTGCCGTCATTGACAAAGATAAATTCATAAGGTTGAAAATGTGTATCTTGTGGCGCGATAAGCTGTGTGTTGTCTCTCAACAATGGCTTAATGGATTCCATTGTTTTGGTGATTTCTTGCATAAATTTTGGAAGCGATATTTCTTCGTTATAGCATGGAACAACAATAGAAATACCCACGCATGATTGATGATGAGATTCTTGTTTATTCATTGTTTTGCCTTGATTGAATAAAATTAAGTTTCGATTCTAGTGCGCAGAATTAAATCAGGATTAAATAAAGCAATAATATAAATAAGATGTAGTCGCATTATTCTTTAAATGCCCCATAATTCATAATTTTTTTGTATCGCTTCTCAAGATAGTCTTTGTCTTGAGAGATTTCATCAAGGCTTTTTAAAAAATATTCTTTAATCGCAAGTGCGGCTTGCTCTTTGTCTCTGTGCGCTCCTCGCGGTGGCTCGGGGATTATATCATCGATAAGCTGTGCTTTTTTAAGTTCATTTGGGGTGATTTTCATCGCTTTTGTCGCGGATTCTATCTTTGAAGGATCATTCCACAAAATAGCAGCACAACCCTCTGGAGAAATCACACTAAAAATAGAGTATTGCATCATCGCTAATTTATCAGCCACCGCAATGGCTAAAGCTCCACCACTTCCACCCTCACCTATCACAACAGCAATAGTAGGCGTCTTTAAAGCGGCAAATTCTTGTAAATTTTTGGCTATGGCTTCGCTCTGCCCGCGCTCCTCAGCACCAATCCCAGGATATGCACCAGAAGTATCGACAAACATCAAAATCGGAATCTTGAATTTTTCGGCAAGTTTTGCAGCCTTGAGTGCTTTTCTGTATCCTTCAGGATTTGGCATACCAAAATTCCGCATAATTTTATTTTTGGTGCCTCTGCCCTTTTCTTCGCCTATGACCAAAACAGGATAATCATCGATTTTGCCAATCATACACACAATAGCCTTATCATCGCTAAAATGCCTATCTCCACAAATCTCATACATATCTTTGAGCAACAACTCAATATAATCAAGCGCATACGGGCGATCGGGGTGTCTTGCTAATTGAAGCTTTTGATAATCGCTCATATTGCTATATACTTTATGCAACTCTTTTTCGTATTCTTTTTCTAAGATTTTTTTGGCAGCCATATCACCACGGATATTTGCCATTTCTATATCATCTTGAATACTTTTAAGCTGCTTTTCAAAGTCTAGATATGTCGCCATTTTGACTTTCCAAAAAATACTTAAACTCTTTTAAAGATAATAACACCATTTGTCCCACCAAAACCAAAGGAATTACTCATAACCGCTTCAACTTTGGCTTCTCGCGCAACATTAGGTATATAGTCTAAATCACATTCTGGATCTTTGTTTTCTTGATTGATTGTTGGTGGTAAGATTCCGCGATTCATCGCCATGATAGAAATAACCGCCTCAATGACACCTGCTGCGCCTAGACAATGCCCGATCTGCCCTTTTGTAGAGCTTACAGGAGGAACCTTATCTTTGCCACCAAATACATTACGTAAAGCGATCGTCTCAAACAAATCATTATACGCTGTGCTTGTGCCATGCGCATTGATATAGTCGATTTTTACATTTGCCATTTCAAGTGCGGCTTTCATCGCACGATACGCACCTTCTCCTTCTGGAGCTGGCGTTGTCATATGATTTGCATCGCCACTCTCACCAAACCCTGCAACTTCAGCATATATCTTTGCTCCCCTTGCTTTGGCTGCTTCATACTCCTCAAGGATCAAAGCACCCGCGCCCTCGCCCATTACAAATCCATTTCTGTCTTTGTCAAATGGTCGTGAAGCTTTTTGCGGATCGTCATTTCTATCACTTAGTGCTTTCATCGCCGCAAATCCACCAATGCCAACCGGACAAATTGTAGATTCTGAGCCAATCACAAGCATTTTGTCAGCACAGCCAAGCATAATCGTCTTAGACGCCTCAATAATCGCATGAACGCCCGCGGCACAAGCTGTTACGCTCGCTAGATTTGGTCCTTTGATACCAAATTCGATAGAAGTAAATCCACCTAACATATTAATAAGTGCTGAAGGTATGAAAAATGGGGTAATCCTACGTGGCCCTTTTTCAAAACATGTTATAGAATTTTTCTCGATATTGATAAGCCCGCCAATACCCGCCGCAGAGCTCACCCCAAAGCGATTAGCGATACTTTCATCACATTTGCCATCTTGATTTAAAAGCCCGCTATCAAGCATCGCTTCTTTTGAAGCTTTTAAACCAAGCTGTATGAATCGATCAGCCTTTTTTACATCTTTTGGGCTCAATACCTCTTCGGGATCAAAGTTTGGGATTTCCGCAGCGATTTGGACTGGAAAGTCTGTCGCATCAAAACAAGTGATCTTTTTGACACCACATTCTCCATTGATGATAGCCTCAAAAGAATCACTTTTATTTAGTCCCAATGCATTGACCATACCAATACCCGTAACAACTACTCTACGCATAATTCTCCTTAGCTATACCCTAAAGTCTTAGGGCAAGATTGTTTAATCGTTTGAAATGATTTGATTATTTTTTGTGAGTTTCGATAAAAGTAACCACATCGCTTACTTTTTGGATTTTGCTTGCTTCCTCATCTGGAATATCTACATTGAATTTTTCTTCCAACGCCATAATAAGCTCAACAACATCTAAAGAATCTGCGTTTAAATCCTTAATAAATTCTGCCTCTGGTGTAACGAGATTTGCATCTACACTCAACTCTTCCGCAATGATTTGTTTAACTTCATCAAATAAAGCCATTTTTTACTCCTTAGAAATTTTAATAATCCGCTATTTTAACAAATATTTTATTTAAAACAATATAAAAAGAAAAAATTTGTGTGAAATAACCTTACATATATAATCCACCATTGACTTTCAAAACCTCTCCTGTGATGTAGCTTGCGCTATCGCTTAGCAAAAACGCCACCGCTTCTGCCACTTCATGCGCTTGACCAAAACGAGCGAGGGGAATGGTTTTTTTGTAGTTTTCTTTGATTTCATCACTCAAAGAATCCGTCATATCTGTTTGGATAAATCCGGGCGTAACGCAATTAAACCGCACATTCCGAGAAGCCCCCTCATACGCGAAACTTTTACTCATCGCAATCATTCCACCCTTGCTTGCTGCATAATTTGTCTGCCCTGCATTACCTCTCTCACCGATGATTGAAGCGATATTGACAATCGATCCAAATCTCTGCTTACTCATAAGCTTTAACCCCTCACGACAGCCAATAAAGCATGATTTAAGGTTTGCGTCAATGACTTGCATAAAATCCTCTGTTTTCATTCGCAAAGCAAGTTTATCATTTGTGATTCCGGCATTATTGACAAGATAGCTTAGCTCTCCATCACTTTGGGTGATAAGCTTTAGCCCTTCGATAAATGCTTCCTCATCGGTCGCATCAAACCCAACCACAGCCGCTTTATGCCCGTTAGATTCTATCTCAGCTTTAAGCGCGTCTGCTATTTCTGGCTTAGAGCGATAATTAATCCAAACTTTGAGCCCATAGGCTGCAAGCACCCTTGCTATCTCTGCTCCGATACTTCTTGAAGCTCCGGTGATTAAGACATTTTTTCCACTAAATTTCATATTTTCTCCTATTTTTCTTTGAGATGTTGAGATAAAACAAAATAGTAGCAAAAATATAAAAATAACGCACTTATCGCTTTAATCCTTGAAACAAAGATAGATGTCGCTATCTTTTTGCGTAGAACTCATCACAGCCAAGGCGAAAGATTTTCTTATAGCCCTTGGATTTGAGAAATTTTGGAATCACAAAATCTTTATAATTGTTTTCAATGCCAAGCAGCCCAATATCAAAGTTTTCAAAATCAAGCGATTCTAAAATCTTCATCTCGCCGCCCTCCACATCAATAGACATATAGTCGATGCGCCTGATGTGCGGGTGATTTCGCATAAGTGTAGAAAAGCGCATGCTCTGCATTTCTATAATCTCATAGCTCCCGCCAAACTCCGCTATCTCGTGCTCTATGCGCTCTAGGTGCCGCGGGTCATACTCATCTAAAATACCGCTTAGCATTTGCGCGTAGCCTTGGATTTGGAGGAATTTGATTGTTTTGTCTTGGTTAAAAAGTGCGATATTGTAGTATGAGACTTTGGGATTTTGGCGATTTTTTTGTAAGCTAGCAAAGACTTTAGAATCTGCTTCTATGAGTATGCCCCCCCCCAAACACCATCTAGTGCGTAAGTATTACTTAAGCTCACTCCATCATTTGCCCCAATATCGACAAAAAACAAATCGCTTGGCTTTGCGTTACGATAATAAAACAGCACAAAGAGATCCTGCCCAATATTGTGAATAGCTTTTTAGATTCTTGTTTGCTTCGCGCCAGCGCGCAAACTCACGCTCTAGTTTTTTTACATGTATCTTACTTAGAAAATTAAGTTTTTCTTTGAGTTTTAATGCTTTATTTGCTATTGCCATACGCTCTCCTTTGCCTTCTGCGTTGTTTTTGTTTTTATAGCTTCATTACAAATCAAAATTCTAATTCTTTTAGCTTAAAAATCCTTAAAACCCCAAAATACACAATCAAATACATCAAAAATAAACTTCAAAAGTATATACTTGTATGTTTTAGGACCTGATAAAAGGATCTCCAAGCAAAGCCAAAAGGAACAATAATGTCAAATGCGTATCCAAATTTATATCATTGTATATACCACTCGCCTTTGGGGGCGATGTATATGCACTCTTGTGGCAAGGCTTTGCGTGCGCTGTATTTTGAGAGACAAAAATACCATCAAACCTACGAGAATCCAGAATCTAAAGAGCTTCAAGCCAATGATTTGGAGATTTTTACACAGACGAAACTTTGGCTTGATCGCTACTTTAGCGGGCAGATTCCAGATTTTGTGCCAAAACTTGCGCCAAATGGTAGCGACTTTGCCAAACAGGTATGGAGGATTTTGCAAGGCATTTCATATGGCATGATTATGACTTATGGAGAGATCGCAAAGATTCTCGCAAAAAATCGCGCGCAAACACAAGCAATGATAGATTCAATAGATTTGGCAGAATCCAAACCTTTGGAATCTAGCGCATTAGATTCTAGTTTTTTAACATCAAACCTTGCAGAATCTAGCACGCAAACTTTTGCATTAGAATCCAACGCACCTATTAAGCTTCCCAAAATGTCCGCTCAAGCTGTCGGTGACGCAGTCGGACGCAATCCTATTGCTATCATTATCCCTTGCCACCGCGTAATGGGTGCAAACGCTAATCTCACGGGCTATGCGGGCGGAATAGATAAAAAAATAAAACTCTTAGAGCTAGAGGGCGCGGATACAAAGCGATTCAAAATGCCAAAAATACGCGGTTGATAATCGCAGAATCTACTTTTAGAATCTAGATTCTAATTTGTATAGATTTCAAATTTTAGCTTTTTGGTAAATTTTGCGGATTGCTTCGGCTTACTTAATTAGCGACACACGAAAAGTAGCGACTCACTCGTTCGCCTTGCAAAACCCCAAAATTTATCCAAAAATCTAGAATTTTTTACACGCTCTTTTTATTCCCATAGAATCTAGATTCAAAAAGTGGATTTTATGGATTGCCACGCAAAATTTGAAAATTTTGCTCACAATGACGGAGCAGGTTTGTCATTGTAAGGACGATAGGACGAAGCAATCCAGTCAAAATGGATTGCCACAGCCCTAAATAGCTTTGCAATGACGACAAAATTAGAATCTAGATTCTAATTTGTATAGATTCTAAATTCTAGCTTTTAAGCGATTTGAGCTACGAGATTTGTTTTTTGCTTCGTCAATGAACTACATGTTCTATTTCCTCGCTCAAAACTTCACAATCTATCAAGCCCTTGCAAGCCCTTGCAAACTCATCTTAAAATCTAGAATTTTTTAATGCTTTCTTGTGTTTGCATAGATTCTAGATTCTGCTTTATTCCAAAATAATTCCAAAAAGCAATAACCTTGCTAAACTTTAAGCCAAAATGTATTAAAATCAAAGTTTGATTTTGAGAAAAAGGTATAAATATGAAAAGAACTTATCAACCTCACAATACACCAAAAAAGCGCACTCATGGCTTCAGAGTGAGAATGAAAACAAAAAATGGCAGACGCGTCATTAATGCACGAAGAGCAAAAGGAAGAAAAAGACTTTCAGTTTAGTGTTGAGTTGATTGAATGGATATGTTAAAAACAAAAGCAGAGTTTGATTTTATATACAAAAAAGGTTTTTATCGGCATTCAAAAGAGTTTGTGTTGTATGTGTATAGGGACAAAATACTAGATTCTACATCAAAGCTCGGTCTGAAGCTCGGTCTTAGCGTTTCCAAAAAAGTCGGCAATGCTGTGAAGCGCAATCTTATCAAACGCAGAATCAAAGCCTTGTTTCAAGAGTTTGAAAAAACACTCTCGCTCATTGGGTGTAGGATCGTGTTTGTAGCCAAAGAGGGCGTATATTTGCTTAGCTTTCAGGATTTGCGAAAAAATATTTTAGATTGCCTTAGTTTTGTGCTCCATAAATTAGGCGGACAAAAGATATAAAGCATCACAAGCATAGACAAAGTAAAATGGTAAAGTAGTAAAGTATAGATATGACACAAATGGCAAAAATATCAAAAGCAGCTCGGCTCTATAATCGTGCTATCGCTTTTTTGCGGTATGTGGTGATTGTAGCGTTGCGAGGGTATAAGCTATTGCTTTCGCCATTATTGCCACAAAGTTGTCGGCTTTACCCGAATTGCTCGCATTATGCGCAATTAGTCGCGAAGTATCAGAATCCATTTTTTGCGCCATTTCAGGTTTGTTATAGACTTTTGCTCTGCCAGCCTTTTTGCAAAAAATACATTCATTATCCTATTGTCAAACTCAAGCTCAAAGCGACTTTTAGTTGCCCGCAAAAAGTTACAATATGGTTTGTCCCTATTTCTAAAAAATTTTTTTATACCAAAGATTGGGTTATGGTTATCCCAAGCTTATAGGAGGATAGTATGAACAAAAACGATATGAATTCACGGGTTTTAATGGCGGTTTTAATCTCATTTGTTTTTATTGTTATTTATAGCTATTTTATCCCTGATACGCACAAACAGCAGCCAGCTCAAACACAGAATCCACAATCTCAAAGCGCGCAAAATCCCGCTACTCAAGCCAATCCACAAGCGCAAGATTCTGCTTCTGCCACCCCGCAAATCTCTCCTGCTTCACAATTTGCCACTTCACAAACCTCATCTACGCCGTCATTACCACAATCAAGACACATTATCTCAAAAGTCATATCTGATGATTTGGAAGTTGAGATTGATGAGCTTGGCAGAATCTCGCAAGTCTATCTCAAAGACAAAAAATTCACCGCACCAAAGCAAGAAGGTATTTTTACGCATTTAGGCAGACTTTTTGGGCTTAATAAACAAAGTGCCAAACCCCTAGAAAAACTCCCGCTTCTCTCGCCTAATGCAGTGTTTCCACTAGAGATGAGATTCCAAGATTTTGCCCTCAATCAAGAAGCCACAACCACACCTTATAGTGCTTCAACCTCACAAATTGCGATTGATAAAGACTTCAAGGATTCTAAAACATTAATCCTCACCCAAAAGCTCAAATCCCTAACAATCACCAAAACATTGACATTCTACTTTGATAATACCGATCATCTCAAATATGATGTCAAAATCACACTCACACAACCGACAACCTACTTCCTCTCTAGCGGGCAACGACCAATCGCTGATGACGATGGATACGCATTTCATGGCGTGGTGCTCAAAGAAAATGGCTTAGATGGCACGATTGAAAAAATAGAAGATAAAGATGCCAAAAATACAGCCCAGCATTTTACTCAAGTGCCATTTATAGCGGCTTCAGATAGGTATTTTACGACTTTATTATTTACCCGCGATGTGCGCGGAATGAATGTGCAAGTGCTTGCTGAAGTAGGCACGCAAAATCCAATCCCCTACATATCGCTAGATTCTGATATGGAGCTTGAAGGCTACATAGGACCAAAAGATTATCGCGATTTGCAAAAAGTCTATGCGCCTCTTACAGATGTCGTAGAATACGGACTGATTACATTTTTTGCAAAGCCTGTGTTTGTGCTTTTGGATTGGCTGTATAGTATTTTTGGAAATTGGGGTTGGGCGATTATCGGGCTTACAATTATTGTGCGTATTATTTTGTTTCCATTGAGTTATAAGGGCATTATGAGTATGCAAAAGCTCAAAGATCTCACACCAAAAATGAAAGAAATCCAAGAGCAATACAAAGGCAATCCACAAAAGCTTCAAATGCATATGATGCAGCTCTACAAAAAACATGGCGCAAATCCGCTAGGTGGCTGTCTGCCATTATTGCTTCAGATTCCGGTATTTTTTGCGATTTATCGCGTGCTATATAATGCAGTCGAGCTCAAAAGCTCAGAGTGGATTTTTTGGATTCATGATTTGTCTGTTATGGATCCATATTTGGTTTTGCCAATCCTTATGGGATTGAGTATGTATATCCAGCAAGCCCTCACACCAAGCACTCTTGACCCGATGCAAGCTCGTATTTTTAAGCTATTACCGATTATTTTTACGATCTTTTTTATCACTTTTCCGGCAGGATTGGTGCTGTATTGGACGATTAATAATATCTTTGCAATCCTTATGCAAATTATGATTAATAAAATCATCGATAAAAGGCGAGCAGAGCAGATCGCGCAGCATCACAAAAAATAGGGGGCAATATGAAAAAAATCACTGCAAACACATTACAGGAGGCTATTACACAAGCAGCAAATGAGTTTGGTTGCTCTGTTACAGAGATTGAGTATGAGGTGATCCAATACGAATCAAAAGGCTTTCTAGGCTTTGGCAAAAAGCAAGCCATTATCATCGCAAATATGACTAATGCCACTAACACTGCTGATACTACTCTCATATCACACGCGCAAAAGCCAAACTCTTCATATCAAAGCGCACACAAAAATCCACATCAAAATCCACGCCCAAACACATATCAAGCAGCACCCCATATAAAACAATCAGAATCTAAAACACCCTCTCAAGACACATCACATCAGACAAACCAAACAAATGAGTTTTTTGATGCTTCAGAATTTATCAATCAAACTCATCAATCCTTATATCAGCCTCCATATCAATCCCTAAATCGCCCCTCAACCCAACCCCAAAATCAACATACAACTAAAGAGCACAAACTCCAAACAAAGCAAGAAGTTATCGATGAAATCACAGCACATATCAAAGAAATGTTTTCATATATGCCTTATAAAATCGACAAAATAGAAGTGAGCTTTTTTGACGCGCAAACACTTTATATATTTTTGGACGGGGCAGATTCTGCGTTGCTCATCGGTGAGCGAGGGTATCGTTATAAGGCGTTTTCATATTTGCTTTTTAATTGGATACAGCCAACTTATGGCTATAATGTGCGCTTAGAGATCGCAGAATTTCTCAAAAATCAAGAAGAAGCGATTGATTCGTATTTGGTGGGGATTATCCATGAAGTCAAACGAGAGGGCAGAGCGCAGACAAAGCCACTTGATGGAATCCTAGCGTTTATCGCACTCAAAAAATTACGCGAAGTATTTCCAGATAAATACATCTCTTTCCGCCAAAACAACCAAAATGAGCGATACATCATCATCAATGACTTTTACAGATAGTATTGTCGCTATTGCCACGCCAGTAGGACTTGGCGGAATCTGCATCGTCCGTCTAAGCGGGACAAAAAGCCTGCAAATCGCCAAGCTCATCACAAAAAAGCCAACTTTCACACCACGATATGCCACTTTAAGCTCATTGTATGATGAGGGCGCAGAAGTGTTTGATGAAGCGATTATTATTTATTATCAAGCCCCCAAAAGCTACACTTGCGAAGATGTGATTGAATTTCAATGCCATGGGGGCGATCTTATCGGGCAAAAGGTAGTTTCACTTTGCTTGCTTTATGGTGCAAGGATAGCCACGCCCGGTGAATTCACCAAAAGGGCGTTTTTGAATGGTCGTATTGATTTCTCACAGCTCAATGCAATTTCACAGATTATCCACGCCAAAGATTCGTTTTTTCAAAAAGCCCTTGCCTCACAGCTCAAAGGCGAGCTTGGGGTATTTGTGCGAGAATCTAGGGAGAGTTTATTGCAGATTCTGGCGTATTGTGAGGTGATGATTGATTACAGCGAGGAGGACATACCGCTAGATACGATAGATAGGATACGCACAAAACTCCAAGAGCTTCAGCACAAAATGCAAAAAATTTATGATTTTTCACTAATGCGCCAAAACATAAACGCCGGGTGGAATCTCTGTATCATAGGCAAACCAAATGTCGGTAAATCCTCGCTTTTGAATGCTATTTTGCTTTTTGATCGAGCGATCACATCACCAATGCCCGGAACAACCCGCGATACGATAGAAGAAGAAATCATAATCAATGGTGCAATCGTGCGCCTTATCGATACAGCCGGAATCCGAGAGAGTGATAATATAATCG
Source organism: Helicobacter fennelliae (assembly GCF_900451005.1). Taxonomy (NCBI): domain Bacteria; kingdom Pseudomonadati; phylum Campylobacterota; class Epsilonproteobacteria; order Campylobacterales; family Helicobacteraceae; genus Helicobacter; species Helicobacter fennelliae. The sequence continues at coordinate 335,300 of NZ_UGIB01000001.1, forward strand.
AGCAAGAAGGGATCAAAAAATCCCTCCAATCTCTCAAACAAAGCAATATCGTGCTTTTTGTTCTTGATATTTCAAAACCCTTCAGTAATGAGGACGAAGAGATTTGCAGGCACATAAGCGACACGCAAAAAACGCTCATCGTGCTAAATAAAACCGACAAAGAGCATAAGCTCAACAAAGCTAAACTCAAGCACATAATACCAAAAGATACAACAATCATCGAAGTGAGTGCGCTACAAAAAGACAAAACAGCCCAAACTATCAAGCAGGCTTTAAGCAAGATTATTGATTCAACGCGCATCCAAGGAGAGATTATCCTTAGTGCATCATATCAGCTAGAATCTATGCGCCAAACACTTCAATCACTCCGCCTCGCGCAACTCAAACTCGACACCCTTGAGCTTGAACTTTTTGCCTATCATATCAAAGATGCTATCGCAAGTATCGGGCAAATCACTAAGCCTTACGCGACTTCAGAAATGCTTGATGTGATGTTTAGCTCTTTTTGTCTTGGCAAATAGAATGCAAAGTCTGTGTGTATTGTTTGAGAATTAGGCTTTTATCGTATTTTCTAAGCACAATTTGTCTTGATTGTTTGCCTATTTTTTGCCTTTGTTGCAAAGGTGTGTTTATAAAATTTTGCATAGCTTCATAGAGCGAGTGTGCATTTTTTGGCTCGCATATAAAGCCATTGAAACCATTACGCACAAGTTCTTTGCAACCGGAGGTATTGGTTGTGATGATAGGCTTACCCATACTCATCGCCTCAAGTAAGCTCATAGGCATACCCTCACGATAGCTAGGAAGCACCACACAAGAGCTTGCACGCAAATATGGACGCACATCATCGCTTTGCCCCAAATATTCTATAATTCCCTCATTATGCCATTGCTCTATTTGTGATTTAGGTATCACACTTGGATTAGCGACATTAAGATTGCCTAAAAGCCAGAATCTAATATTTGCCCCCCCCCCGAAGAAGTCGCAGTATTGGATTTCTTAATCATTCTAGCTGCTTCTACAAACTCACCAACACCCTTGTCCCAAAGCATTCGCGCTACAAGCAAAAAGATAATTTCTTTATGTTGTGGAGTCTGATTACAATTTAGATTTTGTATTGGTGGTAGCGAGACTTGAGGGCTAAAAAATGTCGTATCCACACCCTCGCTATCCAAAAGCCTAGCTTTATGTGAAGAGATATTTTTGTATTGTAAAAATTCCGCTTTATCATCAGGATTGAGAAACCACACTTGAGTTGTTTTAAAAAGTGCTACGCGATACATTCCACAAACTAATGCTCTCAAAATCCGCTTTTTCCAACCACCAGAGACAAACACATACCCAAGCCCAGTGATTACAGCAATATTTGGAAGTTTGAGTGTGTTAGCAACAAAAGAACCATAAATTGCAGGCTTAATCGTGTAATTAAATACTATTTTTGGCTTGATATTTTTAAGAGCCACATAAATTTGATATGCACTTTTGATGTCTTTCAAAGGGTTAAGCCCTTTTGAGTCAATATCAATGTGATGCAATCTAAATCCCTCTCTTTTGAGTGCTTTAGAACTGGAATCTAGCGGTGCTAAAATATGTATCTCAAAGCCATCGCGATAAAATGCCCTCATTACTTGAAGTCTAAAATTATACATTCCATAGCAGGTATTAGAGACAAAAGCAATAGCTTGGTTGGGTGGATTATTTTGTGATTGTTTAAGATTTTTAACCACGCACTGATAGCTTTGGATAATGCGCGATATACAAAATCGAGACATAGCATATGCTCTGCCATTTTTTCCCATTTGCTTGATTTGTGATAATGAAAGATTTTGTATATATTGCATAGCTTGAGACAAAGCTTGTCTATCTTTTGGTGCTATGAGGATTCCATTTTGCCCGACAAGAAAATTTTGAATCCTTTTGAAAGGCGGTGCTACACACTCCTTGCAACCAGCCACATTGGCTGTGATGATAGGCTTGCCCATACTCATTGCCTCAAGCAAGATTCTAGGCACTCCCTCTTTATAAAAGCTCGGTAACACTACACATAAGCTTTGCATAATAAATGGACGCACATCATCACTTTGCCCCAAATAAGTGATGATACCTTCTTGCTCCCATAGCTGAAGTTGCTGCTTGGAGATAGCATTTGGATTATCACAATCACTTTGCCCAAGGAGATAAAAGCCTATCATATTGCAACCTGCGCATCAAAATCTGCAATATATAAATTTGAGTAAGAGTTTGTGGGTTTATAGCTAGTATAATTGCAATAAATATATTGATTTGTATAAGTAATACGAAAAAATCTAGAATCTAAATAGAAAAAAGAAGCAAAAAGAGAGAATATATGTCTAGATTCTACCCCCCCCCCCCCGCCAACGAGTGAATTTTTCTTTTAGTAATGCAGCAATATTTACGCTAAAAATCTTAAAAAATGGCTTGAGTATCACAAAAATCGGAAATGTGCTTAGTTGATTATCCTGCCAGCTTTCAAAGCATTCTTTATTTGCACGCAAAATATTTTTCAAACTTGCGTTTGAGACACCACCTATACGCATTTTGACAAAGCATTCTTGGATATAAAGGCTTTTGAGATGATATTTTTGCAAAAACCGCAACATAAGCTCATAATCACTTGCGATTTTATATTTGAGCTTAAACCCTCCATAACGCAAAAAAAGCTCTTTTTTCGCATAAAAACTAGGGTGTGCGGGGTGAAAGCCAAGCCTAAAGGCATTTTTACTCAAAATCTTGCCATTAAGTGTGCGAATAGTTTGGAGATTTTCATTCACATACTCGACATCAGCATAAATAATTTGTATATCATGTGTAGGCTTAGCAAACCCCCACGCAACAAGTGCTATTACATTTTTGCTTGCCAAAAAATCATCGGCATTCAAAAATCCTACCACATCACCATTTGCAAGACTCAAGCCCTTATTCATCGCGTCATATAGCCCGCTATCGCGCTCGCTCACCACGCGTAAAGTAATCCCCTTGCTTTCGTATCTCAAGCGATAAAATTCTATGATCTCTAATGTAGAATCTGTGCTTTTGCCATCGATAATGATATGCTCAATAGGCGCATAACTTTGTGCCAAGACAGATTCTAGTGTGCTTGATATAGTCGTAGCGACATTAAATGTCGCAGTGATAAGTGAGATTGTGCTTGGATTCTCACGCATGGCGCATTCTCGTGCATTTTGTGTGAGAATCTATGCTGTAACGCGTAGAGTAAATATGTCTTTGATGATAGATTCTAAGGCAAAAAAGTGTTAGATCTTGAGCCTGCCAAATGTGAAAATATAAGCCAAAATTCTTATAAAGGTAAGAGAGCGATTCCAGTATTGAAGCGACAGAATACACGCACACAGATAATGCATTCCCAATACACTGCTTAATCGCGCGAAATGCGAGATTTTGGGCGATGATAGCAAGCCTTGCTCTATAAGTGGTGTAAGAGGAGCAAGAGAAAGATATAAACAAGAATGTATAGAATCCCCATATAATGCCCCCCCCCCCGCCAAAACATCGGTATTTGCATTATTTGGATTTGTATTATTTATCTTAGCGCAAGAATCTAGCACTCCAAATTCTTGCGTGTCTCTTTTTTTGTCTTGCGCGTCAAATGTAGATAATGTAGATTCTACAAAGCCCGCAGAATCTTGCTTTTTTGGCAACTTATCAAAGCGAGATTCTAAAACGATAAGTGAGGCAAGATTTGTGCTTAGTTTTTGAGCTATTTGCTTTGCATAAGGGGCATTTGGCACATCACAATGACATTGCAAAAACTCGATAATAAACCGCATATCTTGAATTTTTTTGGTTTTATTGCGTGGATTTTGCGTGGTGGATTGGGTATTTAACATATAGTGATATAGCCTGTGCGGGGTAGAGACATAGCTTTTTGCAAGATTGGCGATATAAAAAAACTTCAGCATATCTTCTGCCATAATCAATGGATAGGTGATAGATTCTAGATAGCTTATCGCCTCACGCACCAAAGACGCTTTGTAGCATTTATCCCAAATCGTAAATTTTGGAAAGTTTGAGCTTTTGAGGAAAAAATTATACGCGATTTGCTCGTTTTTCAAAGGCTTTGTGCTAAAACGCGTCGGCAAGATATAGCGGATTTTATGTAAGAGGCTTGAGAGTAGTGTTGGCGCAGAAGTGTTTGAGTGGCTTACATGATAATGCGCCTTAAAATGTACAATATCTGGGGTATTGCAAGTTTTGTGTGTATTTTGGCTATTTTTGGCAAAATATTTGACTTGCTGATACATCATCTCACACGCATTGAGATTCAGATAATCATCAGCGTCCAAAAAGGCTACATATTCCCCTTGCGCGAATTTAATCCCATATATCCTTGATGCAAAAGCACCGAGATTTTTTGGATTCTGGATAATTTTTACTCTTTTGTCTTTGCTCGCGTAATCTTTGGCGATTTGTATAGAATCATCACTTCCACAATCATCAATAATAAGAATCTCAATATCGTGTAATGTTTGATTGATACATGATTCTAAACACCGCGCGATGTAAGATTCTACATTAAAAGTCGGAATGATAAGCGAGATTTTAGGCTGCATTACCCAACTTCTTTGTATTGTCTTGCATATAGAGGTAGATTTGCCCCCCCCCCCCCGACAACAGCGGTATTTTGCAAGAAAGGATTTTTGATAAGTTCTATATCTTGTAGTGGCTCATGCAAAGCTATATGATAAATAGTTTTATACAAAATCTTACATGTGCTTAAATCCAAATAATCATCACCATCAAGTGAAAGAATATACGCACCCCTAGCTTGTTTTTCTCCTGCTGTGCGCGACCGAAAAAGCCCTAAGTTGCGTGGATTGTGAATAATTTTAATCCGAGAATCTTTTTTGGCATAATCTCTAGCTATCGCGATAGAGTCATCACTTCCGCAATCATCGATAATGAGAATCTCAATATCGTGTAATGTTTGATTAATGCACGATTCCAAGCAGCGCGCGATGTAAGATTCTACATTGAAAGTTGGAATAACGATAGAAATAAGCGGTGCGTGCATAAATCCTTAGCCTTGTATTTATTGAGTTGATTTATTTATGAAAGTTAGATTCTACTCATCTGATACTTTAAAAGAGCTAAATATGGCTGAAGTTGTCGCGAGATTTGGGTGATAATTCTACCGTTCCTACAAACCTATAAAAAACCATAAATAAATAGAAATATCTATAAATAGTTTTTCTGTTGTATTCCTGTTTCAACCTTGGCTATTTGCAATATTATTTGTCGCTAAATCATATTGCAGAGCCGTCAAGTCCGCAGGCGTAAATTCGGACAGAACTTGCCCTATTTTTTGTGGAATAAGATTGTAGAGATTTAAACTGGCATTATAATCTCTATCTATTTTTAATCCACAATTTTCACATTCATAGATTCTTTCTTTAAGTGTGAGAGTTTCTTTAATGCTTCCACATTTTGAGCAAGTCTCAGAGCTTGGATAGAATGTATCAGCCTCTATAATCTCTCTTTTGTGGTAATCGCTTTTATACTGAAGCTGTCTTTTAAACTCATAAAAGCTTACATCGCTTATTGCCTTTGCTAATCTATTATTTTTCATTAAGCCTTTAATATTGAGATTTTCAAGTCCAAAGTAAGCATAATGTTTTACTAGGCTTGAAGTGAGCTAATGTAAAAAATCATTTCTTACATTAGCGATTCTTGTGTGGAGTTTATTAAGCTTAACACTTTGCTTTAAGTAGTTATGAGACTTTTTTATGCCTTGCATTGCTTCACTCTTGGTTTTTGGGTGTTGCTTTTTGCTTAGACTTCTGCTCACTCTTCTTAAACGCCGTGTAAGCTTATTTAAGGGTTTGGGTGCTTGAATGCTTAAGCCATTAGATAAACTTGCAAAGGATTTTAAGCCAACATCTATGCCTAATCCAAGTTTTGTTTGTTTGCTATCTTTATGAGTTCTTTTAAATTCGCTTTCACTTATCTCTAAGCTAAAAGAAGCATAGAATCTATTAGCTTTTTGGGAAATAGTGCAAGAGTGAATTTTACCTTGAAATCTTAGATTCTCTCTTAACTTAACACTGCCTAGATTTGGAATCTTTAAAAATTGTTTATTGTTTTTACTTTCAAATTTAACAATATCGCCCCCTAAATAAAACGAGCCTTGATTATCTTTTTTCTTTTTAAACTTTGGATAGCTGACTTTGCCTTGCTTTAAATCTCTAAAGAATTTTTGGAATGCAAGATTTAGATTTAAAAATGGTTGTTGTGTGGCATATTTAGTTACTTCATAGACAAAAGGGAATTGTTCTTTTTTAATCGCATTAAATTCTTTTTTTAAATCTAAATGTGTTTTTTTAACACCTTGCTTATAATATTCTTGCCATTTAGAAAGCCCCCAATTATAAGCCAACCTAGAACAACCAAAGGCTTTTTTAAAATAAGTGATATGCTTATTATTTGGAATGAGTTCTATTTTATGCGAGATTGTCATTGATTACACCTTGCATATCATCAAGTAATTTTTTGTTTTTCTTGCTTCTACTTCCATAAAGCTAGCAGAAAATACAGTGATAATCTCTAAAACATCTTTGGCTAATTCTTCTTCAAACTTAATATTTTCATCGCCTTTGTTAATGATAATCACCTCTACTTCTTTAGCTTCACAAATAGCAAAGATTAATTCAGCTCCAAACTTAGCAACCTATCTTTATGCGTTAGAACAAGTCTTCTAACTTGTCCTTCAAGGATTAAATTAAAAGCTTGATTAATCCTTTTTTATAATAATTCATGCCACTGCCTAAATCCTGTATGACTTCATAATTAAACCCAGCCTTAGCACAATAAAGCTCTAAAACTTGCACCTGCCTTATTAAATCATCTTTTTGGTCAGAGCTTGACACTCTAGCATAGGCGATTGTTTTTAGATTGTCAGTGTTAAATTTGATATTTTTATTGATATTTTTTAAAGATTCTAATTTGTATCTGCGACTTCCGCCTTTTGTGATTTCATCAGGCTTTAAAAGTCCTTGCTTATCCCAATTTCGTAAGGTTTGTATGGTAACACCAAGAATCTTCGAGGCTTGTCCTATTGCAATTAATTTATTCATAGGAGCATTTTATCAAATTTTTATAATGATGGCAAGTTAAAAACTACAAATAATTAATATATATTTATAGTTTTTTATAGATTATTTTAATATGTTATTAACCCATAGATTCCACCCTTGCAATACCAAAATAGATTCTATGATTACTATGCAAAGCAAATTACATTAATAATAAACTTTATGCAAAAGAAGCTAAAAGCTAGATTATCATAAACGAGCCAAAAGCAGAATCTAAACTCCCATTATGCCGATTCTTTGCTTGTTATACAAAGGATTGCACGCTATATCAATGATAGCAATCGCATAATCAGCATAGCTTATTTTGGATTCTTTGTTGGCATTGAGCCTGAATTCCTCGCCGATGATTTGGTATCTGCCCTCTCTTGGCGCATGTGGTATAAATAAAGCTGGTGGACTGACATATACCCAATGCAGTGTTTTTTGCGTGCGCAAAAAGTCCAAAACCTCTGCCTGTGCGCTTGCTATCGCTCTGTATTCTTGCGGAAATTGCGGTAAATCAAGCAGTCGCATTGTGTGCGCATTGTTTATATACATACTTCCGACTCCACCCACGACAATGACTTGCTTCGCTTTGCGTAAGAATCGCGCTTAAATGCTGTATATGTGCTCTAAATAAACTCATCTCTTTGGCTTCTCTAAATGCATCAATCACAGCATAAAACCCTTGCAAGTCGCGTGAGTCAAGCGCAAAAATGTCTTTTTGAATAATACTAAGATGTGTATCTTGTAGTATGAGCTTTTTGGCATCTCCGACAAAAGCACTCACTTCATGCCCTCTTGCCAAAGCCTCTTTGGTAATGAGGCTTCCAGCCTTCCCGCTTGCTGCCAAAACCGCTATTTTCATCACTTCTCCTTGAGATCACCCCTAGGATTCACCTTATCAGCCTTGCCTCCATAACTCACACTATACATTACCATTACAATTCCTAATATACAAGTAAGCAAATGCCAAAATCAAAATTTTTGTGGTTTTCATCATTTTGAGATATAAGTTAAGATACAAGCAAGCAGATTTTAGGGTTGTGTAGAAATTTTTAGACAAGCAAAAACACAAAAAGTGTAACATAAGCGTTCATTGTAGGTTTGCAGGCTAAAAATTTCAAACTCCCTGAAATATAGCTTCTCAAGCAAAGCGTTCGGGCAAAGCCCCATTAGTGCATAGCAAAATAGCAAAAAAGAGAAGATTTAGCTCTCATGGAAACGAGAATCTAGAATCTAAGATTCCTATCTGTGCGATTAAGATTCTCGTTTTGTAGAATCTAAAATTTTCTCAATGCTTTGAAAATATTTTAATTATTTTCAATCACAAGATAATAAACTCTATGACAAAAGCTAGGTTCTACCAAAAGATTTTTTCATATCAATCACATAGCGGAATTTTGCCTTGCCGCTTGTGAGGTTATGATACGCCTCATCGATTTTATCAGCAGTGATAATCTCTGTCTCTGGGTAGATTTTATGTTTCAAGCTAAAATCTAGCATCTCTTGCGTCTCAGCGATTCCGCCGATCATAGAGCCATAGACTTTTTTATTTGCCGCAAAGACTAAGCGCGTCATATCGTTTTCTACGCTCTCTCCTGTTGGCGGTAGCCCGACAATCGCAAGCTCTCCGCCGTGTTTAAGCAGATTGACATATTCCATTGGATCATAGCGCGTAGGAATGGTAGAGATGATAAAATCAAAACGTTCTTTCACATTAGCTAAAGAATCTGTCGTATAAAGCGCCTTTGCGCCAAGTTTTAGTGCTTCAGCCTCTTTGTTTTTATTGCGGGCAAACACGCTAACTTCTGCGCCAAGTTTTAGCGCGTATTTGAGTGCCATTACGCCAAGCCCGCCAAAGCCAGCCACGGCTACCTTGCTTCCTTTGCCAACTTTGCTAAATTTTATGGGGCTGTAAGTTGTGATACCAGCACACAAAAGCGGCGCGACTTTTTCTAAGGGTGCATCTTGTGGCACACATACCGCAAAATCCTCGCTCACCACGATGTTATTGCTATATCCTCCGTAAGTTGGCTCATCATTATGAAAGCAATCTTTGCAGTCATAAGTCAGCACCATTTTGCCATTGTCGCAAAACTGCTCGCGCCCTTCTTTACACGACTCGCATTCTCCGCAGGAATTCACCATGCAGCCAACGCCCGCATAATCGCCGGGCTTAAACTTAGAGACTTTCTCGCCCACGGCTACCACGCGCCCAGCGATTTCATGTCCGGGCACCATAGGGTAGATTCCCTCATGCCATTCACTCCTTGCGCTATGAATGTCGCTGTGGCAGATTCCAGCAAACAAAATCTCAATCAAAATGTCGCGCTCACCTAATGCGTGGCGACTGCCCTCAAAACCCCTAAAATTTGCACTCTTAGAATCCACCGCAAAGCCCTTAAAGCTTATGCGCTTGCCCTCTTTTGCCTCGTTGATGTAGTTTTGCATAGTTGCTCCTTTGTATAAAATTACAATGGCATTATAAAGCCTAACACCTAGTGTTTGTCAAGAGTAAATCATAAAAAATGACAAGAATTTGTAAGCAAGTAAGATAAGTAAGCAAAAAAGTATCGTATAAGTCGTGGATAAAATCGATTACAAAAAAAGAAAAGAAAAGAATAATCCCAACCCAAAAAGGTTAAGGATTATTAATGATTAAAGCTTGCTTGCGTGAGATTTGAGGTATTGTTTGACGCCATCAGCTGTTGGTTTCATTCCTTCTTGACCTTTTTGCCAACCAGCAGGGCAAACTTCTCCATGCTCTTGCACAAACAATAGCGCATCTGCCATTCTTAGCATTTCGTCCATATTGCGACCGAGTGGAAGATCATTGATTACAGCATGTCGCACGACTTGATCTTTATCAATCAAAAAGCTTCCACGCAGTGCAACAGCGCCATTTACAAGCACATCATAATCTCTTGAGATTTGTTTTGTGATGTCAGATACCATAGGAAATGTTACATTGCCGATTCCGCCTTGATCGATAGGTGTGTTTTTCCATGCGAAATGCACTACATCAGAATCGATAGAAACACCAATTACATTGAATCCTTTTTCAGCAAAATCTTTTACTCTATGATCCATTGCTAAAATTTCACTAGGGCAAACAAAAGTAAAATCTTTTGGCCAAAAAAACACTATTGCGCCATTTTTTCCTAAATTTTTTGAAAGTTCAAAATCTTCAACAATTTGATTATTTGGTAAAACTGCTGGAGCCTTAAAATCTGGGGCTTTTCTTGTTACTAACATAGTTATGTCTCCTTGTTTAATATGTAATTTAGACTGATAACAATGGATAATTATTATCATTTGAGATTGTAGCTTGTAATTGTTAATTTATTCTCAGACTTCTAGAGTTTTCATCTCTAAATAATGGAATAAATCATATAAACTTATATTTTTTTGCTAAGATTAGGTTTTTATGTTTTGAGAAGGAGTGTTATGCAGCATTTATTTATTATAGAAGTCAAATACCAAACAAGCCTTGAAGTCGTAGAATCCCACCTTGCCAACCACCGCTCATTCTTGCAAGAATGGTATAAAAAAGGTGTCTTGCTTGCCTCAGGACCGCAGAATCCAAAAGTAGGCGGAATGATTATCGGCAGATTTGAATCCCTTGACAAAGCCAAAGAATTTACCAAACAAGATCCTTTCTACACGCATAATATCGCTACATATCATTTCACAGAATTTGATCCTGTGCTTCATGATGAATGTATAAATAATTTCTTAAATCACAACTAGCACAAGGACAAAAGTCATGAATCAAATCATTCATTTTATCGTAGATACAATTGGTAGCTTTGGCTATCCGGGCATTTTTATCATGATGTTTTTAGAATCAAGCTTTTTTCCATTTCCTTCAGAAGTGGTGATGATTCCGGCTGGATATTTGGCTTACAAAAACGAAATGAATATATCCCTAGCTCTACTTTCTGGAGCATTAGGAAGCCTGGCTGGAGCGATTTTTAATTATATTTTGGCGATATATTTTGGTCGTGCGTTTTTACTCAAATTTGGCAAATATTTCTTTTTCACCGAAAAAACAATGACTAAAATGGAAAATTTCTTTACCAAACACGGAGAAATAAGCACTTTTTTGGGGCGACTTATCCCAGGTATAAGACAATACATCTCTCTTCCTGCGGGCTTAGCGCGAATGAATCTAGTTAGATTCTCGATTTATACGACTATCGGAGCGTTGATTTGGATCACGATTTTGGCGTGGTTTGGGTATTATGTGGGTGTGTGGTTTGGTGATGATTTATCAATCAGCAATCTCCTTGAAATGCTTAGCTCAAAAGCGGATTCTAGCGTGCTTAAAGACAAGCTTCACTATATTGTTTTAGGCACGCTTGGGTTTGTGGTTGTGATTGCAATTATTTATGTGCTCATCTACAAAGCCAAGCACAAAAAGCGCAACAATAAAGCATAACAATGAAACTTGTCATCGCCCTAGACTTAGCAAGCCAAGAAGAAAATCTCGCTCTCTTAAGACAAATCCAAAATAGTGCGGGCATTTTAGACGCGAGCAATGATTGCGATAGTCATGATAGTCGTGATATTTGGGTAAAAGTTGGATTGCGAAGCTTTATTAGAGATGGAATTAAGGGTATTGAGATGATCAAAAATATCGCTGATTTTAAAATCTTTCTTGATCTCAAGCTCTATGACATTCCAAACACAATGGCTGATGCAGCATATGAATGCGCCAAACTTGATATTGATATGATAACTCTTCATAGCAGCTCTGGCAAAAGAGCCATGCACGCTGTAATGGAGAGATTAAGCATACTTTCTAAGCGACCTCTTGTAATGGGTGTGAGTGCGCTCACAAGCTTTGATGAAGCGGAGTTTGCAGCTATCTACAATACAAATATCCAAAATGGTGTGCTGAATTTAGCGCGCATATCTCAAGAAGCAGGGATTAATGGAATGGTATGCTCCGTGCAAGAAAGCCTAGCTATCAAGACAAAATATAATACCCTCCTTACGCTTACACCCGGAATCCGACCTTTTGGCGCAGAATCTTGCGCGAAACCAAACATAGATTCTTGTATAGATTCTCATCTAAACTCTAGCACAGAATCTAGCGTAAATAGCGCAAACAAAGATGATCAAAAACGAATCGCGACAATCCAAGATGCCAAAAACGCAAAATCTGATTTTATTGTTATTGGACGTCCGATCTATGCTTCAGCCACACCGCAACAGGCAATCACATCTATCCTTAAGGAAATCAACGCACAATGAAAGTTATCTCTACGACAGACGAACTCATCGCCTTTAGAAGCGCGCTAGATTCTACGCACTCTTGTATCGGAATTGCTCGTATCGGGCTTGTGCCAACTATGGGCGCGCTCCACAAAGGACATCTCTCGCTTATCACGCGCAGCACCAAAGAAAACACCCACACAATCGTATCGATTTTTGTCAATCCTACGCAATTTTTGCCTAATGAAGATCTCTCCACATATCCAAGACAGCTTGAATCTGATTTGCGTTTATGTGAGGAAAACGGCGTGAGCGCGGTATTTGCACCACATATTAATGAAATGTATCAAAGCCAAAATGAAGTTAAAATCCTAGCCCCAAGCACTATGGCATATATTTTAGAAGGCTTTGCGCGTCCGGGGCATTTTGATGGGGTATTGCAGATTGTATTAAAGCTTTTTTGTCTGACTCGACCTCATAATGCGTATTTTGGGCAAAAAGACGCACAACAACTCCTTATCATCAAGCAAATGGTGCAGAATCTATTTTTGCCAATCACAATCAATCCATGCCCGATCGTGCGCGATGATGACGGGCTTGCCTTAAGCTCGCGAAACATCTACCTAAGCCCGCAAGAGCGACACCTCGCCCTAGCACTGCCAAAGGCGATAAATGCGATACAAAAAGCATATCAAAATGGTGAAACTTCTTGTGAGATTCTGGTGCAAATCGGCTTAGAGCAATTACAACACATTCAAGTCGAATACCTCCAAGCCTGCAACCACAGCCTAGAATCTATCACAACAATAATCCCAAACCAAAGTTTATTTTTACTTTGCGCAAGAATCGGCAAAACAAGGCTTTTAGATAATTTATGGATATAAGGAGAGAGTGATGAGAGCGATAGCAATGATGACAAAAAAACTCAGCATAGCAATGCTGCTTTTTACGCATGCAGTCTTTGGGTTTGAAAGCATTGATGAAGCGTTGAGAAATGGCGTAAGCAAGGGCGATGTGATTTTGTATGGAAATTATGTCGGAATCCAAAAAGGTAGGGCTGTGGAAGTAGGAAGCCCCACTATGGGATTAGCCAACTACGCTCAACTCACAAATCTAGGCTATTTATTAGGTAACGTCGGACTAAGCTATACTTCTGGATTCTACAAAAATTTTAGAGCTGCCATTGGCTTTAGGGCAGTGGCTTCTTTTTATGACGCACACAAAGGATTTCTTGCCCCCACAGGCGGAAGTGGCGATACAAAGGCTGATTTTTTCAATCAAAATCAAGCCACAATCGCAGAATCTTTTATTGAATATTTTGATGGCGATACAAGCCTAAAAGGCGGTAGGATAGCCATTGCAAATGATTGGATAAATACTCTAGGCGATGGAATATGGCTTCGCAATAGATCAATTAAAAACCTTATGCTTGAAGCATTTTGGGTGCATGATTTTGGGCGGATTGATTATTATCAAATGACAAGATTCTATAAGCCAAACACCATAGGGCTTTATAATATCGCTGCCAAATACTACATCATCGATGACGCCCTCACAATCAAAGCCTACACATATTTCGCACCACCGATTTTTACAGCTATGGGAGCAAGGCTTGATGGCAAATTTAGTTTTTTAGATTTTGATCTCAAAGGCTATGTAGGCTACGCATATAGCCTTGAACATAGCAACTCTCTTGCCTCAAGCAATCTCATCAACACAGGCAAAGATGGCAATGCCCTATATGCGCAGATTTCTTTTGGGTTGCCAAATGTATTTGAAATCGCGGGAGGATATATCCACACAGGCAAAGATTCTGGCTGGGGAAGTTTAGGCATTATGGGTAGTAGCATTGATCCGTTTTTTGTATGGGGTAGCAAAGCTCTCAAAACCCAACCAAATGCAAATCTCTTATACGCGCTTGTCAAAACAAAAGTAAGTCGCTTTAATTTTCTCATCGCCTATGGCACAACCTCTTATGACGCTATTTTGAGTCCGTCAGCGCGCGCCTCTGCTCACCAAAATGAGCTCAATATCGCCTTTGAGATTGGCTTTACACGCAATGTGATTGGCGTTCTTAATGTGCTAAATACACATCTTGATTCTAGCGGTATTCCAACTCTTACTCAAGTTAATGGTGGATTAAGGCTTGCATTTTAGCTATCCTAAAGATAATAATTAATCTTAATGCGATAAAATAACGCCATTTTATTTAAGATTCTAGGATTATAATGCAAAAAATAACTGCTGTGCTCGTTGGGCAACCAAATGTCGGAAAAAGCTCCCTGCTTAATGCCATAAGTGGCTCAAACTTTAAAGTCGGTAATTTTAGTGGCGTAACCATTAGCAAATCACAAGCAACTTTCATCTACAAAGATATTGAATTTACCATTATCGATCTGCCCGGCACATACTCGCTCAATGACTATTCACCTGAAGAAAAAATCACAAAAGATTTTTTGCAGACGCGCCAATATGATGTGATTATTAATGTTGTAGATTCTACAAATCTTGAGCGCAATCTCAGTCTATCAGCGCAGATTCTAGATCTTAGTGCAAAAACAATCCTCGCGCTTAATATGATCGATGAGGCACAAAAAGAACAAATCCATATCGACATTCACAAGCTCAATACTATCTTAGGAATCCCATGTATCCCCATATCAGCGGATAAACACTCAAATATCAGCGCGCTTTTAGACGAAATTATCATTACGCACAATAAGCCATTTTGTGAGCCAAGACGCATTTATTCAGACATTCTAGAATCTCAAATCAGCTCCATAGAGCAATTTTTATTACAAAAATCTTTTTATGAGCTCAACACCTACCCAAGCCAAGATAACGCACTATCAATGCGCCAAATCGCGATTTTGCTCCTCAAGCTTGATCCAAATCTCTATGAGTATATTCACAATAAGCCGTGCTATTCTCAAGTTACACATAAAGTCAATGCCACAATCACGCACATCGAGCAAGCATATGGCGGGTGCAATATGCGGGCGATTTTTTTTGATGATGCGTTTTCTTTTGGGCATGGAGTCGCGCAAGAAGTCGTGCATTACCCCAAAAACCTTATGCAAAACACGCACAAAATAGATTCTATCTTGCTTGATAAATATTGGGGCATTCCTATTTTTTTATTTCTTATGTTTGTGTTATTTGAGCTTACTTTTGTCGTTGGCGGGTGGGTGAAAGACCACATAGAAGAAGGCTTTGGCGCGCTTGGAGAAATACTAAGAGAAAGCATTCCTTCAGCGGATTTTGCCTCATTGCTTTGTGATGGCATCATCGGTGGCGTTGGCACTATTTTGGCATTTTTGCCACTTATCATCGTGCTATATTTGGGGATCGCACTGCTTGAAGGCACAGGATATATGGCAAGGGTTGCATTTTTGCTTGATGGTTTGTTTCACAAATTTGGCTTGCATGGCAAAAGCTTCATTCCTCTTGTGGCTGGATTTGGCTGCTCTGTGCCAGCATATATGGCAGCGCGCACACTCAAAAACCCAAACGAGCGACTCATCACATTATTTGTGATAGGTTTTATGAGTTGTAGCGCAAGATTGCCTATTTATGTGCTTTTTGTCGGGGCTTTTTGTCCGCAGCAATACGCCGGCTTGGCATTATTTGGAATCTATTTTTTAGGCACGATTGTTACACTCTTAATGGCAAAGTTTTTGAATCTTACGATATTTCGCGGATATGAAGAGCCATTTGTCATGGAAATGCCAAAATACCGACTTCCAAATTGGCGGACGATTTGGTTTGGGATCTACTCAAAAGTGCTGATGTTTCTCAAAAAAGCAGGTGGCTTTATTTTGTTTGGATCTATGCTTATTTGGTTTGCCTCTCAATACCCCAAAAATCCAGCCCTCCAGCAAGAATACGACACTAGAATCCAAGCTGTGCAAAACTCAAACCTTGATGATGTCAAAAAACAACAAGAAATTTGGTTTCTCACCAACGAGCATAATGAGCAATTCCTCAAGCAAACCTACTCAGGCAGAATCGGGCAGGCGATTATGCCATTTTTTGCGCCTATGGATTTTGATTGGCGATTGTCAATCTCGCTTGTCGCTGGATTTGCCGCAAAAGAAGTTGTCGTCTCAACACTTGGAATCTTGTATGCGCTAGGCGATGAGACAGATGAGCATTCACTCTCGCTCCAAAAAAATCTCAAAGACACAATCTCGCTTTCATCAGCGGTTGCATTTATCGTGTTTGTGATGTTTTATATTCCTTGTTTTGCAGCGACAATCACTTTTGGTAGAGAAGCTGGTGGAATGAAATTTGTCGCGTATTTGTTTATTTTTACCACCGCAGTGGCGTATATTTTCTCACTTTTGGCGTATTATTTGACGCAGTTTTTTTATTCGCATCTTATGTATTTTTTCTAGATTCTAGAATCTAAAATAGATTCTGGTTTGATTCTTTGGATTCTTCGCTAATGCTTAAGACATGACGGGTAAGAGTGCGTCAAAACAATATAGAATCTAGAATCTAATTTACATATTTACATAAAATCCAAATTCTCTCTTTTTTGCTATGCAACTCTAGGGCTTTGCTTGAGAAGCCATATTTCAGGGAGTTTGAAATTTTTAGCCTGCGATGAACTTTTATGTTACACTTTTTTGTGTTTTTGCTTGTCTAAAATTTCTACACAACCCTGACTAAATCTACCTAAAAATAGAGGATTTCTTAATGTGCCATTGCGGTTTGCATAGAATTTAAAACTTGTCATTAGCTTATAGCGAGTAAAACAAACAAAGAATCCATAAAAATCGTCATTGCGAGCAGTTGCAAAACTGCGTGGCAATCCATAGAATCCACTTTTGATTTTTGGATTCTAGAATCTAGATTCTCTTTTGCTTCGTCCTATCGTCCTCGCAATTGATTGGGCAGGTTTGTCATTGCGAGGACGATAGGACGAAGCAATCTAGTCAAAAGGATTGCCGCAACCCTAAGGGGCTTCGCAATGACGACAAAAATAACATAGAATTTTAGTAGAATCTATGCAAACACAATGGCCCACAAAGAAATTCTCTATTTTTAGCTTATTTTTGTAGTTTTGAAAGCTTTGGCGCAAGAGAAAACCAAGTGAGTCACACTATATCGTGCGTCGCCAAAATAACACAAGATAAAGCCAAACGAAGCAATCTGCAAAAAGAGGGGATTTAGATTTATGAAAACTAGAATCTACCCGTAAGCTTACAATCTAATAACCCTAAAACTCAAAATCCCCTTCTTGTCCCTTATTCATACTTCTATATACAGCATTCACATAGCTTTTTCTGACTCCACAGCCAAGCAGTTCTTCGCATTTGAGGCAAGAATCTACATTTTTGCTTTTTTGGCAGTTTTGCAGTTTTGCACTCTCTTCTTCTAGGATTTGCTCAAACATATCTTTATCATTTTGATGACTCATGCGCTCTCCTTAATATTATTTTTTCGCTTCATCATAGCCCAGAGCTGCCCTTACTTGCGCGATCTCATCTTTGCTTCCAAAGTAGCACTCCATTGTGTCATGCAAATTTAAACATGCAGAATCTAAGATTCTGCCATTTGTGCTAATCGCCTCTCCACCGGCTTTTTCATAGATAAATGCAAATGGATACACTTCAAAAAGTTTGCGTAATTTTCCATTTGGCGCATCACTTGTAGCAGGATAGCTAAAAATCCCTCCACCTTTGATGAGAATCTGATGCAAATCCGGCACCATTCCCCCAGAATAGCGCAAACGATACCCTGCTGCAAAAAACGATTCTACTAAGGCTTTATGTGTTGGCGACCAATTTTTTTGCGTGCCACCGGGCGCGTTTATTTTGCCTTTTTGCTGAAGCTTGATTTGAGGTTTGAGAATCCAGCTTTTGCCATCATAAAAATAATGCTCCACCACATTTGAAGCAAACACCAGCTCTAGCCTTGGACCATACACGATATAGCTAGCACCCACAAGGTTTTTTGTCTCAAAGCTCTCTTTATAAATCCCAAAAATACTCCCCACACTCAAATCACTATCAAACAAGCTTGATCCATCAAGCGGATCATAGGCTACCAAAAATGTGCCTTTTTCTTTATAAATCGCCTCTTGCTTCTCCTCGCTACACACGCCTTTGACAGAATCTAAACCCAGCATTTTTTCCTCTATCAATCTATCTGCTTTCACATCGATAGCAAGCTGCGAATCCCCACTTGAATTTGTTGTCGCAAGGTAGTTTGTATTATCTGTTTGTAACGCGCTAGATAGGGCTATGGCGCATTCTTGTATGGCGGTTAAAATCTCTTGCATTTGACACCTCGTTTTCTTTGTTAGTTATTTTTACTTGTTGCGTTTAATTATATTCTTACTTGAATTATGATACGCTTTAAGTTTTAAATTTAGACAAATTTTGAATGATTCAATGTTTAAGGGTTGAGATATGCTTGTTGCGCCGAGTATTTTATCAGCAAATTTTTTGGAATTAGGAAAAGAAGTAGAATCTATCTGCAAGGCAGGGGCGGATTTTGTGCATTTAGACATTATGGACGGGCATTTTGTCCCAAATCTCACCTTTGGAATGCCTATCCTCTCTCAAGTCGCCAAAGTCGCTACAAAACCACTTGATATACACCTTATGGTCGAAAATGTTGATTTTTTTGTGGATTATTTTTTGCCACTTAAGCCTCGCTTTGTAAGCGTGCATATCGAGGAAGTCAAACATCTTCACAGGACAATTAGCCACATTAGATCTCAAGGCTCATCGCCTGCTATCGTGCTTAATCCCCACACAAGCGAACAGGAATTACAATACATTATCCAAGATGTTGATATGGTGCTACTTATGAGTGTAAATCCCGGATTTGGCGGGCAGAGCTTCATCTCAAGTGTGATCCCAAAAGCGCAGAATCTCAAAAATCTTATCCTCCAAAAAAACCCACAATGCCTTATCGAAGTCGATGGCGGAGTCAATGATACAAATATCCTTGCGCTTAAAAATGCAGGCGTTGATATTGTTGTAGCAGGAAGCTTTATCTTTGACGCAAACGACTACAAAAAAGCGATAGATTCTCTCAAATAATGGCACAAGCACACCATCATATATTTAAAAGGCTGTATGAAAACCCAATCTCAAAAGAGGAGTTTTTTGGGTTTTTGGAGACGCTCAAAAACACAGAATCCCAAGAATCTCCGCAAACCCAAATCGAACTCCTCAAAGCCAAAGGCTTTCCGCTGTATGAGGATAATGATTGTTTTGGATTGCAAACCAAAAACACGTCACTTCATAAGCAAAAATTTTGCTTTGTGGATATTGAGACGACAGGTGCGCGCCCCAAAGAAGCGCAAATCATTGAAATTGGAGCGATTTTATATCAAGACGGAAAGATTCTTGATCGCTTTGATGAGCTTATATTTGCGCCATTTGTGCCAGAGATAATCACCCAAATCACCCAAATCACAACAGATATGCTTACAAACGCAAGGCAAGCCCACCAAGTGCTAAGAGAGTTTAAGGAATTTTTGGGCGATAGTGTATTTGTCGCGCATAATGTCGGCTTTGATTATAGCTTTGTAAGCTATGCAATGGAGAGCGAACATCTAGGCGAACTGCTTAATCCAAAGCTTTGCACAATCGATCTTGCAAGACGCACGATTTTATCCAAACGTTATTCATTGCAATACCTCAATGAATTTTTGGGGATTAACACCTCTATCGCACACCGCGCGTATGCTGATGCGCTCACCGCGCTAGAGATTTTCAAAATCTCAACCCTTTGCCTGCCACATTACATTACTACAACGCAAGATCTCATTGATTTTTCAAAGCATTCAGAATCTAAAATCAAGCTACGATGAATGCTTATGCTGCACTTTTTTGTGTTTTTGCTTGCCTAAAAATTTCTACACAATCCTGACTAAATCCGTCTAAAAATAGAGGATTTCTTAATGCTTGCTTGTGTTTGACATAACGTTTTTGTCGTCATTACTTGAGCGAGTGAGACGAACAAAGAATCTAGATTCTAAATCGTCATTGCGAGACTTCTGCTAGGAAGTCGTGGCAATCTATTTGACTGGATTGCCTCGTCCTATCGTCCTCGCAATTGAGGGAGTAGGCTTGTCATTGCGAGCAAGGTTTATCCTTGCGTGGCAATCTATAAGAATCCACTTTTGATTTTTGGATTCTAGATTCTATCATTAAACACTGCTTTGTTCTTAATAATTAAACAAAAAAGAGTAAAATGCCTCCTCACAACAAATACAATTTACGAAATGTTAACACAAGGGGGATTGTGTGTAATGCGTGGGAATGTAATGTATAGAATAAAATTTTCTTTGATTATCTCAAGCCTTATGTTTGTGTTTTTGTCTGCGGATACTGATATTACAAATGATGTCTATAATCTTTCAAATAAGACCAGCGACAACACGGGTAATTTTTATATAGAAAATAAAAGAACCTATAATACTCGGCCTAAAAATTTTACCCAAACATACGCAAATGGCACACTTATTTTTGGTAATAAACAAAAACAAGTCGGAAATGGAAATATTCATTTTGGAGGAAGTGGTTGGCAAGGTGGTTTAATAGGATATATTGGAGCAACTTTCAAAGCTAAAGAAGTCTATCTCACAGGCACTCTAGGAGCTGGCAATAGTTTTGAGACAGGAGGTGGAGCCGCTTTTACATTTAATGCCACAGAGAATCTAACAGCCGATACCTTCACTCTTAATCTTAATATTGCTGGCACGCAAAATAACCACTTCAAAGCCACAGGGCAAACTATCACTTTCAAAAATTCCACACTCAATGCTGATCATAATGGCTTTACACTTGATATGAAAACAACAGGCGGGGATATGAGCTTTGATAATACAAAAGTAAGCTTTGGGGGAATGGTAACGCTCAATTCTGCTGGGAATCTTAATTTTACAAATCAATCATCTTTAGCTTCAAGAGGTAATGTGATTGATATAAAAGCTACAAATGACATTATTTTTGATGATAAAAGCTCACTTACAGTCCAATCAGGCGGATTAACTACTGATGCGTATATCAACTTTGAGGCTAAAAATATCACTCTACACAACATAAACATCACAGCCACGCAAGGAAAAGCACAAGTTAATTTCAAAGCAAGCGATAAACTTGATATAAATAAGTTAAATTTAAATTTTGATCTTATCACTGCTGCTAGTTATTCTAATGCGATATTTGAAGGCAAAACTATCAATATCAAAAACTCTTCGCTCAAAACAACTCCCGGTGCTTCTACAAAAAACGCAAATATTTCTTTTAAAGCACAAGGTGATATAACGCTTGATAATGTAGATATTAACACACATTTAGGCACTTCTGGAAATGGAGGCAGAGTGGATTTTGTAGCCCAAAATCTAAAACATACAGGAACTATTGTAATAGGGAGAGATGGCACAGGCACTAGTGATGAATTTCTTGATTCTGGTATTTGGGGTGCAGTTGTGGATTTTAGCAAGGTTAGCGGTGTGGTAAGTATCGGTAATCTAAAAGCACGAAAGGGTGTTGTGCATCTCAATAAAGACTTTTCAGCTTCAAGTTTAGAAATTCGTCGCACCACAGGCAATCCTACGACAGATTTTGATATGCCAGAGGGAGGAAGTGCGAAATTTGGTAGCATAAACGTGGAAGCTGGGGGAGGAAGCGGGAGTGGGCATAATGCGAGCTTGCAGTTTAATAAAGATAGATTTATGGCTAATACGACATTGACGATTGGCACTCTCAAACTTGGCAAAATAGCTGGATTCTACGCTTCAAATATAGAGACTTCCAATATCCAAAACCTCATACTCGATCATAACGCACGAGCAGAATTTTATAAACTCAACATTATCAATAACGGCTCAATAGAGATGAATGCTACAAGCAGCATTGGTTTGAGCTATTTTGATGTAAAAGTCAATCAATCAAACAATAGCGTCAATAACTATGGAAAGCCAATCCTTTATATCACACATGCTGGTAAGAATCTAAGCAATCTCACAATAGAAGGAAATAAAACCTATCGCTTCATTGACGCAATGGAAATTAAATATATTTTCACCACAGCAAGTGGAAATACACAAACTTTTCATTGTGGAGATTCTGGCACACAAGAGCAATGTGATTACATCAAAAACTCTATTGCTATTTATGAGGGAGCAAAGGGTGAGCCAACAATAAATGCTGATGGAAGTATTGATTATACACAAAGTAGGGTTGATCTTGCCAAACTTCAAGCCAAACTTCAAGCAGGACTCAATAATATTGGATTGCGATATGAAAAGGTTGTAGATTATAGCACCATAGGTATAAAGATCTTAGGAAATAATCCAGATAATCCTTATGATATTAATGATATACGTTACTACATTTGGCAAAAGGGTGGAAAGAGTAGAGGTGATGAATATGTCGCTAAAATCGCAGCAATCTCTCCAACCACAGCAAGACAAGAAACAATCACCCAAACACAAAACGGACAAGTTGTCTATACCAAATATGATGAGCAAAAAAAAGAACAAGTTGTGTGTAGGGATAATACTGCTGGCTGCTCTGCGCATCAAGTTGAGACTTCAAACTCTGATATATTCAAATGGCTTCAATTTGTAAGTATCCACTCAAGAGGAATCACTTTCACTGGCACAAATATTATGGATTATGATATAGGATTTTTTGAACATACTGCTACACAGCTTTATAATACCCTAGAACAACTCTCCTCCACAGAGCGCAAAAGCTCTACCGCAGAAGCCACAAAGCTTGCAGCAGACATTGCCAAAATCCAACGACTTGTCAAACTCTCACGAGTTGATTCTTATGATAATGGTATAAAGTTTGCCTCACTTATGCAAAACAAAAAGCGCGCACATTATGCTAACAACTCTAGCACACGATCAGATATTGAAGATGTAACACTTGATCCAGCATATTTATATAAATTCTCAAACCGCCATACTTATGCTAATAATATCTGGGCAAATGCCATTGGCTCTGCAAGCTTTATTAGTAATGGCTATGGTGCATTATATGGACTTAATGTAGGCTATGATAGGTTTTTAAATCTTGGAGAAAATGGACTTATACTTGGAGTGTTTGCAGCATATGGATATGGGACATATACAGCTGATCTTATCAAAAACAATAGCCATAATGTCAATAGCGGAATCTACTCAAGAGCAATTATTAAAAATCACGAATTTGACTTTAATGCTGGATATACAATTGGTATGAATAATGAAGATATTAATGCGCGTGAGAATATTTGGCTCTCACAATTAGGACAAAGCTATAAATACAATACCCATACATTTAATCTTAATGCAAATTATGGCTATATCTTTGGTATGAAAGGTAAAACACTTGTATTTAAGCCAAGTATTGGAATGTCATATTATATGATTAATGTCGGAAAGATTAATGGTGCAGATAGTTTAATTACGGCTTTTGATCCAAATACTACTAACCAAAGCTTTACTAATTACACAAACAATCTTGGCATACAAAGCCCACAAGCGCTTCAGCATGTGCTAGCTCTTAATGTTGCATTTGAGACAAGGCAGTATTTTCAAAAAGGATCGTATTGGTTTATTAATGTTGGCGCACAACGAGATATTTATATCTCATCAAATAATATTGCAGAAGTGCGATTTGTCGGAAGTAATAACCTTAGCTACAAACAAGGCGATAATCTCAATACCTTTGCAAATGCCACAGCAGGTGGTGAAGTGCAATTTTTGGAACAATTTTTTATTAATTTTGGACTTGGTGGCAAAGTAGGACTAAGCTATAAAGATATAAATATTACAGGAAATTTAGGTGCTCGGTATGTGTTTTAGGGGTAGTGGGGTTTGATTTTGTCAAAAGTTTTAAGATATTGGAATCTAATCCTAGAGAATCTAAATCCTCTCTTTTTTGCTATGCAACTCTAGGGCTTTGCTTGAGAAGCCATATTTCAGGGAGTTTGAAATTTTTAGCCTGTGATGAACTTCTATGTTACACTTTTTTGTATTTTTGCTTGCCTAAAATTTCTACACAACCCCAAATCTACCTAAAAATAGAGGATTTCTTAATGTATCATTGCGTCTGTATAGAATCTAGATTCTATGCAAACAAAAAGAGCGTGTAAAAAATTCTAGATTTTAAGATGAGTTTGCAAGGGTTTGCAAGGGTTTGCAAGGGTTTGATAGATTGTGAAGTTTTGAGCGAGGAAATAGAACATGTAGTTCATTGACGAAGCAAAAAACAAATCTCGTAGCTCAAATCGCTTAAAAGCTAGGATTTAGAATCTATGGAATCTAGATTCTAAAACTATTTCGTGCAAGAATCCGCCAAATACACAATATGCTGCCATACAAATCCGCTCCTATCACTTAGCCCTATCTCGCAAGTGCTTGAGCTACTATATCCTTGCTTGACATCGCTAAATAAAGACTTGCCATTGTGTTCGCCAAAATATTCAAGCGCGCTTTTATTAAGCTCTGGTGTCAAAAAGCCCTTATTGCCTGCAAATCCACAACATTTGACATTGCTATCATACGCGATATTCGCTCCACACAAACGCGCAAGCGCAAAAATCGCCTCCTCCCAATTACACGATTTGCTAGATTCTGCTTTTGTTGAGAGGTTTCGTGTCGAGCAAGGAGCATAAAGTGCTACTTTTTGGGCGTTTGGAATGAATTGCAGAAGTGGGCTCAAATATTCTTGTATAAAAGCTGGCATATCAAGGATTTTGAGCGGTTTTGTGTTGTTTTGGCGCGCAAAATCTGTGATGATTTTTAAAAGCTCAAGCGAGCAAGCACTATGATCGCACACGATTGGAATCGCGCCATTTTCCGAAGCTTGCAAAAGCGATTGATAGGCTTGCTTGGCAAGTTTGTTTGCGATTTTGGGGTGATTTTTGTAAGCTTTAGAGCAGCAAAGCTCCTCTATATTTGGCGGATAAATCACACTAAAGCGAGCTTTTTTGCAAAGATTTTCAAACACTTCAGCGATACTTCTTTTGTCTTTGGCTTGCGCGCTTGGCGCAAAGGCACGATTCAAACAAGAGCTAAAATAAATCACGCGCCCATTTTCTTTATGATTATTTTCTTGGCACTCATTTTTGTGCATATTTTCTCTATTATTTTGATGTTTGTTTTCTTGGCGTTTATCTTCACACTCTTGTGTGATAAAGCGCGAAGTGAGCGCGTAGGTGTTTTTGGTCGGAAAAAAATCCAAAAGCACAGGAGTTTTGCAGAATCTATGAAGTTTTTGCGCGATGTTTTTTGTGAGCGTCTGCCCCAAAAGAGTATTTGCCACATTCGCGCACCCTACCCCAAATCGCATAAATTGCGTGGTTATTTCGATATGATTAGCAAAAAATCGCACCATAGATTCTGTGATTGGCGCGTGAGTTTGGCTTTTGTGTAGTGCGATCTTGGCTGTATCAATCTCTAGCGGGCAGAGTGTCGCACACATCGAGCAAGTCGCGCAAGTCTCCACCCCAAAATATTCATATCCTTTTTGCAATGCTTCAAGCTCTTTTTGCTCGATTTCATTTATTTCATTTAGATTCTGCATTGATTTGAGTCGCTCAATCTCACGATACACAGCGATTCTCTGCCTTGGCGTTAGGGTGAGATTTCTACTTGGGCAGATTTTTTCACAAAATCCACATTCCATACAAGCGTCCAAATAATCCTCGATGAGATTGGCATTTGAGGGTTTGAGATTTTTGAGGTGAATGTCTTTATCATCTGTCAAAATCACATCTGGATTGATGAGATGTGCGCTATCAAAAATACCTTTTATTTTTTGGTTGATTTGATAGGCTTTTGCTCCCCATTCTTTCTCGACAAAAGGCGCCATCATACGCCCTGTGCCATGCTCTGCTTTAATACTTCCGCCAAAGCTTACCACAAGCTCTACAAGAGCTTCCATAAATGCACCAAATCTTTGGCATTCATTCTCATCTCCGAGCATTGGTGTGATGATAAAATGCACATTTCCGCTTAATGCATGCCCAAAAATCACCCCCTCAAATCCATATTGCTTAAAGAGTTTTGCAATCCCCTCCACACCGGGCGCAAAATATTCTATCTCAAAGCAAATATCCTCAGTAATCACCGTTGCACCGCTAGGACGCATAGAAGCAGTATAGGGCAAAAGTCCTTTGCGCACTTT
This sequence comes from Helicobacter fennelliae, assembly GCF_900451005.1. Classification (NCBI taxonomy): domain Bacteria; kingdom Pseudomonadati; phylum Campylobacterota; class Epsilonproteobacteria; order Campylobacterales; family Helicobacteraceae; genus Helicobacter; species Helicobacter fennelliae. The sequence continues at coordinate 361,785 of NZ_UGIB01000001.1, forward strand.
CCACCAAATCTCTTGCTCTTTTGTATCAAAGCTAAAGCGCATACCAAAGCAAGTAGGTATGGATTCTAGCTCGGTGGTGATTGTGGCGATATTACGATTAAGGGCTTCTTTGCTATCTTCTTCAAGCTGGACTAAAATCGCGCAATTTCCTTCTGTGATTTGCTTAATCTCTGCGGGCATTCCTTGTATGTTTTGCACGCTCACAAGCGAGGAATAATCAAGCATTTCAGCAGCACTGACAATAGAGTCATTTTTGGCTAGAATCTTGATGGCTTGGGCGGTTAGGGCTAGATTTTCATAAAACAAAAGAGCGCAAGCTTTATAAGTAAAATCCCGCACACATTCATACTCCACGCGAGAGACAAACCCCAAAGTCCCCTCTGCTCCGATAAAAATATGATCCAAAATACCCTTGATGTCCTCAAAATCCACAAACGCATTAATGCCATATCCTGTCGTATTTTTGATAGCAAATTTGCGTTTAATTTGCGCTGTGAGTGCGCTATCTGATAAAATCTCCTCACGCAAAGCCAAAAGATTCTCCACAATGTGCGGATATGTCACGCAAAAATCTTTAAGATTCTGCTCTGAAGAGGTATCTAAAATATAGCCATCGCTTAAAATCACGCGGATAGATTTAATCGTCTGATAGCTGTTTTGTTTCACGCCACAGCACATTCCGCTTGAATTGTTTGAAAAAATCCCGCCAATAAGCGCGTTATTTATCGTGGCTGGATCGGGTCCTATTTTTCTTTGATAGGCTTTGAGGGCGAGATTTGCATCTGCGCCAATCACCCCACAATCGCACCAAATCGACACAGGCGCGTTGGGCTGGGCTGTTTTATTTGCGCTTGTGTCTGCTTGATGTGAATGCGCCAAACCAGTATCGCTAGGATTATGAGAATTACCCAAATCAAACACTAAAGAGATATTTTTCCAATGTATATTATTACACACTACAAGCACGCTTTGACTTGAAGCCTGCCCGCTTAGAGATGTTCCTGCTGCACGAAAAGTAAGGGCAAGCTTGTATTTATGGCTTAGGGCAAAAATCTTTTGGATTTCTTCTTCTGTGTGCGCCCAAATGACAAGCTTTGGAATGTATCGATAGCATGAAGCATCAATCCCGTATGCAAATCTCCTTAAATAATCCTTAAAAATCCTATGCCCCAAAAATACCTTTGCATCATGATAAAAGTCAAGATAGACTTGATCTAGCCCAAGATCATCGCCTTGATTATTGACAGAATCAAAAATATTATATATATTGCGCTGTGCTGTGTGTATTGCATTATTTCCCATAAAAATCTCCAAACACCAATTTTGGATAAACGATAAAACTATGGATACTAACTTAAAAATTTTTACAATGAGCTTAAAGTGGGAATCCAAAAATATAGAAAAATAATGAAAAATAAAATAGTGGCAAAAGGTAATGGCAGAGGAATAAAAATGAATATAAGGAATGAATATAAGGAATAATAGTAAAGAAATAAAATGGCGGAGCGGACGGGGCTCGAACCCGCGACCCCCTGCGTGACAGGCAGGTATTCTAACCGGCTGAACTACCGCTCCAAAATCTATACGCCAAAATTTAGAATCTATAAGTGGTGGTCGCTATAAGACTCGAACTTATGACATCCACCTTGTAAGGGTGGCGCTCTACCAACTGAGCTAAGCGACCAAAAATTAAGGGAAATAAAAAGTGGTGACCCCGAGGGGACTCGAACCCCTGTAGCCACCGTGAAAGGGTGGTATCCTAACCGCTAGATGACGGGGCCACTACTTATATTCAAAGATGGTGACCCGCGTTGGATTCGAACCAACGGCCCATTCCTTAAAAGGGAATTGCTCTACCAACTGAGCTAGCGGGTCTTAAGAAAAATATAATCAGAATCTAAGTGTATAAATAAAAAAGCAAATTGTATTTTTTTTAAAGGTTTTTGTCAAGGGCTTTTATAGATTTTTTAGTAATATCTCCAAAGCTTTTATGCAAGAGTGCTGTTGGATTTCAACTCTATTGCCCCCAAATAAATGCCTCTCAATCACAGGTTTTTCACCCCTTTTTTGCATACCTATAAATACCATTCCAACGGGCTTTTTGACACTGCCTCCGCCAGGACCTGCGATACCGCTTGTCGCTAAAGCTATATCTGCCCCAAATAAATCAAGCGCGCCCTCAAGCATTTCGGAGACGACTTCATGGCTGACTGCGCCAAAGTTTTGGAGTGTGTATGGATTGACACCAAGATTTTGCTCTTTGATAGTATTAGCATAGCTTATGATTCCGCCCAAAAATGCTAAGGACGCGCCTGCGTTTTTGGTGAAACAATACGCCAAAAGCCCGCCCGTGCAACTCTCTGCGGTGGCTATTGTTTTGTGTGCGAGCTGCAAACGTTTCAATGCGCATTCCTCCAAACACGAGGACACAACAACATTTTTGCCAAAAAACGCCTCAAGCTCTGCGATAAAAGCCTCTACATTTGCGCTCTCTCCTGCAATCATCACCCCATCTTCACTTTTATTATCATCTGCACTTGCACTATTTTCGCTTTTGTTTTTACTTGCGCTATTATTTTGGCTTGGATCTCTCCACTCTACATTATGCTTTGTAAGCATTGCTTGGCACAAAACAAACGCACTCTGATTATCCATATTCAAAAAAAACACTTTTTGATTGACTTTTGACTCAAGAGACATCAAGAACTCCTTATAAATTCTCTGTTAAATTTAAGGTAATTTTAAAAAATTAAGCTTATCATATCAAAACGAGCTTAAAATATGCGAGTTTATAAAGTCATATAAGGATCACCACATGTCAAAAGAACATAAAAAAGTCATTATGATTCGCCCAGAATCCATAAAAACTGACGCCAAAAATATCTACAAAAAAAATGGCAAAATCGGAGAAAAATTCTATCTTCAAGAGATTGCAAAGCTACAAATTGAGCTTGTCAAGCTTCAAAATTGGGTCAAAAAAACAAATCAAAAAATAGTCATCATCATGGAAGGACGAGATGGTGCAGGCAAAGGCGGGACGATAAAAGCCCTAACAGAGCATCTCAATCCTCGAGGCTGTCGTGTCGTGGCTTTGGCTAAACCAACAGAATTAGAGCGCACACAATGGTATTTTACCCGCTACATCTCGACATTACCAAGTGGTGGGGAAATCGTGTTTTTTGATCGCAGTTGGTATAATCGCGCTGGCGTTGAGCGCGTAATGGGATTTTGCACGCAAGAAGAATACAAGCAATTCATCTATCAAGTCTCAAATTTAGAGCAAATGCTTATCTCAAGCGGAACGATGATTTTTAAATATTTTCTTGATGTGGGAAGAGAAGAGCAAAAAAGACGCGTCAAAAGACGCAAAACCGATCCGCTTCGAATGTGGAAACTTAGCCCAATAGATGCAAAATCGCTTGATTTGTGGGACGATTATACCACTGCATTTGAAAAAATGTTTTCACGCACACACACACCGCACGCGCCTTGGGTGATCGTGGATTCTAATGACAAAAAAGCCGCTAGACTCAATATCGCAAGAGATCTATTAAGCAAAATCGATTATGAGGGCAAAGATCCTTCTTCTGTTTGTTTGCTCGCTGATCCAGCCATTCTCCACCCATATTCTCAAGCTCCCCATTAATAAACACTCTATTGGCTTTATTATGGGCTTTGTTGATATTTTTTTGATTGGATTTATCGCAGCCCTAACTCCCGGACCTGATATTTTGCTTGTGCTACAAAGCACACTTTGCTTTGGCGCAAAAGCAGGGCTTCGCGTGCTATTTGGCATAGCCACAGGCTGGGTTTTATTTTTGGGGATTGTGTATTTTGGATTGGCACATTTTCTCTCTCACCCAATAGCACAAACTCACCCAATAGCACAAATTTGTATCGGAATGTTTGGAGCGATATATCTCACATATACCGCATATCGCATACTCATTGCTCCACAAACTCATATTACACTTAGTGATCTCTCCACAAATCCCAAATTTGCAGAATCTAACACAGAATCTAATGCAAAATCTCATATCGCAAAACCCAAATCCCTAGAATCTAAAATAGTAAAATCTAAAAAGGCAATTTTAAGCACACCTTATGGCTATTTCAAGGGCTTATTTGTCAATCTCTCAAACCCAAAAGCGATAGTGTTTTTTGGCATTGTGATAGCACCATATATGGATACACATCTTACATCAAGCATTATTGTGCTGTTTATAAGCTTATGGAGCGCGTTTTTGAGTGTGATTATTGTCGCGGTGTTTTGTAGAGACAAGCTCATGCAAAAAGATTTTGTATGGCAGAGGATTCTTGTATGGATTCATAGAATCTGTGCGGTTTTGTTTATTGGATTTGGGCTTTTGCTCCTTTGGCATAGCATACAAAATCTAAAAACACTATTCTAAATTTTTGTGGCTCTAAATGTTTGTGATTTTTAATTTTTATCATTTGCATTTACACTTATAATTCCAAAATTCCTTGCAATTTTGATAATCTTTGCAATCCTTACGCATTCTCTTTTAAAGTATTAAAATGCTTTCTAAGGTTTGTTTTTATATAATGCGAATTTGTGCGCTATTTATGCTTATTTGTAAGGGTTGCAATGTTTGATTCTCGGGCTGATTCTCGGCTTTTTACTTATGTGTGTATGTTGATTGTGATTGGAGTTGTGATGAGCTATTCACTCACAACCTACACGATTTTATTATACAATTACAGCAAGTTTCATTTTTTTGAGCGCGAATGTATCGCTGCACTGATTGGGATTTTGATGATGTGGATTCTCTCTCAAACAAACCCCGATCGATTTTTTCTCAAAATCGGATTCTTGCTATTTTTCTTTTCGTTTTTTGTGATGATTATTATGCCATTTTTGCCTGAGAGTCTCGCCACTTCAGCCGGTGGAGCAAAGCGGTGGATACGACTTCCTTTTATCTCTATCGCGCCATCAGAGTTTTTTAAAATCGGCTTTGTGTTTTTTTTGGCGTGGAGCTTTTCGCGTAAATTTGGCAAATCCGCAGAATCTAGCACACGCACAATCGCACAAGAAATCCTCATAATCCTTCCATACATCGCGGTATTTTTAATAGCGGTATTTTTAATAGCAGTGCTACAAAATGACTTAGGACAGGTTGTTTTGCTTGCGCTAACTCTTGTTATTATGCTAATTGCTGCGGGCGGAAGCTCTGGGCTTTTTGGGATTTTAATCCTTACTTCAGGCTCACTTGCTACGATTTTTATCACCATCTCGCCACATAGGATTTTGCGGCTCAAATTATGGTGGGCAAACGCGCAAGATTCTATCCTCACGCTCTTACCTACGCGCTTTGCGGATTATCTGCGCGTGGATAATCTTCCAGAGCCATACCAAATCTATCACGCTACAAATGCTATCTATAATGGAAGCTTTTTTGGAAATGGGCTTGGCAATGGGGTTATTAAGCTTGGATTTTTGAGCGAGGTGCATACAGATATGGTGCTAGCAGGCATTTCTGAAGAGCTTGGATTTGTGGGGCTTTGTGTGTGCGTGCTTTTGCTTGTGTGCGTGGTGTTTCGTATCCTCAAAAACGCTAATCGCGTGCAAAATGATGTATATTATCTCTTTTGTGTAGGCATTGCTATGCTTATTGGATTAAGCTTTGTTATTAACGCCTTAGGCATAGCAGGAATGATTCCGCTCAAAGGTATCGCTGTGCCATTTTTGAGCTATGGAGGAAGCTCTATGCTTGCAAATTGCCTTGCCATAGGGCTAGTGCTAAGCCTCTCACAAGCTGCTAAATACTCCAAACCCTAGAATCTATATCATGGCAGCTCCAGCACTCATCGCCATTGTCGCTCCAACCGCAAGTGGCAAAAGCGATCTTGGATTCTGCCTTGCCAAAGAATGCGATGGCGAGATTTTCTCGATTGATTCTCTAAGCATTTATAAATACATCAATATCGCTTCAGCCAAACCCAGCCCAGCCCAGCTTCAAGCCATTAGGCATTATGGTATAAATGAGCTAGAACCACAAGAGCATTGCAACGCGATAGTCTTTGTCAATCTTTTGAATCAAGCCATTCAAACCACATCAAAAAAAGTATTATTTATCGTGGGCGGAAGTGGATTTTATCTTTGGAGTATGATTGAAGGGTTATCGCCCATGCCACAGATAGATTCTGCTACCATTACGCAAATCACACACCACATCGCTTCATTGCCAAACCCCTACACTCTGCTTAGCCAAATCGATCCAGAATCTGCACTCCATATCAAACCAAGCGATACATACAGAATCCACAAGTGCCTAGAGCTGTATTTTGCGACTAATCAAAAGCCGAGTGCATATTTGCGCACTCACCCCAAAATCCCACTTCCCTACCCGATACAACTCTACTCTATCCAGACACAAAGATCGATTCTACGCCAAAACATCGCCATACGCACACAAAATATGATAAAAGAAGGAATCATTAACGAAGCACAAATGCTACTTGAGCGATATAGCGCGCAAATCCAGCCATTTAAAGCGATAGGATTGAAAGAATGTTTAGCGTATTTGGAGCAAAAAATCTCTCTTGCAGAGCTCCAATCTCAAATCACCACACACACAAATCAGCTTGCCAAACGACAAGAGACATTTAACCGCTCTAAATTCCCAAACGCAATCACTCTACCAAAAGACAAACTTTATACAAAAATCCTTGCAGACATAAAAAATCTGCTATAATCAAAGATTGTATTTTTAGATTCTCAACTTTAAGGAGTATGTATGAAATTTTTTGGCGATGAGCAAAAAAATAATAAAACAATCAAATGGGTCTTTGGTATCCCATTAGTCCGCGAAGGCTATACACTTTCACTCTATTTTGGAAATTTTCCACTCGTGCAACGAATAAGATATATTACTTATATGACTAATATTTATGTATGGGGGGGGGGCAAGGAAATAAATGATTTTGTATTCAAAATCTGCGGAATCACAATTTATACAACACATCGCTACAAAGCATATACCAACCTCCCAAGCCTCCAAAAAAACACCCTCATCAATCAATCCCTAGCCACAGATGATAAGATTTTAGACAAGCTACAATCTTTATGCGCAAACCTTGATACAGCAAGCAAACAGACAATTTATGCGATCATCTCGCGTGAAAGACAAGCCTACCACTCCCCAAATGGTAGAATCTACACACTCACACAGCAAGAATTAGATGAGCTCAATTTGATTGCGACAAATTTTTACCCAAAGATTTTTGAGATTGCGCCAAAAATTTTTTATTATAATGGCTATTTGCTTCCTATCAAGCAATTTGAAACAAGCGTTTTTTGGCATAAGCACAGCCTCAATATCCTAAAAACCCTTCCCAAAATCAAAAACAAAGACATTATAGATGTAGGCGGATTTATCGGCGATAGCGTGCTTATACTCAAAGATTTCACCACAAAGACAATCCATACATTTGAGCCAACAAGCAGCAATCATAAACTCCTCTTGCAAACCCTAAAGCTTAATAACATCTCGCGTGCTATCCCTGTCAAAAAAGCCTTAGGCAGTAAGCCAGATACACTCACAATGAGTATTTATGGTGGGGCTTCAAGTCTTATTAGAACCCACAAAAACTCCCCAAAAGAGAGCATAGAAGTAACCACACTTGACATCTATGCTAGAGAGCATAATCTTGACATTGGCTTTATCAAAGTCGATATAGAAGGCTTTGAAATGGAATTCCTAAAAGGCGCAAGAGCCACGATAGAATCCCAAAAACCCGCTATGCTGATTAGCATTTATCACAAAAGCGATGATTTTTTCTATATCAAGCCCATGCTAGAATCTTGGAATCTAGGCTACACATTTTATGTGCATAAGCCTATTGATGGGGGCATTTCTGGCGAAATGGCACTTTTTTGCGAAGTTTTAGATTCTAGCGATTTGGACTAGAATCTAAGCTATTGTTTTGAATTTGGCTTTATTGCGCTCTGATTGCGCTTAAAATTATCCCATCGCTCCAAAATTGCATCAATAATCACCTCTGCGCCATTTTGGCTTACCTCTTGGCAGAGGCGCGATGAGAGTGTGGCGATTGTATCAGGGGTTAGCGTATCAAGGATTGCAAAAAAGTGCTCCTTAGTGAGATCACTTTGTAATAGCATACTTCCTAAGCCCTTTTGCACGAAATATTGCGCATTATAGACTTGGTGATTTTGTGCGGCAAATGGATATGGAATGTATATCATCAAAAGCCCCATAGCAGCGTTTTCCCACACACTACTTGCCCCTGCGCGCCCCACGCACACATCAGCTTTTTTGAGATAGCTTACAATATCTTGAGAGAATCCAAACAACTCAACACAATCCAAAATACCTTGCACCAAATACGCCTCCCGCACGCGCATCTCCTCATTTTTGCCACATTGATGAATGATATGTATATCCCTTGATAAAAGCTCTTTAGCAATTTGCAATGCAAAATCATTGATAGCTTTTGCGCCTTGAGAGCCACCGATAAACATAATCGTGCGCAATTCCTTGCGAATGCGCCTAGAATCTAGCACTTCTTGCTTGAGTGGATATGGAGTAGATTCTTTTGCAAATGCGCTAAAAACTTGTTTGGCAAAAGGCGTGAGAATCGCATTAAGCTTGCCTTTGATTGCGTTTTGCTCGTGGATAAAGAGCCACTTACGCCACAATATCGCCCCTATGCTCGCTGGTCCTGCGCTAAATCCGCCCACACTAATCACAATATCAATATGATGTGTCTTAAAAATAGTGCGAACCTGCCTCAAAGCCTTAATTTGCGCGATGAGTGCTTGAATCTTTGCTATGCCTTTTTTATTGACAATGCCTGTTGTTTGCAAAAAATAACTTTGCAAAAACACATCGCTTTTTTCAAACCATAACCTATCTTGCCCGCTTACTGAACCGACATAAATTGCTTGTATGTTTCTTTTTTTGAGCTCTTGAGCCAATGCTTTTGCGATCGCTAAATGCCCGCCTGTCCCACCACCTGTAATCAAAAAATGAGGCATTATCGCTCCTTAAGAAAAGATTGCAATGGCTCTTTGAAGCCAAAATTTGGATAATCCATCATCGAAAGCGCGACTTGTGCGGCTTGTTTATTGGTAAGATGAAAGACAATCGGTGCCAAAAAATTAATCGTAGAATCTTGAATGTGGCTATGCAAAGTCAGCGGACAATACACTTCAATTTGCGAATTGCTTGTAATGCCTAATAAAAGCTCGATGTATTTTGGAATCTTAAAGCTATATTCGCGCAGTGCGTAGGGATTGATAAGCATTATTTCAATGGGTGTTGTATCTAGATTCTGGCTATCTATCTTGTGTGGCTCTTTATTGTGAGAGTCTTGAGATAGATTCTTGTTTTTATGTTTTTGATTTGTATTTTTGGGTTTATTTTTTTGTGTGATTTTTGCAAAATATTCATCTATTTTTTCAAACTCATATCGCGTGATATATTCAAACCCTAAAACAGGGGCTTTGAATTCATACTCCATACCTATCCCTCTTTTAATATTTTCTCTCTCAATGAAGCAAAACTCATACCAGTTGAAACTTATCGCCAATCCAAATCAATCCAAAAATAGATATACTTTATTTGTTTTTTTTTTTTGTATAATAGACGCTTGATTTTAGATTTTTGGGCTGCATATTGGTATCACGCATTTTTAAAAAATTTTTAAAAAAATATTGTAGTCTAAACACTAATAAAACAAAATAGAATCTATATCGTGCTGATTAGTTTCTTATCGTTTTTGTGATGTATTTTGTATATTATCTCAAAAAATAATCCAACGATTTTTGAACTCAAAATCGCTAAAGATCTATCAAACAAAAAGGCTAATGATAATGTGGCGTGTATTCGATTGCATAAAACATTTAAAAATTTTGCTTGTCGAAAGTGATGTGATGTGTGGGGAAATCATCAAAAAACTTTCATGAAATACTGCTTAAGCTTTGAGTGGGCAAAAGATGGCAAGGATGGATTAGAGATGTATCATCAGCAAAAATTTGACCTCATAATCTGTGATATTATCCTGCCTAGACTCAATGGCTTTGATATGCTAGAAGAGATTTTGTATGAGAATCCAAATCAAGATTTTATCATTATCACCTCATACGATACAGATATCAATCTTATTAAAAGCCTCAAAATGAAAGCGTTTTTTTATTTTAGAAAACCTATCGATATGCGTGATTTGCAAATTATTTTAGTCAATTACGCACTTAATAATCAAAAACCAACACAATTTCATTATCTTGAAAATGGCATAAAGCTTGATATGATAAATGAGCAAATCTACAAAAACGATCAAGAGGTGTTTTTATCGCCCAAACTCAAAAAATTCTTTTGGTTTCTTATGTCAAACGCCAATCAAGTTGTCGCGTATGAAAGTATCATCTCGTATGTGTATGATAATGAAGCCAGTCTCAATACACTTCGAATGGCGATTGTGAGAATCAAGAAATTTTTAGAAAGTGAGGATATTATCACCAATGTTTCAGGTGCAGGCTATCTACTCAAAATCAACAAAACCGAACCAAACACCCATAATAAACTCGCATAATTTATAGCTTATGTTTTATGTGAGTTTAATCTATTTTTAGATAATATTACAGATTAAAAACTTTACTCCACACAGAATCTATAAAGGGTAGAAATGTCCGCTAAAGAAATCAACCAAAACCTAGAAAAGCTTTTCAAAGAAACCGATCAAAAAATGGTCTCGCATGAAGGGATCGCTCAGATTCTGCAAAAGCCACCAACCCAAGCACAAGTCAAAAAAATCCAAGAGCTCGCAGAAAAATACAAATGCAAACTTGTCAGTGCTTCTGAACTTGCTAAAACGCTCAATACCAAAGACAAAATCAAGCTTGAAGAAGAGCGCAAAAAGATTCTTGATGAAGAGCTTGAGAGCGAATTTGACTTTATGAAAGAGCGCGAACTGCTTGAATGGAGCAGAAGTGATAGCCCCGTTAGAATGTATTTGCGCGAAATGGGGCAGATAGAGCTTCTCACAAAAGAAGAGGAAGTCGAATTTAGCAAGCAAATCGAATTTGGCGAAAATATCATCTTAGATGCGATTTGCTCTGTGCCATATTTGATTGATTTTATTTATGATTACAAAGAAGCACTCATCAATCGTGAAAGACGCGTCAAAGAATTATTTAAAAGCTTTGATGATGAAGAGGGCGAAAATGGGGAAGATGATTTTGATAGCGATGATGAGCTTGATGAACTTGATGAATACGAAAATGGAGAATCTAGACGTCCAGTCTCCAAAAAAGATCAACGGCGCATTGAAAAAGTGCTAGAGAGCTTCAAAGCTCTTGATAAAGCCAAAAAAGATTGGCTTAAAACCATAGAATCTAACGCCTCACAGCCAGAAGATGATTTGTTTTTGATTCTAACCCTCGCGCACAAAAAAGAGATTTTAAAGACAAAATTGCTCGATCTTGGACCCACAAGCAAGCTTATCAATGAAATCGTGCGCGCTATGGAAAATAGCCTAAAAAGTGGCGATGGATTTGAGCGAGAGCTCAAAAGACTTGAATACAAACTGCCGCTTTTTAATGATACATTAAGAGACAATCACAAGAAGATTTTGGATAATATCACCAATATGACGCGTGAAGACATCGTCGCTGCGGTGCCAGAAGCAACAATGGTAAGCGTATATGTCGAGCTTAAAAAACTCTTCCAAACAAAAGAAGCAAGCGATGGCGGGTTTGATCTTGATCCAGAAAAACTCAAAGAGATTTTGGAGCAAATCAAGCGCGGAAAACTCATCTCTGACAAAGCCAAAACCAAAATGGCAAAATCTAATCTCCGCCTTGTCGTAAGCATCGCCAAACGTTACACAAATCGCGGACTGCCATTTTTAGACCTCATACAAGAGGGCAATATCGGGCTTATGAAAGCTGTGGATAAATTCGAATACAAAAAAGGCTTTAAATTCTCCACTTATGCGACATGGTGGATACGACAAGCAATATCACGCGCAATAGCCGATCAAGCGCGCACAATTCGGATTCCAATCCATATGATTGAGACGATTAATAGAATCCACAAAATTATGCGTAAATATGTGCAAGAAACAGGCAAAGAACCAGATGTTGAAACAATCGCTCAAGAAGTAGGTTTAAGTGTAGATAAAGTCAAAAATGTGATAAAAATCACCAAAGAGCCTGTGAGCCTTGAAGCACCAATTGGCAATGATGATGACGGGAAGTTTGGGGATTTTGTCGAGGATAGAAGCAGTATCACGCCAATGGAATATATCCTCAAAGAGGATTTGCGCGCTCAAATTGAAGATGTGCTTGACCAACTCAATGAGCGCGAAAGAGCCGTGATAAAAATGCGCTTTGGGCTACTTGATGATGAGAGCGATCGCACATTAGAGGAAATAGGTAAAGAGCTTAATGTAACGCGTGAGCGTGTGCGACAGATAGAATCTAGCGCAATAAAAAAACTCAAGCACCCAAAAGTCGGACGCAAACTTAAAAATTACATCGAAGAATAATGTAAAAAATAGTGTAAAGAATAACGACAAGAATAGTAAAAAATAATATAAAATAGCGTGAAAATAGCAAAAAATAGATGTAAAAATAGCCGTGCAAAATCGCTCAAGCAAAGAAATAATCCGATACACATAAAAACAAAAAAGCAAACAGAAGCATGAAATATAAGAATCCAAATCAGAATCTAAAGCGATGGAATCTCACAAGTCGTATGCCACATTTTAGCTATCATCTCCTTATAGCCCTGTGTTGTTGCATTTTTGGCATTGTGTATAATCTCTCTTTTTGGGAGAGGGCTTCGAGTTTTGTTAATCAAAATGGTGGATTCTCATTATATGTCTCGCTCTTTGTTGCGTTTGTGCTGATTATTTGGCTTTGCATTGAGATTATTACTTTTAGGGTGTATGCGCGCTATATGCTAGCACTTTTATTTTTGATTTGTGCGTGTAGTGCGTTTTTTATGGATTCACTCAAAATAGGTATTAATAAAAGCATTATAGAATCTTTGCTTAACACGAGCTTTCGAGAGGCAAAAGATTTTTTGAGCCTAAAGTTTATTGTGTATTTGATTGTTGCGGCATTTTTGCCAATGTGTATTCTTTTTTGCATTCCGCTTCGCCAAACTTCATTTATTCAAGACTGCAAGCAAAAAGCACTTATTATCCCTTGTCTTATTATTTTGATTGGCACTCTTTATGTTACACAAGGGCAAAAAATCATCTTTACTTTCAAAAACACAGGCGGTTTAATGTTTGTGCTAAATCCCATAGCCCCAATTCGTGCTGCTGGAGATTATGTGATTGACAAAGTCATACTTCCTAAATCCTACACGCACATCGGCTTAGACGCCCACACTCTTGCCAAAAACAAACTCTTTGTGCTAATAATCGGAGAATCTGCTCGGGCGCAAAACCTTGCCTCCTATGGATATAACAAAAACACAACGCCATTTACAAGCAAAATCCAAAATATTATTTATTTCAAAAATTTCTACTCTTGCGGTGTGATTACAGCTATTTCTATCCCATGTATGCTGACACATCACACACAGCAAACCTATATCCACAGAGATTTAGCCCAATACACAGATAACCTACTTGATGTCGCGCAATATGCAGGCTATAATGTATGGTGGGTAAGCAATAATGGAGGCGGTTGTATTGGCGGGGTGTGTAATAGACTGCCGCAATCGCAGATTGTGTATTTTAATCAACCCAAACAACTCGATACAGATATGCTTCCTCAAATCCAAGACATCATCACACATGCCAAACCAAATACCTTTATCGTGATAAATCTCTTAGGAAGCCATGGTCCTCGCTATGATCTCAAATACCCCAAACAATTTGAATACTTCACACCCGTATGCCAAGATGAAACGCTCGCAAACTGCCCGCAAGAGCATATCATTAATGCTTATGATAATTCGCTGATTCATACTGATTTTTTTATCTCAGAAGTGATTGCTATGCTTGAAAAATCTCACTTTATAGATTCTAGTCTATGGTATGTAAGCGATCATGGCGAGAGTTTGGGTGAGTTTGGGCAATATATGCATGGTGGGTTTCCCTATACCATAGCACCACAAACCCAAAAACATATCCCATCAATGATATGGCTTAAAAGCCCATTTGGGGGGAGGGCAAAGAACAATCAAAGTATGCCATACCAAACAAACCATACAAAATGGCAAAAAATCCTAGAATCTAAACAAAACCACATGCTAAGCCATGATTATATTTTTTCTACCATTCTCTCACTTCTTGAGATCCAAACACAAATCTATGATAAAGATTTTGATATTTTGCGCTAAATTTAAGTATAATGCGATACAAATCAAGGAAATCGCAAGGAAATCGTATGCTAACTTACAAAGATTCTGGTGTCAATATCGATGAAGGCAACGCGCTTGTAGATAAGCTCAAGCTATTAGTCAAAACGACATTTGATACAAATGTGATTGGGGGATTGGCTCTTTTTCTGGAGTGTATGCCCTGCCTTCAGGATACAAAGAGCCGGTTTTGTTAGCAGCAACTGATGGCGTAGGCACAAAACTTCGCCTTGCTATCGAGTCTTGCAAGCTTAGCACTATTGGAATCGATCTTGTCGCGATGTGTGTCAATGATCTTATCTGTAATTTTGCAAGCCCGATGTTTTTTTTGGATTATTATGCCACAGGCAAACTCCACAAAGATCAAGCTTTGAGAGTCATTGAGGGCATTGTAGAGGGTTGCAAAATCGCTGAATGCGCCCTTATCGGTGGAGAGAGTGCTGAAATGCCCGGAATGTATGCACAAAACGACTTTGATTTAGCTGGATTTGCAGTAGGTATCGCAGAAAAAAGCGAAGTCCAAGCAGAATCCAAAATCAAACAAGGCGATGTGCTTATCGCACTGCCAAGTAGCGGATTGCACTCAAATGGCTATTCATTAGCGCGCAAGATTTTGTTTGAGACACTCAAGATGAAATTTGATGATATGATAAATGGCACACCGCTCATTGATGTGCTATTAGCGCCTACAAACATCTATGTCAAAACCTTCAAACACAATAAACATCTCATCAATGCCCTAGCGCATATCACAGGTGGCGGAATAATCGAGAATCTACCTAGAATTTTGCCTCAAGGCTTTGGCGCACATATACAAACCTCACTCATTCCAAAACAAGAAATATTCAACATCTTATCACAGCACATCGACAAACAAGAAGCCTATCGAGTGTTTAATATGGGAGTTGGTATGATTTTTGCTTTACCAACAAGTAATGTAGATGTCGTTCTACGCAATACAGGAGGTTTTGCTATAGGAGAAATTGTCGAAGGTGAGACAATCCGAATCATTGACTAGACTTAATTGAGATTATGATAAGGGATAAGAAATAAAATGAAATTCAAAATGTTTTTCAGAGCATATACACTACCTTTAGTGATCCTGCTTATAGGCGTTGGATTATATTATATCATCGTTGTTTATGGGATCAAAAAAACCCCTAACTTCGCCTCATTATCAACGCTCAATACCCCAATCACACAAGATCCACTATCTCAAATCAATATCACGCAAAACAATCCAACCCCAAATCAACTAGAATCTCAAGATAAAGAATCTCAAGACAATCCTCAAGTAGATTCTGCAAACGCTAATACAAATGCGACTTCCACAAATACAACTTCTAGCACTACTGCGCCTGAAAGCCCAATTACTCTCACCCAAGCAGAGCTGACTACACAAACGCAAAATCTACCAGTAGAGATTTTAGATCAAGAGCCTGCAAATCCTCAAGATCTAAATCAGAATCTAAACCCAGAACAGAATCTAAATCAGAATCCAGCCCAAAATCTAAATAATTATTTTGTCAATGTCTATAATGCCAATGTCCGCCAAGCCCCATCAACATCAAGTCAAGTCATAGATAAAGTTTTCTTCGGACAAGAGATTGCAGTTCGCGAGATCAAGGATAATTGGGCACAGCTTGCATCTGGAGGATTTGTCTCACATGCCTTACTTTCTGCTGATAAACCAATAATCATAGCCTTCAGCCCATCAAGCACGCTCAATATCCGGGAACAGCCATCAACAAGCGCAAAAATCATCGGCTCTTTGCGCCCAAATCAAGAAGTGCGTATCACACAAATCCAAAGCAATGGCTGGGCGCAACTTGAATCTGGAGGATTTGTTTTATACCAACTCCTTAAAGAAAAACAATGAAGCAATTTTGTGTCTTTGGGAATCCAATAGCACATTCTCTCTCGCCACTTATCCATAATGCCATCTTGCAATCGCTTAATCTTCCATATCTGTATGGGCGATTTCACTTACAAGAGGCTAAACATCTCAAAGCCACATTTTTGCAACTCAAACTCAGTGGCGCAAATATCACACTTCCATTCAAAGAGCAAGCCTTTAGGCAAGCTGATGAAGTGCGAGGGATCGCGCAAGAAATCGGTGCTGTAAATACCTTTGTCTATGAAGATGGCAAAATCATCGGCTACAATACCGATGCGCTTGGATTCTGGACGACGATTAAAGACAAAAACATTCAAACCGCACTTCTTATAGGCGCGGGCGGAAGTGCAAAGGCAATCGCACTTATCCTCAAACAAAACAACATCAATGTCTTTGTTACCAATCGCTCGACTGATAAAGCACATATTTTTGAGGAAAAAAACATTCCTTTTGTAAGCCAAGATAAACTTCTAAACACGCGCTATGATCTCATCATCAACGCCACAAGCGCGACTTTGCATAATACTCTGCCTTTGAGAGAATCTCTATTGTATCCTTTGTTTGAGAGCGCAAAAATCGCGTATGATTTGATGTATGGCGGGCAAAATATATTTTTAGATTCTGCAAAGCGACACAATCTACACACGCAAGATGGGCAAGATATGCTAATCTGGCAGGCTATTTTTGCATTGCAGCTTTTCTGTCCTGAGCTTAGCCAAAAACTATGCGATAAAGAAGCGTATCGCATTATGTCTTTGGTTTGCAAGTGAAAGAATTTCTGATTTCACTCTGCTTTGGAATACGAGAGATTCCAAAAAAGCATCTTGCTCTTTTTGAGCAAATCAAATCCTGCGGGGCGATTGATAAATCCTACTCTAAAGGTTTTAGACTTGCCAAGCAATTTATCATCGCACAAGCCCACATCACAAATCATGGAGTTTTCCTCACAAATATCGCCTACCCCAAACAAAAAGATATGCGTCTCAAACACCGATCAAAATACCTCCGCGACCAAGATCTAGCCCTTGTGCTTGTCGCGACAAAATACCCCAAAATCATTAAGATTCTCTCATCAGATAAGCACAATCATCCTCGCCTCATTTATCTTGAAAAGAAAAAAGGCAAAATCATAGGCATATCACTCAAAAATCAAGACACAATCACATTGCCATTCTCACAAAAATCCTTGCTTGAGTTACCAAAATATTGTGTTTTGAGCTATGATAAAGATCGCATTTTAGATATTTTTGGCTCTCTTTTAGACCCACAAGTCGATGAGGCGATTTCACTATATTTAGGAGGGCGAGAATCTCATTTTTCAAAAGATGCGCTAAATCTTGCCCAAAGCTTTGGAGAAGAGGTGGATTCTAGTTTGTATCCGCACAGAAGGGATTTAAGAGGGCTTGATTTTGTAAGTATCGATCCAAATGACGCCAAAGATTTTGATGATGTGATTTTTTGGGATCAACAAAACTCTACCTTATACATCGGTATCGCCGATGTCAGCGAATATGTAACCCCAAACACAGCACTTGATTTGGAAGCCAAAAACCGCTGCTTTAGTTTGTATTTTCCGCATATCTGCCACCCTATGCTACCAAGCGCACTTAGCGAGAATCTATGCTCTCTGAAAAAAAACCAAACAAAGCTTGCTATGGTTTGGGAGATTACACTTCACAAACGTACCAAACTACCCTTGCGCGCGAAGCTTTTTGAAGCCCTCATCACCCCAAAGCAAAATCTAAGCTACGAAGAAGTGGATTTGTTTTTGCAAGATTCTAAAAATAGCAAGAAAAACCACCCAAAAGTCTATCCATTTGCATGGCTTAAAAATCTTGCTTTGGTTACCCAAAGGCTCAAATCTCACCGCTTAAAATTTGGATTTGATTTTTATTCTGAAGAGATAAAACAGCATTTAGATTCTAGCCAAATGCTCTCACACATCACGATACAAACACCAACCCTAGCCCATAGCCTCATCGAAGAATGTATGCTACTTGCAAATATTTCAAGCGCGCAAATGCTTAGAGACAATCTCAATAGTGAGGGAATCTATCGTGTGCATAATGAACCTACAAAAGACAGAATCCATGCTCTTTTTGTGCGATTAAGCGAGCTTGGTTTTACAATCCCAAAAGGCAAGCTCCACGCACAAATCCAAGCAATCCAAGCCCTTGCTAAGCCCACTGCCAAAGAAATCGATAAACTCATCATAAAAGCCCAGCAAGAAGCCCATTATGCATATCATGCAGAGAAGCATTTTGGTTTGGGGTTTGATGCTTATACGCATTTCACTTCGCCCATACGGCGATATAGCGATATTCTCGCGCATAGACTCTTAAAGCTCCTCCTCCAAACATCAAATGCCAAAACACAAAAGCAACTTCATTTTGTCCTAGAATCTATACAAGCTATTATCCCAATCCTCAATGAAAAAGAAAGGCAAATCGCCAAAATCGAAATGGACTTCAAAGACAGAAAATACGCTCGCCTCGCGTATGCCAATAAAGGCTTAATAGTAGAGATAAGTATCATTGATGAGCGATACCCAATACTTGCCACAATCACCAGTGAGATATTGTTTGGAGCGAGGGTGTATGTAGAATCTAGCACAGAGCTTGAAGTCAATCAAACCTACAAAGCCTCCATTATAGACGCAAATATTGCAAGTGGCAAAATCTGGACTCAAATCATATCTTAACTACTCTTGACTGCATCTCAATCATCAATAAAATCGCCCTGCTCTATCTCGCCCAAAAGCTTAAATCTAAAGCCTTGCTCCAAAAGCTTTGGCAAAGCTTTTATCATACCTTGTGCGCTTTGGCTTTGAGGCTGATTCATATGCGCTAGGATAATATCTCCACTTTTGGCGCGCAACAAATTTGCAGCAACCCTATCCGCACCCAAAGTCGCACCATAATCCGCACTAAAGCTAAATCCAGCCGCCCTATATCCCAAATCACGCAGAATCTGCAAAGAAATCTCATCATAATATGCCGTGCCTGATCGAAAAAATCGCGGAATTTTTCCTGTGAGATGTGAAATCACATTGGCATTGATTTGTATTTCTTGGAGAATCTCTGAGAGTGATTGCGTGGATTTGATATGATAAATCTCGCGTGGAGTGATAGAGAGCGGACGATGCAAAAAGCCATGATTTTGGATTTCAAACAAAGGATTTGAAGCAAGATCCAAAAAATACTCTCTATTTGCAGCAATCCACCTCGCATTGACAAAAAGAGTGGCTTTGATATTGTACTGGATAAGAAATTCAATCAATACACGATCGATTTTTGAGCCATTTTTGCCTCCACACGCATCAAGAGTTAAGGCAAGCTCTTTTTGCTCTATGCCATTTATGCGACTTGGTTTAAATTTTTTGATAATACCTTTTAGATTCTCGCCCCACTGGCTTGATGGATTTGCTTCCTTTGCATGCGCGCGAGTATAAGCTTCAATATAAGCGTGAGTGTAAGTGCGATTAATCATTATGTATGATAGAGATTGGGCTGTGGGTGTGTTTTGCAAAGAATCAAAGTTCATCGGCACTACAAACGCAATCCACGCAAGCCATATAAAGTGGTGCATATAGGATTTTTTCATTGCGCGTGCATATCCTTGAGTGTATCTCCTCGTATATGCTTGATGTGTTTTTTGGTGTGTGCTGTGTGTATTGTCATTTGAGATCCGCCCAAGTTCTGCCTATTGCGATATTTGATTGCAGTGGCACTTTGAGCGTATAGATTCCATTCATAATCTCTGAAATCCTTTTGGCATTCTCTTGTACGTTGTGCTTAGGAAGCTCAAAAATCAGCTCATCATGCACTTGCAAAAGCATTTTGATAGCAGTGCCCTTAAATTCTTGGTGGATTTTTAGCATCGCAAGCTTAATCAAATCCGCCGCACTGCCTTGAAAAATAGAATTAATCCCCTCACGCAAATAATTTGCTCGCATAAAATCCGTAGCCCTTGAAAAATCAAAATACCGCCTATGCCCCAAAAGTGTTTGAGAATAGCCATTGTTAAGGATTTCTTCTTCTTTTTGCTTGAGAAAGTTTTTTACCGTTGGAAATGACTCAAAATAATTTTGTATATACTCTCTGGCTTCTTTAAATGAGATTTTTAGGGTCTGTGCGAGTTTTTGCGCGCCCATTCCATAAATAAGCCCAAAATTTATACTCTTTGCGACATCTCGCTTTTCTTTCGCGCATTCCTCACCAAATACAAGCTTTGCTGTTTGGAGATGGATATCAAGATTATTGGCAAACGCAGAAAGCAGCACCGGATCAAGCGAAAAATGCGCCAAAAGTCGCAACTCAATTTGCGAATAATCAATCGATAAAAGCGTGCTATCATCTCTGCTTGCTACAAATCCTTGACGAATCTCGCGCCCTTGCTCTGTGCGAACGGGAATGTTTTGGATATTTGGCGATTTGGAGCTTAATCGCCCTGTGGCTGTGCCTGTTTGGAGAAATAAAGAGTGGATTCTGTGATTTCTATTAAGCTTTAATATAGGCTCAACATAGGTGTTTTTAAGCTTGGCGATTTCTCGGTATTCCATAATCTTACAAATGATAGGGTGCGCGTCCATAAGCGCAAGGAGCGTTTTTTCATCTGTGCTGTATCCGCCTTTGATTTGACGTTGGGCTTTGAGTCCTAAAGTCTCAAAAAGCACATTGCCAAGCTGTTTTGGTGAATTAAGATTAAACACGCTTCCTGATAATTCAAAAATCTGCTTTTCTAATCCCAAAAGCTCTTTTGAAAATCGCCTTGAAAGCACTTCAAAATGTTCTATATCAATCGCAATACCATTGCGTTCCATTTCAAGTAACACATAAATAAATGGAAATTCTAGCCTTTTTGCCAAATCAAAAATATGCCCCAAACCCTTTTGTATAAGGTGGTCTTTGAGGCGATAAAACAACGCCATTGTCGCGACTGCATCTTCTGCGGCATATTGCGTGGCGATGTCAAGATTTACACTTGAGAAGTCTTGATTTTTATCGACAAGTTCGACAAACTTTATCATCGTGTATTTAAACCATTTTTTCATCTGCTCATCAAGCCCGATTTTACTCACGCTATCGCACAGCCACGCCAAAATCATAGAATCATAAATCTCTTTTTGTGGCATGATACCAAGTCTGTTTGCGATTGCAAGATCATATTTGAGATTATGCCCGATGATTGAATGCTCAAAAATAAGAGCGATCGCTTTTTTGGCTTCTTCTTGTGTGAATTGCGTGCCAACGCCCAAATATTTATGCCCAACAGGCACATAATAGCCAACTTTGCCATCAATACAAAAGCTAAAGCCAACAATTTGCGCTTCAAAAGTATTTAAGCTTGTCGTTTCGCAATCATAAGCGATAAGTGCGTCTTTTGGAGCTGTGGAGAGGATTTTTTCAAAGTCTGCAAAATTATCAATCATTTTTGACTCAAAGCTAAAACTCGCGCTAGGGGCTTGCACTCGTAAGCCACCGATTGATTTTTGTGCGTTTTTTTGGACTTCATATTTGACATTCATAGGTTTTTTGGTAAGTCGCTGTATAATTTTTATAAATTCATATTTATCCATTTCATCAATGATATTTTTGAGTGGATTTTGCATTGGCATAGCAAATTTTTTGAGATCAAAATCAAGCGGCAAATCTTTTTTGAGCGTTACAAGCTCTTTGCTTAGATACGCATCTTCTTTGTGAAGTTTGATGAGATTAGAGATTTTTGCGCTTACGACATTGCTTATATCATCTAGATTCTGATATATCGCATCTAAGCTACCAAAATGCCCGATAAGCTTTGAGGCGGTCTTACTCCCAATCCCCTTAATCCCGGGCACATTATCGCTAGAATCTCCAACCAAGCTTTGATAATCAATGAAATTTTTTGGAAAAACCCCAAATTTATCAAAACATTCCTGCTCGTGAATCTCGATATTTTTGATCGGATCATACAAAAAAATATTGTCATTAATGAGCTGATACAAATCTTTATCATGGCTAATGATTCGCGATTTGATTCCCATTTTTTCAGCCTTCATCACCAAAGAAGCGATCGCATCATCTGCTTCATATCCGTCAAATTTAATGCTTGCAAGTCCCATTTTGTCGATCCATTCGATTGCGATTGGTAATTGCAAAATCATATCTTGCGGAATCTCAACGCGATTGGCTTTATAAAGCGGATAAGTGATTTTGCGCGTATTGATTCCATCTCCTTCGAGCGCAAAAGCAATAAAATCGTGAGTATTTTCAGAATGAAGCTTCATAATTAAATTTGCAAACCCCATCAAAAGCCCAGTAGGAAAGCCTTGAGAATTTTGCAACGGCGGAAGCGCATAAAAGCTACGAAAAAAAAAGCCAAAAGTATCGATTATGGTAAGTTGTTGCATTTGTCCCCCTAACAAACATAAAATCTAAAAATGGCTATTGTAGCATTTATTTAAAACAAATACAGAATTTAGAATTTAGAATCTAATTTTCATGTAATCTAAATCCTCCCTTTTAGCGTATTTCATGGAGTTTGAAATTTTTAGCCTGCGATGAACTTCTATGTTATACTTTTTTGTGTTTTTGCTTGCCTAAAAATTCTACACAACCCTAAAATCTGCCTAAAAATAGAGGATTTCTTAATGCTTGCTTGTGTTTGCATAGATTCTAGTAGAATCTATGTTGTTTTTGTCGTCATTGCGAGACTTCCGCTAGGAAGTCGTGACAATCTATATTTTTGAATTTTTGACTAGATTGCTTCGTTGCTTCGCGCCTCACAATGACGAAAATGACATAATCTACTTTAAAATCTAAATTTTAAAATTAATCTTTGTCATCAGATAACTTCTATCAATCGTGGTTGTCCCACTAAATGCAGAATCAGACACCCTGCTCCATGCGATATTTTTAACCACACTTGTGTAATAATTAGCAATAAAGAGCACATCGATTTTTTGGGTAACGCTCCATATCGTGCTAAATTTAAGTGAGTATTCATCGCTGCTTGGGGCTGTCGTGTATCGCCCATCAAGATTAAACTCCAAAGCAGTTACAAATGGAGCAAGATTCTCATAATGTGCTCTTGTGAAAATCATCGTTGTCAGCGCATCGGGTGCCGCGATAGCATTTAGCGAAGCACCGAGGACTTGAACGGAATTATCCCAAATATTCACACCTAGTGGCGAGCCAAAAAGCCCGATTCTCGCATTGGCAAATCCGATGTTTTTGTATAATGCCAAAGAGACGCCATAATGATCCAAAAAGTCAATATCTTCTCGTATCAAAATGCTTGAAGTAAAATCTGGCTTTTTGTCAGCGAGTGGGGTAAGCAGCACGCCAATTTGGGTGAAGCTATCATAAATTGGAAAGATGACATTAAGCCTTGTGTTTGAAGCGATTTTTGAAGGATTGCCAAATGTTGCAGAGGCATTGATCCCGGGTGCGCTGTATTCGCTAATCCCATAATAATAAAATGCGCTCAAATCAAAATGATCGTTTTTGTAGCCGAAATTTGCGGATAATAAGCCATTTGGCGTATAAGCTCTTGTGTAATCCCAAAAGAATCCATCGCCAACCAATGCCCCGCTACTGATTCCAGAGATTTGTGCGTAAAGATTCTGTGAATTGGCTTTGAGCTTTATCCCTTCAGCATACGCGTTGTAATAGTTTTCGTCATTTTCATAGAATCTACCACCGATGATAGAAAAATGCTCTCCTTTATATGAGATATTTGCATTGTGTATAAAGTAATTGTGCGTATTATTTGATGAGGACGGACTTTTGGCGTCATATCCTGTCCAATAACCGATGTAGTTGTATGCTTCATTGACAAAGCCACCGCTTGTGCTTGCAAATCCGCCAGCACCATATCCATAACGAGTAGAATCATAAGTGAGCCCAGCACCCGCTCCACCTAGTTTGATTTCTAATCCTTTGTAAGAATATATGCCATTTATTTGCCCCAAAACATAGCCATAGCTATCTGTTGGACTCGCGCCCCTTCCGTTAAGACCAAATTTATTATATATCTCAACGCCAGCTTCAAGTGCAAATTTTTGTTTTGCACTAGATTCTCGTTCATTAAGGTTTCTTTCTTGAGAATCTAACTCTTGAGTGATGTCTTTAGAATCCACATCTCTAGAATCCACTTGTGCTAACGCCATACTCGTGCTGATACCAAGCAAAAAAGCAAATCGCATAGTCTTCATTATTAACTCCTTAATTTGATTCTTTTATCAAAGAATCAAGATTTATTCTAAAATATTTCTATATAAATAAACCTTAAATTCAAAAATAAAATACTAAAAATTGATAATTTATTAAAAATTTTATGCAGAAAATAGCTTTTTCTGCTGTGTATTTATGGCTTTTTATTCGTATTTATCGATATTAGATGGTGCTTTTGATAAGCTTTGCAAATTCTTGAAAAATTAGAGTAGATTCTCGTGGTCCCGGGCTTGCTTCTGGGTGATGTTGGATTGAAAACACTGGCGCGTTTTTATACGCTACACCCTCAATCGTAGAATCAAACAAATTTCTATGAGTGATTGTAGCGATTGCTTCAATCTCTTCAGGCACAGAATAGATGTGGTTTTGGGCTGTAATTTCTATGGAATCTGTGGAGATATTTTTTACAGGGTGATTGCCACCATGATGTCCAAATTTCAGCTTATATGTCTCATAGCCATTTGCGATTGCCAAAAGCTGATGCCCAAGGCAGATTCCAAATATCGGAATCTTAGCTTCAATCAAGAGTTTAATTTGCGCGATTTGAGCTTTGAGAAACTTTGGATCACCCGGACCATTTGACAAAAATACCCCTTGAATCTCGCCTTGTTTGTAACGCGAGATAATATCATTTGCGCTAAACTCATAAGGCATAACCTCTACTTCCAATCCAACATTAACAAGCTCGTTTAAAATACTTCTTTTGATCCCAAAATCAATAGCGATGATTTTGTGCTGTGTGGGTGGAATCTGATAATCCATAATCGCAAAATCAAAAATCCCATTTTTGTGAGTATAGGCTGTTTTTGTGGAGACATAATCGATGTGATTTTCAGATTCTATGGGTGTAGCATTGCGTAATAAAGACGCAAGCTCGTTTTTATCGTGTATTTGAGTAGAGGCTATCATCATCATCGCACCTTGCGTGCGGATTATTTTTGTAAGTGTCCGCGTATCAATCTCACAAATCCCCAAGATATTATGAGAATCTAAAAGCTGCTTTAAAGACTGCTCAGAGCGAAAGTTTGATGGCATATCATGATAATGTCGCACAATCACCCCGCGACAAAAAATACTTCTGCTTTCAGTATCTTTTGTATTCACCCCAACAATGCCAATCTCTGGCATAGTAAAAGCGATAAACTGCCCAGTATAGCTCGGATCAGTGATGATTTCTTGATAGCCTGTAAGAGAGGTATTAAATACAACCTCGCCGATACTCGTTCCATTTCCACTAAATGCCTTTGCCTTGCAAAACAAACCATTGGCAAAATAGAGCGATACATCTTGCATTATAAAAATCCTTTTTTGCGTAACTCTTCATTATAAAGCTTTTCATACACAAGCTCATACTCATCAGTTCCGACCAAAAGCTTTCGTTTATATGTTTTTATTTTTTGCATAATTTCATCTTGGATATTTTCATGAAGCTTAGAATACTCATCAATCGCCTTAAAAATAATGTTTTTGACTCGGTTTTTGTTGATATTAAATTCTATGTATTGCTTGTTGTATAGAGAATCTAAAATAATATGAGAGAGGGCATTGTATCGATCGTCCCATTGCAATAAAAAGTGCTTCTCTTCGGCTAATTGCTTTTTTATCATCCAAAACAACTGCCTCTCATCAGCTCGTAAAAATTCCGCTTCTTGCTGATTTTTCTCCAAAATCTCTTGTGCTTTTTGATCGATGCTTACTTCTTTTTTGTAGTCTGCTTCCAACACATCTTTGGCGATTTTAGCGATTGTCTCTAATGGAACTTTTAGGGTAACAAGATGTGAATTGTATAAATCAAGAGCGATTTTGTTTGCGATATATCCAATATGCGTTAATTTGAGTCTCATATTTCCAACCTTTATCTAACCTCGACTATAAATTGGTGAGTATTGTAGCGTGTTTTATCTAAAAATGGATTTAACTCTACATGTAACTTTGGTGATGAGATTACCACAAAAGCCGATCGTTTGTATCTTGCTGTTTGATGTTATTTGGCAGGGGTGAAGTGTCTGTATAGTAAAAAACTTGCTTGTCGATAGTTTTAGATTTTACACCATTTGGTATAGGAAAACTCCTGCGCAATGCTGGCTCAACTTTAAGGACATTACTCATAAATTCCGCAAAAACAGGAGTAGCAACTAGCCCCGCGCTTTCGTATTCTCCAATGGATTTATTATCATCTCTTCCATACCAAATAATAGCCTGAATATCTGGAGTAAAGCCACAAAACCACAAATCTATATTATTATTTGTCGTGCCTGTTTTGCCTGCGACTTCGATTCCATTGACTTTTGCTCTTCTTCCTGTCCCATTTGTGATGACATCTTTGAGGATTGAGATTGTCAGAAACGCTTGCTCTGGAGAGGTGATAAATTCTGATTTTGTATCAAAAGGAAATACATTGCCATGAGAATCTACAACACTATCAATAAGAAGCGGATCAACCCTCGTGCCGTAATTTGAAAAAATAGAATATTCTCTAGCCAAAAGCAATGGTGTAGCATTCAAGCTTCCAATCGCAATTGTCATATCATTATTAAAATTACTAAATCCATAGCGCAATAGCCCATTATACACATCGTTAAACCCAATAAGCTGCACGACATTAAGCGTGGCAAGATTTCTTGAATACATCAAAGCATTTTGCAGTGTAACCATTCCTTGAAATTTACCGCTGACATTTTTTGGCTTCCACTCATCAAAATTCCTCGCTGCATCAGGAACTTGCGTCGCTATTGAATACCCTTTGTCAAATGCCATTTGATAGATAAATGGCTTAATGCTACTTCCGACTTGCCTATTTGCATCTACGGCTCTATTGTATGGACTTTCGTTATAATCGACCCCACCCACAAGTGCTAGAATCTTGCCTGTTTTAGTATCAGTTACAACCATTGCGCCATTAAGCAAACTTCGAGGAGAATCTTCCTCTGTTGCTGCTGTGTTTTTTGAGGCTTTTTGCAATCGCTCTTGAATATTTTTATATCCATTGGTGATGGCTTGCTGTGCTAGGGCTTGGTATTCAAGATCGACATTGAGCTTGATTGTGTATCCACCGGTTTTAATGTCTTTGATATTGCTAAGCTGCTTGAGTGTAAAATCCGTTACATAAGGGGCGATATTTTGGGTTAAAGTTTGGTTATAGACAACCGGAATCTCCACAAGCGAGGCATCTTGATATTCTTTTGAGATCCAGCCCAAATCATACATTCTTCGTATAATATCATTTGCTCTAGAGAGTGAAAAATCAATATTTTTTGTCGGATCATAAATGCTTGGTGCGCGAGGAAGCCCAACAAGCATTGCGATTTCTTTGAGGGTAAGCTGCGAGAGCGATTTTTTGAAATACCCCAAAGCCGCAGTTTTTACTCCATAATACCCATGCCCAAAAAATGTATCATTAAGGTATCGCTCTAAAATCTCTTCTTTTGTCAAAACACGCTCAACTTGAAATGTCAGCAATGCTTCTTTAAATTTTCGATTTAATGTCCGCTCTCTTGTGAGGATTGTATTTTTGATGAGTTGTTGTGTGAGCGTGCTTCCGCCCTCGGCAAATCGTCCGCTTTTGATGTTTTTTAGGGTTGCGCGAATGATCGCATCATAATTAATCCCGCCATGCTCAAAAAACAAAGTATCCTCTATTGCTAAAAGTGCTTCAATCATTCTTGGCGGAATCTCATCAAATTTGGCATAGAATCTAAATTCTGTGTCAAACACATTGGCGATCAGTCTATTTTTGCGATCATAAATTTGTGTGGCTAATTTGGGGTGGTAGTTTTTGACTTTGTCAATATCTGAACTCAAATCCATATACAGCACAAAGATATAACCTACAATCCCCACCACAAAGACAATGAAGAAACATAAGGCAATTTTTTTAAACATAATCTACGCTTATTTACATTTCAAAATCACTCATAGATTTTAGTTATTCATGCGCTTGTTGTGCCTGTTGCACTTGTGTGGGTTGCGCTTGTGCGGGTTGCGCATGTGTGGGCTGGTCATTGAGATGTGCTTGTTTTATGATTTGTTCATTTTTTTCTGCAAGCATTTTATCAATACATTGCATTACGCCATTGCTTCCTTCTTCCATAGCTGAAACTTTTGCATCAATGTAGGATTTGAGTGGCATACCATTTTCGATAGATTGTGCCAATGTATTTGCTTCATTATGGACTGTCGCATGATAAGCATCAAGCTCTCTATATCCAGCAGTATCGCTAAAGTTAGCCTTACCATCGCCTTGAAAATACCATTTACCCAATCGGCAATTTGTATGCGGAACTTGATTAAACGAATTATTGATTTTAAACAAAATCGCATAAAGATTGTTTTTAAACACCGTGTGATCGAGCTTTGCAAGCGTGCAGAAAATCTGATTATCACAAATTTTGACAGAATATTTAGCAGCTTGTGCGGCTGTTTTTGTGTCTTCAGCCATTGCATAGATTTCATCAATGCCGCTTTTGACTTCTTGAGTGAGATGTGAGGTTTCTTCAGTGCTTGTTTGTATATCGCTTGCTTCTTGTTGCATGGATTTTACGACAATAGCAATTTCTTTTGTCGCTTTTTGTGTTTTTTCAGCAAGCTTTCGCACCTCATCAGCAACAACAGCAAACCCTCTTCCATGCTCGCCAGCCCTTGCTGCCTCAATCGCTGCATTAAGTGCAAGTAAATTTGTCTGCTCAGCAATATCATCAATAAGCGAAACCACATTTGTGATTTCATTGCTTCTTTGGGCAAGTGAGGCGACTAATTCCGTTGCGTTTTGCATTCTTTCGTATAAAGAGCTGATATCGCTCTCTACGCTTGCACTTTTATCTTTGACTACCGCACTGACATCTTCGTTGTTTTGGGCTTTTTCAAATAATGTTTTTGTCTCTTCTAGGATTTTTTGCAAAGAAGTTTGCGTCCCGACAATGCCATCTTTTAGGCTTTTGTAATACACAGAAAAAAGATCAAGCCCATTTGTATTGCAACGATAATCCGCCTCCACAAAGCGATAAAATTCAACACCATCAATTTCTAAAAACTTAACGCTATATGTGTGATCGCCAGTTGTAACCTCAGATGATTCTTTGTTTAAATGCTGCACGATTTCATTGAGATTTTTAAGATCTTGAGCAAATGAATTTTTAAAGATCACTTCACCATTTTTGATCCCAACCATACCTTCTTGCATAGAAAATCCAACGACTTTTTTATACAGCTCGATTTCTTTTTTGAGGCTTGCAATCTCTGTTGCTTGCTTTTCTATTGTTAATTTTACTTCACGACTTGAACTTCCAAACATTGTTTATCCTTTGCCCTCAGTATTTTGTGTTAGAGTTGGCTATTATATCTCAAAAAAACAGCAAAAGTTGCTAGATTTTTTATATTTATTCTCAAATGTTTGAAAAAATTAAATCATTTTTATTGTAAAATAAGAATCATTCAAATACAAAAGTTATCCACAATATTAAAGAATACAGACCAAAAAAGGAGCAAGAGCGATGAAAAATAGACTAGAAACCCTAGAATCTATTCTTAAAAGACTTAGACATTCTATCAAGCAAAATGGACTCAAAAGTTCAAAACAACGCGAAGAAATCATCTCTGTGCTTTACAAAAGCGGACGACATCTAAGCCCCGAAGAAATCACCGCCGAACTCCGCACCAGAAACAAATCAACCAGCATTTCATCAGTGTATAGAATCTTGGGGTTTTTGGAGAAAGAAAATTTTATCACTGCTTTAGAGCCGGGCAAATCAGGCAAAAGATACGAAATAGCTGCAAAAGAACATCACGATCATATCATCTGCCTAAATTGTGGAACGATACTTGAATTTGTCGATGAAGAGATAGAATCTCGTCAGATTCAAGTCGCTAATGCCTACAAAGCAAGACTTGTAAGCCACGATATGCGCCTTTTTGTGATTTGCGAAAAATGCCAAAAAGAAAAATCATAGAATTTCGCTTTCATTTTTACAATTATTTATAAAAGAGCTAATTTTAATGTTTAAAAAAATAATTTTGGGTGTGGCATTGTTTTGTGCTTCACATTCCTTGCATGCAAAAAGCGATTTTGAAATGCTTGGAGATGTATTGACGCTTGCTCCGGTTGGGGTTATGGTTGTAAGCCTTGGAATGAAAGATTATGAGGGCGTGTGGCAGCTTGCAGCGGGGACTTTGGTTACGCAAGGGACGATAGAAATCATCAAAAAAAGCTTTCAATACGCACATGATAATGGCAATAGTGTAGCCTTTGCCAAACGCCCTTGTTGTGATAGCTATAAAGGAATGCCAAGCGGACATGCCGGAGGATCATTTAGTGCGGCTGGGTTTGTGTTTTATCGCTATGGTTGGAAAAGCGCGCTTCCTTTAATTGGCATTGGTATTGTAACTGATGCTTCAAGGGTGTATGCTGGCAAACACACGATTTGGCAAGTGCTTGTTGGAAGTGCCATCGCATGGGGTTGGGCTTGGGTTTTTACCACGTCTTATAAACCTAGAAAAGTCATCATCACGCCCGATATTACGACCGATGCGACAGGAAGAGGCATATATGGGGTAAATATGAGTTATAGTTGGTGATGAGATTTGCATAGATTTTATAAAAAAATAGAGAGAATCTACCCAAGCAGAATCTAAAACAATCGCGGAGGCTCTTGTGAGCTTGCCTGTTGCTTTATCACAAAGCTTTTGCGATGAAGCGGGCTTAGCCCATATTTGCTAATCGCATCGATATGTGATTTTGTGCCATATCCTGCGTTATTGTTGAGATTGTATTGCGGGTAGAGCTTATCAAGCTCTTGCATTTCTCGATCCTTCGCACATTTGGCAAAAATCGATGCACAAGAGATATGCGCCACCTTATCATCGCCTTTGATTATGGATTGTATGGTTCGTTGATGATTTGAGCGAAGATGAAAGCAAGTGTTGCCATCTATATAAAATACCCCACATCGCGCCTCAAAATACCCTATAATCTTTTCTATGCTCTCTTTTAGACATCTGCTTAAGCCCTTAGAATCTATATCTTTGGCTTCTTGGCGCACGACAAAATACCACATATCATCTCTACTTTTTAGCAAGGATTCAATGGCAAATCGCTTTTGTTTAGAGAGCTTTTTACTATCTTTGACACCCAAATCCTTTAGCTCACTCATCATCTGCTCCTCGCCTACCACGCCAGCGACAAACAAACTTCCACATAAACTTCCCCTGCCAGCCTCATCGATCCCGCAAATCAAAGCCATAATTTTAATCTCCAATTTCGCCAAGTTTTTAATAAAATCTAAAGTTGTGTCATTGCGAGACTTCACAAGAAGTCGTGGCAATCCAGCCTCTTGCATGTCTTAAGCGTTAGCGTTGCAATCTATGCTTTACTTAAAGTGGATTCTCTTTTGCTTCGTCCTATCGTTCTCGCAATGACGATTTAGATTCTAGATTTTATGTTGTTTTTCATCATTGCGAGGCGCGAAGCCGACGTAATCCAGAATCCAGTGCGACGCACGAAAAGTAGCGACTCATTCGCTCACCTTGCAAAACCCCAAAATTTATTCAAAAATCTAGAATTTCTTTACGCTCTTTTTATCTCCATAGAATCTAGAATCTATGCAAACACAAAGGGGTGTAAGGGGTGTAAAGAAATTCTCTATTTTTAGGCAGATTTAGTCAGTGTTGTGTAGAAATTTTTAGGCAAGCAAAAAATATAAAAAAGTGTAACATAAGCGTTCATTGTAGGTTTGTAGGCTAAAAATTTCAAACTCCCTGAAATATGCTAAAAAGAGAGGATTTAGATTCTCTATAAATTAGATTCTAGAATCTAAAGCGTGCGGATAAAATCCCCCAACCGCTCTAACCCTCGCTTAATCTGCTCCTCTGAGCATGCAAAGCTCATTCGTATAAATCCCTCCATACCAAACGCACTACCCGGCACAAATGCCAGCCCCGTGCGCTCCAAAGCCTGCTTACAAAACTCCAAACTCTCGCCACCTTTTGATGCATTACTTTTTAATGCATCATTTAACGCGCTATTTTTCAGCGCACCTTGGATATTGATAAACAAATAAAACGCCCCTTGTGGCTTTAGCACTTCCAATCCATCGATATGATTTATCATCTCGCACGCTAGATCGCGCCTTCTAGCAAATGCCTCTCTCATAGATTCTATTTCAGAATCCACCTCTCCATTGAGCGCGACTATCGCGGCTTTTTGCGTGATTGAGTTGATGTTTGAAGTGCATTGTGATTGAAGATTCGTCATTTTTTTGACAAGCTTTGTATCAGCGGAAGCGAGATAGCCTATCCTCCAGCCAGTCATCGCCACTGATTTGCTTAGCCCATTGATTGTGATCGTCCGCGCAAACATATCAGAATCCACAGCTCCCACAGAGCAAAACCCCCCGTCATACATAAGCTTTTCATAGATTTCATCAGCAATCACGGCGATATTGCTTCCTTTAAGCACGTGCGCTAACTCTGTAAGCTCTTGCTTAGAATACACCATTCCAGTGGGGTTTGATGGCGTTGTGAGAATCAATGCTTTGGTTTTATCTGTGATAACGTTTGCAAGCTGACTTGGGGTGATTTTGAACTGCGTTTGCGCGGAAGTCTCTAAGAATACATTTTTGCCCCCACTATAGGTAACAAGCTCAGGATAAGTTACCCAATATGGCGAAGGAATAATCACCTCATCGCCAGAATCTACAAGTGCTTGAAACACATTAAATAACGATTGTTTCGCGCCATTGCTGACAAGAATTTGATTTGGCTCATAATGTAGGTTGTTTTCTCTTTTGAGTTTGTTTGCAATCGCGACTTTGAGCTCTGTGATACCCGATACAGGCGTGTATTTGGTAAATCCAGAATCTAGCGCGCGCTGTGCGGCTTTTTTGATTGGCAATGGCGTATCAAAGTCAGGCTCACCTGCTGAAAAGCTCAAAATATCGCGCCCTTTTTCTTTGAGCTCAGAGGCAAGAGTCGAGATAGCGATTGTGGCGGATTCTGAAAGGTTTGAGATACGAGAAGAACAGCAAAATTCCATAAGCAACTCCTTTTTGCTTGGCATTATAGCAAATATTTAAAACGCAAAAAAAGAATCGCGAAGTTTTTGGAATTGTAAAGGCAGAATCTAGATTCTATGCAAACACAAAAAGAGCGTTAAAAAATCCTCTATTTTTAGGCAAGATAGAATATATGGATTGCCACAGCCCTAAAGGGCTTCGCAATGACGACAAAAACGATAGATTCTAGATTCTATATTTTCTTAAACCACCTTGAAATTCCAACAACAAATGATGAGAATCTAAGCAAATTTCACTGCATTTTTTAGCGATTTTTGCCATAGGTAAGGATTTAGCTCGCACCATATTTGTCCGCCTATGTCGTTTGCATTGTAAGCACCAGCGCAAATTTGCTCTATTTGTTTGGCGGTTTTGGTAGGATTTTCTACTAGCTCGCATTCCAAAAAATCCCTTGAATGCACCAAATCAAGCGCCCATTCTTTAAGCCCATTATGTGCTTTGTCGCGCTCTAGCCACTGCATAAAAGGCGAATTGAAGCCGATTTTACTTTTTCGCCAAGTTACACCCTTTGGCATAAAGCTATCCACACTATCGCGAATTAGCCTTTTTGTGTAGCCACCGCGGATTTTATAATCAAATGGCAGACTAAAGACAAACTCCACAAGCCTATGGTCCATAAATGGCATACGAATCTCCACGCCATTAATCATCGAATATCTATCGTAGTTTCGCAAAAGTGTCGGCAAAATTGTTTGATAAAAAATCTCATAAAGTTGCGCGCTAAAATGATCGAGCGTGTCAAAATGACGATGAGTGTGCGTTTGCGGAAGTTTGAGCTTGTAGCCGGTGGTTTTTTTGATAAAGGTTTTTAGGAGGAATTTTGCTCCTTCTTTATAAAGTGCTTTATTTGGGCAAGGCTGGGCGCGCGTTTGGTTTAGTGTATGCAAAATATCAAGTGCTTTTTTGGGGCGGAATCTAGCGTCCCAAAGTGCCTCGATAATATGCCCATATCCACTAAAAAGCTCATCTGCGCCATGCCCATCAAGCGTAACACTCACGCCATTTTGCTTCACAGCCTCATAAGTGGCGATCATTGGAATCGGGCTTGTGATATAGACATCTTCAAACATATAAAAATAATGCTCGATTTTATCCCAAAATTTAAGCGGATTTATCTCCAAAAAAGTCGCTTTGATATCTAAAAAATCTACAACTTGAGAGGCATATTTACTCTCATCAAGTGGCGTGTCTTTGAAGCAAGCTATAAAAGCGTGCTGCCAGTCTTTGGATTCTCGCGCGTTAGATTCTTGGAGATTTGATTCTCGTAGATTTGATTCTTTGGGGTTAGATTTTGCGCCTTGATTATGCAAATATGCCATCGCACACATCGTAGAGCTAGAATCAAGCCCTCCGCTTAATGCCGTGCCGATAGCCACATCAGATCTCATTCTCATCTTCACAGAATCCAAAAATAATTCCCTAAATCGCTCCACTGCTTGAGTGTAGCTTGGAAGTGGCGTGATGAGGTGATTAAGGATTGAATAATATCGCTTTACTTGAAGCGTTTTTGGTGGGGTTTGCGTCTTTGTATATGGCTCATAATAGGCAAAATGTGAGTGAGGAAAACGTTTAATGCCCTCAATTAAGGTGTGTTCGCTTCCTTCATAATCAAATATATTTTCTATTTTTGTCATCGTAGAAAAATCGCTAGCAGGGCGAACTTCGCGCAAATATGGATAAATCGCTTTCATCTCGGAGGCAAATACGAATATATCTTGATTGTTTTTGTCTTTGGTGAAGGCATAAAAAAGCGGTTTTTTGCCAAATCTATCACGAGAGAGAAAAAGTCGTCTTTTTTGGCAATCCCAAATCGCAAGCGCCCACATACCATTGAAGCGATTGAGGCACTGCTCGCCCCATGCATCAAAGCTTGCAAGGATTACTTCAGTATCAGAATCTGTGTGAAATATGTAGCCTTTGGCGATGAGCTCTTGACGTAGCTCTAAAAAATTATAGATTTCACCATTAAAGACAATATAATATTGCCCCCCCCCCCCGACAAGATTTATAAGCCATTGGTTGCTTGGCATTATGACTCAAATCAATAATCGATAATCGCCTATGCCCCAAAGAAATGCACTCATCATGATATACACCAAAATCATCAGGTCCTCTATGTGTGAGTGTGTCAAGTGCTTGGGCGAAGTGGTTTTTATTTGTATTTGGAATAGTGCCTAGGATTCCGCACATTGTAGCTCCTTTTAGTATTTATTTTGCTTGATAAGCTAGCCTTGTCATTATAGCTTTTATATTAGCTTGAAAGGCTTAATTTTATGGTTTTGGTGCTACAATTTTGCTTTTTTGTTTTGCTCGCAGATAAAGACACAGACAAGGAGGATATGTAGAAAATGCTTTTAGATTCTTTACTTGCGCGTCAATGATGACAAAAACAGCCTAGAATCTAGAATTCAAGATCTAGATTCTAGGCTGAAGTCTATTTTACATAATTTACATAAAATCTATTTGGAATCTATTTGCGTGAGGTTGGCGTATCATGGACTATGCTTACTTCGCCTTTGATGTCGCTTAGGATAGCGCATGCTGCTTCAGCTGCACTTCCGATAGCGCATGCTACTTGCGTGGTTACGCCCGAAGCAAGCCCTGCGGCATATACGCCTTCTTTAACCATTTGGCGACCAGAGCAAGCCAGCTTGATTTTGTTTGGTTTATTCATAAGTGTGTGCGGGCGGACTATATCGCCTAGCCCTTGTATGTCAAACCGCGAAGCACCTGTTGCAAGCACGACATATTCACCCTTTTGGCTAAAGTCTGCACCCTTCACCACAAAATCTCCCTTGCTTCCGCTCACTTCAGTTACACTTCCTTGAATGTATTTGACTTTGAGTAATGAGTCGATTTGCTTTTTTGTTGTCTCAAGGATTTCTTTTGCCTCCGCACCCATTGGAAACAACGGCATATTATAAATCGCTGCAATTTTCAAATCGCCCTTGTCATCATCAATGATAGTAATATCAAAGTCTAATTCACTATTTTTGGCTGACGCAAGCACGAGAGCTGTCGTGAGCCCAGCGATACTTCCACCTACAATCACTACTGATTTTTTCATGTTTTATCCTTATATATAAAATAAGCCTAGATTCTACCCTAGCTTAAAATACATACATTAAACATAATGAAATTTTTAATTATTTTTATCATTGATTTTATCGTTTGGGATTTTTTGGATTTTGCAATGATAAAGCCTATAAAAATAAACATAAGAATATGCTATAATCCTAGCTTTTTAATTTAATCCCAAACAAAAAGGCAAAAAATGAAAAATAATGAATATACAATTTGCTTTACTTGCGATGATAATTATATAAAATATTGCGCTGTGGCAATGAGTAGTATAATCTCTGCAATAGTAAATCAAAAAAATCAAGCAAATAATGCTTCAAATAGCCATATTATCGAGGGGGGGGGGCAATATAACCTTAAAAATTTAGCAATAGATTCTGCTGATTCTATTTTAGATTCTGCGTCTAAACCCAAATCAGATTCTCATTTTTCACAAAATCTAGTAAATAAAATAGATTTAGATTCCACATTAAATTCCGCTTCCAAAGATTCTATCTTTCAAGATTCCGCCTCAAATCTTAATCTAACCCAAAATCCAAACACTCCAAACCAAAATAACTCTACATTAAATCACACTCCTATCGCATTTCATCTTATCACTGATACACTAAAGCCAAGCACGATTGCTAAACTTCGCAAACTAGAATCTAAACTTAATGCACTCTACCCCGCAAGTATCACACTACATCATCTAAGCCAAGATGAGTTCAAAGATTTACGCTCTTGGGGAGAAGCAGGGCAGAATTGGTGTGCGTATTTTCGCCTAAAGCTTGGTGATATTTTAGCTCCCTCGCTAAAAACCTGCCTTTATCTTGATGTTGATACATTTGTTTTACAAGATATTCGTCCATTGTTTGAGATGGATTTGGAGGGCAAAAGTATCGCTATGGTGCGTGATGTTACAAATATCACATCAATAGTCAAAGACAATGTTGTCAAATCCACTGATTATTGCAACTCTGGCATGTTGTTTATCGATCTTGACAAATGGCGCACAAAAGATATGAGCCAAATTCGCGGATTTAAATACAATGAGGCTCCCGATCAAGACTTTATCAACTATATCTTTAAAAATGAAAAAAAGATTCTGGCATTTCAATGGAATTTCTTATGGTTTGATGAGAGGAGATTACGATTTGATTCTGATAAACAAATCATCAAAAATGGCTTCAATGGAGCCTTTGATGTAATACCTTGTGTGTATAGTTTAGAAGAATTCCGCCAAGCACTCCAATCTCCTGTAATAGTGCATTTTATATGTGGTTACAAACCATGGGAGAAAATTGACTGGAATCCAAATGGCAAACCAGAATTTGTAAAGCACCCTTATGATAAAGCTTGGTGGCAAATAGCAAAATCTACACCTTTCTTTGCAGAGATAAAGAGATCTTACACAAAGCGATCATTTAAAGTTAGCACTCTTGCATATCTCAAATATTACGCACCATTTGTGTTTTATACCCTTCGTGCGATAAAGCGCGCATTGAAGGGGGTGAAGGTATTGCCAAAATAAAACAAATTAGATTTTATCTCTGCTCTTGGAGTTCACAAATGATTTGATTATAGGATTTGCCTTGCTTGGTTATGAAGTCATCAAGGGCTTTGAGGCTTTGCTGCATTCCACCTGAAGCCTCTAGCGCGCATAGATTCTGATATAGTTCGCTTATGGTTGGGATCACTTTGAAATTTGGCTGTCTGCGCACAGAATAATACCCGATAATCTGCCCTCTATCATCATAAGATGGCGTGATATTGGCAAACACCCAATAAAACTCTTTGTATTTATTGAGATTTTTGACAAACGCAAAAATTTCTTTGCCACCTTGCACATAATCCCACAAAAGCTTAAACACACAACGAGGCATATCTTTATGGCGCACAATGCTATGCGGGGCGTCGATAAGCTCAGACTCGTTGTATTTACTATAACGCAAAAAGTCTTGATTGCAATAAGTGATGAAGCCTTTGAGATTTGTTTTGGAAGTGATGAGTGTTTGCCGCTCCAAAAGAAGCCCAAACTGCGGATCTTTCTGCATATAAACCCCCTAAATATGTAAAAGTGCTTTATTGTATAGCAATTTATCTTATTTTAAACTTTTATATCGATAGAAAATATCAAGTGCTTTTTTAGTGAGATTTGAAATAGGCGGGAGCGCATCAAGGCTAAAAAACTCCGCTGCATTAAGCGCATCTAGCGCATTTGGTGTGTTTGACATATCTTGTGGATTTGTGTTTTGTGGATTTGTATTATTGGGCGCGATTTGAGAATCTAACTTGCAAGAATCTAGATTCTGGAGTTTTGGATTCTGGAGAATTAGATTTTGCGCGAAATCCTGCTGATTGTGCTGGTTTTGTGGATTATGGGGTGGATTCTGGGATTGTAGATTCTGATGTATTGATTGGGTTAGAATCCATACTTTTGCATGGATTTTGTATTTGGTATAAGAATGCTTAAAATCACCGATAAATGTGTAATTTTGGGGTTGATTGGGTTGCGGTGGGATTTGCGGGATTTGTGGCAATGATTGTGCGATTTGTGGTAGATTATAAAGATTATTGTAGAGCTTTTGGCTGGCTTTGATGAGTGCGATTTGTTTTTGGCTTTTATCAAGGATTATGGCTAGATTTAGAGTTAGATTCTGGTAGAGTGTTTTTTTATTTATGCCAAAAAGTTGCCAGCTTGCCCTGCCTTTGCAGAATCTAGAAATAGGACAGATGAGGCATTTTGGATTTTTGGGTGTGCAGATAGTCGCACCTATATCAAGCAAGGCTTGATTATACTCAAAGCTATGGTGCTTATCTAAAAGTGCCTGCGCCAATGATGAAAGCTCATTTGGGGTGAGATTTTGCTTTGCAAAAAGTCGTGAAAAAACACGCTTAATATTAGCATCGACAAATCCTACACTCTGCCCAAACCCAAAGCACAAAATCGCGCCCGCACTATATGTGCCAATGCCCGGCAGTGCAAGCAGAGCTTTTGTGTTGTCTGGGAGATTGCCATAATGAGATTGCACGCAGATTCTGGCAGTTTTTTGCATATTTTGCGCCCTTGTGTAGTAGCCAAGCCCTTGCCATAATGCCAAAACCTCTTCTGTGTTGGCGTTTGCTAGAGAGGTGAGCGTTGGAAATGCATTAAGAAATGGAAAAAAATACGACTCCAAAACCCTTGAGACTTGCGTTTGCTGGAGCATAATCTCGCTGACATAGACTTTGTAAGCCTCGCTTCCATCGCGCTTGTAGTTTCGCCAAGGCAGATTTTTTCTACCAAATGCGCTATACCATTCTAAGATACATTGATGAAAAATTTTTAGATGAGCCTCTAAATGCGACACAATATCCATTATCTCTATGCCCTCATGTTTTTGTCTATTTATGCTTTTTGATTCTGTAAGATGAGAGATTGTGCGATAGAAAAATACGCTCTACCATAAAGCAGCAAAGAAGTCAAAACACTTACATAAATAATGACAATCACGCTACTGAAGCAAAAAATTGCCAATACATTATCTTTGATAAACAAATCAAATTCTTGTGTATCCATAATCTGTATGATGTATTGTAAATCCATTCCAAAAATCACCAAAACCCCCAAAACAAACAATATAACAATCCATAACACTGATGAGATAAACTTCACCCTAAAAGCACTCATAAATAGCGCAATACGCGTAAGATTTGATAGCTCTTTGGCGATTTTGTATTCTAAAAAAATCAGCCAAAGATTGAGAAGACAGCTTACAAACGCAATACAAGAAATCTGAACAACATAAGAATGAATAAAACGAATCAAAATAGCAATGCTAATCCCTAGCACGCATAATGTAAGAAACCTGCATAAATTATATAAAAAAATCTGTGAGTGCGTGAGCTTTGAGAAAATATATACTCCAAACATGTAACAAATAATGCCACAACAATAACATATCAAACTAAGCAAGATGAGATTTTGGATATAGAGCAGTGAAATAATGCTAAGCAGCACAAATAATGGGCGGAATATAAATCCATATTTCATAAAGTTTTTGGCAAGTCTAAATTCTTTATTGGCGATAGTGATATAAGCGATTTGCGTAGTTTGTGAGGCTTGCGTGGCTTTCGTGGTGGATATAATTGGCGGTGCAGATGGCATAGATAGTGTGGGCTTATGTGGTGGTTTGTGTGATGTGGGCGGCGCAATTTGGGCGGGCATTATTTTCCTTATTTTCTTTTAGAGCTGTTTGACAAATCTTTACACTATACCTTACAAATCCCTATATTGCAAATCTCGTTCCTTAAATTGCATTTTGCAAAGCAAAAAATAAAATTAGTGTAATGTAAGTAAAGCAAATCAATACATTCCAAATACATTTAATAAAAAACAAAACTAACCAATCGAATGAGCAATAAGCTGCAAAAACTCTGTCCTTGTTTTTGAATCACTCTTAAAAAGTCCGCGCACGGCACTTGTTTTGATCGTGACGTTTTGCTTTTGTAATCCACGCATACTCATACATAAATGTTTGGCTTCACACACGACCATAACGCCTTTGGGCTTGAGTATCTCCATAATCGTATCTGCGATTTGGTTTGTAAGTGTTTCTTGGATTTGCAATCGCCTTGTAAAAACCTCGATCAAATGCGCCAAACCACCGATTCCAGCGATGTATTCATTTGGCACATAGCCGATACTAATAGATCCAAAAAATGGCAAAATGTGATGCTCGCACATTGAATAAAACTCAATATTACGCAATGTAATCATCTCATCAATGCCATTATTTTTAAAAAGACTGCCTAAAGCTAGCGCGGGATCTTTTTTGTATCCACCATACAAAAACTCCTCGCATTCACGAAGTCGCTTTGGGGTTTGGAGTAAGCCCTCGCGCTTAGGATTCTCGCCTATGCGATTACAAAACTCTTCAAATGCTGTTGTATCCATTGTCTGCCTTTATTGTCGCAATCACATTATCACATTATCACATTATCAAATTGTATTGCTTCTGTGAAGGAGCGATTTGATTCTGTTTTTGAGGCTTGGGTGCGTGCTAAATGCATCGCTAAAGTCAAAAATATACGCCGCTCTTCGCGTTGGATTAGAATCTAGCGCACTTGTGTGGTGGGTTGCATAATGATTAGAGATTTTTTGGAGTGCGGAGATAAGCGGGTGTGGATCGCCCATAATGTAGGCTGAACCACCATCAGCCATATATTCTCTTGATCTGCTCAAAAACATCTGCAACCACATCGTCAAAAGAGGCAGGACAAATTGCAAAACAAGTAAAATCATCTTCGCACTTTGCGCGCCAGAATTTCTATTGCCACCCATAAATAAATATGTCGCGCTATTGCAAACAAGCAATAAAATATTACTCAAAATCCCTACACACATCGTGAGGCGAATATCACCATGCCGAATGTGGCTTATCTCATGAGCTAAAACTGCCTTGAGCTCATCATCATCTAGATTCTGTGCTAAGGGCAGAGTGATTGCTACAAGCGAGTTTTCCTCTTTCCACCCGCTTGCAAAAGCATTCATATAATCTGCATAAATCAAATATAGCTTTGGTTTTGCCTTGAAATTTGCTAGCCTTAGCACTTCATCAAATGCGCTTAATATCCGCCTTTGCGTGACGTTTGGGTTAGAGAGGGATTGGAGTAATTCATATTCTTCACCTTTAAGCATAATCACATCAAAGCGATTAAGCGTCCAAAGCACGATAAGTCCGCCTACGCACGCCATAATGCAAGTTACTAATGGAAATTCTTGAAAGCTTAGCAATGCTGCAAATCCGCTACTTAAGCTCAACGCATCAATGCGCACAATATCAACAAGCAAGCCTATCACAATAAAGATTCCGATATAAAGGGCTAAAACGATATAGGTTTTGAGTGTGTTTGTAAAAAAAATCCTCTCAAGACTCATTGTTTCTCCTTTGCTTTTTGATTTATTCTTTGGCAAATGTATTATGTGATATTTCTTCCAAAAATGTTGTCGCGTATGAGCCTTTTGGCAGGCTAAAGCTAAGCTCAAAATGTGCTTCTTCAGGCTTATAAGTATAGCTTATATCACTCGCCCAAACCCACGCATAACGGCGACTTCCAATACAAGAGAGCGCAGAATCTAAAAATATCTTCTCCACTTCAAATGCTGCATACTTTGCGACTTGTAAATTTTTGCCACTTAGCGCACCTGTGGGCGAGAATCCTGTGTTATGAAAGCGCATATACTGATCTTTTGAAATGCAAGATTCTAGCGAGAAAAATTTTCCATACGGATAATGACAGCATAATTCCCCGCCAAGAAGCTTGAATCGCTGCGGCTGGGCTTGAATAGCTTTGATAGAATCCAAACTCAAATCTAGCCCTTCTGTTTTGAGTGCGCTTTGGGCTTCTTTGGCTGAAAATTGATGAAGATAAATGCTTAAAATAATGCGTTTATTGAGCCATTGATTAAATAAATAACTCTGATAGCTTGAGATGAGAAAATCTTTGATTTTTCTATTTTTGAGTGAGGCTTTTTTGTGTGCCAAATCTCTTCCAAGTTTGTAATTATCGCCATCAGTGCCAAATCTCTGGAATCCAAAGAAATTTGCAAACCCAAACTCTCCCACCTCATCAATGACGCGTTGAAGCTTTGTGGCATTGAGCTTATTGACATGTTTTAGGCGCACAAAAAACGCATTGCCCTTGAGATGTCCTAAGCGGAGTTTGTTATTATGAAGTGTGCTTGAGATAAGCTTTATATCAGAATCAAGATTAGAATTAAGGTGCGCGATTTTTGATTCAAAATCGCTCGCATATACATTTGGAAGTGAGATAAATTGCGTTGTTGTCGCGCTTTTGTCTTTGAGCCCTGCATAGCCGATACTGCTTAGCGGGCAGCCAAAAGATGCGCTAAGGATTTTGAGCATTTCAAAGGTGGTGAGGTTTTTTTTGCGAAGTTGCAAGATTCTATGCTCGCCACTTCCGCTGAATTCATAGAGTGGAATCTCACTCACGACAAAATCTCTAGACGTATGCGAAAAATAAAAATCAATCGGAGCGTGCGAATAAAGAGAGGCTCTGTTTTGGGCTAGATTTTCTGGATTCTGAAGTTCTAGATTCTGATTTTGATGTGGTGCTAGGTTCTGATTTCTCACTAGATGACAACTCGTTTCAAAAATGGTGAGAGATGAGTAAGGATCACATAAGGAATCGTCCTAAAAACGCGGGCAAATCCTGTTACATCATCAAACACGCAGATTCTGTCTTTTTGGCTCTCACAAGAGAAGCAATCCATCGACATTATCGGCAAAATCTCCTCTCCGCTCGCGCAAAAAAGCTTCCCAAATCCACGCGCCAATCTTGGCAATCCATCGCCATAGCCGACATCATAAGTGCTAAAGATTCCTTCTTTTTGCACGACACTTACGCCTCCATAGCCTATTTTGTCGCCTTTTTTAAGATGTTGAGAAGAGATTCTATCTGCCCAAAGACTCGCGATAGGTTTGAATTCTACATCAAGCGGAATCTCGCTTGTATGATACCCATACGCGCCTATGCCAATACGCACCAAATCATCAGTGATGTGTTTTGAGCGCAATGTCCCGCTTGTGCTTAATGAATGGAATCTAGGCTGTGAGAGATTGTGTGTGGCACAAAAGGTGCTGACTTTTTGCTTGATGTGGCTAAAAGTGCTTTGAGAAGTAAAAAACGTCT
Source organism: Helicobacter fennelliae (assembly GCF_900451005.1). NCBI lineage: Bacteria > Pseudomonadati > Campylobacterota > Epsilonproteobacteria > Campylobacterales > Helicobacteraceae > Helicobacter > Helicobacter fennelliae. The sequence continues at coordinate 406,081 of NZ_UGIB01000001.1, forward strand.
CATCATCATTATCGCCATAGCCATTATGCCCAAACACCCCAACCAAGCGCAATGATCGCTCGATAATTATACGCAGTGCAGAATCTAGTTCGCTAAGTTCTATACCATTGCGATTCATTCCGATATTGACTTTAAGCTCGATATTGCAATGAGAATGGAGGCTTTGGAGCTGGCTTAGTGAGGCTATCGAGCAGTAGATATTATCTGGGCAGCTATCTGGCACGCCTCCATAAAGCACAGAGATAGATGAGAAAAGATCTTTGATTTTTAGAGCTTCTGCATAGGATTTGACAAATACATTACAGATTCCATAGGTTTTTGCCATTTGAGCTATCTCTACTAATCCATGTCCATACGCGTTATCTTTTAGCACAAGTGCTAGTTTTTGGCGGGATTTGATGTGATGAGCTATACAATCAAGATTATGTATAAAGCGCGCAGAATCTAAAATAATCTCTGCCATTTCAAATCCAAACTTGACTTATATAAGCGATATGCGCGACATAATCGGTGCGAGTGATTAATGTGCCACAAATTGTGTGAAATTATGTGATGAAATCGTGCCATTGTTTGTATCATTCAGTCATATCAGGTGCTTCTTGTCTTGAGAGAAAGACTTGCATTTGCTTGCCTTTTAAGATCATTGATTTGTCATTAGGCTGAAGCACGATAAATGAGCCTTCTAATTCGCGTATAAACCTAAAATCAAAACGCATAACTTCATTTGGCTTGCATATTTTGCGCGTCTGTCCTCCGGGCGTGATGTTGATGATTGTTTTTTCAGTCCATGTGTAGCTTGCAAAATAAGCACTACAACCACTTGAGCCAGAGATTCTGCCATTTTTTTCATCAAAATCCATTGTCGCTATGCCATCAATTTCTGCAAGCTCTTGCAATGTTGTTTGGGATTGGGTAGCTTTAGATTCTGCAGAATCTGCGAGATTATCATCAGGAATATCATCAGAGGTGTCATTTGGCGTATGAGTTGGGGTGCTATCATTGTTATCATCAATTGTGTCATTGAGCTTATTTTGGAGTTTGTCTTGTGCGATTTTGGCTAAAACCTGCGGGGCTTGATATTCTTGATTATCAACGATAATTTTATCCACTCTCCAATGCAAGCCACCTTTGATTTCTCCTTCATTGAGCTTTTTTTGGACGATATTAAGCAAAGAACAGCTTCCAAACAACATAACCATACAGCCAAATATAACAACCGCACCAAGCCTTTTAGCAAGTTTTCTACCCCAAAATATATCACACATATATCTCACCCAAATCCTCAAAAATTTTTCTCAATATTATCTCATTTATTCTAAAAAATAACATAACTTTTGGCAATAAATCTCAAATTTAATGCGATGGTATTGCGTGATATGTTTGTGATTATTTTGTTTTTGTCCTGTTTAAAATCTCGCGACAAAGGGCATTTGATGAAAAAGGACATTTAAATGAAGGCTGCACGCTCAAATCATTTGGCTCGATACTAAAGGTTGTTTTTTGGCTGAATGCTTTGGCGATAAATCTTGATTTTTCAAACCCTAAAAAGCAATTTTTGGATTCAAAATGATGAGATTGAATGAGCGCAAATACTTTATTCTGATCGATGTGGCTTTGTGAGAGTGTGGCTTTGGTATAAAAAAATGAGAGATGATTTTGTAGATTTGAGAGATTGTGCGCGAGCTTTGTATAGCATGCTTTTTGCGGAATCTGAAGCTTTGGAATCACAATACCTAGCAAAATCCCAAACAAAGCGAGTATAAAGACAATCTCGATAAAACTAAACGCCTTAGAATGTTGTGTTTGCAAGGTTGATATTTAATGGTGTAGGATAGTTTTTTGCAAGCTTTACACAAAGCGGAGAATTTGGAAGATTTTGCACAGAGACTATAAGATGAAGATTGGTGATGTCGATTGAGACGCAATTATTTGTAGTGTCAATCGCACCATTTTTGGCAAGTCGCACGCCATTTGTAGAAGCGATCCACCGCGATGGCGAAAGCCCCGCTACTTGCATAATCAACGCTCCATTGAGCGTTTGACTACCAAGATCTGTGGTGAGTGCGTGAGCTTGGATAGAGCTAATGATTGTCTGCATATCGCTATTTATTGCTACATATTGCGCATCAGATCGTGTCGCAGTAAGCTTTGGGATCGCAATAGCTGCCAAAATCCCAATCACAGCGATCACAAATACAAGCTCAATCAAGCTAAACGCCTTGGATTTATCGTGCATGAATCCTCCTTCATTTATCTGCCCTTATCTGCCCTTGAATTTATCGCCCTTGATTGTTTGTTATTGCTTATTTGATGATTTTGTCAATCATTTTTTTGACAAATTGCGCGCTTATTTTGGCTGAAGATTCTAAGAATTCATCAAAGCTCACATCTGCCTCTCCATCGGCACTATCGCTAATGGATCGCAAAATACAAAAAGGAACGCCCAGACAATCGCAAGCCACAGCCACGCTTGCTCCTTCCATTTCGACTGCTATGGCATTGAAATGCTTGAGAATCCATTGTTTTTTTTCTATTGAATGAATGAATTGATCGCCTGAAGCGACAACGCCTTCATAAAGGTGGATACCAGAATCTTTAGCCACTTCTTTGGCTATGGCATTGAGACTAGAATCTGACTCGATAAATACTTGACTCTCAGGAATGAACCCCAAAGGATGACCAAATGCGCTAATATCCACATCATGCTGACAAAGCTTTGTAGCAAGGAGCAAATCTCCGACTTTTAGCCCTTGCAATCCTCCTGCTACACCGCTAAAAATGATTTTTTCACATTTGAATTGTAATATCATACTGCTTGCAGTAATGGCAGCATGGACTTTTCCTATTTTGCTATAAGCGAGGTAAATTTCTGTATTGTTGTAACTAATACGATAATACACATTCTTTCCAAACTCAATTTTTTCGTGCGTATCAAAAAGCTTCAAAAACGGCTGAATCTCTTCATTCATCGCCCCAATAATGCCAATAATCATTCGCGCTCCTTTTGAATATATGTGATTGTATCTTGAAGTGTGGCTATATTTGAGATGTTTAGGGTTGGCTTATCGCTAAGTCGTTTATTAAGCCCTTTTAGGACGCTATTATGCCCTAGCTCGATATACACATCAATGAGATTATCAATCGCCAAAATAGACTGCTTATATAGCACTGGGCTTGTGAGCTGCAAAGTCAGAAGATCTATGGCTTGTGTGGCTGTCCGATATGGTTTTGTTGTCGCATTTGAGATGATAGGAAGGGCAAATTCTGATTGAAGCATCGGGCTAATGATGTGTTTAAATTCTCCACACATAGGCTCCAATAAAGGACAATGGCTTGCTACTGACATCGGCAAAATGATTGTTTTTTTGGCGCCAAGCCCTTTGAGTAGAGATTCTGCTTGTGCTAAATCCGACTTTTTACCTGCCAAAACCACTTGTCCATTGCCATTATAATTCGCACACCAGATGCTTTTGCCATCATTTTGAAGATTTTTGCATGCGCCCTCTAGCACAGAATCTTCTAATCCCATGACAGCCATCATTCCCGCATCTTTTCCTTGACAAACCGCACTCATAAGCTCGCCTCGCTTTTGAGTAAGCTTCATACCATCTTCAAACCCAATCCCAAGAGCCACACATAGCGCGCTAATCTCTCCCAAAGAATGCCCCAAAGCAAGCTCTGCCAAAATAGGTGCTTCTTGCTGCAAAATACTATGGGCAATCTGACTAACCAAAAAAATCGCTGGCTGCGTGAATTGGGTTTGATTGAGATTGTCATTTTCTTCAAACAAAAGCTTTTTGAAATCAATCCCAAGAGCATCACTTGCATGCTCTATCATTTCTTTGGCGATCTCAAAGTTGTCGTAAAACTCCTGTCCCATTCCGATACCTTGCGATCCCTGCCCCGGAAAAATAAACGCATATTTCATCATTTAAATCCTTAAAAAATTAAAATAAATGCTGATTGTAGCAATTTCTTTCTTAAATTTAAAAATTCTCAAAATTTCTTAGAATCCTAAGATTGTGTTTTAGAGTCTTTGACTTAGAGGATCGACAAAACGACATAAAATCTAGAATCTATCGTTTTTGTCGTCATTACAAAGCCATTTAGGGCTGTGGCAATCTATTTTGACTAGATTGCTTCGTCCTATCGTCCTCGCAATGACAAACCTGCCCCTCAATTGCGAGCAAAATTTTCAAATTTTGCGTGGCAATCCATAAAATCCACTTTAGATTCTACACAAACACAAAAAGAGTGTTGGGGCTTTGCAAGGCGAGCAAATGAGTCGCTACTTTTTGTGCGTTGCAATGAGATAGCCAACGCAATCCGCAAAATTTACCCAAAAGCTAGAATCTTTTATGCTTTCTTTTATGCTTTATATTTTTACTTTGTATGTTTATATCTTAAACCACCTCATACACAGCTACAACCGTATGTCCATTTGCATTTTTGGGGATTTTTATAAAAGGCTTGACACACTTGCTTAATTTATTGACAACTTTTCGATAGATTCCGACATCAAGAAGTGATTTTTCACCAAGAAGTAAATGCGCTAACATTGTGCTTTTGTAAAAATCATAATGTTCTTTTTGGATAGGTTCATGATAGAGTGTGATAAGCTTGAGTGAGAAAATTTTTGCGATATTTTGCAAAGTTGTATCGCTAAATCGCGAAATATGATGAGGAGGCATATTTAAGATACCATTGGTAACATAATGCAAAAATGAATCTTCACTTGGAACTGCAATAATAAGCAAACTAGAATCTATTTGCCCCCCCCCCCCCGACAATATCGCTATTTGAGGTAGAATCTGAAGTGGAATCTGATAAAGACTTAAGCACCTTAATTTGTGAAGCAATAAAACTATGCGGATCGCTCACATGTTCTAATACCTGAAAACTGCAAGCGACATCAAATTTCTCTTTCTGACTTTTTTTTATATATCGCAAAGCCAAATCTTCAATGCTTATGTTTTGTATGTTGATGCCATTTTTTGCTGCCATAGTTTTTGCTTCAGTGCTAAATTCTAGTCCTGTGTAAGTAGCTGATTGTGGAATATATTTGGCAAACGCCCCCTTACCACAACCAACTTCAAGCACAGAGGCATTTTCTTTGATAAAATCTTTGGCAAAGCTGTATTCGTTTTTCTCATCAAAATAATACCAATCAAGCTGATTGAGAGCATTATAAAAATCATTATCACCAGTTGGAATACTTCCATCAAGACAAGCAAAAAATCGCAAATCGCAATCTTGACAATGCATATATGCCAAATCAGTATGCAAAAGTCGCTCTATATCAATCCCAAAATTCTTACGATAAAGAGAACTTAAAGTTGCCTTGCTAATGCTTTGAATATCCACAATTTGCGAGCTATGACATAATATACAATGCATATTTTTCCTTTATGGTGTGATAAAAGCAAAATTATAACCAAAAATCTTATTGTTCTGTTATTACTTCTGTGTTGTCAAGCTTGAGTGGTATTGCACGTAGCCTATGCAACCTAATGTTGTTAATTTTAGATTTAGTAGAAAGAGTAAATAATGGCGGACAGGGAGGGATTCGAACCCTCGGTAACCTTGCGGCTACGCGTCCTTAGCAGGGACGTGGTTTCAGCCAACTCACCCACCGGTCCAAAGTGTAATCTTTAAGCTATCTAAAGAATTGAATAAAAAGAATAATAAAATTTGGATTCTAAAATAAATTCAATAAAACAAACCTTAATTTTGTGTTTATTTATAGAGGATTTCTTTACGCTCGTTTGTGTTTGTGTAGAATCTAAAGTGGATTTTATGGATTGCCACGCAGTTTTACAACTGCTCGCAATGACGGGGCAGGTTTGTCATTGCAAGGACGATAGGACGAAGCAATCCAGTCAAAATGGATTGCCACGACTTCCTAGCGAAAGCCTCGCAATGACGATAAAAAAAATAATATAGAATCTAATTTCCATAGATTCTAAATCCTCTCTTTTTTGCATATTTCAGGGAGTTTGAAATTTTTAGCCTACAAACCTACAATGAACGCTTAATGTTACACTTTTGTGTTTTTGCTTGTCTAAAAATTTCTACACAACCCTGACTAAATCTGCCTAAAAATAGAGGATTTCTTAACGCCCCTTTGTGTTTTCATGGATTCTAGAATCCAGATTCTATCATCTATATTTTGCACTCAGCTGCCTCAAAAGCTCCATAAAAACTTCATAAAGCCCTTCGACTTCTTTGATTTTGACGCGCTCATCAATACTATGGATTCTGTCATTACACACGCCAAATTCCGCGACTGCGATGTTGTATCCTGCGCAAAATCTCGCATCGCTTGTCCCACCACTTGTGCTTAAAGTAGGCATTGTGCCACAGATATTTTGGATACTTTGGCTTAGGGCTTGTATAAGTGGAGATTGTCTTTGTGTGAGAAATGGCTTTGAGCTTTGATTGAGTGTAAGCTCGCATACAATCTTAGGCTCATTGCGCTTGATTTTATCAATCACCCCCGCAAAATAATGCTCCACATTTTCTAGTGTTGTATTTGGAGAATTGCGGATATTAAACATTATTTTAAGCTCATTTGGCGTTACATTCACAACCTCCATTCCACCGCGCATATCTGTAATCACAATCTTTGAGGGCGCGAAATTTTCATCTCCAGAATCTAGCTTTACTCCTGCTATCTCGCCCAAAACTCCGCCAAGTGCTTCGGTAGGATTGATACATTTTTGTGGATACGCGACATGCCCTTGTTTGCCTAGAATCTTTAGCACACCATTGATTGAACCTCGCCTGCCGATTTTTATCATATCGCCTAGATTCTGCACGCAAGTAGGCTCTGCGACAAGTGCCATATCAGGAAGTAAGCAAAGCTCGCTCAATCGCTCTAATACAATGCGCGTGCCATAAATGCCTGCGCCCTCCTCATCGCTTGTAAGCAAGATAGAAAGCGTTGGCAAGGGAAGTGATTGGGCTTTACTTTGAGCCAAAAAATCTTTGAGCGCACAGACAAAAGCACTCACACCGCTTTTCATATCTTGTGCGCCTCTGCCATAGATATAGCCATCTTGAATAAGCCCGCTAAATGCCTCTACACTCCAGCCTTCGCCCGGTGGCACGACATCAATATGCCCCATAAAGCAAAAATGCTTATCAAGCGCGCCTTTTTTGTATGCGAAAAGATTTTGGACGCCATGATCGCTAATGTGTATAAATTCAAAGTCATTGAGATATGATTGTATCAATTCATAGATTCCGCATTCTTTGGGCGTTATGGTTGGGTATTGTATGAGTTTTTGAAGGAGAGAGGCACATTCTTTCATAGCTTATTCCTATCGCTCTAGTTTTTGGGATTTACGCAAATGGATATACAAATGTATCACATCAATGCTTGCTGGCGTTATGCCACTGATTTGCGAAGCTTCAAAAAGCGTGCTTGGGCGATGAGTGCTAAGCTTTTCTATAACCTCCAAAGAAAGCCCCGAGATTCCGCTATATATGAAGTCTTCAGGGATTTTGACTTGGAGCATGGTGTGCATATTTTGGATTGAGTTTTGTTGTTTTTTGATATAGCTATGGTATTTAGATTCTATGTGGATTTGCTCTAATACCCTTTGGCTCATATTTGCAAAATCTGGAATCGCGCTAGAATCCTTTGAGTCTTTCACATCTTTTAAAGCTTGAGAATCTTTATATTGAGATAAAAAATCCTGCAAGGTTTTGAAATCTTTTGTGCTAAATTCATCGCGCCCGACAATAAGCAACATCGGCGATTTGTCATTGAGCAGGCTTTGGTGTATGGATTCCAAAAACGCATTTGTGGGTTTATTTGGCGTGAGGAAATGGGTTTGCAAAAATTCAAGTGATTGTTTTATATCGCACATATCTTGCTTAAACAGCCTGTAATGCGACTCTTCAATGGTATGCAGAGCTTTTGCGTATTTAAGCATTCGAAAAATCGCATTATCCTCGCGCAAAAGCAATCGATACTCAGCTCGCGAGGTAAATACGCGATATGGCTCTTGTGTGCCTTTGGTAACCAAATCATCAATCATTACGCCAATATACCCCTCATCGCGCGATAACACCAAAGATTCTAAGCCAAAGTCAAATCGAGCAGAATCTATCTCTTGCAAGCTCAAAGTCGCATTGATTCCAGCCATAAGCCCAAGTGCGCCGGCTTCCTCATAGCCTGTTGTGCCATTAATCTGCCCGGCAAGATAGAGGTTTTTTATTTTTTTGGTCTCAAGCGTGTGATATAGCTCGGTTGGATCGACATAATCGTATTCTATCGCATAGCCATATCGCGTGATTTTGGCGTGCTCTAATCCGCGAATTGAAGCGATCACTTTTTCTTGAATATCCACAGGCAAAGAAGTCGAAAGCCCGTTTATGTAGTATTCTACGCAGTCTTTTGTCTGTGGCTCTAAAAACAGCTGATGACTTGACTTTTCTGAAAAGCGATTGACTTTGTCCTCAATGCTAGGGCAATAGCGCGGTCCTACGCCTTGAATCTGCCCTGTAAAAAGTGGCGCACGATGAAAATTATCGCGGATAAAAGTATGTGTGCGCTCATTTGTGTGCGTGACAAAGCAAGGCAGTTGGGTTGGCTTAAAGTTATTTGCAAAGCCTGTGTGGTAGCTAAAATAAGGCGGATTGCTATCGCCATTATGCTGCTCTAAAATCCCAAAATCAATACTTCGCCCATCAATCCTTGGGCAAGTGCCGGTTTTTAGCCTACCCATTTTGAGTCCTAAACTCGCAAGCGATGTGCTTAAATCATAGCTCGCACTCTCGCCAAATCGCCCATTTGGAATCTGATTTTCCCCGATATGCACTAATCCCTTAAGAAATGTGCCTGTTGTGATGATTATTTTGTGTGCAGTGTAGGTTTTGTTGATATTTGTGCGAATGCCTATGGCTTTTGTTTGCGACTCATCAAGCAGAATCTGCGTTGCCATTTCTTGCGAGATACTAAGGTTTGGGGTATTGAGCGCGAGATTGCGTGCATAGATTCTGTATGCGTCCATATCGATTTGTGCGCGCGTGCCTCGCACGGCAGGTCCTTTTGAGGCATTGAGTGTGCGGTATTGGATTCCGCAATGATCGGTGATAATCCCCATAACTCCGCCCAATGCGTCTATTTCTTTGACTAAATGCCCCTTACCAAGTCCGCCTATGGCTGGATTACAGCTTGCAAGTGCGATATTTTCTACCAAAAGCGTTAGCAAATGCACTTTTGCGCCCATTTTAGCAACAATGCACGCCGCTTCAAGCCCTGCATGCCCGCCACCTACGACAATCACATCAAAATCCATTTGTATTCCTTAATCTTAATATTTTATAGTTGATTATGTTTATTTGTTTGGCAACTTTAAAAAACTTCAAAAATGAAATATTACAACATTTTGCAAAATCTAACCCAAAATCTAAAACCGCAAAAAGCAAAACATAATCTCACATAATCTTTGCGCTAGATTGTGTAATTTACAAAATATAGATAGAATTGCGCCTAGCTGTTTTTGCAGTCAAATCATAAATTTGGAGACATAATGAAAAAGCAATTAGTAAGCGTTGTTCTTGCAGGAATTTTGAGTGTTGGTTTTGTAAGCTTTGTGGAAGCAAAGGTTTTGGCAGTTGTTGATGGAGTCGAGATCACAGAAGATGTATTTGATGAGATCAGAACGCAAAATCCCGGGTTTGACTTTAGCAAACTTCCAAGCGCACAGCAAAAAGAATTAGTCGATCAAGCTATCAATAATGTGCTTATCGCCAAAGAAGCGCAAAAAAACAAGCTTGATTCTACAAAAGAATTTCAAGATGCATATAGCAAAATCACAAAAAGCATAAAAGAAAGACTGCTTATCCAAGCATGGGCGCAAACTGAAATCCGCACAATCGCACAAAAGACAAACATTACAGAGCAAGACGCAAGGGCGTATTTTGATTCTCATAAAGCAGAATTTGACAAAGAAAATATCCATGCGCGCCATATCGTCGTAAAAACAGAAGCAGAAGCGCAAAAGATTATCGATGAGCTTAATAAAACCCCAAAAGGCAATGTCGAGAAAAAATTTATCGAGCTAGCTAATAAACAAACTATCGATCCAGCCAATAAACAAGCTCAAAATGGTGGTGATTTGGGCGCATTTGAAAGAGGCAATATGGTTAAACCATTTTCTGATGCGGCATTTAGTATGAATAATGGCACATATTCAAAAACGCCTGTAAAGACAGACTTTGGGTATCACATTATCTATGTAATCAAAAAAGCAAATGCCTATGACTTCGATCAAATCAAACAACCCCTTATGAATATGCTAGGAGAGCAAAAAGTCCAGCAAGAAATGAAGCAAAAAGTCGATGATTTGCGTAAAAAAGCAAATATCAAACTCTCAATCTAAGGAGGTCTGCGATGTTGGTGAGTGGAAATGAGATTCTGCAAAAGGCTCATAAAGAGCATTATGGTGTAGGGGCGTTTAATTTTGTAAATTTTGAAATGCTCAATGCAATTTTTAGCGCAGCAGATGAAGCGAAATCACCTATCATCGCGCAAACAAGTGAGGGAGCGATCAAATATTTAGGCATCGATATGATAAAAGCGATGATTGATGTGATGGCAAAACGTTATCCTCACATTCCTGTGGCACTTCATCTTGACCATGGCACAAGCTTTGAGTCCTGCAAAAAAGCCATAGATTCTGGTTACACATCAGTGATGATTGATGCTTCTCATCATTGCTTTGAGGAAAATCTAGCACTAACTTCACAAGTCGTAGAATACGCTCATAGCAAAGGCGTAAGCGTGGAAGCGGAGCTTGGGCGACTTATGGGGATTGAGGATAATATTTCAGTTGATGAAAAAGATGCGGTGCTTGTCAATCCTGAAGAAGCGCAAGAATTTGTCGCCAAAAGCAAGGTTGATTATCTCGCGCCTGCGATTGGCACAAGCCATGGCGCGTTTAAATTCAAAGGTGAGCCAAAGCTTGATTTTGAGCGATTACAAGAAGTCAAACATAGGACAAATATTCCGCTTGTTTTGCATGGTGCAAGTGCGATTCCAGATTATGTCCGCGATGCTTTTCTCTCCACAGGTGGCGATCTCAAAGGTAGCAAGGGCGTGCCTTTTGAATTCCTCAAAGAAGCTGTAAGAGGCGGGATAAATAAAGTCAATACTGATACAGATTTGAGAATCGCGTTTATGGCAGAGGTGCGAAAAGTCGCAAATAACGATCCAACACAATTTGACTTACGCAAGTTTTTTACTCCAGCAATGGAAGCGATGAAAAAGGTGATGGTTGAGAGAATGCAGATTTTAGGAAGCGCTGGGAAAATATAGGCAGAATCTAGAATCTAAAAATCTAGATTCTATTTTGTTATATCTTAAGACTTACTAGAGCAATCCAATAAATCCAAAATCTGTTTGAGATTCTGGATTTATTTTATCGCTATTGCAAGCAGGGCAAGCCTTGTAGCAATAAAATCCCTAATTTATTCCTGTTTTGTCTGTTTTAATGGCAGACTCGCAGAATCTAAATCCAAACCAAAATAAAGGAGCAAAAATGGCAATCGGAATGAGTGAGCTCAAAAAAGGGCTCAAAATCGAAGTTGATGGGATTCCTTACAAAATCGTTGAGTATCAGCATGTTAAGCCCGGCAAAGGTGCGGCATTTGTGCGCGCAAAAATCAAATCCTTTCTTGATGGCAAGGTGATCGAAAAAACTTTCCACGCAGGTGATAAATGCGAAGAGCCAAATATCTTAGAAAAACCTATGCAATATTTGTATTTTGATGGGAGTTATTATCAGTTTATGGATCCAGAATCCTACGAGCAGATCGCACTCACGCAAGATCAAGTCGGAGACGCGAGCAAATGGATGCTTGATGGCGCGTCTATGCAGGTGCTTTTTTATAATCAAAAGGCAATTTCTGTAACGCCACCACAAATTGTCGAGCTCAAAATCACTGAAACACCGCCAAACTTCAAAGGCGATACTTCAAGTGCGGGCAAAAAGCCTGCCACGCTTGAGACAGGCGCGGTCGTGCAGATTCCATTTCATGTGCTAGAGGGTGAGGTGATCCGCGTGAATACTGAGACGGGGGATTATGTTGAGAAGGTGAAGTAGATTTTAATCTACTTTTACATAGAATCTAAATTCTAGCTTTTAAGCGATTTGAGCTGCGAGTTTGTTTTTCGTTTCGTCGATAGGCGACTAGCCTTATCTCCTTTCTCAAAATTTCACAATTTATCAAGCCCTTGCAAACTCATCTTAAAATCTAGAATTTTTTACACGCTCTTTTTGTTTTCATAGAATCTATCTTTGTCGTCATTGCAAGGCTTCCGCTAGGAAGTCGTGGCAATCCAGTAAAACTAGAATCTAATCTGTCATTCTTAAGCGCAAGCGAAGAATCCAAAAATAAAAAAATAAGAAAAGAGATAAATTAGATTCTATGGATTGCCACGCAGTTTTGCAACTGCTCGCAATGACAAGCCTGCTCGGTCATTGCGAGGACGACAGGACGAAGCAATCTAGTCAAAATGGATTGCCACAGCCCTAAAGGGCTTTGCAATGACAACAAAAATGGTATAGAATCTAGATTCTATACAAACACAAGAGAGCGTAAAAAAGTTTTCTATTTTTAGCTTATTTTTGTAGTTTTGCAAGTTTGGCGTAAGATAAAACCAAGTGAGTCGCTACTTTTCGTGCGTCGCCAAAATAACACAAGATAAGCCAAACGAAGCAATCTGCAAAAAGAAAAGATTTAAATTCTAAATCCAAAATCTAAAAAAAAACGAGGTGAATAATGAGTAAACAAATCTTAGTTCCATTAGCAGATGGTTTTGAAGAGATCGAATTTACAAGCATAGTTGATGTGCTTAGGCGCGCAGGGCTAGAGGTGCTTATAGGCGGGCTCAATGGAGCGCGATTATACAAAGGCGCGCATGGTATTGAGATTGCTGCGCCAAAAGCAGTAGATGAAATAGCGGTGGATTCTTTGGAGGGCATTGTCTTAGCGGGCGGATTCCAAGGTATGCTTAATCTCAAAAATAGCCCAAAAATCCTGCAAATAATCCAAACACTCCACGCCTCAAAAAAACTTGTAAGCGCAATTTGCGCTTCACCTATCGTGCTAAATGAAGCGGATGTTTTAAGCGGGGCATTTACTTGCTATCCGGGGTGCGAAAAGGAGTTCAAAAACTTCGATAACCAAACAACCCAAAGACTCAATCAAGCAGTCGTAATTTCCAAAAACATCATCACTTCAGCTGGTCCAGGCACGGCTATTTTGTTTGGACTAGAGATTGTCAAATATCTTTTGGGAGAATCCACCTACAAACAACTCTATGATGAGCTTTTGGTCTCGCTTGCGATATAGCAAGAGGGAGTTAATTTAAGCTATGGTTGCATAATGCCTCCTCACACACAGCCCACAGACAAAGCTTATGAGTCAAGCCAAACGCTTAGCACGCGCCAAAAAGTAATGCCCTCCACACTCAAAGAAGCCAAAAAATGCATTTGGGCGCAGCGGTGGCGCACTTTTAAATCCAACAAACGCGCGTATTATTCACTGATCCTTTTTAGCTTGATTTGCGTTGTGTGCTTGAGTGCAAATATTATCGCAAACCACAAGCCATTTTTGATTTATCATAATCATCACTTTTATTTTCCTTTGTTTAAAGTCTATCCTGAGACTGCTTTTGGCGGAGATTTTGAGAGTGAGCCAGATTATAATGATCCTTATATCAAGCAACTTCTCAAAGATGACATCGTGATTAGGGCGTTGATTCCATATAGTTATGAAACGATTATTATGGATTTGCAAGAGCCCTCGCCAACCCCGCCAGATTCTAAGCATTGGCTAGGCACGGACGATCAAGCGCGCGATGTGCTAGCAAGGCTTATTTATGGGCTACGGACTTCGATTGTTTTTGGGCTGATTTTGAGTGTGTGTAGTATGGTGATTGGGGTAGGCTTTGGGGCTTTGCAGGGGTATTATGGCGGGGCTATTGATCTGCTTGGGCAACGAGGCATTGAGATCTATTCAAGCATTCCGATTTTGTTTTTATTGATTATTCTCTCAAGCTTTATTACGCCAAATTTTTGGTGGATTTTATGTATCGTGCTTTGTTTTAGTTGGATTGGGCTTGTAGGAATCGTGCGCGCAGAGTTTTTGAAAGCAAGAAATATGGACTATGTCAAAGCAACCAAAGTGCTTGGCTTTGGATCGTTTTATATTATTTTTAGACATCTTTTGCCAAATGCAATGGTCGCTACAATCACTTATATGCCATTTCTTATGGTAAGCTCGATTACGACTTTGATCACTTTGGATTTTTTGGGGTTTGGCATGCCTGTGGGAAGTGCGAGTCTTGGTGAGCTACTTGAGCAAGCCAAAAACAACCTCAATGCGCCTCATTTGGCACTTTGTGGATTTGTCAGCATAGCAGTTTTGCTTTCTTGTCTTGTATTTATCGGAGAGGGCATACGCGATAGCTTTGACCCGCACGCCCATGCTTAAGATTCGCAATCTTTATGCGCGATTTGAGGATTTTTGCTTGCAAGATATTTGCCTTGATGTGCCAATAATCCAGAATCTAGCAAAACCCACTCAAAGCCCTAATCAAAGCTCCGCACAAACTTCCACGCAGAATCTAGCGCAAAGCTCCGATCAAAGCCCTGCGCAGAATCTAGCCCAAAAAATAGCAATAGTCGGAGAATCTGGAAGCGGGAAAAGCATTTTAGCCAAGCTTATTTTGGGGCTTGTAAAGCCTAGTCAAATCAGCGGTGAGATTGAGTTTTGCGGCAAATCACTACTCCATAATCCGCAAATCCGCAAAATTAGAGGGCAAGACATCGCCTACATTCCGCAATCACCCCTCTCCGCGCTCAACCCGCTCCACACGATAGAAAAGCAGATTCTTGAGATGTTTGAGCTACATCATTCGCGCCATAGCCAACTTAGCGCAAAGCAAAAGGTGAATTTGCTTGATGAGACGTTGCATAAAGTTGGATTAGCACTTGAGATAAAAACGCGATTGCCACACACTCTAAGTGGTGGGCAGGCACAGCGCGTGATGATTGCGATGATGAGTATTTTAAAGCCTAAGATTCTGATTTGCGATGAGCCGACAACAGCACTTGATGCAAATATCCAAAAGCAGATTCTCAATCTTTTATCTTCATTTACAGATACAAGTGTTGTGCTTATTAGCCATGATTTAGAGATTGTCAAGGCATTTGCGCAGCACATCATCGTGATGAAAGAAGGACAAATCATCGAAGAAGGCACAAAAGCTAGAATCTACACTTCGCCCAAAGCCCCTTACACAAAGCTTTTGCTTGATTCATTGCGACTTCCTAGAATCCAAACCACCCCGCAGTCAAAAGAATTGCTAAGTCTTACTGATTTTGGAGTGTTTTATACAAAGCGGAAGTTTTTTAAGTCTAGCCAAATAAAAGCCCTAGAGCATGTAACCTTAAGCCTAAAGCAAGGCGAGAGCTTTGGGATCATCGGAGAATCTGGAAGTGGCAAATCAAGCCTTGCGCTTGGGATTTTGGGATTAGAGCAAACTTTTGGGCAGTGTAGATTTGAATCGCTTGCTCTTCCATCGATGAAGCGGGATTTGCGCTTTAGGGACAATGTGCAGATTGTGTTTCAAGATCCATTTTTTGCGCTTAATCCGAGGTTTTGTGTGTATGAGATTATTTATGAGGCTTTATGCCCGCAATCATCGCGATCATCGCATATATCATCACAATCATCACCCATACCATCGCGCGCACACCAAGCCCAAGCCCTTAGCACCATTAAGCGTTTGCTTCAAAATGTCAAGCTTGATGAAGGGTTTTTGTATCGCTATCCACACACTCTAAGTGGCGGGCAAGCACAGCGCGTAGCGATCGCAAGAGCACTTGCCAAAAACCCGCAAATCCTTATCCTTGATGAGCCGACAAGTGCGCTTGACAAAACGACTCAAAAGGTGATTTTGGAGCTTTTGCTAGAGCTTCAAAAATCCTATGCGCTAAGCTATATGTGTATCAGCCACGATCTTGCCGTCATCGAGGCGATGTGTCATAATGTCATCGTGCTTAAAAATGGTAAAGCCATTGAGAGTGGAGCGACAAAAGAAGTGTTTGAGAATCCAAAGAGTAAATACACAAAAAGTTTGCTTGATGCTCGCGTTGTAGATTCTACTTTGCAGAGAATCTAAATTCTAGCTTTTTGGTAAATTTTGCGGATTGCGTCGGCTCCCTCATTGCGACGCACGAAAAGTAGCGACTCATTCGTTCGCCTTGCAAAGTTGCAAATCTCCTTTAGATTCCAAATCCTCTCTTTTTTGCATATTTCAGGGAGTTTGAAATTTTTAGCCTGCGATGAATACTTAATGTTACACTTTTTTATATTTTTTGCTTGCCTAAAAATTTCTACACAACCCTAAAATCTGTCTAAAAATAGAGGATTTTGTAATGCGCCGCCATTGCATCGGGTGGAATCAAAATCTAGAATGTCTTAATGCGTCATTGTGTTCGCATAAAATCTAGATTCTACGGCATTTTTATCGTCATTGCGAGCGAGTAAAACGAGCGTGGCAATCCAAAATCTAGTGTATTTGGATTTTTTGGATTCTTCGCTTAGAATGACGACAAAATAAACATAATTTGTGAATATCAAACCCCAGAATCTATTTTTAGATTCTGTGCTCTTCGGGCTAACTGCCCTAAGACAGATTTGAGGTTGTTAAGATTTAGAAAGTATATTTAAGTTCTGCGCGGGTTTTGGTGAGGTTTATATCACCTGCCATGACCGCTGCAAACACATTGATTTCAAGGTTTTTTGTGAAGTTATATGCGATTGAAGGAGTGATTTCTACAAAGTCTATGTTTTTAAATCGTTGCGAGTGATTCAAAAGCCCACCATTACTATTGTATGAGATCGCTCCGGCTTTTGTGCTATCGCTTGCAGAAGAGAGGATTGGCAAGTTATTATTTCCGCCGACATAAGTTGTATCAAGCGCGATTTTGATGTTGTTTTTGAATTTATAGGCGAGGTTGAGATAGGCTAGCATAATGTCTGTGCCGTTTTTTGAGCCAGAGCCAAGTATGCCAAACCCTTCATAAGTGGCAGTAAAGTATTCATTCCATGCTTTTCCTGACGCATCGATTCCGCCTTTGGTATCAAAGATCACCCCATAGCCATCGCCAAAGCTTCCCAAATACCCGATTTTGCTTGTAAATCCGCCGACTTTATAGCTCAAATTGACATTATAGATTCCGCGAAATTTCGCATAATCATCGGCATTGCTCCAGCCTAAAGGAAGCTTGGTGTTTGTGTTACTTGTAGAGTAGCCGACTTGGAGATTGTTTGGATCAGAGTTTATCCCTGTGGCGACAACTTGTGCTTTGAGTGCCAAACCACTTTTGCCAAATTTATACCCACCCTCAAGAAGTGCCATATAATCGACAAATTCATACGCATTTGCCAATGTCGCATTGAAGCTAAATCCACCAAAATCTAGATCTTTGCCTTCTTTGTTTTTGCCTGTTTTGATTGTAAGGACTGCGAGGTTATTACCGATACCCACAGCGCGCCCACTATTTGGCACTTCAGAACTACTTGGAAGCCTCCTGCGCAACGCATATGAGGTTTTATCCGGAATCCAGCTGTCATAATACCCTAGCTCATAGGCTATTTTCCCGCTCTGAAATGCCACAAATCCGCCCGTCCCTAAGTCTAGATTTTTGTCATTGAGCGCGGATTTGAGATTGAGTCTTCCAAGCTTTATTGCAAGCTTTGAGTCATTGCCAAATTCAATATCTTTATTTGCGCTAAATACGCTTATCCCAAATCTATCCGAATAATTGCCATTATCGACATAGCCACGTGAGCCTTGTATAGAGCCATGTGTTGCGTATCTGCTATCTGGTGTTGATGAACCTTGAGAGAAAAATATCCCACCTGTTATGCTGTAACCATTGACTTTTCCTGTGGTTACATCAAGCTTGAGGCGGTATTGTTGGCTATAACCTTTTGCGTCTGTGCCAAAATTTCCAAAATAGCGCGCAAACCCAAATCCTTCAAGCTTTGTGCCACTGACGATTTTTTGGGCTAGGCTCTCTTGTTTGGGCGGTTGGGCTTGTGTCGCTATGCTGTCTTTGCTTGCTTCTTGTGCCTTTACTTCTTGTGATTCTTGTGCGCTTTGAGGCTGAGCTTGTGGATTTTGCAGCTCAGATTCTAAGTTTTGCGCTTGTGCAATCGCAAGACTTGCAAGACTTGCGATACCTAATGTCTGTATTACTTTTTTCATTATTATCTCCTTGTGATAGATGTAGTGGAATTGTAAAAACGCGTCGTAAAAACTACAAACATCTTAAGTAAAGTCCATGTAAAATTTATATGAAGTGCTTGTGTGCTTATATTAGGCTAAAGATTTGTGCTCTTTTGCACCCTTAGAAAGAAGCAATCCAGTCAAAAATGGATTGCCACAGCCCTAAAGGGCTTCGCAATGACGACAAAAACAATAGAATCCAGATTCTATGCAAACACAAAGGGGTGTAAGGGGTGTAAAGAAATCCTCTATTTTTAGACAGATTTTAGGGTTGTGTAGAAATTTTTAGTCAAGCAAAAAATATAAAAAAGTGTAACATAAGCGTTCATTGTAGGTTTGCAGGCTAAAAATTTCAAACTCCCTGAAATATGACTTCTCAAGCAAAGCCCAATGAACGCATAGCAAAAAAGAGAGGATTTAGCTCTCATGGAAATTAGAATCCAGATTCTACAAATATATCTAGAATATGCTATAATCCTAGCTTTTTAATTTAATCCCAAACAAAAAGGCAAAAAATGAAAAATAATGAATATACAATTTGCTTTACTTGCGATGATAATTATATAAAATATTGCGCTGTGGCAATGAGTAGTATAATCTCTGCAATAGTAAATCAAAAAAATCAAGCAAATAATGCTTCAAATAGCCATATTATCGAGGGGGGGGGGGCAATATAACCTTAAAAATTTAGCAATAGATTCTGCTGATTCTATTTTAGATTCTGCGTCTAAACCCAAATCAGATTCTCATTTTTCACAAAATCTAGTAAATAAAATAGATTTAGATTCCACATTAAATTCCGCTTCCAAAGATTCTATCTTTCAAGATTCCGCCTCAAATCTTAATCTAACCCAAAATCCAAACACTCCAAACCAAAATAACTCTACATTAAATCACACTCCTATCGCATTTCATCTTATCACTGATACACTAAAGCCAAGCACGATTGCTAAACTTCGCAAACTAGAATCTAAACTTAATGCACTCTACCCCGCAAGTATCACACTACATCATCTAAGCCAAGATGAGTTCAAAGATTTACGCTCTTGGGGAGAAGCAGGGCAGAATTGGTGTGCGTATTTTCGCCTAAAGCTTGGTGATATTTTAGCTCCCTCGCTAAAAACCTGCCTTTATCTTGATGTTGATACATTTGTTTTACAAGATATTCGTCCATTGTTTGAGATGGATTTGGAGGGCAAAAGTATCGCTATGGTGCGTGATGTTACAAATATCACATCAATAGTCAAAGACAATGTTGTCAAATCCACTGATTATTGCAACTCTGGCATGTTGTTTATCGATCTTGACAAATGGCGCACAAAAGATATGAGCCAAATTCGCGGATTTAAATACAATGAGGCTCCCGATCAAGACTTTATCAACTATATCTTTAAAAATGAAAAAAAGATTCTGGCATTTCAATGGAATTTCTTATGGTTTGATGAGAGGAGATTACGATTTGATTCTGATAAACAAATCATCAAAAATGGCTTCAATGGAGCCTTTGATGTAATACCTTGTGTGTATAGTTTAGAAGAATTCCGCCAAGCACTCCAATCTCCTGTAATAGTGCATTTTATATGTGGTTACAAACCATGGGAGAAAATTGACTGGAATCCAAATGGCAAACCAGAATTTGTAAAGCACCCTTATGATAAAGCTTGGTGGCAAATAGCAAAATCTACACCTTTCTTTGCAGAGATAAAGAGATCTTACACAAAGCGATCATTTAAAGTTAGCACTCTTGCATATCTCAAATATTACGCACCATTTGTGTTTTATACCCTTCGTGCGATAAAGCGCGCATTGAAGGGGGTGAAGGTATTGCCAGCGCACAAAACACATCAAGAGTGCCAAGCGTATAAAACACGCGAGACGCAAAATCAAACACAAAATCAAGCCCAACAACATAACGCGACACACAAAGGAGGCATAATGCAAACCCCCTTACACTCACAAATTTTTAATCTGCGCTACATTAATCGCAATAGTGACAACGCGTTTTTGTCGTTTATGCGTAAAAATTACAAAAAATTTATCACAGATTCTCCCTCGCGTATGCTTAAGGTATGGAGGCTTGCCTATCTTGCGCCATTGCTTGTGTTTCGCAAATGTATTGTGATATTTTCGCTTCGCAAAAATGCGTGGCTACAATGTGCGTTTTTGACTAAGGATTATAAGGATTCTAGGCTGTGTTTTGTGTATTGTTTTATGCAAAAAGTCGCGCGCAAGATTTTGCTTACAAATTTTATCGTGCTATTTTTGCGCCCGTATTTTCGGTTTCGCGTGTGGCGTGGCAAGGTGGATATTCCGTATTTTGAGCTTGTGCTTACTACGCGCTGCACGATGCGCTGTGAATCGTGCAATAACCTTATGCAATATTTTGACTCTAATAATGCCTACACTTGCACGCTTGAAGGCATAAGAGGGGCATTAGAAAAGCTATTTGCAAATGTGGATTCTATCTCGTATGTGCGGATTATCGGCGGTGAGCCACTTTTGTTTAAAGACATCGCAAAAGTCGTAGAGATACTAGACTTCGAGCCAAAGGTAAAAAACTTTGACATCGTAACCAATGGCACGATAATCCCAAAGCAAGATCTGCTTATCGCACTGAGTCGATCATATAAAAGCTGGGTGAGTATCAGCGACTATTCCACCTCGCCAAATCTCAAAATCAAGCTTTATCAAGAAAAAATCACGCATTTGCTTCAAGAATACCGCATCGCCTATCATCTGATATGGCAGCAAGAGGGCGCGACTTGGTGGGATCCGGGCAAAATCTACAAAAGAGGACGCGACAAAGAGGAGATCATCAAAAATTTCAAATCCTGCCTTATGCCCTGCGTAAGCGTGATGAGCAATGAAGCAATAGCTACTCATACAGAGGCAGAATCTAGCGCAAAATCTACAACACAGGCTGGCTTTGTGGCAGAATCTAAAATAGATTCCATAGATTCCATAGATTCTGTGGAGTCTGTGGATTTTGCGGAATCTATGGATTCTAGGATTAATCCTTTAGATTCTAAGCGCGATTCTGTGGAATCTTTAGATTCTAGGATTGACCATTTAGATTCTGGGTGCGATCCTGCGGTGAGTCTGTGGCAAGGGAAAGACACGCAAAAATCTTGCGGGCAGATATTTATATGTCCGATTGCTAGCTCACTCTCAAGGCTCAAAGGGTTAGCGGCATTTGAGGGGGATTTTGTGGAGTTAGATTCTACTTTGAGTAGGGAGAAAATCTTGCGCTTTTATGCGCAGGAATTTTTCGAGGCGTGCGATTATTGCCACAATATGTGGGAGCAAAAACGTCCGATAAAAATAGCAATCCAAACAGATAAAGTGCTAAGCTTGACAGAATAAAATAACTCGATTTATTGTTTAGCATTTTTGTGTAGCAATCCGCTTTTAGAATCCCATTTACAATCTTAATTGCAACGCTCGCAATATTAATAGATCCTTAAGCGCACAAAGGCTTTACTCTCCAAACACCCGCTTATAGATAGAATCCACGCTCTTTGTGTAGTAGCTAAACTCAAAGCACTCTTTGATTGCCTCTTCTCCAATAAGCTCCACAAGTTTAGAATCTGCAAGTAAGTATTGCAGATATAAGCTCTCACCCTTTTCATTCAAAGCACTTTTGCCCTCTTGCAAATCCTGCCATACCTTCATCGCATTAGTCTGCACGATTTTATAGGCTTCCTCGCGCGAGATTCCCTTTTTTGGAAGTTCTAGCAAGATTCTTTGTGAAAAGACTAGCCCACCTGTAAGATTGAGATTTTTTAGCATATTTTTTGGATACACGACAAGCTTTTCAATGAGGCTTTTTAAGCGCGCAAGCATAAAATCTGTAGTGATAAAGCTATCAGGCAAGATAAAGCGCTCCACGCTTGAGTGGCTAATATCACGCTCATGCCAAAGCGCTACATTTTCCATTGCTGGTAGCACAAAGCTTCGTATCATACGACAAAGCCCTGTGATATTTTCGCTTAGCACGGGGTTTCGCTTATGAGGCATTGCGGAGCTTCCCTTTTGCCCTACTTCAAAGAATTCCTCTGCCTCATACACTTCAGTGCGTTGCAAATGCCGAATCTCTACTGCGATTTTCTCACATGAGCTAGCCAAAAGCGCTAAGTCTGCTATCACGCGCGCATATCTATCACGTTGAATGACTTGATTACTCACAGGGGCAGGTTTTAGCCCTAGATTTTCGCATACAAGCTCTTCTAGCTCTATTGGTGTGTGCGCAAGATTTCCCATTGCGCCGCTAAGCTGTCCTACGCTAATGCCTTCAAGGCTAGATTCTAGCGCGCGTAAATGCCTCCCTAGCTCATCGAACCAAATTGCTAACACAAGCCCAAAGGTAATTGGCTCGCCATGAATCCCATGACTTCGTCCTACCATAAGCGTGTATTTATGCTCCATTGCGCGCTGTTTTATCACCTCGCGCAAATCCCGCATATCGCGCAAAATAATCTGCATAGAATCGCGAATCTGCAAGGCTACCGCGGTATCAATGCAATCACTCGAAGTAATCCCATAATGCACCCAGCGCGATTCCTCGCCCAAAGATTCTGCCACGCTTGTAGTAAAGGCGATTACATCATGCTTGGTAACTTTTTCGATTTCATCTATGCGTGCGATGTCAAACTTGGCGTTTTTACAGATTTTCTCGCAATCGCTATCAGGGATTAGCCCTAGCTTATTCCAGCCTTTTACTAGCGCGATTTCTACCTTTAGCCACGCGCTATATTTTGCCTCCATGCTCCATAATGCCTTCATCTCCTCTCGTGCATAGCGCTCTACCATTGTTGCTCCTTACTTAAGATTCTATGCTCCTTTTTTGTCATTATCGCTCTTGTCATTTTTGTTCCTCAAAGATTTTTATTTTTGTGATTTTACTTTCTTTTTGGTTTGGTGAAGGTTAAGCGGGGTAAATTTGTGTATAATTACTTTGTAATTATTATTACAGATTCTAAAGGGGCAGAAATGACAAGCTTAATTAAAATTGGCAACTCTCAAGGTATCCGCATACCAAAGGCGCTCATCGAGCAAGCGCATTTGCAAGATGCACTCATTGAGCTAAAAGTGCTTGATAATGGCTTGCTCCTGCAGCCACAAAAAGCCGCAAGGCAGGGCTGGAATGAAGCAAACGTGCAAAAGCTTGCCAAAAAACACGCCAAAGAGGAGCGGGCTTTGAATGAAGAATTTGAAGGTATTAGCAAGGATTGGGAGTTTTGAGACTACAACGTTTTGAGATTTATTGGGTAGATCTTAATCCCACAAAAGGCTATGAGATAGCCAAAAAGTGCCCTTGCGTTATCATTAGCCCAAATGAGCTTCATTTTTTGCAAACAAGGCTCATTGCGCCCATTACCTCAAAGGGCTTTGATGCGCCTTTTAGGGTTGATTTCACGCTGGAGGGGCAAAAAGCTCGTATCCTTTGCGATCAGATCCGCTGCATTAGCACTGAGCACTTTCTCTCAAAAATCACCACACTTGAAGACACAAAGCAAGAGGAGCTTTTGGCGATATTAGCGCAGATGTTTATGAGGTAGCAGAGGTAGCAAGGGGGCTTTGCACTACTTCTTTATAGGCTTTCATTTTCTTTTCGTTCCACAAAACGACATTTTTAATCACTTCTTTTGTGAGTTTCACATAAAATTCCGCATTGAGATAAGCATTTTATAGCGCAAAATCATCTTATTGAGTGCGTTTGCGATGTTGTTTTTGGCATCTTGGCAGAATCCTTGAATGTCATTGCTTGGCAAATGCAAGGCTGAAAGCATAAGATTCTGGCAAATATGCGCCATACTTCCCTCAAACAAAATCCCCACATAAGGCGATTTAGCTGATTTTTTCGCGCAGATGTCAAACACGCAATCCACCCACACAAAAAGCTCTTTTTTGGTTGTGATTGGCGTTTGGAGCAGGTTTTGTAATTGCGCTTTGTATTGCAGAATCTCGCTTAGATAAAAATCATCGCGAATATCTGTAAAAATAAGCTTTTTGTCTTCTGTGAAATAGCTTTTGATTTGCTTTATGTATTTTGATTTTTTATTTTTTTTGAGCTCAAATTCACTCGGCTTTGTCGGGCGCGCATGCTCGATGTAGATTCCATCGCTTAGGTTGAGCGCGACTTTTGGCTTGAGGGTTTGTATGGCTTGAGAGATCATTTGCGCAGAGAGCAAAAAAATCGAATCACTATACACTTCAGAATCAAAATTTCCGCGCACTCGTATCGCATTTTGCGGAATAGCAACTTCTTCTTTGCCATACATTGAATTGCTTGCGTGCTTTGTTTTGCCTTTGATATATCCGCAGTCAAGCCCGCACATAATGATTTCACTTGAGAGCTGGCAAGCAAGCCCAAAGCCCGCATTACCCACAAATGGAGCGCAAAATTCCATCACATAGGGGCTTTTGAATATATAGCCACTCGCGCTTCCTCCGCGCATAAAGAGGTATTTTTCTTTTGAAAGGGCAAGCGCGTCTGGATTGACCATATTGCCACAAAGCAGAGGTGTTTTGTGTAGGATTGGCTCTAGATACTCTTTGAGATACTCAATACGCTCAATCTCTATCTGAAAATCAGGCTCAATGCCATAGTTTTTGAGCGGTTTTATCGCCGTTCCACAGCTAAAAATAATCATTTTGTCTTGGTTTTGCTTGATAAATTCTAGGCTTGCATCTAGGCTCGCGCCATTGCCGACAACGCAAATTGGCATATCGATTTTTTTGGGGTTTGCTAGAAAGTAGTTTTTTTTCTTTTTTTGTGGTAGGTTTTTGAGCGTGTTTTCAATGCCGATAAGCTCATCTTCAAAGCTTCCCCACCCACGAGAATTACTCGCGTATTCTTCATTGATAACTTGCAAGGCAGAATCTATTTTAGGGCTATCATAAAGCTTTAGTTCTAGGCGCAAAAAATTATTTGTGATTTTTTGTCTTGCAAAAAAATTGCGGATAAAAAAGCGATTGATAAGATCTTTGACAAAGAGATAGCACGCGCCTTGTGAGACATTTTCAAATAATTTAGGATAATCCACAAAATAGCAACTCACCCGAAACATATCGAGATTTTCTTCAAAAATCAGCAATGAGTGAAAAAATACCCCACGCTCGCGGATAAATTCCAAAAACATTCCACCCAAAAGCCCAAAAAGAGTCGTGCAAGGCAAAAAATCTTTGCTTAAAAAATATTCTTTTATACCATTGTGCTGAAACAAAAGATCAATAAAACTATTACAGGCTTCACCGGTTATTGGGAGCTTTTGCTCGTCTGTTTTGTCGAGGTAGATTCCATTAGAGTGGATTGTGTATTTTGGATTTTTGAGCGGAGAGAGGCTGAGTTCTTCATTGACTTCAAGCATTGTTGATTTGCCATTATTTAGCGGATAGACAAGCTCGTTATTGGTGAGATTTATGATGTTTATGCCTTGGGTATTGATGATGAGGTTGTATTCTTTTGATTCGTTTTTGAGTGCGTCAAAAAGCTCGGGAGAGGTTTTGTGAAAAAACTCCATATTGATAATAAATCGCTTGGAGATTTCTTTGTTAATCGCCTCTGTATCGTGACTTTTGAGTAATTCAAGTAGCATTGCTAATCCTTGGCTTTTATCGGGAATTTTAGGTGAGATTATATTGTAATTTTGTTGTGTATTGATTGAATTTTGTGATGAGAGAATTTAAATTCTATGCAAACACAAGCAAGCATTAAGAAATCCTCTATTTTTAAGTAGATTTTGGGGTTGTGTAGAAATTTTTAGGCAAGCAAAAATACAAAAAAGTGTAACATTAAGCGTTCATTGTAGGTTTGCAGGCTAAAAATTTCAAACTCCCTGAAATGTGGCTTCTCAAGTAAAGCCCAATGAACGCATAGCAAAAAAGAGAGGATTTAGCTCTCATGAAAATTAGAATCTAGATTCCAGAGTTGAATTTAAGCAAAATGCAGAATCTAAATTTAAGATTGTCGTTCAAGATTCTCGACTCTATTGCCATATTGCTTAAAAATATCTTGTGTGATTTTGTAACTACAAAATTTCGGTCCGCACATCGAGCAAAATTCCGCTTCTTTAAACACTTCTTGTGGCAATGCCTCATCATGATATTCGCGCGCTCTTTCAGGATCAAGGGCTAGCTCAAATTGCCTATTCCAATCAAAGCTATATCGCGCATCACTCATCGCATCATCTCGCTCTCGCGCTTTGATTCTACCGCGCGCTATATCTGCGGCGTGTGCAGCGATTTTGTAGGCTAAAATCCCCTCGCGCACATCTTTTGCATTTGGCAAGCCTAAATGCTCCTTTGGGGTTACATAGCATAGCATCGCCACGCCTTTCCATGCTGCCACACACGCCCCAATCGCACTTGCGATATGATCATATCCAGCAGCAATATCCGTAACCAATGGACCCAACACATAAAAAGGTGCTTGATTGCAATATTCTTTTTGGAGTTTGACATTGCGCTCGATTTGATTAAGCGGAATATGTCCCGGACCCTCAATCATCACTTGCACATCAGCATTATAAGCCCTTTTTGCAAGCTCACCTAGAATCTGCAATTCACTAAATTGCGCCTCATCGCTTGCATCAGCCAAGCAACCCGGACGCAAAGAATCCCCAAGTGAGAGTGAGACATCATATTTTTGACAAATCTTTAAGATCTCATCAAAGGCTTCATAGAATGGATTTTCTTTGTGATAATGAAGCATCCAGCTTGCCATAAGGCTTCCGCCCCGAGAGACGATACCCATTTTGCGCTTTGAGACAGCGGGCAAATGGCGGAGCAAAAACCCGCAGTGAATGGTGAAGTAACTCACGCCTTGTTCTGCTTGCTTGCGTAGCACCCCAAGCATCGTGTCAATATCAAGCTTTAAAATATCATTATTCACATCATGCAGAATCTGATACATAGGCACAGTGCCAATAGGCACGCTTGATTCTTGAATGATTGCTGTGCGGATTTTGTCTAGATCGCCACCTGTGGATAAATCCATAACCGTATCAGCACCATATTTGATAGAAGTTTTGAGCTTTTGCACTTCCTCATCGATAGAATGGATAATTTGGCTTGATCCGATATTAGAATTTATCTTTGTGCGCAAAGCGACGCCAATACCCATTGGCTGTAAATTTTTGTGGTTGATATTTGCAGGGATAATCAATCTTCCTTTGGCAACTTCATCGCACACCACTTGCGCGGAGATATTTTCGATATTGGCGATGTATTGCATTTCTTCAGTGATTATGGATTTTTTAGCATAATAAAGTTGTGTTTTTATAGTGTCATTTTCTCGTTTTTGTATCCATTGTGTTCTCATAGTTTGACTCACTTATATAAAGGTAAAGCCAAATTATAACAATAAATCAAAAGAAATCTTATGAAAAAATCTAACTAAAATTATGAATAAAAATATCAAATAATAATTTTTATCATTTAGAAAATAGTCTTATAATTTTTCATATTTCAAAAATAAGGAGACAACATGAGTAAAAAACTAACAACAGCAACAGGCACGCCCATTGGCGACAACCAAAACTCACTCACAGCGGGCAAAAGGGGACCCACACTTTTGCAAGACACATGGCTACTTGAGAAGCTCGCACATTTTGACAGAGAGCGCATACCTGAGCGCGTCGTGCATGCAAAAGGCAGTGCGGCGTATGGAGAGCTCACCATCACTAATGACATTACGCAATATTCAAAAGCTGATATTTTTAGCCAAATAGGCAAAAAGACAAAGGCGTTTTTGCGCTTCTCCACCGTGGCAGGCGAGCGGGGCGCAGCAGATGCGGAGCGCGATGTGCGAGGCTTTGCGCTCAAATTCTACACAAATGAGGGAAATTGGGATATTGTCGGCAACAACACGCCTGTGTTTTTCATTAAAGACGCGGTGAAATTCCCGGATTTTATCCACACACAAAAGCGCGATCCAAAGACAAATATGCGAAGCGCAACTGCGGCGTGGGATTTTTGGAGCTTACACCCAGAATCTTTGCACCAAGTAACAATCCTTATGAGTGATCGCGGGATTCCGCGCAGTTATCGAGAAATGCATGGCTTTGGTAGCCACACTTATAGCTTTATCAATGCCAAAAACGAGCGCTTTTGGGTGAAATTCCACTTCAAATGTATGCAAGGAATCCACAACCCCACTAATAAAGAAGCCGTGGCGATTATTGCAAACGATAGAGAAAGCCACCAAAAAGATTTATTTGAAAACATTGAGCGGGGCAACTTCCCCAAATGGCGATTCTGTGTGCAGGTGATGCCTGAAAAAGACGCGGAAAGCTACCGCTTTAATCCTTTTGACCTTACCAAGACTTGGAGCCATAAGGATTACCCGCTCATTGAGGTGGGGATTTTGGAGCTTAATAAGAATCCAGAGAATTACTTTGCCGAGGTTGAGCAAGCGGCATTTAACCCCGCAAATATCGTGCCGGGCATTGGATACAGCCCTGATAAAATGCTGCAAGGTAGGCTCTTTAGCTATGGCGACACGCAACGTTACCGACTAGGCATTAACCACACTCAACTGCCTGTGAATGCGCCCATCGCACCTGTGGCAAACACGCACCGCGATGGCTTTATGCAGATGGGCAGCTTTGGCGGCGCAAGGAACTACAACCCAAGCATGTATGATGATTACAGCGAGGATAAAAACGCAATCGAGCCGCCGCTCTTTATCAAAGAAGGCGAGGTAATGGATCATTACAATCACCGCGAGTATGAGGAGGATCATTTTAGCCAAGCAGGCGATTTGTATCGCCTATTGAACGCAGAGCAAAAAGAAGTGCTTTGCCAAAACATCAAAGAGGCGATGGAGGGCGTGCCCACAGAGATTAAAAAGCGCCAAATTGAGCATTTCAAAAAGGCAGATCCTGCCTATGGTAAGCGCATAGAAGAGCTTGTGCTTTGAGATAGTTTTATTATGTGCTTGCAATGCAAAATTGCAAGCACAAATCCTTAAGTCTCTTAAATTATTTTTCTTATTATTTTACTTTTATTATTTAGCGCATTGTTTTGATTTTGACGCATTAATCTAGAATCTAAAATAAAATTGATATAAATTTTTGCTTTATATGTGTTTAATTCTGCTAGAATAACCCCCGTTACAATCAAAAATAAGGAGCTTGAATGAAAATATATAATCGCATAACTGATATTATAGGCAACACGCCAATTATTAAGATAGAAGGCATTAGCGGGCAGATTTATGGTAAATGTGAATATCTCAATCCAAGCCATTCTGTCAAAGATAGGGCAGCATATGCAATGATAAAAAAAGGGCTTGATGAGGGCAAAATCAATAAAGACACTATCATCATAGAATCTACAAGTGGCAATATGGGTATTTCTTTGGCGATGATTTGTGCGGATTTGGGCTTGCAGATAATCCTCACTATGCCAGAATCTATGAGCATAGAGCGACGCAAAATGATGAATTTTTTTGGCGCAAAACTCGAGCTTACTCCTGCAAGCGAAGGTATGAAGGGCGCGTTTAATAAGGCATTAGAGCTTGTCAAAACCACTCCAAACTCATTTATGCCAAGCCAATTTGAAAACCTTGCTAATAAAGAAGCCCACAGGCGCACAACAGCCATTGAGATTTATGAAGCGTTTGAGGGATCGCTTGATTATTTTGTGGCAGGATTTGGCACAGGTGGCACGATTAGCGGTGTAGGCGAGGTGCTCAAAGAAAAAATCCCAAATATCAAAATCATCGGTGTTGAGCCTGCTGCTTCGCCATTGCTAAGCAAAGGACAAGCAGGACCACACAAAATTCAGGGCATTGGGGCAAATTTTGTGCCACAGATTCTCAACAAAGACATTATGGATTCTATCATGTGCGCAGAAAATGACGAAGCAATCGCTATGGCAAAAAGACTTGGCAAACTCGGCATAATGGTTGGAATCTCAAGTGGCGCAAATGTCGCTATCGCTGAAAAAATCGCAAAAGAAAATCCGGGCAAAAAAATCCTTACAATGCTTAATGATACAGCTGAGCGGTATCTCTCGACAGATTTGTTTGCATAGATTCTAGAATCTAATTTGCATAGATTCTAAATCCTCTCTTTTTTGCTATGCGTTCATTGGGCTTTGCTTGAGAAGTCATATTTCAGGGAGTTTGAAATTTTTAGCCTGCAAACCTACCAAACCTACAATGAACGCTTATGTTACACTTTTTTATATTTTTTGCTTGACTAAAAATTTCTACACAACCCTGACTAAATCTGCCTAAAAATAGAGGATTTCTTTACACCCCTTACACCCCTTTGTGTTTGCATAGAATCTGGATTCTGTCTTTTACTTCAATTCTCTTCATATCTTAAGCTTTTATCAAAAGCCTAAGAATCCAAAAATTTGTCATTACAAAACTTAAAACCAAAATAACACAATCCATAAATAAACAAAATAGATTTAGATTCTAGTTTAAAATCTTATAGTATCAGATTCTGTTTTTTGTCAAAAGCATTAAGATATGACGAAGTTATACATCATTGCGACGCACAAAAAGTGCGACCCACTCGCCAAACTCGCAAAACTACAAAAATAAGCTAAAAATAGAGAATTTCTTTCTGCTCTCTTGCGTTTGCATAGAATCTAGTTATAGAGCAAATCTAGATTCTCTTTTGCCGTCCTATCGCCCTCACAATGACGAAAAAACGATATAGAATCTAGATTCTCACTCTTTCTACCCTTAAATTCCTAAAATTTCTTTTTATTCACATCGTTGAGTATTTCTTCTGCTATGCCATTGACTTTTTGAGTGATTGTATTGGTGCTGTTAGCAACATTGACATTTTCATTTGTTACAGATTCTAGCTGGGCTATGGCTTTGTTGATTTGGTCTAATCCTTGCGTTTGCTCTTTGATAGAGTCGCTCATTTCATTGACTGATTGCACGAGGACATTGACATTTGCTTCTATCTCGCCTAAGCTCTTAGAGGTGCGCTCTGCAAGCTTTCTCACCTCATCAGCCACGACTGCAAACCCTCTTCCATGCTCGCCTGCCCTTGCTGCTTCAATCGCCGCATTGAGTGCCAAAAGATTTGTCTGATCAGCAATGTCTTTTATCACGCTTACAATATTTCGAATATCCTCCGCTTGCTTGGTGCAATCATCTGTTTTGTTGCTGATATTTTGCATTGAAGAGCTTATCTCCTCTACCGCAGTAGCACTTTGCTCTAATGAGCTTGCTTGCTCTTGTGAGCCTTGCGTTAGTTTTTCCATTGAGGCTTTTAGCTCATTGCTTTGAGAGCTTAAATCTTTGGCAAAGCTTGAGCTAGCAGTGAGCATTTTTTTGATCTCTTCACCCAAAGCATTTGTAACAACTTCTACTCTCCCTTTAGCATCTTTTACTTCAGTGGTAAAGTCTAGTCGCGTATAAGAATTAAACACCCTTGCTATTTCATTTGTATCGCTACCTATTTTTTCTTGCAAGACATCAAGCATATGATTCAGCACATTTTTAAGCTCTACTAGCTGAGGATTGCTAGGATTTTTGACAATACGCGCTTTGAGGTTGCCCCCTTCTATCTCTTTGGCGGTTTGGGCAGACTGCATGATTGCTTCTTTGTCTTGTAGCAAAGAGTCTTGCGTGCGAGAAATATTGCGCTCAATCGCTGCTGACATCAGCCCAAATTCATCTTTTGTGTTAAGGCTTTCAAGCTTAGGCGTGTTTGTCTCGTGATTGATATAAGCAAAAAAGCTTGCGATATTGCCTCCTAGGATTCTCACGCTTTTCATAATGTTGGTATAAAAAAGAAATGCCAATGGCAAAAATAAAATCAAAAATATCCCCATAGAAAACCACACAGCATTATCTATCGCGTCAAAGAAAGGCTCTATCACCTCATTAATAATGCCTTCTGTATGATTCTCAAGCGTATCGACATACTCGCCTGTGGAAAGCCAGATATTTTGCGTGTTGGGTATGAGCTCTGCATAGCCTATCTTTGGCACAGTGCCTAGAGTGCCATCAGGCAGTGGCTTTGAAAATGTAAAATGCACGAATTTACCCTCAGGCGAGTCATCTTTGGCACTTTCAAAAAGCTCGCGCACATAATACACGCCTTGATTATCTTTGAAATCATAAAGCGATTTACCAAGCAGATCTTTTCTCGTTGGGTGTGCGACTACACTATATTCTTTATAAGCAAAAAAGTAGCCTGATTTGTCATCATCAAATCTAAAATGCTCTATCGCCTCAGCGATGATTGCAATCTGCTCGCTCTCACTCTTGCCTTTGACAAGTTCACCTAACGCCACTGCTAGAGAATCTGTCGCGAGTTTTAGCTTTTGCTCGATCTCAGTTGTTATGATATGCTGGATCTCAGATTTGGCTTGTCTATCAAGGCTTTGTTTATTAAACATAATAATACATACAAGTGCGAGCAAGCTTATAATCGCTCCGCTAGAGAGGATAAGTATTTTTATCTTGAGTGAGAAATTTTTATAGCAAAATGGCATTTTGGCTCCTTTTTGTTTAAAGTATTGATATATTAAAGCCTTTATTTTACTAAAATAACACAAAATGTCTTTTTATTCAATAAAAAAGCAATCTCTTTGTAATTTATTTTGAAAGCATGTATTTTTTGAAATTTTTGTTACTATATCAATTTTTTGGATTCATTTTTATGTATAATCAAACAATCGTTTTAAATTTATATTTTAATTAATTTCAAGATTTTAGAATCTAAATTTATTTGTAGAGTTTTATTTTAGGAGATTACAATGCTTACTTTAGGCATAGACATAGGCAGCACCACCGCCAAGGTCGCCCTGCTTGATAATGATGAGGTGATTTACAGGAAATACGAGCGGCATTACTCAAAGGTGCGCGAGAAGAGCATCGAGATTGTAGAGGGCTTGCGCGAGCTCATTGGGGATCGTGAATTCAAGGTCTCCATCTCTGGCTCTGCGGGCTTTGGAATCTGCAAGGCTGTGGGGATTGACTTCGTGCAAGAAGTCTTTGCGACAGCGGAGGCGGTGAAATTTTTAGAGCCAGACACGGATGTAGTCATTGAGCTTGGCGGGGAAGACGCAAAGATTTTATTCCTAAGTGGTGGCACAGAAGAGCGTATGAATGGCTCTTGCGCGGGCGGCACGGGCGCGTTTATCGACCAGATGGTAACCCTGCTTGCCATTGATGCCAAAGAATTTGATGAAATCTCACTGCATAGCGATAAAATCTACCCTGTGGCTTCGCGTTGTGGCGTGTTTGCAAAAACTGATGTCCAGCCATTGCTCAATCAGGGCGTGAATAAAAAAGACATCACCGCTAGCATTTTTCAAGCCGTTGTTGATCAGACTATTAGCGGGCTAGCCCAAGGGCGCAAAATTGGTGGCAAGGTAATGTTTTTAGGCGGTCCGCTCTTTTTCTACAAGGGCTTGCAGAAGCGATTCCAAAATAGCCTGAATCTTGATAATGAGCATGCGATTTTCCCAGAATACGCGCAATACAGCGTGGCTATTGGCGTGGCGCTTTGCGCGCGTGAAAATGCGAGCTCCTACACATGTGAGAGCCTCATCAACAAACTCATAGAATCCAAAAATGTCGCCTCCAAAAACAAATACCTTGAGCCACTTTTTGTAGATTCTAAAGAATACGAGCAATTCCTCGCGCGCCACAGAGACGCAAGTGTAGAATCTATCAGCATTGATGAAGCCTTTGAGGCAAGCGGATTCCAAAAAATTCCCTGCTACCTTGGCATAGACTGCGGCAGCACGACCACAAAGCTTGTCATCATCGATGAGTTCGCGCGCATACTTTATGAGTTTTATAACTCCAACCAAGGCAACCCTGCGAGCGTGATTTTTGAGCAGTTAAGCTCAATTTATGAGCGATTTGGCGATAAAATCACAATCAAAGGCAGTGCCGTCACAGGCTATGGCGAGGAGCTCATCAAGGCTGGATTTAATTTAGATTCCGGGCTTGTGGAGACTATGGCACACTTAAAAGCCGCACAACACTTTAACCCGCAAGTGGATTTTATCATTGACATCGGCGGGCAGGACATCAAATGCTTTTATATCAAAAACCAAACCATTGATTCTATCATGCTTAATGAAGCCTGCTCAAGCGGCTGCGGGAGCTTTATTGAGACTTTTGCGCGCTCAATGGGCTATGATGTGGCAACCTTCTCAAAGCTGGGGCTAGAATCTAAGCACCCTGTCGAGCTTGGTAGTCGTTGCACGGTCTTTATGAATAGCTCGGTTAAGGAGGCGCAAAAAGAGGGTGCGTGCATTGAGGACATCAGCGCCGGGCTTTCTATGAGCGTGGTGAAAAATGCAATCTACAAGGTCATTCGCGCGCGCGATGCGGATGATTTGGGCAAGCAAATTGTCGTGCAGGGCGGGACATTTTATAATGACGCGGTTTTGCGCAGTTTTGAGAAAGAAATCGGGCGCAATGTGATACGTCCCAAAATTAGCGGGCTTATGGGTGCTTTTGGCGCGGCACTCTATGCTCAAAGCCTAAATCTTGCGCAATCAAGTATCATAAGCCCTGAGGCACTCAAAAACTTCCACCACACAGCAACAGCGACAATCTGCAAGCTCTGCGGGAATCATTGCAACCTCACGATAAATAAATTTGGCGACACGCAAGGCGCAAAAAAATTCATCTCTGGCAATCGTTGCGACAAACCGCTAGGCTTCAAGAAAGTCTTGCATTTGCCAAATATGCATGACTACAAGCTCACAAAGCTAAAAGATCTCTTTGCGTATAAACATTACGATAAAGCGCGCTCCGTGGTGAAATTTGGCTCGCGTGGCAAAATCGGGATTCCACTTGGGCTAAATATGTATGAGAATCTGCCCTTTTGGCATACGCTTTTAAGCGAGCTAGGCTATGAAGTGGTAGTCTCAGACATCACCACGCGCAAAACCTACGCACAAGGGCAATACAGCATACCAAGTGACACCGTGTGCTACCCCGCAAAGCTCCAGCACGGGCATATCGAAAATCTGATGAACCAAGGAATTAAGCTTATTTTCTACCCTTGTATGGGGTATAGCTTTGCCTCAAGCGCGCATAATAACGACACAAGCACGAATAACTACAACTGCCCTGTGGTAGCGTATTATCCAGAGCTACTAAATGCAAATGTCGATAGACTACGTGAGGTGAGATTCCTTTATCCTTACTTTGGCTTGCATAAAAAAGATGAGTTTTTTAGCAAATCGCTAGAGTTTTTCAAAAAAGAGCTGGGTGCGAGCAAGGGTGAGTTTAAAAAGGCGCTTGAAAGGGCATACACTTTCCGTGAAGATTGGCTAGCTGATGTGCAACGTGAGGGTGAGAGAAATCTAGCCTACATTAAAGAGCATAACCTCAAAGCAATTGTGCTTAGCGGACGCCCTTATCACATCGACCCTGAGATAAATCACGGCATTGATAAGCTTATAAATTCACTCGGGCTTGTGGTTTTGAGCGAAGATTCTATCGCGCATTTGGCGACTGCAAAAAATTTGCAAATTCTAAACCAATGGAGCTACCACTCACGGCTTTATAATGCTGCGGAATTTGTCTGCGAGCATGAAAACATCGAGCTAGTGCAGCTTGTGAGCTTTGGCTGCGGGATAGATTCTATCACCACTGATGAAGTGCGCGCGATATTAGAATCTCGCGGACGCTTTTACACACAGCTAAAGATTGATGAGATAAGCAATCTTGGCGCGGTAAAAATCCGCATCCGCTCACTGCTTGGGGCTATGGAAGAAAAGCTAAGCGGCAAGAAGCCAAGCTTTGCGCAAAGCATTTTGTTTCACAACACCTACGCGCAAAATGAGATCCGCAAATTTATGGCATTGACAAACTAAATCAACAAACTAAAATCTAAATAAGGAGACAATATGACACAAAAAATGAGCGCACCAAATGCGACAACAATGAGCGCACCACGAGATAATTCAGCATTTGTAAATTTCCGCCCAAGCAGAGAATCTAGTCCAGAATCTAGCGCAAACTTTCCAAACATAGGCAAGTGGAATGTCGGCTCAAGCACGGAGAGCATTTTAAAGACAAATCGCGAGATCACCAAAGTGCCATTCACAAAAGAAATGAAAGACACGCACACAATCCTTGTGCCTATGATGCTACCTATCCACTTTCGCTTTTTAGTCAATATTTTGCATTTGCATGGCTACAAGGCAGAATTACTACACAATGAAGGTGCTGACGTGGTAAATGAGGGGCTAAGGAATGTGCATAATGATACTTGCTATCCTGCGCTTTTGGTTATAGGGCAGATGATTGACGCACTCAAATCTGGCAAATGGGATTTAAGCAAGGTCGCACTGCTTATCACCCAAACAGGCGGAGGCTGTCGCGCGAGTAATTATATCCACCTTTTACGCAAGGCACTTAATAAAGCGGGATTTGGCGAGATTCCAGTCATCTCGCTAAACTTCAGCGGGCTAGAGAGCGAGCAGGGATTTTCTGTCTCGCGCCAAATGCTCCAAAACTTCCTCTCAGCCATTCTTTATGGTGATTTGCTTATGCATATCTCAAACCAAACCAAATCCTATGAGATAAACAAAGGCGACACAGAATCTAAGATCGCCAAATGGGTTGCGCGCATCACCACGTCGGGCACAAATGCAGGACTTACAAACTATAAAGTGCTCAAAAAAGATATGAAAGAGATTTTAGATGATTTTGCAAGTATTCCTATGAAGCGCGAAAAAAAGGTGCAAGTAGGAATCGTGGGAGAGATTTATATCAAATTCTCTCCGCTAGGGAATAACAACCTTGAAGACTTCCTCTTGGGCGAAAACTGCGAAGTAGTGATTCCGGGATTTTTAGACTTCTGCTTGTATTGCATAAATGACAGCATTGTCGAAAACAAAATGTATGGTGGCAAGCTCTCCACAAGGCTCATTTATCGCATAGCGTTTGAATACTTCTGCAAAAAGCAAAGTGATATGATAAATATCATCAAAAAGCATGGTGCATTCCGCGCACCAAGTGCATTTAAGCACACAAAATCACTTGCGCGTGGCTATGTAAGTGAGGCGATGAATATGGGTGAGGGCTGGTTGCTTACTGCTGAAATGCTTGAGCTCATCGAGCAAGGTGTAAATAACATCATCTGCACGCAACCTTTTGGTTGCTTGCCAAATCACATCGTAGGACGCGGGATGATGAAAACTATCAAAGAGAAAAACCCGCAAAGCAACATTGTTTCAATCGATTATGACCCAAGTGCTACGCGTGTAAATCAAGAAAATCGCATAAAGCTTATGCTAAGCAACGCAAGAAAAGAAATGCAAGAAAAAGCATTACAAGAAGCATAAAATATAAGCCAAGCACCTTTAGATTCCAGAATCTAAAGGTGCTGCAAACACTTGATTTCACTACAATCTACTAAAATCTCAACAATCACTAAAATTGCTAGACTTTAACATTATCTTTTTGAGGCACTAAGCGCATACACAAGATTGCGTAGCTCAAAAATATCATCATTTGGTGCTTGAATGCCATGTGGCAAATTGCTTGGCATAAAAACCTCACCATTACAACCATACCCATCAAACTTGCTAACTTTTAGCGTGCCAAGAACGATGTTCTCTCTTGCTCCTTCCCAAACTTGAGCAGTGTCTTTAATCTTATCGTTTTTATTTGGCACAACAAGTGTTAAATCAAACTCCACAGGAGCTTTTGATAACGCTTTTTTGAATGCAGATTCTAAAAATTCATCATTTAGCCCATCTAATTCCTCTTTGCTTAAACCCTTTATGCCAGCCTTTGGGATAAAGCTAAAGCGCGCCAAAAGCAAATCTCCATTTGATTGTAAAAACCCAAATGTATGCACGCTATGATATGCGCTATTTGCGAAGCTAGGTGTAATTGGCAGAGATTGGACTTCTTTGGCAAAGTTTGCAAACGAGCGCACTTTTGCCCGTTGTTTATCTGCCTCATCTTGCGTGATTTTACCCTCTTTTTGTTGCACTTGTAATCGCATAAACTGCTTAAACTCACTTGCATTGGTAGCAAAATTTATCCTCGCATTTGTCATTGCCATTTCCCAACTATCATTTTTGCCCTGTATTTTTAGTGCTAAGGAGCGATTTTTTGATTTATCGCTTTGTTTTAGATTCCCACCTGCTAGAGAAAATCGCACTTTCACCTTGCTTTTATTATGCAAAAGCGGGATAGCAAAGTCCTTTGCCACTTCTTTATTAGGGATAAACTCTCCAATAGCGCAAAAACCCTTAGCGTGATTGATTTTTTTATGTGGATTTGCCTCCTCTGCATTAAGTGTGTAAAAATACTCTACAATCTCTTGTGCATCATCTAGCACATCTGCTCTTAGCACACCAACAAATCCCAAAAACACCACAACAAGCACTTTTAGCCCATTCCAAACAAAAGTTTGTGAAATTCTTTTTTGCATTCTTACTTCCTTACAATAATTTCTAACCCAAACATTGTAGCATAAAACTTTCTTTAGAGAATCTTCGCACCCTTTGATAGCATGTTTGTTATACTCTTCGTATCGCAAAGCATTTCACGCTTTATAGAATCTAATCCTAGCATTAAGATTCTAGCCCTTGCGTTTTTAATCCTTGTTGGTGTTACGCTTGTAGCAGATAGTATACACTTCCATATACCAAAGGGCTATATTTATTTTGCTATTGCCTTTTCTAATGTGTGTGCGAGCTTTTGTGTAAAGACTTAAAAACACTCTTGGATAGTTTATTGATATAAATAAACTCAAACTCTAAATCAATACCAAAATACACAAAAAAGCTTTTTTATATAAAGCT
Source organism: Helicobacter fennelliae (assembly GCF_900451005.1). NCBI lineage: Bacteria > Pseudomonadati > Campylobacterota > Epsilonproteobacteria > Campylobacterales > Helicobacteraceae > Helicobacter > Helicobacter fennelliae. The sequence continues at coordinate 445,175 of NZ_UGIB01000001.1, forward strand.
TATGATGGCTTAATTTTGGCGATTTCTTCGGTAAAATAAAAATGCCACGACACAATATCTCAAAGGCAAACACCTTCTCCACACCGCCCGAGCTTTACGAGAGTTTTAATGCAACTAAAATTTTACTTAATCCTCCAATGAAGCAAAAATCTCTAATGCCCGTGCTATCGCCTTATCCATATCATAATATTTATATTCTCCCAAACGCCCTATGAAATATGTATTTTTTAGCTCTTTTGCCTTGGTAGCGTATCGTTCATAGATTTGCGCGCTTTGTGTAGTCGGCACAGGATAGTAACGTTCATCGCCTAGATTCCAAGATTTTGGATACTCATAAGTGATGATTGTATGTGGGGATTTTGTATCAAGGAAATATTTATGCTCGATAATGCGCGTAAAATCGTAATTATTTGGATAATTTATCACGCTATTTTGCCCAAAATATTCGCGCTCAATCTCCAAAGTCTGCAAAATAAGGCTTCTATAAGGCAACTCACCAAAGCAATAATCAAAATATTCATCAATCGCTCCACTATAAAAAATCCTATCAAATTTACTCACATCGATGCTTTTAAATTCACATTCAAGCTCAAGTGTGATGAGTGGATTGTCTATCATTTTTTCAAACATCGCGCTATATCCATTCTGTGGAATTCCTTGATAGGTGTCATTTGGAAAATATCTATCATCTTTACTAAGCACGATTGGCACGCGCAAAAACACACTAGAATCTAGCTCTTGTGGCGTGCATTGCCATTGCTTAAGTGTGTAGTGCAAAAATATATTTTCATAGATAAAATCCGCAATCATTTTGCAATTTTTATGCTTAGCAAGCTCCAAAATACTTACTTTCGCGCCAAATCCAAAATGCTGCAAAAGCGTAGATTCTGTGTCTTTTGCGAGCGAATGCGGAAAAATCATATAAAGCGAATTGAGATTAAAAGGAATAGGAATAAGCTTGCCAGAGACTAGCCCTATGACTTTATGCATATATGGATAAAACAATGTAAAATTTTTTAAGTAATCCCATACGATTTTATTTTGGGTGTGAAAAATATGTGCTCCATAAGTATGCACGAGGATTCCATTGTGATTTTTATCTACACAATTCCCGCCGATGCTCTTGCGTCTATCAATGAGTATTACTTCTTCTTTTTTGACATTTGCAAGCCGCTCTGCTAGCACTAGCCCGCTAAGCCCAGCTCCAACGATAAGATTTTTCATTGTATTTTCCTTTTTTTGATTCTTAGCCTTAAAAAATAAGTTCGCTTAAAGCCATTTTCAATGCTACTTCCAAACCATCTATGGATAGGCTGGCTAATCTCCCAGTGATTTTTTGTTTGTAGCTCTAAATCGGACGCAAAATCTCATTACCAATGATAAGAGGAATGGCTTTGTGGTAGCATACAAGGATATTGACTTTTGGTTTAGTTGTTTTGCTCAATTATTGTCCTTTGTTTTTAAAGCTTTGATTTCCATACGCGGACTCCAAAAAGAAAAAGTCGTTTATATGCACTATCATATTCAAATCCAAATTTTGGTCTATATTTAGGTGTGAAAATAATAGGCGCATAGGTAATCTTTAGTTGTGGTAAAGCTTGCGCTTTGTAATTTACCCATATATTCAATAATCTCTCTGCCAAAAATCCAAAAACTCTTGCTGCGTGTGTGTCATAGCTTTTATAATCTATCTTATCCTGCACTCCAAATAGCACATCAAAAATCCATTCGCAATATTCAAAATATAGCTCTTTTTTCATGATAAACATATTAGCTATGCTCCATCTTACTGGTTTCGTATAAAGAGTTTTTTGCATAGATTCTCGCATTTGTGGGTAATGCTCGTTTATGTGGTTTATACATACATCAAGATCTCTGATATTATGCGCGTTTTTATAGTGCTCGTATATACACATATTTTCATAATCGAGATTGTTTTTAGAATCTATATGATGATCTTTATATCGCGCCGATACGATTATGTCGTATTTGGATATTGTTTGGGTGGCAAGCTGTGGCTCAAGTCCAAATTGTTGCTCTATTTTTTTAAAGCTCATTAATGGAATGGTTATAGGCTCATTTTTGTAATTTTTCTCATCAAATTTCAAATCAAACACCCTTCGATAATGAAACAATCCATAATAATCAGAATCTAGATTTTTCCACGCCCAATACATCGCAGTAAGTTCGCAAAAGTAAGGGTTAAGTGTGGAGATATTTGGGCAAGTAGGGCTTTGAGGAGATTGAAAAGAGTGTATAGATGAGGTTAGATTCTGGTTGTTTTGGGTATTTGTAGATATGGGGCTATCATCTCGCCATAGTGTTACGCTAGACTTGCCTACTTTTTGCTTGTCGCATAGGGATTGGAGTTTAGAGATAATTTTTGGATTTGCATTGCTTGCACCTAAAAAAATCGGACGCAAAATCTCATTACCAATGATAAGAGGAATGGCTTTGTGATAGCATACAAGGATATTGACTTTTGGCATTATAGACTCCATAGAAATAATGCGTGATTATAGCAGATTTTGCTAAGAGTAGAATTAAGGCTTAGGTTTGAAATAATTGCAAAAAAAGTGCTTCCCATTGTGCTATCACGGCTTCTTGTGAGAAGTGCTCTTTTATCCGCTTATGTGCGTTTGCTCCTATTTTTGCGCGGAGTTTTTCATTTTGCATTAGGATTTGGAGTTGTTTAATGAATTGTTTTTTATCATTATCTTTGATAAGAAATCCACTGACATTGTTTTGAATAATATCTCTTGGACCAGTAGCGACATCATAAGCTATGCTTGGAAGCCCATAAGACATGGATTCTAAAAGCACCATAGGAAGTCCCTCAAATCTACTTGTCATCACATAGATAGAGGCATTAAGATATTCTTTTTGGACATCGTTTGTAAATGGATAAAATTTGATAAAATCCTGCATTCCAAACTCTTGCACCCTTTGGATATATTGCTGCTTGAAGTGCCCATCACCCACTATTGCAAGCTCCCACTGTGGATATTGTTTGGCTATTGTGGCATAAAGCTCTATAAGCCGATCAAATCCTTTTTGAGTCTCTATCCGCCCTACGCTTAGGATTCTTTTTTGAGAATAATCTGTCAAAACATCTGGAATCTGTGGCAAAAAATTTGGAATCACAACTACATGAGTGCAAACGCGTTTATACAGCTCAATCTCCATTGTTGATAAAACCACAAGCACATCATAAAATCTTACTTTAGCAAAAAAGAATATCCTTTTATACCAAGGTTTGCGAAATTTATAAAACGACCAATCAAACATCAAATGAAAAAATCGAATATAGCGAGTGTTTGATTTTTTGATATAAGGATAAAAATAAGTGTAGTTTGAGATAAGGATATTTTTCCCTTTTGACTCAAGCAAAGCATTTATTTTAAGATTAAATTTGATTCTAGAGAGAAGGTTTGTATGTTTCTCATACGAGGGATCATTGCTTAAAAAAATGATTCTGACGCGATTATCAATTACAAATGGAATCTCTGCATTACTTTTGCAATAGTTAATAATACTTACTTGATAACCCCTTGAAGCAAAGGCATTTGCCATATTTGCTACGACTCGCTCTGTCCCACCGATAGTTGTCATATCATGAAATGTGAGATAGATATGTGGTTTTTGAGTAAATGTGATATATTTCTTTGGTCTGTAGGCAAGCAAAATCCCAAAAAGCAAAAATAAATAGAGATTATTCCACCTCCAAACAAGGCAATCAGTAAGCATAGCCACACTTAAAGTGATAAGAAAAATACTAAGTCCAAAATAAAGAAGTGATTTGAGATCTTGTGGTCTCTTATATGCGGATTTGTGGCTAAGGTTTGTTAGAGGTATAAGCAAATATATACAAAAAAGCCCTATGGCTACAAATCCAATAATTCCAAGCTCAAAGAGAAGTGAGAGGATTTGATTATGAGGATGCCAATATCCTTCTAGAAGCAAAGGAGGAATACTTAATACATATGGGTGATTGAGAGAATCTCTTGGAAATACAGCTTGGATATTTTTATAATACTCCAAAAACCCAAAGCCATTTGGGCGAAATGGATTCTGTGCTATGGCAAGGAGAGTGGATTTATTCATAGCGATACGATTAAGCGAGCTTGACTCCCAGCTAAGATTAGGATCAGGCTTTTTGCCTGAATAATTTGAGCAAGTTACAAAAGTTCCAAAGCAGAGTTTATCAAATCTTCCCATTTCAGCGGGCGCATAGCTCCACACAAGGCTAAAATTATCAACCATTTTTTTGAAATTATATCGATCATCCCATTTGGCACTTAGATGATAAATACCACCTCCAAATACACATAAAAGCACGATTAAAGAAGCGAGAAGTTTGATTCTGTGTCTAAAGTGCAAGATAAAAAATGGAGCTATCAATGCGACAAGTGCAGCAATAAAAGTGCCTCGAGAATTATTTGCACAAATCCCAAGAATAGAGATTATGCATAATATTATCCCTAGAATCTTAAAACCTTTTAGTTTTGTAGTAAATTTATCACCCCAAACAAATGCAAGCGACAAAGAAAACGTCAAAAGAAGCACAAAGCTATATACAAGCTCTTGAGGATTGCCAAATCCAGTCGCACGATAGCCTAAATGCCCACCACCATTGACAAACCAGCTATAAATCGTCGCTAATGGCTGTATAAATATCCCGATACAAAGGAATGTAAAAAAGATTTTAAATCCTTTGCTATCAAGTCGCTTCATAATCAAATATGCCACAATCATAAAAAGTGATGGCTCAAGTAGATAGTGGCGGATATTGTCTTTTGTCGCTTTCACATCATACGCCCAATGCAAAGAAATATATGCCATAATAATCACCACAATCACACAAGCCAAAGGAAACCAAATCGCTTTAAATTCTCTAAAATCTATATCTTTGATATGCGAGATAAGAAACAATCCTAAGGCGATATAGAGCATTTGTATAAGTGGCTTGAGTGAAATATAACTCAACGAAAGAGGCAAGAGGGCAATGCAGCAAGCAAGTAGCACAGCACTTATAATAAGGCAATAATATTTGGCTTTAGATACATTCATAACGATCTCCTAGAGTGCAGATAAGCCGGATAAGAAAGATGAGAAAATAGAGGGGACAAAAAAGCAGAAATATGCAATATGATAAATGATTTATGTCGGAGTGATTGGTTAGTATAAAAAGGCAAAAAATATGCAAAATAAAAAGATGTATGTAAATGCTTGCGTGAGAAAAATGCAAAAAATGAAGTCAGAAAATAAAAAAACCCAGAATCTAGAGTGTCTAGAGTATTATGAGAAGCAAAAAAGCCAAGTCTTGCAAGACTAGATTCTAGTCTCGCCCCCCCCCCATTGGCATTAGAGGCTATTTTTTCATACAATGTATAACCAAAAAGTCGGATTATATTGTAGTTTTTGTGAAAAAGCCTGATACGGAAAAATCGCTTGAATATGTTTGTATTTAGAGTGAGTCGTTTGTATAGAAATGAATCCATATCAACTGCCTCCATAAAAGCACGCATAATATGATTTTTAGCAATGACAGCAGAGGGAATTTTTAGTTCTTTAATAAGATTTTTGGCTGTATGAAAATATTCTTGTTTATTGATTTCAAATCCACTAAAAGTATAAATAAGCTTAAATGGCAAGCCGTATTTATATAGAAAATCATAATGTTGATACCATTGATAAATTGATTTAAAAGTATCTAATGGTTCAAGTGGAATTTTTTGACTTTGCTGGATATAACCTATTGTAGAATCTTGTCTTTGACGATAATGATAAATACTACCTTGATAAAAAATAATATATGGCGCAAAACAAATATAACGATACAAAAAATCAGAATCTTCGGCATTAGAGCGTCCTATCGGAAAACGAATAGAATATTTTTGGATAATTTTGTATTTAAAAAGAGAATTTGTTACATAAAAAGAAAGATTATCTATAGAGCATGGATTTAGTTTAAAAGAACCATTTTTTTTGGGATAAAAACTTGTAGTAATTCTTTCTTGAATTTTTGTATTAAAAAGCACCCTATTTGTATTAATTGCTGTATTCTGTTTATCAGATTTTCTCACCAACTCCTCAATATATCCCAAATCAATCCAATCATCAGAATCTAAAAAATAAATATATTCTCCATTTACATAATCTAAGCCTTTATTTCTAGCAACACTTTGCCCTTGATTTTCTTGCTCAAAGTATCGTATCCTTTTGTCTTGAGAAGCATATTCTTTAGCTATATCTCCACTTTTATCAGTGCTTCCATCATTGATGAGGAGAATCTCTAGATTCTGATAGCTTTGATATATCACAGAATCTAGGCATTCTTTGAGATATAGCTCTACATTATAGATTGGGATTATGACAGAGACTAGGGGATTAGGCATTAGAATAACTCATATATATCTGTTCTAAAATCTTCAAAACTTGTATATTTTATAACTTCGCCATTTTGAGCTTGCTTGATAGCTTTGAGGAGTTTTTTGCTTGGCTGTTTTTGGTTGTTTATCATAAGGTTAGCATTTGTGGGTTTGACTATATCTTTGATAGCTTTTGTCAAATCGCTATTTGCATTTTTTATGACTAGAGTCATCTTTGCTCCTTATCTACAATCATCTTTCGTCCTTGTAAAGTATAACAAATCCAAACAAAATAATCACTTTAAGATTTTTGGAAATCCTGATTCTAAAAAGAGTTTTAAAGGCTTGCTTAAATCCTTGATGAAACCCCTTTCTTAAACGATAGGTGAAAAGATTTGGGCTTGTGATAATAAAATAAGTAAGCGGATCGGATTGGAATAGATCTTGAGGGTATTTACTTAGAACTTCTTTGGCTTTTTTGAAAAATATATTTGCATTGTTAAAGTATGGGTTTGCAAAACAATCTGTATCATCGCGCCCTCGTATGAGAAAAAATGGTAAATCATATCGCTGTAAAAGATTATGATTTTCATACCATTTGATAGAGCTTTCAAATAAATCAACGATGTCGATAGGTCTTATGTGGTTTATGCGAGTTTTGCTGGTGAGTGAATCTGGTCGCTGATGCTGGCGGTAGTGATAAGGTAAGCCATAAATAATTTTTATACTTTTAATCATCGTAATGACACTTAAAGCAAATAATTCATCTTCACACATTTTGCCATCTAAAAATCGCAAATACAAAGAATCTATCATGGATTTTTTGAAAAGGCGATTCCATACTACACCAATCACTTCTTGGTAAATAGTATTAAGATTTTGACGCGTTATGTATATTATTTTGCTTGTATATTGATTTGATTGAGTGATATGCGTCGTGCTTGGTGCTGGGGCTATAAATGGTATAAAATGTATATTACACACCAAATCAGAATCCCCCTTCAGGCTCTCTCCAACCAACTCCTCAATATATCCCAAATCAATCCAATCATCAGAATCTAAAAAATAAATATATTCTCCATTTACATAATCTAAGCCTTTATTTCTAGCAACACTTTGCCCTTGATTTTCTTGCTCAAAGTATCGTATCCTTTTGTCTTGAGAAGCATATTCTTTAGCTATATCTCCACTTTTATCAGTGCTTCCATCATTGATGAGGAGAATCTCTAGATTCTGATAGCTTTGATATATCACAGAATCTAGGCATTCTTTGAGATATAGCTCTACATTATAGATTGGGATTATGACAGAGACTAGGGGATTAGGCATTTTGACTCCTTGATAGTTGCCCTAGCAAGATTCCAAATAATGCAAAAATCATCAAAATAGATTCTCGTGTATAGTAGTTATGAAAAAATGCACTTGCACTAAGCCCAACAACAAACAGCACACCAAAAAAATCTATTATATGTTGATTTTTAAGATTGCTTTTTTTGAGTGATTTTATACACATTATCATGACATAAAGCAAAAAAGCTCCAATACTTAGCACGCCCAAAATCCCAAGCTCTAAATAAATAGACAAAACATGATTGTGTGGCTGATTGAATTGCTGATAGGTATTTATAAAGTTTCTAGGGTTGAACATTCTTGGATATGGCACATCTTTTGAAGGATTTTCTAATGAATCATTAAAAATGTGGTTGATAGTCCGATCAAACATCAAATAACCAAATCCTTGTGGAATAAATGGATTAGGCTTTTGGGCAGTGATTATGGATTTTGCCATAGAAATTCTTGCTAATGCACTATCATCGATAATGATTGAATCATCAAGTTGATTTCCAGAATATACAGAGCAAAGAAAAGTACCATTAAAACAAAGCCTATCGAATCTCCCCATTTGTGCTGCACTTAGATTCCAGATTGTTGAGAAGTTATTAAGCATAACGGCGAGATTATATCTTGGGGTAAGAGTTTTGCTGTATTGGTAATAAGAAAAAATAATCATACAGCAAAGCAAAAACCATATCAAAAACCCCCTAAGTGTTTTGATAGATTTGACAATAAATGCAATAAAAATCATACTAATAAAAGCAATATATACGCCTCTTGTGCCATTTGCATACATTGCCAAAATAGAAATAGCAAGTGATATGTAAGCAAGTATGGATTTAGGATATAAGAACACATACGCAATGCTAATGGCTAATGGAATAATGATCCAAAGTCCATATACAATAATGTCTTGATACCCAAAACCTGTTGCTCTAGAGTGATGATGAATGAAGAAATCATAAATACTTGCTATGGGATTTAAAAATATGCCTACAACAAGCAAAATATAAAAAAATTGAAGTGATTTTTGTGTGGAATTTGATACCAAAAAATATGCAACAAGCATAAATAGACTAGATTCAAATAAAAATTTTTTTATCGCGTATTTTGAATTTGCTATATCAACGCTATACCAAAGAGAGATAAAAGCCAAAATAATTACTACACAAATACAACCAATAGGAAACAGCACAACACGCCACTTAATGCCTTTGGATACAATCAAACCTAACACCAAAAACCCAAGACTTATATACAAAAAATTAACAGCTATTTTTATGTGTGTGTTAAGGATTGGAAGTAGGGTAATGCCTATGGCAAATGATATGATGGCAATAAGCATATTAAAACTTTTAAGATTCTCTAAAGCTTCCTTAAAAGCAAAAGGAGTTATTTTATACATTTTATTTTGACCCTAACAGCGATTTTGTCTATCTTTTTCTCTCGCGCCATAGGCAAATTTCACATATATCGCAAGTCCGATGAGAAGCACTGCCACACCGCAAGTGAGATATACCGCATACAGAATCTTATCTGGCTCTGAGATAGTAAATTTAAACACAAGCATCAAAGCCTCAATCGCAAGCGCGATGATGATAGAGCCAAGAAAGCGGATCATTGTGCGATGCACGGTGCGGTTATTATCCCCGCCGACATTGCGCCCTAGCACTTCTTCTTCAAATATCGCCTTGACTAAATCCACAATCGCAAGTGCAAGTGTCAGCAAAATCGTGGATTCAAAAATCTCTTTGATGTCAAACTGCCTAAAATGCCAAATCGCCTGCCAAAAGCTCGCCATTCCTTTGATGATGAGCAAAATCGCAATCAGCCCAAGTAGCACCGAAAGGATAAAATACACAATCGCATTAATCTTAGAAAATCCCTCAAATAGCTGGCTTGGCGAGCTGATATTAATCGCGTCTTTGAGCTGTATATCCACACATACAACAAAAAGCAGCTCATCTTTTTGGTTATAAACAGGATACGCAGCAGTGACTACAAGCATTCCGCCATTTTGCGTGGGGTAAGGATTGGTTAAAATCGTGCGCCCTTCTCTAATTGTCGTATAAAAATACGCCTTATCAGAATAATTGACATTCTCTTCGTGCGCTATATGCGGTATTTTGCCTATATTTTCGCTAATTTGATTACCATTTGCATCAAGCACAAAAATCGCATCAAAAACTTTAATCTCATCTTTGATTCTCTCCACCCCTTCTAAGACTTTTTGCAGGGTTTGTGAGGGCATATGATTTTGGATATTTTGCTCAAACAAATAGCACATATACGCGCGCAATTCATTGCGAATCTTTGAATAAGTGATAATGTCTTTTGAGAGCATACAAATCCTTTCACCCAAATGCCTAGAGCAAATATCAAATAAAAGTGGCTATTTTATATTGTTTTAGTTTAAACTTAACTATAATACAGGTCGTTTTTTTTGATTTTTTAGGATTTTTGGGCTTTGTAGTGGGTTAAAATGAGAATCTAATTTCCATAGAATCTAAATCCTAAAATTTAGCTTTTTGTGTTTGTGTAGAATCTAAAATAGATTCTGGCTTGATTTTCTCTGGATTCTTCACTGTCGCTTAAGACATGACAATAAGAATGACTAGAATCTAGAATCTATTTATGGATTGCTTCGGCTTCACGTCTCGTAATGACGGGGCAGGCTTGTCATTGCGAGCAAAATTAAAAATTTTGCGTGGCAATTCATAGAATCCACTTTTAGAATCTATGCAAACACAAGTAAGCATTAAAAAATTCTCTATTTTTAGCTTATTTTTGTAGTTTTGCAAGTTTAGCAGTGAGTCGCACTTTTCGTGCGTCGCCAAAATAATACAAGATAAGCCCTAAACGAAGCAATCTGCAAAAAGAAGCAAAAAGAGAGGATTTAGAATCTATGTAAAGTAGAATTTAGATTCTATGACAAACGCGACTTAAAGGGGTTTTTATGCTATATTATTTATATTCTGTCTTTGATATTAACATCTTCAAATACCTCACCTTTCGTGCGGGGGTGAGCTTTTTTGTGGGCTTTATACTTTGTGCGTTTTTGATGCCTAAGTTTATCGCTTGGGCAAAGCGCACAAAGGCAAATCAGCCCGTCTCAAAATTTGTCCCCGCACACAGAGGCAAAGTCAATACCCCAACAATGGGTGGTGTGGTATTTGTGCTAAGCACGATTATCGCATCGCTTCTGTGCGTGCAACTTGCAAATCTCTTTGCTGTGCTTGGTATGGTGGCGTTGGTTGTGTTTGGGCTTATTGGTGCGCGAGATGATTATGTCAAAATCATCGCCAAAACCAACGCCGGAATGAGCGCAAAAACAAAGCTTATTTTGCTATTTATCGTCGCACTTGCTATGAGCTTGGCATTGTATTATGGCGCGGGATTGGCGACTGATTTGTATATACCATTTGTCAAAAAGTCGATTTTTAGCCTAAGCAAAATGCCTGTGCTGATGATGGGGTTTTGGATTCTGGTGTTTTTGGCTACGACAAATGCTGTAAATGTAACAGATGGGCTTGATGGGCTAGCGACAATTCCTAGTGTTTGTGCGATTTTTACGCTTTGTGTGTTTGTGTATCTTTCTGGAAATGTGGAGCTTGGCGGGTATTTGTTTTTGCCAAAGGTTAATGCCGGCGAATTAATGGTTGTTGGAGTTGCGCTGATTGGCTCGCTTTTGGGGTTTTTGTGGTATAACTGCCACCCCGCACAAATATTTATGGGAGATAGCGGAAGCTTGGCTATTGGCGGATTTATGGCGTATATGGCGATTGTTTCAAATAATGAGATTTTGCTTTTGGTGATAGGATTTGTATTTGTAGTCGAGACGCTTTCTGTGATGCTTCAGATAGGTAGCTACAAAACGCGCAAAAAAAGGGTTTTTCTTATGGCACCCATTCATCATCATTTTGAGCAAAAAGGCTGGGCGGAAAATAAAATCATCGTGCGCTTTTGGATCATCGCTGTGCTAACAAATATCATCGCGCTAATGAGTATCAAGGTCAGATAATGCAAAATCCATTTCTTACATATCTTCAGAATCTAGGCAGAATTAGCGTTTTTGGATATGGCGTTACGAGCAAGCCACTTGTCAAATGGCTCAATACTCAAGGCATTGCTTGCGATATTTATGATGATAAGTTTGATCGTGCTAATCCTACTAAGCTTGCCAATCCTGCGTGCAAAAATAAATCAAGAGATGAGATGAGAGATGGACTTAATACTTTTGCCCCGCCAAGTAAATTTGATCCTAGCACTTCAAAGCTTGAATTTATAAGCCCCGGCATAGCACCTCATCATCGGTATTTTTCAAAGGCTTTGCATATCATAAGCGAATATGATTTTGTCGATAGGCTTTTGGATTCTAGCGCGGATTCTAATGCAGAATCAAGCCTAGATTCTGGAGATTGCGATTTGGATTCTCAATCTTTACAAACTAAAGTCCCGCAAACCAAAACCCCGCAAATCATCTGGATAAGCGGGACAAATGGCAAAACAACCACCACACAAATGCTTAGCCTTCTACTTGAAGACAAAGGCGCAAAAGCGGGCGGAAATATCGGAACACCACTCATTGAGCTATATGAAGAGGGAGCAAAGATTTGGATTCTGGAGACAAGCTCGTTTGCGATGCATTGGAGCAAGGTCGCAAAGCCACAAATCTATATCCTTTTGCCTATACGCGAGGATCATATCAGCTGGCATGGGAGCTTTGAGGCATATATCGATGATAAGTTGAATGTTTTGGTGCGAATGGAGGCAGAATCTAGCGCAATTTTGCCACTTGAGCTACAAAATCATCGCTTTGTGAAAGCATTTAGAGGCAAGGCGGTTTTTTATGCGGGATCTTGTGATTTGGAGCGGTTTTTGGGGCTAGAGTCAGAATCTAGCACAGATTCCAACACAAAATCTAACTTGGCGGAATCTAATTTAGATTCTAGTCTAAAGTCTTGTTTAGATTCTAACTTAGATTCTAGCGCAGGATCTAACACAAAGTTAAAAATTTCTTTTGGTGAGCCATTTTTGCTTGATGGGCTTTTGGCATTATGCGCGCAAAAAATCCTTTGCAACACCTACGATATAGCAAAGCTCAATACCTTTCATATCGGCGCGCATAGGATTGAGGAATTTTTGGATTCTTATGGATACATTTGGGTTGATGACTCAAAAGGCACAAACACAGATGCGACACTTCAGGCTATCAAGCGATATGAGGGCAAGAGTTTGTATATTGTTTTGGGTGGCGATGATAAGGGGGCTGATTGTGAAGAGATATTTCAGCTTTTGCAATCACGACAAAATGCAAGCCAAAATACGCAAAAAATCGAGGCTTCACAAGCGCACAATCAAGATAATCACCCTTGCCAAGCCCAAAAGCAAAAAGTCATAACGCATATTTTTACCATAGGCACAAATGAGCCAAAACTGCTCCATTTCGCGCAAAAATACCACATCAAAGCCACTGCTTGTGAGAATCTCAAAAATGCAGTTATGCAGATAAAATCCCAAATCAAGCAGGATTCTACGAGTAAAGATGAGTTTATAGGGTTATTATCACCCGCCGCAGCAAGTCTTGATCAGTTTGCTTCTTATAAAGAACGTGGCAAGCTTTTTAAACGATATGTGCTAGAGGACTAAGGTGCGATAAATGCGACTTGGATAAATGCATGCAAAGTTTGAAAAGTATAATAATAGGGCGTTCATCGCAAGCCAAAATTCAAGCTCCATGAAATACGCAAAAAAGAGCAGGATTAATAAACCTCTTGCAAGCCATTTTGTGTCAAGCGATAAACTTTACTGCATTGCTTGGCGATATCCTCATCGTGCGTGGCGATAATGAGTCCGGCTTTGTAAGATTTGAGATAGAGATGGATAGAATCCATTACATTTTTGGCAGTTTGCTTGTCAAGATTGCCTGTTGGCTCATCAGCAAAAATAATTTGAGGCTTTTTTATCAGCACGCGGGCGATTGAGAGACGTTGCTGCTGTCCGCCTGAGAGTTCGGCGCAGTTTTGGTGCAAAGTATGCGCAATCCCTAGATTCTCTAATAATTGCATATCAATAGTTTGATTGGATAAAATCGCGCCAACTTCGAGATTTTCTTTGGTGCTAAAGCCTCGCAAAAGATAATGCGCTTGAAAAATGATCCCTAGCTTATAGCGCAAAAGCTCTAGCCTTTGGCCACTTTTGAGCGCGTAAATGTCCTCATAATCAAAAAGTGAGATTTGCCCGAGATTTGGCTGTAACATCGTGCAGAGATTGGCAAGCAGGGTGGATTTACCAGAGCCAGAAACGCCCAAAATAGCGATACTTTCACATCGATCAAGCGTGAGGGTGATATTTTTGTAAAGCAATGTATCAAATGAATGAGAAAGATTTGTGGCGCGCAAAAGCATTAGAATCCTTTGTGTGAGTTTGTGTTTTGGCTTGCGTGTGCTTGACTCGGGCTAAATGGCGAGAGTGTGTAAGTAGTTGGCATATCACCAAACAAATACGGCGTGATGATACCAGATTCTGAACGATTTGTCGAATGCAAAATAAAGCTGTGGTTGAGCCTTGCGTAGTATTTGAGAAGCATTCGCTGCAAGTGTGATTCTATGCTTGGAGCAAACCAGCCATTGTTGCTAATCATCACGACAAATTGCGGTGAGTGCGATGAGTGCGTGGGTTGGGTAGAATCTACATTGCGCACAGGGGTAGATTGCGCGGAATTATTTTGTTGTATTGTAGATTCTGCGGAGGTTGTGGCTTTTGCAGAATCTATATTTTTGCTTGCGTCTTGTGCGGGAGTTGTGCGTGGCGCATAGATTTTACTTGTTGTGCCCTCATAGCAGATCGCATTTCTAAATGTGTATCCAAATAGCTCAAAATCTTGAGGCTCTGAAGCAAAAAAAAGCGAATCTTCCATGCCAAAAAATATCCGATACAAAGGCTTAGCAAGGAAATCTGGTAATGGGATTTTCTCGCCAAAAGGTGCAAGCACGACTTTGTTTAGGATTTGGACTTGGTGGCGATAGAGGACATAGGTGCTATTGTAGATTCTGTCTTCTTGCTGGCTAAAAGAGCCGATGACAATGGCAATATGGCTGGATTTGTCTTTGAGGATCTCAAGTATCGTGCGCGAATACGCAGAATCTGCATTCAGCACAAATGGCAACATTGTTTCAGGAAAGATAATCATAGCACTTGATTCTCTTATGGCTTTATCAATTTGACTCAAAACATTTGTAACGATGAGATTGAGTGATTGCTGATTCCATTTGAGATCTTGAGGGAGATTGGTTTGGATAATTTGTGTTTTTTGTGTGAGAAAATCATCTGTTTTGTGGATTTGAAATGTCGTAGAATCAATGCTACATACAAAAAGCACAAGCCCCAAAAGCATAAAAAATTTGCTCGATCTTACCAAAAAAAGCGCAATGGCGCATTCTAAACACACAAAATGCCACCACGATACCCCAAAAAAAGAATACGACAGCAGCGCAGGAGGCATAAACCAATCAAACCCAAATGGGTGGATAAAGCTCATAAGCACAAGTGTAATGAGGCGATAGAGTTTGCTCTCATAATACAACGCAAAAAATATCAGCACGCCATACACAAGCCCGATACAAAGTGGCACAAAAAGCCCCACAAAAGGCAGTGGTGAATACCGAAACGAAAGCCCAATCCAATAAAACAAAAATACCCCACAAAAAAACCCAAACCAAAACCGCAATGCTTTTGGGACAATAAACCATACCGCAATGCTTAACATCGCGCATATACTCATAAGTGTCGCGCCGATATAATTTTGCGCACTTAATGTTTGGCTTTGGGGGATTATCACATCAGGCATAGATTCTGGCACAAAAGCAAACAAATCGCTACACAGCGCAAACACATACACGCCCAAACAAAAAAGAAATGCAAAAATCGCACTACAAGCAATCACAACAGAAAATGCAATCCACTCTTTTTTTCGGAATTTTAAAAGCTTTTTGAATGTGGGTGCTTTAAAAGTTTCAGAAAATACAAAAATATTCAAATATTTACCTTATTTTTAGTTATTTTTAGTTAGCATACCAATTCGTAATTTTAGCCAAATTTTCGTTAAAAGAGTGTGTATGAATTATATTGATGTTGCTTTGATTGTTATTATCGTTGTGATTGGATTTAGGGGATTTGCGACTGGATTTATCGCAGAGTTATGCAGTTTGATTGGAATCTTGCTTGGTGTGTATTTGGCTTCGATTTTTGCTAAGCCAGTTGGAGATGCTTTTGAGAAAATCTATAATTTCAATAGCCCAACCATTCATCTTGTTTTGGGATTTGTGCTTGTATTGGGGATATGCTGGATTGTGTTTTTGGCGATAAGTTTGCTTCTTTCTAAGAGATTTCAATTTGGCGGACTTGAATTTATCAACAAAGCTTTGGGCTTTGTGTTTTCGTCTGTGAAGGTATTTTTTATCTTTAGCTTTATCGCGTATGTGCTCTCTCATATTAATTTCTTGAAAGAAAATTTTGTCGCCACGGCCGAGCAAAAAAGCCAAATGTATGTGAATATGATAAAAGTTGCGCGAGGCTTTATGGATTTTTCTATAATCAATAAAACACGCGAGAACATTCAAAATTCTATAGAGAATCCAGATCAATCCAAATCAATCCAAGACGCGCCAAAACAGCTTAAAAGCGATGCAAAAGATGTGCTAGATTCTGCGTCAGATTCTCTAGCGAAGTAGGCACAAATGTTTCATGGGACTTACATTCAGCAACGTATCCAAAAAGCAAATCAACTGCGAGAACAGCAAGCCAACCCATATCGAAACGATGCTATCCGCACAATCACCAATAAAGCATTTTTGCAAAAATATCATTTTTTAAAAGAAAATCCAGAATCTAGCGACAATCACACTCAATCAAATATTCAAGCCCAAAGCCAAACAAAATCTCAAATAGAATCCCAAACAGAATCAATAGTGGGGCGATTAAAATTTATGCGTATGATGGGTAAAGCCTGCTTTCTTAAAATCGAAGATGAAAGTGGCGTGCTTCAAGCCTATCTTTCCAAAGATGATTTAGGCGAGGAGACATGGCATATTGTCAAAAAGATTTTAGAAGTTGGAGATATTGTCAATATCAGCGGATTTGCGTTTGTAACCAAAACACAAGAACTCAGTATCCATGCCAAAAGTTTTAAGATTCTCACCAAATCAATCGTGCCATTGCCTGAGAAATTCCACGGGCTTACAGATGTCGAGCTCCGCTATCGACAGCGATATGTGGATTTGATTGTGAATCCTTCAGTCAAAGAAGTGTTTGTTTTGCGTAGTAAAATCATCTCTTATATTCGCAAATTTTTTGAAGAAAAAGGATTTTTAGAGGTTGAAACGCCAATGCTTCACCCAATTCCCGGCGGTGCAAATGCTAGACCATTTATCACACATCATAATGCCTTAGGCGTAGATCGGTATCTAAGAATCGCGCCGGAATTGTATTTGAAGCGATTGATTGTTGGCGGGTTTGAGGCGGTTTTTGAGATGAATCGCAACTTCCGCAATGAAGGTATGGATCACTCACATAATCCTGAATTTTCGATGATTGAATTTTATTGGGCGTATCATACATATAAGGATTTGATCGCTTTGACAAAAGAATTTTTTGCGTATTTGCTTCAAAATCTCAATTTGCCACGCAAGATTCCGCATGCAGATGGCGAGATTGATTTTGATGAGTGGAGGGTTTTGGGCTATCAAGAGAGCTTGATAGACATCGGGCAGATTCCGCAAGATGTCGTGCAAAATTGCGCTAAATTGCGCGCTTACCTAGAATCTAAACACATCGTACTTGAGGCAAATATGAATTATGGGCAGTTGCAAGATGTCGCATTTAGCGAATATGTAGAATCTAAACTCATCAACCCAACTTTTATCGTGGATTATCCGATTGAAATTAGCCCCTTGGCGCGCAGGAGCGATGTAGATTCTAGTGTTGCTGATAGATTTGAGCTTTTTATCGGTGGCAAAGAGATCGCAAATGGATTTAGTGAGCTTAATGATCCACTCGATCAATACGAGCGATTTATGGCGCAAGTCAGGCAAAAAGACGCAGGCGATGAAGAGGCGCAATATATGGACGAGGATTATGTATGGGCGTTAGGATATGGAATGCCCCCAACCGCAGGCGAAGGCATAGGCATAGATCGCTTGGTTATGCTTTTGACACAGAGCAAAACCATTAAAGATGTGATTTTGTTTCCTGCGATGAAGCCTACAAAAACAGAATCACAAGAAATAGCACAATCACAAAAAGCACAAAAAATAGATGCTAACACAACCCTAACTTCAACACCACAAAGGAGCAAACAATGAGCTATAAAATAGAGCAAGTCGATAAAGAAATTTATGATCTTATCGCATTAGAGCTAAAGCGTCAAAACGATCATTTGGAGATGATTGCAAGTGAGAATTACACTTTTGAAGCCGTTATGGAGGCAATGGGAAGTGTTTTGACAAACAAATACGCTGAAGGGTATCCAAATAAGCGGTATTATGGCGGTTGCGAGTTTGTAGATAAAATCGAATCACTTGCTATTGAGCGCGTGAAGCAGCTATTTGGCTGTGCGTATGCAAATGTGCAGCCACATTCTGGCTCTCAAGCAAATGGTGCGGTTTATAATGCGCTTTTAAAGCCTTATGATAAGATTCTAGGAATGGATCTAAGCCATGGCGGACATCTCACACATGGCGCAAAAGTAAGTATGACAGGGCAAGTGTATCAAAGCTTTTTTTATGGCGTTGGGCTTGATGGCAGGATAGATTATAATCAAGTGCGAGAAATCGCAAAAATAGTCAAACCTCGCCTTATTGTGTGTGGATTTTCAGCTTATACGCGCGAGCTTGATTTTGCGAAATTTAGAGAGATCGCAGATGAAGTGGGAGCGTTATTAATGGCTGATGTCGCTCATATCGCCGGGCTTGTTGTCGCTGGAGAATACCCCAATCCATTTCCACATTGTGATATTGTAACCTCAACCACACACAAAACCTTGCGAGGTGCAAGAGGCGGGATTATCCTCACAAATAACGAAGAAATCGCTACTAAAATAGATAAAAGCGTATTTCCGGGACTTCAAGGCGGTCCTTTGATGAATATCATTGCAGCTAAAGCGGTTGGATTCAAGGAGAATCTAAAGCCTGAGTGGAAGATTTATGCTAAACAAGTCAAAGCAAATATCAAAAAAATGGCAGAGGCTTTGATACAAAGAGGATATGATCTTGTGAGTGGTGGAAGTGATAATCACTTGATTTTGATGAGCTTTTTGGATAAAGAGTTTAGCGGAAAAGACGCAGATATGGCTTTAGGAAATGCCGGAATAACCGTGAATAAAAACACTGTTCCGGGTGAGAAAAGAAGCCCATTTGTTACAAGCGGGATTCGGATTGGCTCGCCTGCACTTACATCAAGAGGTATGAAAGAGAAAGAATTTGAGTGGATAGCTGGAAAAATCGCTGATATTTTGGATAATATTAACGATACCAAACTACAACATACAATCAAAGAAGAGATTAAAGAGCTCAACAAAAATTTTGTGGTGTATAAAAAGCCTATTTTTTAGAGAGTAATTTAAGAGGCAAAAAGGGGCAAATATGACTGAAATGGATATGAAACTCATCAAAATGTATACATCTTTTTATTATAAAAAGGTTGATGGGCTTGGTCAGAAAATTCAGTATATGGGAAGGCTACTTTTTGATAGATACGAGAGAGTCGATAGTATGCTTACAAGCCAAATCATCAGAGATCATTTAGCAAGAAAAATAGTTGTCGCGCACAGCTTGATTTTGCCAAATAACAAAATAGAAAATATTGTGTTTGATTATAATGGCAGAAATCCTGATAGATTCTACCAAAAAGCACAACTCATGCTACGCAATGAAGGGTTTATTAACTTTACTGCATATAATTCTAAAACTTCTGGTCATCTTCATCTGTATATCCACAAAGGACATACAGATTTGGGCGAGGGGCAGAGATTGGCACAATTACTTTCTTTGAAATTAGGACAAAAGATTCCGCTTGAATGGAGAATGTTTCCAAACAACAATCTACCTAAGGATTTTAATATTTTAGCGTTGCCTT
Source organism: Helicobacter fennelliae (assembly GCF_900451005.1). Lineage (NCBI taxonomy): Bacteria > Pseudomonadati > Campylobacterota > Epsilonproteobacteria > Campylobacterales > Helicobacteraceae > Helicobacter > Helicobacter fennelliae. The sequence continues at coordinate 465,013 of NZ_UGIB01000001.1, forward strand.
ATGAAGTGTTTGCAAAAGAACGTGGAGCTTCGTGGGCAAGACATATGTAACCACCAATAAGGAGTGTAAGTCATGGAAGATCGAAAAGAATTAAATGAGATTTTGTTAGGTGAGAGAAAAAAATCCTCAAGTGGCAAAAAAGCCGTATTTGTAGTGCTTGTAGCCGTCATTGTTATCGTTGTCATCGCATTTGTGATGTGGAAGGTATTAAGCCCAAAAGAAGAGTTACCTACAACCCCTAATGTTGGCATTGATTCTACAACAATGAAGCCTTTAGATTCATCAAATGGAGACAATATCTTTGGCAATGGCTTTGTGGATTTTGATTCGCTTAATACTGATACAAATCCTGCCAATACAAGCAATCATACACAATCAGAGCCAAATGACACAAAGCCATTTGATATGAATTTTGGTTCTGAAAATGACACAAAAGAATCAAACCTAGAATCCGCTCTGCCATCAAATATAGAATCTAGCACGCATCAAGCAAGCAAGAAAGAAACAGACATTGATGCAGCGATGAAAAATATCCCCGCTTTGATAGAAGAAGCCCCAAAACCAAAGCAAACTACTAGTCCTGCCAAGCCAACTACAAATCCTAAGCCACAAAAAGACTCACAAAGCATTCAAGCCCCTAAACAAACCCAAACCCCGCAGACACAAAAGCCAAAAGAGCCTATCGCAACGCCCACAAAGCCCTCACACACAAGCACTACTCAGACATCAAATACAAATAACACAAACGCGAGTGCAAATAATGGCTTAGCACCGACAAAAGGATTTTATTGGCAGATTGGTTCATTTGAAAAAGATCCAAATAATGAATTTTTGACACTCATCAAAAAATACCCTTACAGAATCCAGCACACCAAAAAAGACAATACGCCAACGACACGATACTTACTTGGACCATACAAAACCAAAAACGAAGCTCCAAATAAACAAGAAATAGCAGATTTGTTTAAAGAAAATCCAACGCCTGTTGAGATTCCATAATACAACGCCCGCAATGTTTATTGTGGGCAAAATGCAAGACCCCTTCATCTAGCGGTCAAGGATACTGCCCTTTCTAGGCAGTTACGGAAGTTCAAATCTTTCAGGGGTCGCCAAAAGTGGAATTAAAATTGCTTCTCTTTAGAATCAAAGTTAAGGAGGCATTATGGTTTCATTTGCAGTAGAATCTAAAATCTATCCACTTGTTTATAAAGCATTAGACTATCGCTCTTTCCGACAAGATCTCATCGCAAGCAATATAGCCAATCAAGATACGCCTTTTTATCGCCCAAGAGATATTGAATTCACTCAGACATTAGCCACGCAAGAAGCCGAGATTCTCGATCATAAAGCTCCACAAATCCTCCAAATGGCACAAACAAGTAGCAAGCACCTTAGCCTAGAAAATAGTAGCGTTTCTAAATCTGTATATAAACCAGATTTATTCTTTCGAGATGGGCATTTGGCTAGAAATGACGGCAATAGCGTTGATTTGGATATTGAGACAACAGAGCTTGGCAAAAACTCTGTCGTGTATCAAGCACTCACAACAGCACTCAAAAAGCACAAAGGGCTTTTAAATTACGCGATTGAAGCCGGAAAAAATATTTAAAGGGTAGATTATGAATTTTTTTAACTCATTTGATATTAGCGGATATGGCTTATCAGCCCAACGCATTCGAGCAAATCTCATCTCTGCAAATATCGCTAATGCAAATACAACAAGAACCGATGAGGGCGGACCTTATAGAAGACAGATGATTTCTTTTCGGGCATTTGATTTTAATAAACTTTTGAATGAAAAATTGGGTAAAAACTCCAATAATACAGAATATGAAGACCCATTGAATGAGGGAGATTTGGGCGAGTTACCAAAACCTGCTATAATGGGCGTTTATGTCGATAAAATCATTCGAGACGATAGACAGCCATTGATGAAGTATGAGCCAAGCCACCCAGATGCAAACTCTGAAGGTTATGTCGCTTATCCAAATATCAATCCAGTTGTCGAAATGGCTGATTTGATTGAAGCGACACGGGCATATCAAGCAAATGTCGCAGCATTTCAAAGCGCAAAAAATATGGCAAGCAATGCGATTTTGATGATGCAAGCGTAATGATTTGCGACAATTAAGATTAATGATTACAAATAAGGGTTTTTATGGAAGAGATTAAAAACATTGGATTAGCTCCAAATCTTAGCACACATTCTAAAACTTCTCACATCTCTACACAAAGCAAAGATAGTGGAGAATTTAGCAAAATGCTTAAAAAATCTATCGATGAGCTCAATCAAGTGCAAGAGACATCAGATAGAGCATTAGCAGATATGGCAAGCGGACAGCTCAAAGATTTACATCAAGCAGCTATTGCAATCGGCAAGGCTGAAACAAGTATGAAGCTTATGCTTGAAGTGCGCAATAAGGCACTTAGCGCATATAAAGAAATCCTAAGGACTCAAGTTTAGCTTGTGATTGAATGGACGACAAAATCAATAAATCACAATGTATTTTAATTATTTTTGCTTTTTTATGCCTAGCACTTTTGATTTTCATCATAGTTTTGTATTTCAAAATCATTCTTCCTCGCAAAATGCCAACTCTTATAATCCAAAAAAACGATGTCGCAGTGCGTGGAAGTGTTTTAACACAAGATAATTATTCCCTCGCTCGAAGCAAAAAGCTCTACAAACTCGGCTTTAATCCACGATCGATTGATCCTGATAAAAAAGAGCTTTTTGTAAAACTTTTGAGTATTTATAGCGACATTCCAGAATCCACCATACAAGAAGCCCTCAAACAGCCTAAATATAGGATTCTCTCCTATGCCATAAGCCCCAACACAGCTGCAAATCTCAAAACACTCAACGCAAAACTTTTGACATATAATGTCTTTCAAGATTATGAAGATGAAAGTGGCAAGCTTATCCAAAAAATGGGCTTAAGCGTCGAAGTGAGCGGGGTTGATAGAGAATACCCATACGAGAATCTCTTAGAGCCAATTGTCGGCTACACACAAAAAGATCAAAATGGCGATATGACAATCCCAAAGGGCGTAGGAGGCATAGAGAAATTCCAAGAAACAACGCTTAGAGCCATAAGCGATGGCTTCATAACCGGCAAGCGCGACATCGGCTTTAATGTCATCTACAACAAAATCTCCCAAAGTCAAAAACGGCTTGATGGATTTGATGTGCGTTTGGGTATCTCTTTGAGGCTTCAGCAGCAAATCGAGGAGATTTTAGATTCTGTGTTCCAGCAATATCAATCCGAAGAGATCATCGCAGGAATCCTTAACCCAACCAACGGGCAGATTCTAGCCCTTGCTACAACAAATAGATTTAACCCCAAAGCCATAAAAAAAGAGCAATACCCCAATCTCAACATTAAAGCCATAGAATCTTTTGAGCCCGGAAGCACGATAAAACCTCTTGTGTATTCACTACTCATCGAAAAAAAGCTCATCAATCCTTTGGCGCATATTGATCTTAATAATGGCTACTATCGCGTCGGAAAATATATGATTAGAGATGATGTGATTATGCCTAAAAACCCTACGATTGAAGATGTGCTTTTGCGCTCAAGCAATGTCGGAATGGTCAAACTCTCCATGCTTTTGAGCGGAAAGGAATTTTATGATGGCTTGCGAGATTTTGGATTAGCACAACTCACAGGCATTGATTTGCCCTATGAAAAAGATGGCATAATCCCATCTATCCGAGAATTAAGCCAAGAATCCTCCGCAGCTAAAGCCTCCGCTTCGTATGGATACAAAATCCGCGTTACATTTATGCAGCTTTTGCGCTCTTATGGGGTATTTTTAAATGGCGGTTTTTTGGTTACGCCACACATTACGCAAAACTTCATCGCACCTGATGGGCAAATCTATGTCCCGACACTTCCGCAGCCAAAGCAAGTGCTATCAAGCTTGAGTGCCAAAAAAATAGAGGAATTGCTCGTGCGTATTGTAGAAAATGGCACAGGTAAGGCAGCCAAAGTAGAAGGCATTATAGTCGGTGGCAAAACAGGCACCGCAAGAGTGGCGACGACAAGCGGTTATGGCGAAACTTACACTGGTTCATTTTTTGGGTTTGCTAAAGATAGAGAGAATACATATATAATCGGTGTTGTCGCATTTGGCTCTCACGGAAAGCATTATTATGGCGGGCAGACGGCTGCGCCTATTTTTAAGCATATTGTAGAAGCAATGGTTACACAAGGCTATCTAAAATTACAAAAGGATAAAAAATGAGAAAAACATTACCATTAGGAATTTTTATTTTGGCATTAGGATTTGTGGGATTGGGGCATTTGTATGCTGATAATGCCGCAATCACTGAGGTTTTTAAATCGCGCGGATATGATGTGAAAATTATCAGCACTCAAGATTCTGGGCTCAAAGATTTTGAGTTTGTGATTGTTGCGCAGGAGAATTTCTGGATTCCATTCCTAGCAAGTCAGAGCAAAAAAGTCCTCATCGGCGTAACGCCTGATACGATTTTGAGCGAGGATAGTGGGTTTTCAAAACATCTCACAGAGACGATACAAAAAGTGCGCGACCACAATCAAACAATCACAGATAATGCCGTTGTGGCTATATTTGAGAAATACAAAATAAATGTCGTGCATTTTGCGGGCAAAAATGCAAAATCTGAATATCTTGTTTTGGATATAAATTGTCCGCATTGCCAAACAGAAATCACCCAAAATTTTGCAAAACGACTCAAAAGTGGCGCGAATGTTTATGTGCTAGTTGCGGGCGTTTTGGGTATGGATTCTGCCAAAAAAGCGGCGACTTTTTATCAAGAGATAGAATCCAAAAAAAGCGACAAAGAAAAACAAGACTATATCAATGAGGTGTTTTCAAAAGGTATCAAGCCAAAAGACAATATCGATATAACAAGAATTATGAATATCACCATAGAGCTAGGAGCAGCTGGGCTTCGTGGCGTGCCTTATGTGATTGAGCGATAGAGGTTAAGTGCCATTTGGTGTCAAATCACAGAATCTAGATTCTATATCATTTTTGTCGTCATTGCGAGACTTCCGCTAAGAAGTCGTGGCAATCTAGTAAAACTAGAATCTAATCTGTCATTCTTAAGCGCAAGCGAAAAATCCAGAAATAAAAAAATAAGAAAAGAGATAAATTAGATTCTATGGATTGCCACGCAAGGATAAACCTTGCTCGCAATGACAAGCCTGCCCTGTCATTGCGAGGACGACAGGACGAAGCAAAAGAGAATCCAAAAATAGAGAATTTTTACACGCTCTTTTGTGTCTGCATAGAATCTATCTTTATTGTCATGTCTTAAGGAGTGCATAGCACGACTAAAGAATCCAGAAAAAAGCAATAAATAGAAATAAAAAAATCAAGTCTGCATAAGCAAAGCCTAGATTCTTCGGCAAGCCTCAGAATGAAGAGGTAATGCGTCATTGCGAGCAAAATTTTCAAATTTTGCGTGGCAATCTGCTTTTTGATTTTAGATTCTATAAAAACAAAAAGAGCGTGTAAAAATTCTAGATTTTAAGATGAGTTTGCAAGGGTTTGCAAGAGCTTGATAAATTGTGAAGTTTTGAGCAAGGAGATAAGGCTAATCGCCTATCGACGAAGTAAAAAACAAACTCATAGCTTAAAATCGCTTAAAAGCCAGGATTTAGATTCTAGAATCTAGCTTTAAATCGCGACTACTCCCACACGATAGCAACAAGTGCGGTAAATGGATTAGGCCCATCGCTGCTTGCACTCTCTCCGCCAAATGGACGCAGATCAAGCACACTCATAAGTAAGCCCATTTTCTTTCTATCATCAAGATAGCCAGAAAGACATTCTTCTAAGCATTTTGGCGCGGATTCTATATCTTTGAGATTAGGCTTTCCTTTTGGCGCATACACAAGCGGAATCACAAAAAGCGCAACTTTAAAGCTCGCACCATTAGCCAAAGAAACCATCTCCACTTTAGCACTTTTTATGTCTTTGAGTTGATTGAGTGCTTTTTGTATGCGCTCACAACACGCACTATCAAACTTCCAGCGCGCATTTTCGCTGATATTAAGCCAAAGTTTTTTGGATTCTATATAGGCTTCAAATTGCTTATTTGTGCTCATACACCAAAAATCTACAAACCGCCATTTATCCTTAGGCTTGCTTTCTTTGCCCTCGCTTGACATTGGCTGCTTGATATCAACGTGGCATTCACTCCAAGCATAAGGCGTGAGCGAATGGATTGCGTAAGAGATACTAGAATAGGCCTTTTTCTCCTCATAGGCAAGCGGAAACTCGCCGATGTCCTCATAGATTCTAAGATTTAGCACAAAAACCTGCTCGCCAAGCTCTTTAAAAAAGCCCTTAAAAGCCCGCCCATTTGTAAGGCTATCAGATTTGTAGTAAGAATCTAGTAGCCTCACATTTGCATTGCTTGGAAGTTGGTAGGTCATGATTAAATATCCTTTTTAAACTTTTTCTTTATATTTGACATCGCCTTCGCTCTCATAACCACAACTCTTGCATTTCCAAGTGATCCTTTTAACGCCCACTCGATAATGTTCCTTCTTGTTGTTTGCGATTTTAGAGATAGTGGATTCTGTAATAGTTTTTGTATCTAGATAGTCTATACAAAAAACTTTACCACATTTTGGGTATTTGCTTTGATTTTGAAAATACATTATCATAAGATTTCCAACAGGCACGCAAACAATAATAGCAATAATGCCAACCCAAAAAGCTCCACCAAACTCCATTGGTTTATCATCTAACATTTGTTAGCTTCTTAAAGCTTGCAAGATTTTATTGAGATTATCTTTTTTGATCCCCTTCCATACAAGAAACAAATCCACTATTATCCACACCAAGCCAATCCAATACATTATTGCTCCTAAACAAGTTACAATATCTATTTTACCTGCATCGCCTATAGCTGCTATATCAACCTATGACAAGCACAAGCTTAATAATACCAAGCAATGTATCGCCTTTATAAAATCTATCTGCTCCAAAACCACCCAAAAAAATTCCTAGCACAAGTCCTACAATCTTTGACTTAAAAGGTATTAGATTAAGTCTATTGGCTTTGTCTTGTGAGAGATTAGCAAGCTCATTTTGTAGCATATATGTTGATTCTTGTGGGATTTTATCCTGCCGCACTGCAAGTAAAGTTTGCACCTGATTAGATTCCATTTGTTACTCCTTAATTTGAATTGAGTCCAAGATCAAAACACTACATAACTTAAAAAACATCAAAGGAATATTTCCTTATATAAACTCAATATCAAGCAATTATTACTTTGTTATAAATTATGAGAAAAATTACTACACTTTTTCAAAAACCTCAAGGATTGTATGTCTAAATATGATAAGTTGCGCACATCTAAGCTCTCTCAGCGTGATATTGCAGGGATTTTGCAGATTGATACAAAGCCACTTTAGAATTGGCGTAAAAATAAGCCCGAACTTTATGCAATCGTAATGCTTAGATTTCGCTTCAAAGAATTGCTTGAGCTACAAAAAGCGCACTATGAAGAGTTGCAAGAGATAGAAAAAAGGTTTTATACCCGAAAAATCCAGCAATTAAACAAAAAGTATAGATTCGCAGAATCCAAACCCCCTCATTATCCCCTCTTGCCTATTTATTCCACCCGCCAATCAAAAGGAGTCTTGCCTGCTTGCTGCAAAATCTGCTGGGCTTTAAGAAACACTCCACTACCTACAAATCCCCTTGCCAATGGGCTTGGGTGCGGGGCTGTGATGATAAAGTGCTTGCGCGTGTCTATGAGCGGAATTTTTTGCTTCGCATAATTTCCCCAAAGCATAAAAATAATGCCCTCGCGCTGCGTTGAAAGGCGAGTGATAACCGCATCGCTAAACTTCTCCCAGCCAAAAGATTTATGAGAGCTTGCCATTCCTTTTTGCACGCTAAAAATAGAATTTAATAACAATGCTCCCCTTTTCGCCCACGCGGTGAGATCGCCTGTATTTGGCATTACAAGCCCTAAGCTTTGCTCTAGCTCTTTATAGATATTTTTTAGACTTGGTGGTATAGGCACACATCGTGGCACACTAAAGCTTAGCCCCATAGCTTGCGGAATCTCACGCAAAACCCCGCAATCATTATACATATAGCTTCCATGATAGGGATCTTGCCCCAAAATAACGATTTGGACTTTGTGCGGAGGTGTGAGATTAAAGGCATTAAATGTAAGCTCTCGTGGTGGAAAAATAATCTGTCGTTGCGCTATGGCGTGATTATAATGTTTGATAATTTCCTTAAAATATGGCTTTTCAAACTCATCGCCTAAAAATTCTATCCATTCAGGGCTTAGTGTTTTGGGAATTGACATTGCGTTTATATAGCGTTAAACCCAACGCTTTTTCCTCCATCAAAGTTGCCGCTTATCTCGCGCTTGATTTCTTCGATAAAGTCATTTTTGCTAAATACAGGACGTTCTCTTGTAGCGACTTTGTAGGCGGTATTTTTGATGATGAGTGCGATTTGAGCCCCGCTAAGATCATACTCACAAAGCTCTTTTGAGAGTGAATGAATCGTATCATTTTTGGCATATGTGGCGTTTTGTGGAAGGTATTTTTTCCAGATAGATTCTCTTTGTTCTTGTGTTGGACGCCTAAATTCTATTTTGTAATTAAATCGCCTTGAAAATGCAGAATCTATGGTCTCTATCAAGTTTGTTGTCGCGATGAGGATTCCGCTAAATTTCTCAATCTGCTCCAAAAAAATATTTTGCATTTGGTTATGCATTTTTTCTGTGGCATTGCCACTGCTAGCGCGCAAGCTCAAAAACTGATCCGCCTCATCGAGCAAAAGCACAGGTTCGTTTTTGATTTTTTTGGAGATTTCTTTGTAATCATCAAAAATTTTTCTGACATTTTTTTCAGATTCTCCGACATACATTGAGAGGATTTTAGAGCAATCAAAGCTTAGAATCTGCTTTTTGAGAGCTTTTGCCAAGCCTAATGCGCTTAATGTTTTGCCAGTCCCCGGAGGTCCAAAAAACAAAATCTTTGCCTCAATGCCCTTATTTTTGTCTTTGATTCCCCATTCTTTGAGCCTTGCTATGACCCTAGAATCCACTTGCTGCAAAATAGATTCTAGCATACTTTGCGTGTGTGGGGGCAGGATAATGTCTTTGAGGCTTGTTTTTGGCTCTAAAAGCTCAAAGACTTCTTGATTTTTGATTACAGATGCAAGGGTTGTGCGCGGGGTGGTTTTTTTGGCATTTTGGTGTGTGATTTTTTGGAGTATTTCTTCTGGGATAAAAAATGTGCGGATAATTCCACCAAAAGGATTAAGCATTTCATCATAATCGATAAGGTTTTTTTGGATAAGGGGCGATTTTTCATCAAGCAAAGAGCGGTTTTTGATTTTGTCGTATTCATCGATACTAATAAGCTCTATGAGGGTATTCATCTCTCTATAAATGCCATCGCCACCGGCGTATTCTTCTTTCAGCAATGCAAAAAAAATAATTTCTTCTTTGAAGTTGAGATTGTTTTCTTTAATGAGATGAAGCACAGAAATATTTGCTGTGGTGATCGCTAAGCGCGCTTTTATGCGCTCTTCTATGATTTTGAGCTGATGAGTCATTCGCGAGACAGAGAGCCCTTTAGAATCTAGATTGATTTTTTTGAGCATATCAATACGCAAAAACTGATCTTTTAAGAATTCTAAATGATCGCTATAAGGCGTGATTTCAGGAATGTCGATTTTTGGTGAGCCTTCTTCTAACAGCCGATAAAATGATGGCGAAAGGCAAACTTCAGTGCTTAGTAGCTCTAAAAGCGTCCAATCTTTGGTGCGGATAAATCCGCTTGAGATGATCCACCCAGAATCTAGTAAGTTTTTGATTTTGGGAAGATGTGCGATTATGGTGTTTTGCTCATTGCCAAAGCATGCTTTAAGGAGTTGCAAAATCTCAATCTCATTGCTTCCTTCAAAAAGCATTTTTGTCATAAAAAGTAAGATTCTCGCTTCATCAGCAGAGCATTTGAGATGTGGGTAAATGGCGGTTTTTTTGATGTCTTTGTGCTTTAAAAAATCATTCAAATATTGCATTGTGTTCCTTATTTATTTTTTGAGATCTTGAATGATTTTGAGATTGTCTTGATTAGAAAAAAGAGCTTGGATAGATTCTTGCTCATCAAGACTTAGCGCGTTTTGGTGCGTATTTTGGTGCGTATTTTGATGTGATTCTTCTTCCTCTTCCTCTTCTTCTTGCTGAAATGCAACCTCAGGATCAACGCGCGAAAAAATCACGCGCACACCAATGATAATCTGATAAATCCCATCAATGCTAACCTCAACAAAATTTCCTTCATCATCAGATCCAAACCCCGCTTCAAATGTAACCTTATCATCCCTTATATACAAGCTCTCAAATGTATAGCCCGCTAAGATAAAATGCGGAAAAGGACCAAATTTTTGCACGATTTCCTCAGGCAGTGGTGGATTGAAGCTGACTTTACTGATATGGCATACCATAGAAAAGTAGAATCTATTATCATACAAATAGCGCAACATATCGATACAAAAGGTATTGTAGATGTTTTTAAATTGCTTATATAACATGCAAAAGCCTTTTTTGCAACTCTTGAAATTCTTGAAGCATTTTTTGGACTTCTTTGATACCGATTTGCCAGAATCTCTCATCTTCTATATCAAATCCAAATGTCTTGATGAGATCTCTTGGCGATTTGCTTCCGCCAGCACTTAAGAAATTCGTATAGAGTTTGACAAAATTTTTGCACTTGCCACTTTTGTATAGCCCAAACAACGCAAGCACCAAAAGTTGCCCGTAGCTATACGCATAGCAATAAAATGGCGAATGGATAAAATGAGGAATGTAGCTCCACCAGCGATCATATCGCTTTGTAAGCGTGAGACTTTCGCCAAACATTTTTTGATTTTCCTCTCTCCAGATTCTGTCAAAATCTTGGATTTTGAGCTCATGCTCTTGATTGTGGATTGCGCGCTCAAAATTTGTCATCACAATCTGCCGAAAAAGCGTTGAAAATATATCCTCAAGCTTTGAAGAATAGATACTTAAAAGTTCTTGGGTGTTAAGATTTTGCTTGAGATAATCAAAAAGTAGCATTTCTCCAAATACAGAGGCTGTTTCTGCAGTTGTAAGCGGTGTATCGTGATTGAGACAGCCCACAGATTTGCTTAATTCTTGATGTATCATATGCCCAAATTCATGCGCTATGGTGAAAGCATCTCTGCGATTGCCAGTCCAATTCAAAAGCACATACGGGTGCGCGCTAGGCACGCAACCATGACTAAATGCGCCACCTCTTTTGTTTGGCGTTGGGTGTGAGCTTACCCAGCCCTCTTTGATCGCTTTTTTGGCGATTTCACCAAATGGCTTAGAAAAAGCACTATATGTTTGTATCACAAGCTCTAAAGCTTGGTTATATTGCAGAGTTGTATTACTTTGATAAATAGGCGCATAGCGATCATAATCTTTGAGCTTAAATCCCAAAACCTGTGATTTAATCGCATAGTATTGATGCACGATGTGAAAATTTTTATTCACGATTTTAATCATCGTATCGACACTTTTTTGGGTGGTTTGATTAGCAATATGCCGGAAAATCTCTTTATTAGGATAGTTTCGCAAACGTTTTTGAATGCTTAAATCCTTACGCACCATATTTAAAATATAACTAAGAAGCGCGCTAGAATCTTGCAAGGATTTAGAGAAGTCTTTTTGCGCTTTTTTGCGGACTTTTCTATCATTGCTATATAGCAGGGCTAAGACTTCCTCCTCGCTTTGTTTATGCTTGCCAATTTTTAGGCTTGCAAGATGCTCATCAAAGAGCCTACTAAACGCATTGACTCCGACAGCAGAAGTCGCCATAAGGGCTTTTTCGACATTAAGCTCAAGCTGATAGACTTTTTGGGCTAGTAGATTCTGCAAATAAAAGCTGTATTTTTTGGAAGCTTTGATAAATGATTTTTGGATTTTTGCAGGAAGATTGCAAAACTCAAGCTCAAAAAACAGCAAATGCTCATAAATTTCATTGCTTAGCATTTCGTATTTGCCATAGAAATCGCCCTTTGTCGTATCCTCTGCAAATACCAAAAACGCATAAGTCATAATCCTAGAAATGCGCTCAATGAGCGATTCGTATTGCATAATAGAATCTAAAAATTCATCAGGCATAAGCTTTGCAAGAGAGGAGGAGTATTTTTTTTCAAAGGCTAGGACTTGCTTTTGGGTTTCTTTGAGAAAAGTATCAAGGGCTTGTTTGCTTGCAAATAATGGTGTAAGATTCCATTTGTGAGTAAGAGATGTAGTAGCAGATGAGCGCGAATGAGGCGATGTGGCTGATGATGAAAAATTGGCTAAGGTGGCTGGTGTAGTTTTTGACATTAATTGTCCTTTGTGTAAAATTTGCGTAAAATCTGTGAAATCCTACAATTTTGCTATAAAATTTTGTATAAAAGCTTGATTGTAACACAAATTCAAAAATTAAATACTAAGCGTATGAAAAGTGTGTGAAAAATCCTAGATTCTAGAATCTACATTTGATTCTCTGGCATAATCTTTGCAAGCACACTCACAAACCTCACCCACCAGCTTGTATCCGGCGAATGCGTAAAACAAAGCGTTTTATTATCGCTTTCATCATCATAAGCACACCAAGTTGTTTTGTTATTAATCCGCTTAAGCTTCCAAGCTTTTTGCATATCGATTTGGATAAGCTTTGTCATTTCTTTTGCAAATTCCTCATTATCAAATATCGCCACAACTTCAGTATTAATCACACTTGAACGTGGATCAAGATTAAAGCTCCCAACACAAGATATTTTATTATCAAACACAAATATTTTGCTATGCAAGCTCGCCCCAGAGCTTACTTTACCGCGGATTTTGATTGTACCCTCACTTTTTCTGTATTCATAGATATTGGCATTGATTTTGACTAATTTATCCCTATACCGCTCCCACGCAGAATACACCGCCAAAACATCAGTGCTTGAGAGCGAATTTGTCAAAATAAAATAATTAATCCCTTTTTGCATAGATTCTTTAATGCCCTCAAAGCCCTTTTTGCCCGGCACAAAATACGCCGAAGAGATATACACAGAATCTGTAACATTCTCAAGGATTTTTGTAAGCTGTGCTAGAATCTTGCTTGTCGGATTCTTAGCATCAATTTTTTCTGGAGAATCCGCCACAAGTACGCCATTACCCCAATAGATTTTATTTTTTTTGTGCTGGTAATTATCAATAAAAACTTGCATAACATCGTGATATTTTTGCCATTCTCCTGTATCAGATTCTAGCTCTTGAATGACTTTTGAGTAATTTTTCAAAAATTTTTTCATCTTGCGTTTGGAGGGCAAAAACTCAACAGGAATTGAGCGATGATATTCCCAATATTCCTTGAAACTCTCTTGCGCTTCTTTGGCGACCTGCCCTAAGAAAAACGCATCTGTATCAGAAAAATTCACCCCCAAAGTATTGTCAAAATAATTATCAGCGATATTGCGCCCACCCACAATGAGCGCAATCCCATCAACGATAAACATTTTGTTATGCATTCGACGATTGACACGTTTAAAGTCAAGCACCATTTCAGAGAGGCGAAAGAGCTTGATTCTATTGCGATAAGGATTAAATATACGCACTTCGATATTTGGATGGTTATTGAGCGCGATAATGTCTGAATAATCAGAATCTAGCCCATTATCATCGACAAGGATTTTGATTTGCACGCCACGATTTGCTGCCTGCCAAATCTCGTGCATAAGCACCTGTGAGGCGATGTCGTTTTTGTAGATGTATGTTTGTATTTCGATTGAATACTTTGCCATTCTTGCTAAAGTTGCTCGATGAAGGAGTGCGTATGAGCCATCAGAGATAAGCATCGCTCCACTTTTGGTGATGTCTCTAAGCTCTTCAAGATAGGGCAGTGAGAGCGGGCTACTAAGCGGATTATACGCATTGAAGCTACTTTTTTGCAAAGGCTCTTTGAGATGATGAGTCGAAGGCACGATAGAAGCGCAACCCGCCAAAATAAATATACAAATAACAAACGTTGCCGTTACATAAGCATCATTCATATGCGCTCTTTTAGATTTGGATTTTAGTTTTAAGATTTTAGATTCTAGCCAAAAAAGAGCTATTCTAGCATAAATGCGCTAAATACAAAAATCAAATCCCGCAAAATCTCTACGCAAAATTTTTAAAAAAGTATTGAAAAATTTTTTAGCATGTCGATTGTAGTTTTTGTCCGAGGCAAGGAAGCCTTAGGTTATATTAATAAAAGGAGTTACAAATGGCTTTTCAAATTAACACAAACATAAATGCGCTTAACGCACATGCTTCAGGTGTAGGCACACAATTAGGTCTTAAAAATTCTTTGGAAAAATTAAGCTCAGGGCTTAGAATCAACAAAGCAGCAGATGATGCTTCTGGTATGACTATCGCTGATAGCTTAAGAAGTCAAGCAAGTGCTCTAGGTCAAGCAATCAGCAACACAAATGATGGTATCGGTATCATTCAAATCGCTGATAAGGCAATGGACGAAATGCTTAAAATCCTTGACACAGTGAAAGTCAAAGCGACACAAGCCGCACAAGATGGACAAACCAAAGACTCAAGAAAGGCTATCCAAAGCGACATTATTCGTTTGATTCAAGGGTTGGATTATATCGGTAATACAACATCTTACAACGGACAAGCTTTGCTTTCTGGTCAATGGACAAACAAAGAATTCCAAGTTGGTGCGTATTCAAACCAATCAATCAAAGCATCAATCGGAGCTACAACATCTGACAAAATCGGGCAAGTGCGCTTAGAAACAGGTGTGATGATTACAGCTTCTGGTGAAGTTGCATTGAAATTCCGACAAGTTGATGGAGTTAATGACGTGCAACTTGAAACTGTCAAAATCTCAACTTCTGCTGGCACAGGTCTAGGAAACCTCGCTGAAATCATCAACAAAAGCTCCGATAGAAGCGGAATCCGCGCAAACGCAGTTGTGCTCTCAACTTCAGATTCTGAAGTCAAAGCTGGTGAGATCCGCGGAATGGTTATCAATGGCTTTACAATCGGTGATATTCTCGGTATCAAGCAAGCTGATAGCGATGGTCGTTTGGTGCAAGCAATCAATGCTGCAAGCTCTGAAACAGGTGTAGAAGCATTCACAGATAATAAAGGTCGTTTGAATCTTAGAAGTATCGATGGACGCGGAATTGAAGTCAAAGTCAACCAACAAGGTGGTGGAGCTGGTGGGCAACAACAAGGCACTCTAGCGATCTCTGGAATCAATGGTCAAGATCTAGCTGGCACAGGCTCTGTAAATTATGGTCGCCTTTCTTTGACAAGACTCGATTCTCACGACATCATCATCACTGGGACAAATATCAGTGCAACTGGATTTGGAGCTAACCAAAATGCTGCTGAAACCATTGTCAATCTCCGTGATGTTTTGGGTTTCTTTAATGAATCTGTGCGATCTGCTGCTGGTGCAAATGAAAATAACGCTATTGCTGAGGGTAATGATGTGTTAGGTGCTGGTGTTACGACATTACGAGGCGCAATGGTCGTTATGGATATCGCAGAATCTGCTCAAAAAATGCTTGACAAAATCCGCGCGGATCTTGGTTCTGTGCAAGGGCAATTCACTGCGACAGTCAATAACATCACCGTAACTCAAGTGAATGTCAAAGCGGCTGAAAGTCAAATTCGTGAAGTGGATTTTGCAAGTGAGTCTGCAGAGTTTAACAAATTGAGTATCCTCGCTCAATCTGGAAGCTATGCGATGAGCCAAGCAAACGCCGCTCAACAAAACATCTTAAGACTTCTTTCTTAAGGCTTTAAGCTCCTTTTGGGGCTTAAATCTTTTTATTTTTATATTTTTCTCAATTTTTATCATTCCAATACACTAAACATACACCAAACACAGAATCTATTAATAAAGCACCAATCTAAAAACTTAAAACTAACCGCGTTATTTTGAAATGCAAACAAAAAATTCAGAATCTAAGAATCTAAAAGTGGATTGCCACGCTTAGCTTCTGCCTCGCTCGCAATGACAAACCCGCCCCCTCAATTGCGAGGACGATAGGACGAAGCAATCTAGTCAAAATGGATTGCCACGACTTCCTAGCGGAAGCCTCGCAATGACGACAAAAATGACAGATTCTAGTAGAATCCATGCAAACACAAAAAGAGTATAAAGAAATTCTCTATTTTTAGCTCATTTTTGTAGTTTTGCGAGTTTAGCAGTGAGTCGCACTATATCGTGCGTCGCCAAAATAAAACAAGATAAGCTAAACGAAGCAATCTACAAAAAAAAGCAAAAAGAGAGGATTTAGATCACATGGAAATTTAGATTCTAGATTCAAATCTGATGCGCACTTATACTTTTGAAAAAAAGCTCTCCATACTCGCTTTTTTGGCTTATAACTTTGCAACTTTGGATAAGATCCAAATCCTCCATCAAGCACGCAAGCAAAATCTCCATAATAAAGCACGAATCTTTTGGGTTGATGTGAGCGGGGCATTTTTGGGCGTTTGTGTAGTAATGGTGGATTCTGCGGATCAAGGAAGTATTGCGAATCTCAACGATAAGCATATCAAGCGGAACTTTAAAAAACATCAAATTTTCTTTGATATTAATCGAGAGATAAAACATTTCAAACCCATAGATTTTCTTATCATATGAGTCAAAGAAGTAAAGAGTTTTATTGAAATTATCCTTAAAAGTGTGGATCATCAATTCCAAAATCGCGATTTTTTGCTCTTTTGAATAAAAATTCCCAATCGGCGAGAAGCAAAATTCAAGCAAAGCCTTTATGCTATACCACTCACTCACCACAAAAGAATAATCCCGAATCTTTTCACCTCGCCTTTTGCGCGCGATTTTTACCTCTTCGCTATCGATGTTTTGATACACAAAAGGCATAATAAAATCCCGATAAGCTGGGTTTGGAAAGGTAGCATGAAGTATGATTGAGCCTTCATTTTCGTTTTCAAAAATATATTTTAATCCCCCTTCATAGCCTTCATCTATGATTTTTATCTCTTCATTATTGAGGTTGTTTAATATCGAGTAAAAATGCGTATTGTCGCTTTTCCAAATTTCTTTTGGGTAGCGAAAATGCTCGCAAACTTTGGATTTTATGCCATCATCAAGCTCTTTTTTGTGATCGCTCTCAAGCCAATTCGCAAT
Organism: Helicobacter fennelliae; assembly: GCF_900451005.1. Lineage (NCBI taxonomy): Bacteria > Pseudomonadati > Campylobacterota > Epsilonproteobacteria > Campylobacterales > Helicobacteraceae > Helicobacter > Helicobacter fennelliae. The sequence goes on from NZ_UGIB01000001.1 coordinate 482,206, forward strand.
CGTTCTCCTGTCTCTTCCAAGCAAAAAAGAAAACTTACTCAAGCTTAAGCCTGATTTTTTAAAAATCTCAAACAATCTTTCTTTGGAATTTAGCATTTCTCTACCTTATTTTTTGCTTGTTTTTGTCTAATTTACCACTTGATTTTTTTACTCAAAATTCAATAATTACTTTTTGTAACAAAACAAATGCCCTTGCTTTGAAAAATATTATGAAAAATTTGTGTAAATAACTCGACAAATTCTCAAAAATTGCACAAAATTTATACATTTTTTAAATTTTAGTTACAAATTCAAAGGCGATGTAACCAAATTTGGCATAGCTTTTTTGCATTCTTGCACCTATAATCAAAGAACAACTTGAAAAAAGGAGTGAGCTTATGAGTATTTATGCGCAAACTTATCAAGAATCCATTAGCGACCCAGAGAGATTCTGGGCTGAAGCCGCTAAAAAGGTGCATTGGTATAATGAATGGGACAAAGTGCTTGACTCAAGCGGAGAGCATTATAGGTGGTTTGTTGGAGGCTGTATGAATACCTGCTACAACGCCCTTGATTTGCATATTCACAATGGCAAGGGCGATCAAATAGCATTGATATATGATTCGCCTGTAACAGACACAAAGAAAAAATACACCTACAAAAAACTTCGCGATAGAGTCGCAAAAGTAGCCGGAATCTTGGCAAATAAAGGCGTTGTCAAAGGCGATAGGGTTGTGATTTATATGCCTATGATTCCTGAAGCTGTGATTGCTATGCTTGCTTGCGCGAGACTTGGCGCGATTCATAGTGTCGTGTTTGGAGGATTTGCAGCACACGAGCTTGCCGCAAGGATAGAAGACGCCAAACCGCGCGTGGTGATGAGTGCGAGCTGTGGCATAGAAGTAAGCAATATCATAGAATACAAGCCTATTTTAGATGAAGCGATCAAAAAATCAAGCCACAAACCCACTACTTGTATCATCTGGCAACGACCGCAGTTTAAAGCAAATATGTTGCCATGGCGTGATGTGGATTGGGAAAGCGAAGAGGAAAAAACAAAAGGAGTCGATCCTGTGCCCGTAGATGCTACTGATCCGCTGTATATCCTCTACACTTCGGGCACGACAGGCTCACCAAAAGGCGTCATACGCTCAAATGGTGGACATTCTGTGGCGATGAAATGGTCTATGGATAATATCTATAATGTCAAAACCGGCGATGTCATACTTACTGCTTCTGATGTAGGCTGGGTTGTGGGGCATTCTTATATCGTATATGGTCCTTTGATGAATGGTGCTACAACGGTGCTTTATGAGGGCAAACCGGTGCGCACACCAAATCCGGGGGCGTTTTGGCGAATGGTAGAAGAGCATAAAATCAATGTGCTTTTCTCTGCGCCTACTGCGTTTCGTGCGATAAGAAAAGAAGATCCAAAAGCCCAATGGCTCAAAAACTTCAATCTTGAGAGTTTGAGGGCGATTTTTGTAGCCGGCGAGCGATGTGATAGCGATACGCTCAAATGGATACAAAAAGTTACCCAAAAGCCTGTGATTGATAATTGGTGGCAAACAGAAACAGGCTGGGCGATCGTGGCAAATCCTTTAGGGCTTGAACCTCAACCAATCAAGCCCGGAAGCCCTACAAAGCCAATGCCCGGCTTTAACCTAAAAGTGCTTGATGAAAACGGAAAAGAACTCAAACACGACAAAAAAGGAGCATTATGCCTCAAACTTCCTTTGCCACCTGCAAGCCTTATGGGAATTTGGGAGAATGATGAGAGATACCGCCGAGGCTATCTTGATCAGTTTCCGGGATATTACATCACGGGCGATACAGGCTATATCGATAAAGACGGCTATGTGTATGTTTTAGGCAGAATGGACGGAATCATCAATGTCGCAAGGCATAGGCTCTCAACCGGAGAAATGGAAGAAATCATAGCCAAGCACCCCGATGTGGCAGAATGTGCAGTTATCGGGGTGAATGATGAACTCAAAGGCGAAATTCCTATGGGCTTTATCGTGCTTAAAAACGGTATAGAAAGAGATCATGATGGCATAGTTGAAGGCGTTGTGGCATTAGTCAGACAAGAAATCGGAGCGGTGGCGTGTTTTAAAATCGCTTGCGTGGTTGAGGCATTACCCAAAACACGAAGTGGCAAAATCCTAAGAAAAACGCTTCGAGAAATCGCTGATGGAGTGGATTTTAAGATTCCAGCAACTATTGAAAACGAAAGTGTTTTGAGAAATTGCGAGGGGGTAATCCATAAATTAGGCTATCCAAAAAAGCTAGATTCTAGTAAATTCTAGGATTTCTTTACGCTTCTTGAATTTGCATAGAATCTAAAATCTAGAATCTAAAACGAAACATCTCAAATTTTAGATTTTAAGATGAGTTTGTGGGTTGTGCAGAAATTTTTAGACAAGATAGAACATAAGCGTTCATCGCAGGCTAAAAATTTCAAATCTCCCGCAAAATCGCTTAAAAGCTAAAATTTACTCTAGAATCTAAATAACTCAAAAAAGGAGAAACAATGAAAAACCAAACACAAAGTGCAGGCAAACGTTTTAGAGAAGCGTTGCAATCAAGCTCACCGCTTATCATCGTAGGCGCAGTCAATGCATATGCAGCCTTGCAAGCTACAAAGCTAGGGCATAAGGCTATTTATCTTTCAGGAAGTGGAGTAGCAAGTGCAAGCTATGGACTGCCAGATCTTGGGATTGTAGGGCTTGAAGATGTGTGTATTGATGTCAGACGCATTACCTCACGCGTGGATACGCCTTTGCTTGTTGATATTGATACAGGCTTTGGCGGGGCGTTTAATATCGCACGAACAATCAAAGAAATGACAAGAGCTGGTGCTGCGGCTGTGCATATCGAGGATCAAGTCGCACAAAAAAGATGTGGGCATAGACCGGGCAAGGAGCTTGTCAGCAAAGAAGAGATGTGCGATAGGATAAAAGCCGCAATGGACGCAAAAATCGATAATGATTTCGTGGTGATGGCTCGGACAGACGCACACGCAAGCGAAGGACAACAAAAAGCTATTGAGCGAGCGTTAGCGTATGTGGAAGCGGGTGCGGAGATGATATTTGCAGAGGCTATCCATACTTTAGAAGAGTATAAAGAATTTACAAACCTCATCAAAGTGCCCGTGCTAGCAAATATCACAGAATTTGGCAAAACGCCGTATTTTAGCGCAAAAGAGCTTGCAGAAGTTGGTATTGCTATGGTGCTATATCCGCTCTCTGCAAATCGCGCTATGGGACGCGCCGCGCAACTTGTCTATCAAAGTATTTTAGAAAAAGGACACCAAAAAGATGTGCTTGAGATTATGCAAACGCGCGAGGAGCTTTACCAAACGCTTGATTATTACGCGTTTGAAAACAAACTTGATGAATTATTTAAAGGAGGCAAAAAATGAGTATGAGCGAAGCAAAGAAAAAAACAGGCGGTTTGGCTGGAGTTGTAGCTGGTGAGAGTGCGATATGCACTTGCGGGCTTGGAAATGGGCTGAATTATTATGGCTATGCGATTGAGGATTTGGCACAAAATTGTGAGTTTGAAGAAGTGGCATATCTTTTGCAATACGCCAAACTTCCAAATAATAAAGAGTTAGAGGATTACAAAGAGCAAATCATCGCGCAAAGAAGCTTAAATGAGAATCTAAAAGCGGTTTTAAGAGCCATACCAAAAAGCGCGCACCCGATGAATCTTATGCAAGCTGCGGTAGCGACTTTGGGAAGTGTAGAGTCGGAAGAAAATAACTTTAGCGATCAAGATTCTAAAATTATCAGGCTTTTGGGGGTACTACCTAGCGTGCTTTGCTATTGGCATCATTATGCAAATTTTGGCAAGGAGATTAGCTTTGATTCAGATCAAAAAAGTATAGCGGGATATTTCTTAGAAAAGCTCAAGCTTAAAACCCCAAAAGAAGAATTTATCAAAGCTATGCACTGCTCGCTTATCTTGTATGCAGAGCATGAATTTAACGCCTCAACTTTCACAGCTAGAATCTGTGCTTCGACAAAAAGCGATATTTTTAGCTGTGTGGCTGCAGCGATTGGGGCTTTGAGAGGTCCTTTGCATGGAGGGGCAAATGAGGCTGCAATGCACCTTATCGAAAGCTTTGCAAGTGTAGATTCTGCGATTGCAGGTGTCAATAAAAAACTAGAAAACAAAGAATTGCTTATGGGCTTTGGACACAGAATCTATGGGCTTGGTGGCGATCCTAGAAACGCACTCATCAAGGTATGGAGCAAGAGGCTTGGTGGCGATACACTGCTCTTTGAAGTCAGTGAAGCGATAGAAAATCTCATGAAAGAAAAAAAGCCAAACTTGCCACCAAATGCGGACTTTTATAGTGCTTCGACATATCATTTTATGGGGATTCCGACAGATTATTTCACGCCGATTTTTATCATAAGTCGCGTCAGTGGCTGGTGCGCTCATATCAAAGAGCAAAGGGCAAACAACAAGCTAATCCGTCCAAGTAGCACATACATAGGACCAGAACCTAGAGAATTTACACATATAACCAAACGATAAACGACAAAGGAGTAACAATGAATAATATGGGAATCTTAGAAGCAAAACGACCTGATTTTGATGCACTTTTGACAAAAATCGCAACATACGCGAGCGAATACGAAATCACAAGTGATTTGGCTATGCAAACAGCGCGATATTGTCTTATGGATACTTTGGGCTGCGCTCTTTTGGCTCTGAAATACCCAGCTTGCACGAAGCTTTTGGGACCAAGCGTTGAAGGAGCTGAATTTCGTCCATTAGGCGCAAAAATACCCGGCACTTCATATCAGCTTGAGCCTATACGCGCGGCATTTAATGTCGGTGCTATGGTGCGATGGCTAGATTTTAATGATACATGGCTCGCAGCTGAATGGGGACACCCAAGCGATAATTTAGGAGCGATTTGGGCGGTGGCAGATTATATCAGTCGCAAAAACATTTCTGAGGGCAAAGCGCCTTTGAAAGTGGGCTGTGTGCTAAAAGCTATGATAAAAGCGCATGAGATTCAAGGCGTTTTGGCACTTGAAAACTGCTTTAACAAAGTTGGGCTTGATCATGTTTTGCTTGTAAGAATTGCAAGTAGTGCTGTGGCTGCAAAGCTTTTGGGTTGTGATTTTGAAGAGATCCGAAATAGCGTCTCGCATGCATTTATTGACGGCGGGGCTTTGCGGACTTATCGCCACGCTCCAAACACAGGAAGTCGCAAAAGCTGGGCTGCTGGCGATGCTTCAAGTAGAGGTGTGGATCTAGCCCTAAAAGCCAAAACTGGTGAAATGGGCTATCCATCTGCTTTGAGTGCTTCATTTTGGGGATATGAAGATGTGAAAATGAAAGGGCAAAAGCTCACCATTCCTCAAGAATTTGGCACTTATGTAATGGAGAATGTGCTATTTAAAATCTCTTTTCCTGCTGAATTCCACGCGCAAACCGCAGTAGAAGCCGCGCTCAAACTTCATAATGAAGTCAAAGATCAACTAGATTCTATCGAAAAAATCATCATCACCACGCAAGAATCCGGACACAGAATCATCAACAAAGTAGGCGAGCTTGCTAATCCTGCCGATAGGGATCATTGCATTCAATATATGGTCGCGGTGCCTTTGATTTTTGGGCGTTTGGTGGCTGATGACTACGAAGATAGCGTAGCCAAAGACAAGAGAATCGATGCATTGCGCGAAAAAATGGTCGTTGAAGTTGATGAGAGATATACCAAAGAATACCTACAAAGCGATAAAAGAAGTATCGCTAATGCTGTGCAAATCTTTTATAAAGACGGCTCAAAAAGCCAAAAAATCGAGGTAGAATACCCAATAGGACACAAAAGAAGGCGAGATGAGGGCATTCCTGTTTTGATAGAGAAGTTTAAAGGCAATTTAGCTGTAAAACTTAGCCCAAAACAATGCGCAAAAATCCTATCAATCTGCCATGATCAAAACACCCTAGAATCTATGAATTTCAATGAATTTAGCGATTTGTTTTGGCTTGGGTGATTATAAATTAGGTGAAATTGCAAAAATTATAAGCAATAATACAGCCACTTATAATGCAGAATCTAAATGTGATTCTGCATAATTTCATAGACACAAAAATTAGATTTTAGATGTTTTGTTTTTCTGGATTCTTTGGCAAGCCTAAGACATAACAAAGGTGGCAAAGTATTTTATTTTAGATTCTAGCTTTTTGACAAGCTCTACTCTTTGTCATTCTGAAAGAATTTTGCAAGGCAAAACGACTGAAGAATCCAAAAAACTCACAAAAAGCCAAAATAAAAACAACGCAATATTTTTGTAAAACACAGAATCTAAATTCACATTAGATTTTGTGTTTCTTGGATTGCAACGCTTGCACTTAAAAATGACAACAACACCTGACTAGAATCTAGAATCTAAAAGTAGATTCTTATAGATTGCCACGCAAGGATAAACCTTGCTCGCAATTGAGTGGCGGGTTTGTCATTGCGAGGACGATAGGACGAAGCAATCCAGTCAAAAATAGATAAAAGAAAAATGCGATGTCTTATGTATGTGTATTGATTGGATTCTTCGCTTTCTGCGAAAGCTTAAGTAATGACGAGTAGAGTGCGTCAAAACAATATAGAATCTAGATTTTAATTTTTCTCAAAAAAGTCGAAATGAAAAATAACAATTCATAGCAAAAAAGATATTTTAATCATCGCTCATCAAGCAAAGGAATAAAACTTGCTAAAGAATAAATATGTTAAAATATCTGCTTCAAAGCTAAAGAACATAAAAGAGTAGGAATGAATATTAGGTATTGTGATCGGTATGTGCAAATCGAATTGCTTAAAGATACAAAGATATTGGGAAAGGTTTTGGACTATGCGTCAAAGCATTTCTCAAAGCGGTATCATTTATCAAGCTCTTTACTGATTCTTGATGATGGGGAGCGATTTAAGAAGGATTATCTAATCAACTGGACATATCATGCGACTTTGCAAAGCACTGATGGGGTTGATTTGGAGGAGATTTTAAAGCATAGCTATCTGCCAATCCGCATAAAAATCATCAGCCCAAATGATATGCTCAAAAAAGTCAAAGTGCATATCCACCTCTCAAATCTCGGTCAAGTGATTTTACGCTTAGATGAGGATAATCGTGTCGCCAAACGCTATATCCGCACGATTTTTGGCAATAAAATCGTATATGAAATGGAAAATGAATTTTGTATCAATGGTGTCGGATACAGCCAATCAATGTGGGAGGATCTCATGGAGCTTGTAAGCTCTAGGATTATCCATAATGTCGCTTTGGAGTTTGAATACCAAAAACCAGAATCTAGCGATTCATTTCTCACAAGAGAGGAATATTTGCTTCGCAAAAGTTATAGCGAACTGAATGCAAAATACAATGATGACTTTGAAAATATCAAAAAGCAATACTTAAAGCTTGCGAAGCTTTTTCACCCAGATAATGCGCATGGCAAAGATGAATACACGATTCAGGTATATCAAGATCGGTTTAATAAAATCTCACAAGCCTATCAGATGATAAAAAACACAAAAAGAACAATCGCGTAAGGCTTTTGGAAGCAGAATAATGGGCAACAAATATATAAAAATATGTTTTGGTATTTGGAGTGCGATATGCTTGATTGCATTGGGAAGTGTGTTTTATTTGGAGATACAATCAAAATCCGGCGCATATGAAGCGCAGATGATTGTTAAGAATCAATTAGAAAAATCTCCAGAGGATTTTGCAAAAATAAGCTTGCTCACCCCCCCCCCCAAAGGCGTTTTATAAGTATGATATAAAACTTAAGTTTTATACAAATATTTTTCGCCCACAAGCTCCAAATATTTTGCTTACACCCATTTCTAATCCGATTGATACCATAGCAGCACATATTGATAAGAGTGAAATTCTAAGTTTAGAAAATCATAATCGCGCTCATCATTATACTTTGATAACAACAAAAAAATTAACACAAGGCGATATGCTTGGTGTGTTAGACTATGCTATTGAGGTGCGATGGAAGTCAATATGTATGCAGATTTTGAGTATTTATATTTTTCCTATTTTGCTAGCACTGCTATATTTTGGGTTGCTAAAGCTAGAATCTAGGCGACTTTTTCCTTTTTCTAAAATCTCAGAATCTAAACCTATTGTGCCATTTGCTCAAAATTATCCCAATACAAAAATCTTATTGTGTATGTGCGGGGTTATTTTTGTTTGTGGCTTGTTTATGCGGTTTTATTATGCAAATCAAAAAGAGATTTTGTTTGTCGATGAGGCATGGAGTATTGCTATTGCATCAAGCTCAAAAGGCTGTATGGCTTTAAGTAATGATGGGTGTCAAGATAAAATTTATTATGATGAATTTGGCAAAACAATCAAGGAGCAGGAATTATGGAGAGATAAGAGCTTTGCTTCAGCTTTTATTGATATTAAAAACCTTTATCTTACAAATAATGGCGACGCGCATGCGCATACAAATCTCTACTATACGCTTTTTAGATTGTGGAATATCGGGGTGCAGACAGGAGATTTGCAGTGGATTATGCAAAGAGGCATAGGACTTAATATTGCTTTTTATTGTTTATCTTTTTTATTTGGGTTTTTGTTTGTAAGGAAACTTATTGGCTTTAATTATCTTGTTCCATTGTTTTTGGGTGTGGTGTTTTTAAATGGTGCGAGCGTTTCAAATACTCTTTTTATGCGAGAATATGCATTGCAAGAATGCTTACTTCTGGCTTTTTGTTTGATGTTGTCTTTGTTTTATTTTAATCAGAAAAATTCTTTCAAATTTCTTGGTTTGTTTGTGCTTGTAACGAGTTTATTGTTGCTATCAGGCTATTTTATGATTGTTTTTGTGGCTTTGTGCTTTGGAATCATTGGATTTTTGACTTTAAGAGAGCATAAGCCTAGCAAGTTTAAAGTGTTATGTTGTGTCGGTGTAGTAGCACTTGTTGGTTGTGAGCTGTTATTTCCTCTTTATTCGCGTGGGTTTTTTGGCGGTCATGCGCATTCTGCGACATCTAAGGTTAGCAATGCTACATTTTCTAATCTTACAAACTCCTTGGACGCGTATATTGAAATATTACATGTGCATCTGTTTAATTTTATAACACTTATTGTGCTTTTTATGCTTTTTGTCTTTAAGCCATTCATAAAAGACAAAGCTTTTATGCAGAGCAAAAATGCTGTAATGTTTTTGGTTTTGATTGTGGTGGGTTTTGCTTTTGGAATTGTTATTATATATTTGGCTCCTTGGAAAATGTTGCGATATGTGGTAGCTTCTTTGCCTTTAGTGGGGTTAGTCGTAGTGCTTGTTTTTGTCCCGTATCTAGCCAAAAAATACACAAAAATAGGCATTAGCGCAGGGGTAGTGCTCCTTGGTGGATTGATATATTATCAAGAGATTGGATTTTTGAAGTTTCCAGAGCCAAGAATGTATGGAATGGAGTTTGTTTTACAAGAAAAAGATGATATTGAAATTCCTACAATCTATAATGTTCGTTCTTCTTATCTTGCTTGTCATATCATTCCTTATTTTAGCGATTTTCGTAAGTATTATTTTATTGATAATGTAGATGATGCGATCAAAAAAGTCAAAGAATTTAAACAAGTGTATTTGATAACGCAATATCCTATTCCAGAACAAGAATTGCAGATTCTCTCAAAAAAGGATATTTTTATAGATTCCAGAATCTATCTTATTCAAAACTAATCACTTTTTCAAATCAACAGCTTTTATCAGAGAGTTTATACAACTTCATTTCACAGCTTTTTATGTTAGAATATTTGATCCAAAACAAACACAAAGAACAAAAATGAATCAGCCAATTTACAAAATCGGTGCTATTGTCCGCCCAAAAAGTCCCGAGCTTAAAGATTCTTGTGTGGAGATTTTTCGGATTCTAGCAGATTCTGGGATTGAGGTTTGGTGCGAGAGAGAGTCAAGCTGTATGCTCGGATTGCAAGGCGGGGTAGGCTTTGAGGAGATTTTAGATTCTGCTGATGCGATTTTAAGCATTGGCGGAGATGGCACGCTTATCTCTGCTGTGCGCAAAAGTATCGGAAGCAACCTGCCTATTTTTGGTATCAATATGGGAAGTTTAGGCTTTTTGACAGCGATTAAGCCAAATGAAGTCGCCTCATTTGCATCTTTGCTTGTGAGCGGAGGATATAAGCTTGATTTTCATCGTATGTTAGAAGCGAGATTTGTGGATTCTTCAGAGAAATTCTACGCACTCAATGAAGTATTTATCACCAAAAATAATCATTGTGGCATGATAAAAGTTGGCGCAAAAATCAATAATGAGTTTTTCAATACATACATCGTTGATGGGCTTATCATCGCTACGCCGACAGGATCAAGCGCGTATAATATCTCTGCGGGCGGCTCTGTGGTATATCCTTTTTGTAGCAATATCTTACTCACGCCTGTTTGCGCGCATTCGCTAACCCAGCGTCCGCTTGTGATTAGTGATGATTTGGAGCTTGAGTTTGTGCTTAAAGAAGATGGAATGATCCTTATTGACGGACAGCAAACAATTACCTTTCACAAAAACAAAACCCTAAATGTGCGCAAAAGTTGCAATATTCCTCTTATCCAGCACCCAAATCGTAGCTATTTTGCGGTATTGAAAGAAAAATTTAATTGGGGAGGTGGGAGTTGATACGAAAATTTGCCCTAGAACAATCACCTGTTTTTGAGAGTGTGGAGCTAAGTTTCAAAAAAGGATTCTGCGTATTTAGCGGTCCGAGTGGAAGTGGAAAATCCGCACTGATAGAATCTTTGCTTGCTTGCTTTGGGCTACGCGAGCCAAATGCCCTGACAATCGAGACGGATTTAATCCTAGATAAGCCGTTTTTAGAGGATTTTGGGCTTGAAGGCGCGGATTTAAATATAAAAATCGTCAAAAAAGACAAGGCGCGCTATTTTGTGAATTTCACGCCCATTGCCAAAAAACGTTTAAGCGAAGTACTAGGCGAATATGTCAAACATATCCATTCAAGAGGGGGCGAAGAGCTTGAGTCGGAGTTTATTTTGCAGACTTTAGATTCTCTCATCGCACAAAAGATTCCGCAATATCGCGATATGCTTAATGAGCTAGAATCTAGCTATAAGGCATTTGTAGAGCTTGATGGCAGGATAAAAGAATTAGCAAGCCAAGAGAGCCAGATCCAAAACCTCAAAGAAATGGCAGAATTTGAAATCGCTAAAATCACCTCTGTGAATCCAAAAGTAGGCGAGCATCAAAAGCTTCTTGATCTCAAAAAACTTCTCTCCAAAAAAGAAAAAATACAAGAATCCATAAACAAAGCCAATCAAGCCTTTGAGGTCGCAAATGATATTGTGCTTGCACTCGGGCAGATCCAATCAACAGATTGCCAAACGCTCCAAGAAACGCTTAGTGAAGCTCTCAATGACGCCCAAGCGCGACTTGAGGAGGAGAATCTAAAGTTAGGTGAATTAGATGAGCTAGATTCTGAAGAGATTCTCAATCGCCTCTCGCTCTTATCAGATCTTATCCATCGCTATGGAAGCATAGAAGGCGCGCTAACTAAGCTTGAAGAGCAGCAAAAAAAGCTCCAAGAGCTTGAAAATTTCAGCACCAACAAAAATGCACTTCTTCAGCAATTAGACTCATTGTATCAGAATCTACACACCTGCGCAAAAGCGATAGATAAGCAAAGAGAGGCGCATTTAGCGGAGTTTGAATCTATGCTTAAGGAATTATGTTTGGCACTCAAGCTCAATACCCCAAGCATAACACTTCAAGAAACCCAAATGTCTAAAAGCGGGGATACAACCTGCCAAATCACACTCAAAAATAGCCATATAAGCACGCTTTCAGCAGGAGAGTTTAACCGCTTGCGATTAGCGATGATGTGTATTGCTTCAAGGATTTCCAAAAAGCAAGGCGTGCTGATTTTGGACGAGATTGATGCGAATTTGAGCGGGGAAGAGAGCGAGGGAGTTGCAAAGATTCTCAAAGAACTTTCGCATTCTTATCAGATTTTTGCGATCTCTCATCAACCGCATATGCCCGCTCTTGCGACACAGCATTTTTTGGTCAATCGCGCAAATGGCAAGAGTTATGTTACTTTGCTTGACAAAGAAGGCAGAATCCTAGAGTTAGCGCGAATGATTAGCGGTGCGACAATCACGCAAGAAGCGATAGATTTTGCCAAAAAACGTTTGAGTGAAAATGCGCAAAACTCATAATCGCGCAGATAATTTAGAATCTATATTAGGCGCAAAATTTGGTGTAAAATGAAGTTTGAGGAGCTTTTGGCACTAAGCCAGATATTGAGGGATTCTGCTAGAATCCACCACATCAAGCGCATCAATGACAATCTCATCAAGCTTGAATGCGGAGGCGCACTCTATGGTGAGAGTTTGTATTTTGATATGATGCGCTCGCAGAGTTGCGTATTTGTCGCGCCCCCACATCTATCACTCATCGCCTCAAAGTCCTATAACGCGCCATTTGATATATATTTGCAGAAGTTGTGCCAAGCGCAAATCCAAGACTGCTTTATGGTTGGTGGCGATAGGATTTTGCGCTTTGTGCTTTTAATCAGCAAAGCCTATAAGCAAGAGCACGTTTTTTTGCAGTTTGAATTCAGTGGCAAGCACACAAATATCATTGTTTTGAATCAAGATGAGGTTGTGCTTGAGGCATTGAGGCATATTTCGCCAAATAAGAGCTTTCGCTGTGTCAAAGTCGGCGAGAAGCTTTTAGGCATTCCGCTAAATCCAAACATCACAAACCAAAAACCCACGCATACAAATTTGCAGAATCTAGCCCAGAATCCAAACACTAAGAATCCAAATCCGCAGAATCTAAAATCACAGAATCTAAATCCACAAACCACAAATCGCGCCTTAAGCGCACCAAATATCCAAACACCAGAAATAAACAAAGATATGGTATTTGCCCTCCTTGCCAAAAACTATCAGCACAAAATCACAAAAGAGCTTCAATCTCAAAAACAGATTCTCATCAATTCGCTTACCAAACAATGCACAAAGCTAGAGCAGATTCTGCGCTCACTTCCACGCAAAGATGATTTGCTTGCAAAAAGCACTCTGCTTCAATCTCAAGCGACTTTGCTTTTGGCGCGTATTCATGAGATCACAAACTATCAACAAGAAATTTGCGTGCAGGATTTTGAAGGTAAAAACACTAAAATCACATTGCCAAAGGCAAATACCCCAGCTTTAGCCATTGATATGATGTTTAGAGAATCTAAAAAGCTTAATAAAAAAGCCCAAAATATCCATATCCAACAAGAAAATATCCAAAGCAAAATACACTTTTTGCACCAAGAAATCGCCTTTATCACGCATACACAAAGTATTGATAATATAAAAATCCTCAAACAGCCAAAATCTAAGCGCAGTCATGATGAGCGATTTGAATGCTTTTTTATCGAGGGCTTCAAAGTCTCTTTAGGACGCAACAAAGCCGAAAATCAAGCCCTACTAGAATCTGCTAAGGCTGATGATTTGTGGTTACACATTCGAGATATTCCTTCATCGCATATGATTATCCATTGTGGTAAGCAAAAACTCACCAAAGAAGTCATACAAAAAGCAGGCGAGATTCTCGTTGGGGTATGCTCGATTCAAAGTGGGGATTTTTGGGTCGATTATACAAAAAGGAAGTTTGTAAAGATAATACAAGGAGCAAATGTTATATACTCAAAACAGCAAGCCTTATACTATCGCAAGCATTCATAACCTATACACCTATACCATCAAGGCAAGGAGGCACAAATGGCAATCTCACAAATAGGTAATATCACATATATCAATCAAAATATGCAAACAACTTCAGCCCAGCATGCTAACGCAATGCAAAGGGGTGATTTCATACCTGACGAGTTTGAGGATAAGCTCAAAGAAATCGAGGAAGTCCGCCCCACAGAGCAGAATCAAGCTATCAATAAAGATTCTAAAAGTAAGCAAGAATTCACACAACAAGAGCAAAAAAACAAATCCAAATCCGCTCAAAATGATGATGAGACACAAGAAGATTCTGATGTGTTACGAAATGGATATATTCTCAATATTAAGATATAAATAAGTGTGAATAAATTTTAAATCATGTTACAATCCATAGTTATTACTAAAATATAAAAAGTAATATAAAAAATTTTAGGATTGTAAAATGAGTTTTCAAGCATATCGGGCGTGTCGTGTGTATCAGATAGTGGCGATTGTGTGTGTATTTGGGGTGATGAGTGTTTGGGCTGATGAGCTTTATCAAACAACAGATACAAATGCAGAATCCAAAAAAGAGCAAAATCCACAAATGCAGAATCCAAAAAGCGAGCAAGACAAAAAAGCAGAGCAGAATCTAAAATATGATGACATCATGCTTGACAACATCGTGAGTGTCGGCACCAAAGTTCCAAGCACAATCGAGCAAACGCCGGGCAACGCAAGCATAATCAATCAAAAACAAATCAAAATCCGCCCAAATTATCGCTTCACAGATACTTTGCGTGGAGAGGAGGGCATTATCCAGCCAAAAGGCAGGGGAATGGAGACTTTTGATAATGTGATGGTTCGCGGAATTAGCAATGGTGCGCTCATTATGGTTGATGGTGTGCCACTCAATGACATCAACAACAACACAAAAATGCTTACTGCAATGCGCGCACACGAGCTAGAACGAGTAGAGATCGTGCGAGGACCAAGCTCTGTGCTGTATGGCTCAGGGGGTTTAAGCGGAGCGGTAAATTTCATCACAAAAATGCCAAAAGAGCTAGAAGTATATGGCTCTGTGGGCTATGGCAATCCATTTACTAATCAAAACGCCCCGCAGAATTTCACGCAATGGTATTTGAGCGCAGGAGATGCGTTTTTTGATAAGCGATTTCGAGTCAAAGCTAGCTATGGCGGGAGTTTTTCAAATGGATATGCTGCTGATAATGCGTGGGTGAATACCACAGGTAATGGGCTAGATTCTGGCATTACAGGTGCGATTCCTTCGCAAAATCCGCAAGGGACAAATATTTTGATTGTCGGTGATATGGGACGACAAAAATTCCAAACCCATGATGCAAGAATCAAACTAGAATCTGACATAAGCGAAAATGGCATACTTTCAGCATGGGTGCAGTATTCAAATTATAATTACATTCATCATAATCAAACAAGCCTCTTAAGAGATGCTAATGGTAATGTTACATGGGGGAATCTAAATTCTAGTTCAAATGGACCGGGCACTGCTCCTTATGCGTTTGTAGGCGGTATGGGAAATGAAAAATACAATCAAATCATCGCTGCTTCAAGCTATAAACATTATTTTGATGAAAATGAACTTAGCGTGCTTGTCTCTTATATGTATGGCAATGATATATGGGCTGGACCAAATGCTTCCGCAACTATCGCGCCATCGCCATTTGGCGGAAGCGGGAATCTATGGAATTATACGCATAATATTCTTAATATAGAATCACATTTTAATTGGCAGGTTACAGCCGCACATAGTGTGCTTTTTGGGGTGCAAGAGAAGTTTTTGAATTATCAGCAAAATGCCTATGTGATGAGTGATTGGCGGGATTTTGCAAGCGCGCCACAAACGCAGGCAAATCGCACAGATAATAGTGGCGGAAGCAGTAATTTTATCGGCGCGTTTGTTGATTGGCGAGCACAATGGCTTGAGTCTTTAAGCACAAGTCTTGGCGTGCGGTGGGATTTGTGGAATGGATTTGGGTATTATAAAAATACGCGCACAAGTCTAGAATCTGCATTTTTGACTTCGACAAATATCGCAGATAATACCCGCAATCAATTCTCACCCAAAGCAAGCCTTAATTATGCGCCCATATCCACGCAGAATCTAAAGACTTTATTTAAAGCATCATTTGGGCAGTCTTTTCGCGCGCCGACTTTTAGTCAAATGTTTCGTGAATACACGCGCAATGATGGCGTTACATTTCTTGGGAATCCATACCTAAAGCCTGAAGTGCTGACAAGTTATGATATTGGGTTTGAGCAGCATTTTGGGCTAGATTCTGGATTTGGCGGGGTGGTGAAGTTGTATTATTTTGATAGTTTTTTGAATAATGCAATAACTATCCTCAATAATAACTACACAAACGCGCAAAAAGCTAGAATCAATGGGATTGAACTCTCCTATAATCAAGCGTTTTGGGCTGTTTTGGGACTGCGCTTAACTTACACTTGGACAAATGCAAAACTCACGCAGAATCTAGGCGATATACAAGCGGGCAATCACTTGCCAAATGTGCCAGAGCATAGCGGATACGCGCAGGTGTATTATGATGATTCTAGATTCTATGGAAGTTTGGGGGTTGAGATGGCAAGCAAGCAGTATCGATCGCTTGATAATGCTTCACAAAAAGTATGGGGTGTGTATGGCGCAAGCGATGCGTATTATATTATGGATATGCGTTTGGGGCTTCATTTGCGACATTTTGATGTGAGTGCAAATTTTACAAACTTGCTTGATTATACTTATTATGCGTATTATAGAGCACCGGGGCGCGCTTTTTATGTGGAGATTGCGACAAGGATTTGAGATAAAATAGCACTATAATTTAGGATAAAATGCAAAAATATAATCAATAATCAAACAAAAAACAAAAATCGGAGCAAAAGTGAAGACATTTATTGTAGTGCTATTTGTGTGTATTTGGGGGGTTTTAGATTCTGCGAAAGCAACATCGTTTGAGTCTTTAGAATCTATGAAGCCTTTAGATTCTGTAAGACTTGCAGAATCTACACAATTAAAAGAATCTAGCGCGCATTCACAAGCGCTTTTGCAGACTCAAGCGCATTTTCCGCTTGAAATCAAGGATTTTTGGCATAGCACGATTTTTGATGCGCCTGCCAAAACGCACATTTTTCTAAGCTTTTGTGAGATGATTGCTATGCTTGATATTTGGGAGGGTGCGCGCGGTTTGAGCCGACATGTTTTTTATGAGCCACTTTTAAGGCAGAGCTACCCATTGATTGATACACTGCCAAAGATTGGCGGTGGCAATGGAAGCACAATCAACCCCGAAATGCTTAAACGCATAAATCCTGATGTGGTGTTTGTATGGGCGGGCGATAAAAAGCTTGTTGATTTTTCGCGCAAGCTTGGGGTAAAAATGATCGCGTTTTATCCTCAAAGCATATATGAGCTTTTTGCCACGCTTTATCGCATAGCACTTGTTTTTGACAAGCAAGAGATGTATCTCAAAAAGCAAGATAAGGCATTTGAGATGATAGAGCTCATCACATCGCGCACCAAATCACTGCCGCACAAAAAGCGTGCGATATATATTTGGGATAAGCTCACTTCCATATCGGGCAGAGTCGGTATGGTAGGCGATATGCTAGAGATTGCAGGGCTAGATTCTATGGGTAAAGATATGCGCGTTGATTCCTATCAGACAAATGTAGAATCTATTTTGCGATTTGATCCTGAAGTGATTTTTATTTGGGGAGGATCAAGCCTCAATGAAGCGACTTTATATGCAAATCCTCAACTCAAAAACATTACCGCCATACAAAACAAAAAAGTCTATAAACTGCCTATTTGGGATAACTGGGGACCGCGAATTGTGCAAACCTCACTTCTTGTCTCTGCATTGGCATATCCTACGCTTTTTGACAAGCAAGAAGTGCGCACACAAATCCAGAATCTTAATTTAATGTGGTTTGGGCTTAAGGAGTTTCCTACGACTATTCCATTGCTTGATGAGCCACAATGACACAAAAAATAAAATAACAAGATACAAACTTAAAAAGATGAAGTAATAATGAAAAAAGGCTATATGATCGCGAGCATAAGCGCTTTGGTGCTACTTATGTGTGTGGGGGTTTTTTGGGGAAATGGCAGTTTGGGTGTGGGATCAAAAGACATTATGCTTGAAGTGCGATTTCCTCGAGTGCTATTAGCGGTGTTGGTTGGCGCGAGCCTTGCAGGAAGTGGGGCGATTATGCAGCTTGCGTTTCGCAATGTTTTGGTTGATCCATTTTTGCTTGGCATTTCTTCAGGAGCGGCGTTTGGCTGTGCGTTATCAATCTGGCTTTTTGACTCAAGTATGCTTAGTGTGCTAGCGTTTATAGGGTCGTTTGGGGCGATTGTGTGTGTGATGTGTATCGCTCATATTTGTGGTAAATCCACAACTGCTTTGATTCTCTCTGGCGTGGTGTTATCGGCTTTTTTTAGCGCGCTAAGTGGGTATATCAAATTTTTTGTCGAGCCACAAAAAGCACAAGCGATTGTCATTTGGCTTTTGGGTAATCTCAATACCGCGCAATGGAGCGATGTATGGGTGGCAAGCATTGGCTTTGTGGTGGGGTTTGTGCCATTGTGGCTTATGCGCTGGAAGCTTAATGTTTTTGCCCTTAGTGATGAGCAGGCTTTAAGCTTTGGGGTTTCAATTAGGAGATTCCGCTTGTTTGTGCTATTTTGTATAAGTTTTGCGATAGCGTTGTGCGTGAGCGTGAGTGGGGTGATTGGCTGGATTGGATTAGTTATGCCTCATATTGCGCGCGCAATTTTTGGAAGTGATATGAGGGTTTTACTTCCGGGAAGTTTGGTATTGGGTGCTATTGCGTTGCTTGTGGCTGATAGTATAGCTAGAAATATCGCAAGTTTTGACATTCCTGTTGGGATCATTACAGCGATTTTGGGCGCGCCTTGCTTTTTGTTTTTGCTTATAAGGCTAGGCTATGTTAAATCATAATTCAGTTTTAGAGATTGAAAATCTTTCCTTTAGCTACACGCAAAATGCATTGAAAAAAGATGTTTTAAAATCCTTATGTGCGAGATTTTATGGCGGGGAGATTTGCGGGATTTTGGCTGCTAATGGTTCGGGTAAAACGACATTATTTCGCCTTATTTTAGGATTTCTCAACGCTCAAAATGGCACAATCACACTCAATCAATCCTATCAGCCCAATCAACCTAGCCAACTTAATAAAGCACACCAAGTGCGCCAATCATGCCAAAATATCGCACTTCATGCAATGAGCGCGCATAAAAGATCTTCATATATAAGCTATATGCCGCAATTTATAGAGACACCATTTGATTACAAAGTGCTTGATATGGTGCTTATGGGGCTACATTTTGGGTATTTTGATATGCCAAACCAAACTATGAAAAACAAGGCATTAAAGATTTTAGATGAGCTTGGAGTGGGAGATTTAGCAGAAGAATCAATCACAAAGCTAAGTGGCGGGCAAAAGCAAATGGTATTTTTAGCGCAGATTCTCATCAAACAAAGCCCTATTATTTTACTTGATGAGCCAAGCTCGCATTTAGACATCAAAAACAAACTTATGCTTTTTGATATGATCGCCTACCAAACCAAAAAACACAATCTCATAACACTTGTTAATATCCATGATATTGAGCTTATCAAGCATTATGGCGATAGAATCTATATGCTTAAAAACGCAGAAGTGTATAAAAGCGGGGATACATCGATATTGTCTGACGATATTGTAAGGGAGTTTTTTGAGCTAGAATCTAGATTCTATGCAAACACAAGAGAGCGTAAAGAAATCCTCTATTTTTAGGTAGATTTTAGGGTTGTGTAGAAATTTTTAGGCAAGCAAAAATACAAAAAAGTGTAGCATAGAAGTTCATCGCAGGCTAAAAATTTCAAACTCCCTGAAATGTGGCTTCTCAAGCAAAGCGTTCGGGCAAAGCCCTAGAGTTGCATAGCAAAAAAGAGAGAGAATTTAGATTCTTATATGAATTAGAATTTAGATTCTAGAATCCTAAGATTTTGTGCTAGATTCTGTATCTTCTTTATACCATTTTGAAATAGGCTCTGCCAAGCCATATTGAGGGTATTTAAAGCTATCAAGCACGACTTGAGCCATTGTGTGATTGTCAAAGTTAAATACCACAGGAGCGAGAAAATTTATCGTAGAGTTTTGAATTGGATTTTGCATAACCATTATATTAGCGACAAGAATGTTTTTGGAAGTATCAAGATCAAGGAGGAGCTTTATTGCTGTTGGCACTTCAAAATCATATTCTCTTAGCACAAAAGGATTGATAAGCACAAAAACAGGCGCGATCGCCTCGGTATTGCTTAGACGCATAAAAATGTCGTCTATTTTTTCTAATTTCATTTTTGAGACATCTTCAAAGCCTAAGATTGGTGATTTGACATCAAAAACCATAAATCTACACCTTATAATTATGAATTTGCAAATGTAAAAACTTTTGCATTTTATCTAAAAAAATATTCATAATCAAATTTTATTATCAAATATTTGCTTTTATGACTGATTTTGTAAAACAAAAATCATACATATATTTTGTAAAAGTTTTAATCAAAGTTTGAAAACATGTGCTAAAATCCGAAAAGTTTAAATTTTTCTTAAATTTACAGATAATCAAATCACAACATCAATACAACAAGTATCAAATTGTTTATAAAGTCATTATTTTGTTTGGACTTTTATTATATTTTGAGTTTAAAGGGGAAAGAGAATGCAAAAAAGAATTTATCTTGATAATAATGCCACGACAATGGTCGATCCAAAAGTAAAATCCGCTATGGAGCCGTTTTTTTGCGATCTATATGGGAATCCAAATAGTTTGCATAAATTTGGCACAGAAACCCATCCGGCCATAGCCGATGCTTTGGGAAAGATTTATAATGGCATTCATGCAAGAGATGAAGATGATGTCATCATTACAAGTTGCGCGACAGAATCAAATAATTGGGTGCTTAAGGGTGTGTATTTTGATCTGATTCATAATGGCAAAAAAAATCACATCATTACTACTGATGTTGAGCATCCAGCAGTCGGAGCGACTTGTAGTTTTTTGGAAGGTTTGGGTGTAAAGGTTACGCGCCTCAAAGTCAATAAACATGGAAATGTATATCCAGAGCAAGTGCGAGAATCTATCACCAACGAGACTGCATTAGTTAGCGTAATGTGGGCAAATAACGAAACAGGAGCGATTTTTCCGATAGAAGAAATCGGAGCGATTTGCAAAGAAAAAGGCGTGCTTTTTCACACTGATGCAGTGCAGGCTATCGGTAAGATTCCCGTTGATGTGCAGAGCGCAAATGTGGATTTTCTAAGCTTTAGCGCGCATAAGTTTCATGGACCAAAGGGTATCGGCGGGCTTTATATCAGAAATGGGCTTGAGCTTACGCCATTGCTTCATGGTGGAGAGCATATGCGAGGAAGGCGAAGCGGGACGCTTAATGTTCCTTATATCATCGGAATGGGCGAGGCAATGAAGCTTGCAGTGGATTATTTGGATTATGAAAACTCGTATGTGAAAAAATTACGAGACAAACTAGAATCTGGATTGCTAGCGATTAAAGATGTAGTCGTGATAGGTGATATTATACATCGTGTGCCAAATACTATTCTTGTGAGTGTGAAAGGGATTGAGGGTGAGGCGATGCTTTGGGATCTCAATAAAGCTGGGATCGCTTGCTCTACTGGAAGTGCGTGCGCGAGTGAAGATTTGGAAGCAAATCCTATCATGGTGGCTGTGGGTGCTGACAAAGAGTTGGCACACACTGCGATTAGAATCTCACTAGGGCGATTTAATACAGAAGAAGAGATTGATTATACGCTTGAAGCGTTCAAAAAAGCAGTTGCTCGATTACGCAATATTTCGAGCTCTTATATGTAAGGAGAATACATGCAATATACAACAATACAAAATCAAATTTTAGAGGCTATGCGCTTTCGCTATGCGTGCAAAGAATTTAATGGAGCAAAGATTCCGCAAGAGGATTTAGAGGTGATTTTGCAAGCTGGGCTACTTGCGCCAAGCTCTTTTGGGCTTGAGCATACGCGATTATTAGTCGTGCAAGATACAGAAGTCAAAAAAACTTTGCAAGAAGCAAGCTTTAACCAAAAGCAAATCACCACTTCAAGCGAAGTTGTTGTTTTTGTCGGATTAATTGGTGCATTAAGGACACCAAGTAATTATATCGATACAATGATTAGGCGCAAAACAGGCAAAGATGAAGCACAATATCAAGCCTACAAAAAAGCCATAGAATCTAAAATCAATAGTCTTAGCGATGTTGAGCTTATACATTGGAGCTTGAAGCAATCGTATTTAATGGCGCAGGCAATGATGGATGCTGCGGCGTTTTTGGGTATTGATTCTTGTCCTATGGAAGGCTTTGACAAAAAAGCAGTTGAGCGGATTTTGGGGATTGATTCTTTTAGAGAGCAGGTTTCGCTGATTGTTCCTTTTGGATATAGAAAAGCGCAACCAACCCAACCAAAAATCCGATTAAATTATGATGAATTAATCAAATTTATATAAATACAAGATAGTAAATATATGCAAAGATAAAGCAAAAGGCAAAAAAGGATAAAAAATGGCAAAAAATGACTTAGTAGGTGGCGCACTCTGGGATGCGTATTCAAAAAAAGTAAGCGATCGAATGGATAATCCAACGCACCTTGGCGTGCTAACGCAAAAAGACGCAGAAGCTAAAGACGCCAAACTCATCGTAGCAGACTATGGCGCAGAATCTTGTGGCGATGCGGTGCGGCTGTATTGGCTTGTGGATAAAAATGATGTAATCATTGACGCAAAGTTTAAGAGTTTTGGTTGCGGGACGGCGATCGCTAGCTCTGATATGATGGTGGAGCTCTGCCTTGGCAAGAAGGTGCAAGACGCGGTGAAAATCACAAATCTTGATGTCGAGCACGCCTTGCGCGATGATCCTGATATGCCCGCAGTGCCGGGGCAAAAAATGCATTGCTCTGTCATGGCGTATGATGTGATAAAGCAGGCTGCTGGGCAGTATCTAGGCAAAAAGCCTGAAGACTTTGAAGATGAAATCATTGTGTGTGAGTGCGCGCGCGTGAGCCTTGGGACGATAAAAGAAGTCATTAGGCTAAATGATCTAAAAAGCGTGGAAGAAATCACGCAATACACTAAAGCCGGTGCGTTTTGTAAAAGCTGTATAAAGCCCGGTGGGCATGAGAAAAGAGACTATTATTTGGTAGATATACTCTCTGAAGTACGCGCAGAAATGGAATCTAAAAAACTCAAAAATAATCTCGAAAAAAGCGCGCAAGGCATACTAGCTTTCAAAGAAATGACGATGGTGCAAAAAGTAAAAGCTGTGGATAAAACAATCGATGACACAATCCGCCCAATGCTTATGATGGACGGGGGCAATATGGAGATCATCGACATCAAAGATACAAGCGATGGACATATCGATGTGTATATCCGCTATATGGGCGCGTGCGATGGCTGTGCGAGCGCAGCAACTGGCACGCTTTTTGCAATTGAGAATGTATTGCAAGAAAACCTTGATCAAAATATCCGCGTTATGCCAATTTAGATTCTAGATTCTGTGGTTTTTTGCAAGCTTAAGAATATGAGATTCTCTTAAGGCTTCAAGCAAACATTTCAAGCACTTCCAAAATGGTATTTTTGGGAATGTCATTTTTAATCACAACATCGCCGATACCATTTGGCAGGATAAATGTAAGATTGCCTTGGTGTGATTTTTTGTCGAGGAAAAACTTCTGATAAAACTCATTAATATTTTGGATTTTGAAATCAAGATTGAGATTGTAAGTTTGGAGGAGTTGCTTTATCCCATCGCGTTGGCTCTGTGTGATGAGGGCGAGTTTGAGTGCTAATTCATTTGCCATAATCATACCCATACCCACCGCTTCTCCGTGCAGATAGGTTTTGTAATGCGTGAGATTCTCGATGATATGCCCAAAAGTATGTCCGTAATTTAGTGCAGCGCGAATGCCACTCTCTCGCTCATCTTGACTGACGACAGCAGCCTTTGTCTTAATAGCTTTTTGGATAAATCGCTCTAGCTCATTAGGATTATATAAATTTGCTTTTTGTAATGCGTAGAATCCATCTCTATCAAAGCAGATTGCCATTTTTATCATCTCTGCAATGCCCGCATTAAGCTCTCTTTTGGGTAATGTCTGCAAAAACGCAGAATCCACATACACTGCTTTTGGCTGATGAAAAAGTCCGACAAGATTTTTGCCATAGGCATTGTTGATTCCGCATTTGCCACCCACAGAAGCATCAACTTGCGCCAAAAGTGTAGTCGGAATCGAGACAAAATCAATGCCTCGCTCATAGATTCCGCTTGCAAATCCGACCATATCACTTATCACACCTCCGCCAAGTGCGATCATAAGCGACTTTCTATCAAGTTTATTGCTAAAAGCACATTCTAAAATCTGCTCGATACTTTGCATAGTTTTAAACCTCTCGCCATCAGGAATACTACATACAAACACTTCCTTAGCATCGATACGAGAGAGGACTTTTGATAAGTAGAGCCCGCCGACTTTTGGGTTTGTAATAAGCAAGACTTTTGAGTTGTGCGTGATAGATTCTAGTGCGTTGATGTGGATTGGATAGCTTTCTTGCTGTGTGTTTATGGTGATTGTAGGCATTGTTGTCCTTATTCTATGATTGGGATAAAAATTTGCGGGTGATCATTAAGCAATATCGAGAGGCTCTCACTGCGTGTAGATATGAGAGAATAGATTTTAAACTGCGTGATACATTCCTCAAACGGCAAAAATTGTAGCACTGCCTCTTTGCTCTCTTGAAGATAGAATATAGGATTTTTGATTGAGGTTTTGATGAGTGTGATTTTTTTATCAAGATTTCTACCCATTGTTTCGTAGTCTTTAATGATATTATTTTGGTGATGTCCATCAGGATCAAAGTCATAGACACAGACATTGAGTTTGATTTGGATTGAGATGTCAAAAATCACTGATGAGATATTCTCGCCCTCATTCATTTGAGAATTCAGCACGACAAAGCTTGTCTTCACGCTCTCTAAGCTTCGTTTGGCGATTTTTAGCACAGGAGAATCTATCGCAAAAAGTGCTTTACGATTTTTACGCGATTTAAAGATTTCATTACCCACGATGACAAGTCCTATTTTTTTCTCGCTATCTTTTTTGAGCTTTTCTCTAAAATCCATTTCGTGGTATTCAAAGATGAGATTGATACTCATATCAGCCCCACAAAGCTCTTGTATATGGTAGATTGTCTGAAAATTTGTCGGGTGAAGGACATTGATGATGAGTTTTGTTGATTTGATATGCGAATGCACAAATATCGCCTCTTTGATATTATGGATAATCACCTCATCACTTTGCAATAACATATCCACATACAGATAAATATCTCGCCCAAAAGGTGCTGGAAACTGCCCGATATTTGCTTTGACTTGATTATACACAGAAGTTAGGGCTTTGGGATCGCCAGCCACTAGGATAATATCTTGTGGCTGGATAATGAGTGAAAAAGTCGCTAATATCAGCTCATTTTGGCGATACACACCGATGATTTTGTATTTTTTTTGCTGGATTGAGCCTATATGTCGATAGGCAAATACACTTCCAAAAGGCACGCCAATCTCCATAATCTCGCCTAACCCAAGCCCAAATCCATTTGGAATAATCGGCACATTTGGCAGTCTTGAGATAAACTGCCCTGCAACTAAATCATTTCTATCGATAAAGACATTTTTTTCATCTTTTTTGGCATCATAATCCTCAAACCCATCTAAAAAAGTAATCACGCGCGCATCTTTATATAACTCTCGCATGATCTCAAACACAGCCTTTTTTTCGTGGGTATTTTCCATAATGATAAAAATATCGCTCACATCGCCCACTTCATTTGATACAGATTCTAGTCGAAATCGCGAAGTCGGATCGAAGCAAAAAAAGCTAAAAGAGCTTGGAATTTTAGCAGGAATGAGATTTGGCTCGTTTGTAATCACGATGTAGAGATTATTACTAAAGTATTTTTCTAAAATCGTGTTGAGGAATTTTTTTGCTACAATTCCCTCTAAAATCAGCATAACCTTTTTCAAAATAACCCCTGAAATCATAATGTGTTGTTAAGAATGAGGAATTATACCAAAGGTTTGATATGTTTTTTAAAATTGATAGCAAAGATTCTGCCGCAAGGGCTGGCACGCTTACTTTGGCACATTCTGTGGTGCAAACGCCTGTGTTTATGCCCGTTGGCACGCAAGCATGCGTAAAAAGCATAGATGCACTTGATATAGAATCTATCTTAGGCGCACAAATCATCTTAGCAAACACTTATCATACTTATTTGCGACCGGGCATTGAGACATTAAAGCACTTTGGTGGCGTGCATAAATTTAGCGGTTTTAGCGGAAGTTTTTTGAGCGATAGCGGCGGATTCCAAGCCTTTAGCTTAGGACAAAATGTCAAAAAGCAAGATAATGGAATTGTGTTTTCTTCGCATATTGATGGTAGCAAACATTTATTCACGCCAGAATCTGTGCTTGATATTCAATATGCGCTCAATAGCGACATAATGATGGTTTTAGATGATCTTATCGCCCTGCCAGCTGATAGCAATCGCCTCAAACAAAGCATAGATACCACTATAAAATGGGCAAAACAAAGCATTAGCTATCACAACCAAAACAAGCAACAAGGCTTAAGCCTTACAAACAATCTCTTTGGTATCGTGCAAGGCGGAGTGGATTTGACATTTCGTAAGCAATGCGCGCAAAGTCTTGTAGAGCTTGAATTTGACGGCTATGCTTTGGGTGGGCTTGCTGTGGGCGAGGAGACAAATGCAATGTATGATACGATTGCTTTTAGCGCGCCATTACTTCCAGAATCTAAACCGCGCTATCTTATGGGCGTTGGCACACCGCAAAATCTAATCGAAGCGATTGATCGGGGGATTGATATGTTTGATTGCGTGATGCCGACACGAAATGCGCGCAATGGCACGCTTTTTACAAGCTTTGGCAAACTCAATATCAAAAACCAAATACACAAAAACGATGAGAATCCAATTGATTTACAATGCTCTTGCTATACTTGCAAGCACTTTAGTAGGGGATATTTACATCATTTGTGTAAAGCAAGAGAAATTACTTATTTTCGTCTCGCAACTTTGCATAATTTATGGTATTATCTTGAGCTTATGAGGAATGCAAGAGAAGCAATACTTCACCAAAAATGGAATCAATTCAAAAGTGAGTTTTATATCAAATTAAATAAGGAGCACACATGAAATACGAAACTATCACAAAAGAAGGACTTGATCGGCTTATGGATCTTTTTTATGGCAAGGTGCGAAAAGATCCAAATTTAGGACCTATTTTTAATGGCAAAATCGGCACTGATGAGGAGAGCTGGAAAGCACATAAGCAAAAAATCTCTTCATTTTGGGGCGGAATGTTTCTAGGAGAGTCAGATTATCATGGAGCACCACTTAAGGCGCATTTGGATCTTCCGCCTTTTCCTCAAGAGTTTTTTAGCATTTGGCTGAATCTTTTTTCAGAATCTTGCTCGCAGGTTTTTGAGCAGACCCCAGCGCAAATGCTTCTTTTTAGGGCTCAAGCTATCGCCGAGCGATTTCAAAAAATGCTCTATGAATTTCCACATTAAGATAAGTAGTGAAAGTAGATTTTTTGGATTTAAAGGCTCAATTTAGCGACATCAAAGAAGAGGTTATGGAGGGAATCTCTGAAGTTTTGGAGAGTGGGGAGTTTGTGCTTGGACGCGCGCTTTTGGAGTTTGAGCAGGAATTTAGTGATTTTATCTTCGCGCAAGAGACAAAAAATCCTAGCACAAATATAGATATTGATGAGGCGATACATTCTAGAATCCAGCACATGTATAAGCAAAATTATTGCGTGGGTGTGGGGAATGGCTGCGATGCGCTAGAGATAGCACTCCGCGCACTTGAGCTACCACAAGGAAGTGAAGTTATCATTCCAGCAAACACTTACTTTGCTTGCGCTGAAGCGGTGCTTAATGCCGGACTTAAGCTAGCGATTGTTGATTGCGAAGATGACGGAGGATTTGTGCCAAAGACAAGTATGCTTAGCGCAGAATCTAGGGCGATTATCGCGGTGCATTTGTATGGCAAAGTCTTAGAGCTAGAATCTTTTGAATCTTTTGCAAAAGCGCATAATCTCAAGCTAATCGAGGATTGCGCACAAGCTCATGGAGGCGTGGATAGACATGGTCGCAAAGTCGGAAGTATAGGTGATGTGGGTTGCTTTAGCTTCTATCCTGCCAAAAATCTAGGCGCATATGGCGATGGCGGGGCAATCGTCTCAAAAGATATGGCATTACTTCATAGAGCAAGACAAATCGCAAATCATGGACAAGTCTATGAAAACTCTATTCCAAATCCGCATTGGCAAAAAAACAATCACATCTACATAGGGCGCAATTCACGACTTGACTGCGTGCAAGCCAAAATCCTACATATCAAGCTAAAAAACCTCCAATACCACAACACTTATCGCGTCCGATGTGCGCGCGAATACAATCATTTTCTTGAAGAGTTTTCATTTTTGCGACTTCCCGATGCGTTTGCGCAAAGTATATGGCATTTGTTTGTGGTGGAGTGCCAGCACAAAGCGCAAGGCAGACGCGATGAGATTATGGCATTTTTGAAAGAGCATAACATCGAGTGTGCGGTGCATTACCCGCATGCACTTAGCGATATAGAAGTGCTCAAAAACAATCCACAAGTCAGAATCCAAAGCACGCCAAATGCCTCAAGGCGAGCGGCAAATATTTTGAGCTTGCCAATTGGCGAGCATTTGAGCATGGAGCATGTAGAATACATCGCCTCTGTAATAAAAGAGCTAGAATCTAGATTCCATAGTTTAAGTTAGTTAAGGATTATTATGACTCAATTTTTAAAAAGTGTGATACAAGCTTCAAAGCAGATTATTCCTTGTATCACAAGTCGCGATGAAGCCATGCTTAAATCATACGGAAAAGGCGTGGGTGGCGATATAAGCAAAGGTGTGGATTTATTTTGTGAGAAGGTATTTTGTCAGAATCTAGTGCATATCGCACATATAGATTCTGAAGAATCTGGCTTCATACAATCCAAAAGCAAAAGCAGTGATGTCATCATTCTTGATCCACTTGATGGAAGCGATAATTATCTCTCAAATATCCCATATTATGGCGCGTCCTTAGCATTGTGCGATAAGCATGGCAGAGTCAAAGAAGCAAGTATTATTAATTTTTGTTTGGGCGAGGTGATTTATGATAGCACCACAGCAAATGCCCCACGCAAGCTCAATATATTCACAAATCAAGAGATTCCAATAGGCAATACCATTTCAAAATGTGGTATTTTTGAAAAAGCCTACTACCACCCCAAAATCGCCAAAAAACTTTACAAGCAGAATCTAAAATTTCGATCGCTTGGAGCAAGCGCGCTTTCTTTGGCGTATGCGCTCGAAAACAACTTTATGCTTTTTGGTGGTAAAATCCGCAAATACGACTGCAAAGCTGGGCTGTTTTTGTGTCGGAATCTTGAAGTGCTACACAAAAAAGATTTTTTACTCATAAGTCAAAATAAGAAAGTTTTTGGTATGATACACAAAATCCTCCAAAAATAAAAAGTGCAAAAACAAAACAAGGAAAATAGGAAACAAAGGGAGATAAATGGGGTTTGTTGAGTTTCTAAAAAACCTAAAGCGCAATGAAGAACGAAGTGCAAGAGATACTGCTTCACATTGGATAAAATGCCAAAAATGTAACGCTCTAATGTATCACAAAGAAGTGATCGCACATCAGCAAGTCTGCCCAAAATGCAATTATCACTTCAGAATCTCCGCACAAGAGAGAATCGCTCTAATGTGCGATGAAGAGAGCTTCATCGAATACGATAAAACGCTCGCCCCAATCGATCCGCTTAATTTTGTCGATAAAGAAAGCTACAAACAACGTATCAAAAAACACGAGAGCAAAACAGGGCGCCCAAGCTCAGTAATCGCTGGAGAAGGGCTTATTAATCGCGTGCCAATGCAAATTGTAGTCTTTGATTTTGCTTTTATGGGCGGGAGTTTGGGCTCGGTTGAGGGTGAGAAAATCGTGCGCGCTATCAATCGCGCCATACAAAAAAGACAATCTCTAGTCATCGTATCTACAAGTGGTGGTGCGAGAATGCAAGAATCTACTTATTCTTTAATGCAAATGGCAAAAACTTCAGCAGCACTCAATCTCCTATCACAGCATGGGTTGCCGTTTTTTTCTGTGCTTAGTGATCCGACTTTTGGCGGAGTGAGCGCGAGCTTTGCGTTTTTGGGTGATGTCATCATTGCAGAGCCCGGAGCGATGATTGGATTTGCAGGGGCTAGGGTGATTAAGCAGACTATCGGCTCTGACTTACCGGAAGGCTTTCAGACTGCGGAATTTTTGCTCGAACACGGGCTAATTGATATGATTGTAAATAGACAAGATTTGAGAAAAACTTTGAGCGATTTAAGCCTTTATCTCAACCCAAACGCGTATGAAAATTCTACTCTACACTATCTCCAAAGCTAAGCACACAGAATCCATTGAAATGCATTACCAAAAACAATGTAAGCAATTTGGCGCAGAAGTCATCATAGAAGATGTATTCACACCACATATTCACACCGCCCAAAAGCTCTCAGCACAAAAAGCACAGCTTGCTTATACTCAAGCTTTTTTGCCATATTTAGATTCTGGGCTTAATGTCGCTTTGCACCCAAAGGGCAGGGAGCTTGACACCTTGAAATTTGCCAAAATGCTAGAAGGGCAGATACAGGTGAAGTTTTTTATCGGTGGGGCTTTTGGATTTGGGGAGGAGTTTTTGCAAAAAACTTTGCCAATAAGCTTAAGTCGCCTTACTTTCGGACACAAAATCGCTAGAATCGTGATTTTGGAGCAGATTTATCGCGCATTAAGTATCATCAATAACCACCCATATCACAAATAAAGGAGAATCTTTTGGGCAAATATAGTGAATTTGAGGAAATGTTACAAAAAAGAAAAGAGACTTTACTTGAGATTTTGGATATGAGAAATTCAAATATCAAAAATATCCACTCAAGCCATCTCAAAGAAGACAGCGATTTGATTGCGGCTTCGATTCAAGGGCAGCTTGATTCATTGATTATTGAAAAATATCATTTAGAATTAAAAGAAGTCGAGAAAGCATTGCAAAAAATCGCACAAAACCTCTATGGAATCTGTGAAATGTGTGATGATGAAATCGATATAGAGCGACTCAAAATCAAGCCTCACGCGCGATTTTGCATCATTTGCAGAGAGCTGTATGAAAAATCTCAAAAAAACAAAACAACAGCAAAACCAAAAAAAGATAAAAACAAAAAAGATGAAGGAGATGAAAATGAAACTTAAATATTATGTCATTTTTTCGCTGGTATTTTTGGCGATTACATTTTTGATCGTTTTTGCTATAACGCAAGAAGAATACAATCTAGGCTTTGGCTCTCTTCCTATCGCACTATGGTTTTGCATAGTTGTGGGGTTGTTTTTTGTATGTTCGATTGTGTTTTTTATGGCGGATTGGCTGAAAGAAAAGTTTGCCCAAAGAAATAACCAAAAAGACTTTGACATCATCATCGATCAAATCATCTCTCAAGATCCAGACCAAAAAAATCTCTCCAAAATCAAAAATGCTTATTTTGCTAAATTTTCAAAAATCTTGCAACGATACGAGCTCAAGCCAAAGCTTGATACGCCAGATTCTACGACAAGCAAAATCGATAAGGTTTTTAATATTTACAAAAATATCAAAAACGGTGTCCAAGAGGATCTGCATAAAATCTCTTCAAAGCATACCGAATACGAAAGGCTCAATGATTGTAACTATGCCTCAAAAGGCAATAAAAACGCGCTAGAAATACTCAAAAATACTTCCAAACCGCTTGAAGTCCGACAATTTGCGTTTCATGTGATTTGCGAATCCAAAAAAGACAAAGATATATTTAAGGCTTTAAGCTATGTGC
The DNA here is from genome assembly GCF_900451005.1 of Helicobacter fennelliae. Lineage (NCBI taxonomy): Bacteria > Pseudomonadati > Campylobacterota > Epsilonproteobacteria > Campylobacterales > Helicobacteraceae > Helicobacter > Helicobacter fennelliae. The sequence goes on from NZ_UGIB01000001.1 coordinate 513,987, forward strand.
AAGATTGTCTCAATAAAGATTTAGTCTATATAATCGCTAATCAACTCACAGAGCTAAAGCTTGAATCATCACAGATTTCGGAGTATTGCAAGCAAGTGGGATTTGAATGCGATGATTATGTCAAGCTTGCCCAGAATCTACACACAAAGCTTAGCCCTGATGAATGGTTGAAGCTTTTTGCGGATTTGGCACACCTTGATGAAAAAGCCCAAAAAGCGTATATATATGTGCTACTTGAGCTTGAGATGATTTCTCAAGCCACTGATGAGCTTAAATCCAATCAAAATGACGAGCTTTTAGGATTGCGCGCTTATATCGACCTCAAAAAAGCAGGCAAAAACTACCCCCTTGAATTATTTACGTGTTAGATCTTTTTAGATTCTGGGACTTGATGAGGTTTGATTATCACAAAATCTCATCTGCTCCTAACACATAAACCCACACATAAATAAAATAAATCCCTAGAGAAAACCTCATAGATTTGAACTTCATAGTATCAATATATTATTCAAGATTTTTGCATTATTTTTGATTTAAGACTTTTAGATTCTCACACTTTAAGATTCTTAGGCTTATTATATGCGATTTAATGCACTATTGTTTTGTGTATTTTATATGTATTTTCTATGATAAATTCATAAACACATATTGTGTTTGTATATAAAAGTAACACTAAGCTATTTATTTTTATAAATTTTGATAAAACACATATTGTGTTTATAAAAAATAGATTAGAATCACTCTTGTATTAAAAAAAAATAACAAAGGATACACAATGGCAAATCTTACACATCATAATTTCACACCAAACACTCTAGCACTTCATGCTGGATATGAATACGACTCACAGAGAACACTCAGTGTGCCGATCTACCAAAGCAGTGCTTATAACTTCGAGAATCTAGCACAAGCTAAAGCGCGATTTGGGCTTGAAGAATTAGGCAATATCTACTCACGACTCACCAATCCAACGATTGACATTCTTGCCAAAAGGCTTGCAGCCGTAGAAGATGGCGCATTTGGCACGATTACAGCAAGTGGAGGCGCGGCTATATTTTATGCTCTTGTCAATCTCGCTCAAAACGGCGATAATATCGCGTTTTCAAACAAAATCTATGGCGGGACGCAAACGCTCATCGTGCATACATTGAAACGTTTTGGCATAGAAGGAAGGGTATTTGATATTGATGATTTGAGTAGCTTAGAAAAAGTGATAGATTCTAAGACAAAGGCTATATTTTTTGAATCTCTCTCCAATCCGCAAATCTCAATTCCTGACATTGAGGTCATCACGCGCATTGCCAAAAAATCTGGCATCGTTACAATCTGTGATAACACCGTGGCTACACCGATTTTATTTCGTCCTTTTGACTTTGGGATTGATATTTCTGTGCATAGTTTGACAAAATACATCAATGGTCATGGTAGCGGATTAGGTGGGGCTATTATCGAGCGTGAGGGCTTAAATGATCTCATCAAAGGTAACCCTCGCTATGAAGCGTTTAACACCCCTGATGAAAGCTACCATGGGCTTGTGTATGCAAGCCTTCCGCTACCTATTTTTAGTATTCGCATTATCACAGAATGGCTACGCAATATCGGCGCGACTCTAAGCCCGCAAAACGCGTGGATTCATCTGCAAGGATTAGAGACATTAGAGCTTAGGATCAAACAACACAGCGATAATGCCCTAAAAGTCGCGCAATTCCTAGAATCTCACCCAAAAGTTACGCAAGTTGATTACCCAGCACTAGAATCTAACCCCTATCATAAATTATTAAAAAAATATTTTGTAGGTGGGCTATCAAGCGGACTTTTGAGCTTTGAAGCACAAAGCTATGAAGCTGCACAACAAATCTGCAACACTTTGGAGCTTTTCTCAATTACCGCAAATATCGGGGATTCTAAATCATTAGTGATCCACCCATACTCAACCACGCATTCACAACTCAGCGAAGCCGAGCTTAAATCCTCAGGAATCACGCCAAATACAATAAGACTTAGCGTGGGATTAGAATCCGCAAGCGACTTGATCGCTGATCTCAAAAAAGCGATTGAAAAATAAGCTCTATAATACGCAAAGTATAAATAAGCCTTTTGGCTTATTTGAGCCTTAAAATAAAATACAAGTAAATAAACAATTTTGAAGTGAAAGGAGCAAAATGCCACTTATTATTCCCGAGCAGATTCCAGCGTATAAACTTCTGAAAGATTATGTATTTATCATCGGGCAAAAGCGTGCTATCATGCAAGATATACGACCACTAGAAGTGCTTATAGTCAATCTTATGCCTATCAAAATCCAAACAGAAAATCAGATTCTCTCTTTGATTGGAAACTCGCCATTACAAGTTAATATCACACTTCTTGCGACGCAGAGCTACAAAGGCACAAATACGCCACAAAGCCATTTGGATAGATTCTATACAAAATTTAGCGATATTGTTGGCAAAAATTTTGATGGCGCAATCGTTACTGGCGCGCCCATCGAGCATTTGGCATTTGAAGAGGTCAAATATTGGCAGGAGCTTAAAGAAGTGATGAACTATTTGCGCAAGCATTGCACAAGCACGATGTATCTTTGCTGGGGAGCTATGGCTGGACTTTATCATTTTCATCATATTGACAAAATCGCGTTGTCTCATAAGTTATTTGGCGTTTTTAAGCACCGCGCTACCGCAGATGATGTGCTTTTAAGTGGGCTTAATGATACGATAAAAATTCCGCATTCTAGGCATTCAGGCATTGATGAGAAAAAAGTCAGGGCATTAAGCAAGCAAGGCACTTTAAAAATCCTGCTTGAAGGCAAAAAAAGCGGCATAAGTATCATCAAAGATCACAAAGATATTTTTATACTCGGACACCCCGAATACAGCAAAGAAACGCTAGATAACGAATACAAGCGTGACAAAGCCAAAGGGCTTTCTATCTCCAAACCAAAAAAATATTACGACAAAAATGGCACACCGCAAATGACTTGGCGATCTGATGCAAGTGTGATTTTTGCAAATTGGCTCAATTTTAATGTTTATCAAGCCACACCTTTTAAATTCTAGATTTTGGCTATAATGCAATCTACAAATTAAAAAGTTTTGCTAAAAGGATTTTGCGTTTATGATAAATATTGTCGCTTTTGTTGTGCTTGGGCTAATTGTCGCTTTATTTGGCGTGCTACTTGTGCGGATATTTATCCAAAAGCAAGACATCATCAAAGACTATCACCACCTCAAAGCTATACTTGAAAATGAGCTTGCTACAAAACTTAGCCTACAACAATCCTTGCAAAATGCAGAATCTCAAAACCTTATCCTTAATCAAGAAAACGCCAAACTCCAAGAGCGTCTCAAAGCACATCTTGAGACATCACAAAACCTCCTTAAAGAAAAAGATTCTGCGATGGCAAAAGCGCAAAACGACTACAAAGAAGCACAGGCAAATCTTGAAAGCAAATACGAAAAAACCCTAGAGCTTATCAAGCAAGAACTCCAAGAGCGATTTACAAAACAGCAAGAAGCATTGCTTAATGAAAATCGAGTCGCGCTCAATAAAGATTCTAGAAAGCTTATGGACGAAATCTTTACGCCCATACAAAAAAGTATCAAAGAATACGAAGATCGACTCACAAAAAACGAATCCGCGATCAAAACAAATATCGAAAAAATGTTTGATTACAGCAAGCAGATCAAAGATGATGCTAATAAATTTGCCAGAATCTTAAGTGGCGAGAAAAAAATCCGCGGAAATTTTGCCGAGATCCAGCTCAAAAGCGTGCTACAAAATAGCGGACTTCTTGAGGGCGAACATTACAAACTCCAGCAATCTTTCAAATATGAGGGCAAAACCTACATCATTGATGCAGTTGTCAGCCTTGATAAAGAAAAAAGCTTTGCTGTCGATGCGAAATTCTCCCTCCCTGATACGCAATCACTGCAAAATCAAAACGACGAATATGATGATAAACCTCAAGACACAAAAGCCCAAGAGGCTCAAAAAGAAATCCTTTGCAAAGAATTAGCCCAGAATCTCAAAGCGCGTATCGATGAGCTTGCAGCAAAGCCGTATGAAAAATACAATCTCTACACCTATGATTTTATATTTCTTTTTATCCCCTACCAAAATATCCTTGATCTCGCGCTTAGTGCTGATAGCACGCTATATCAATACGCTTCCAAAAAAAATATTTATCTTGCAACTCCATATATACTTTTTATGGCTCTTAAGGCAGTCAATATCTCTTGGCGACATACCGATAGCAATGAAAAAGTTATGCGCGCGTTTGAAGAGATAAAAAAAATCCGCGATAAATTTAATGGCGTAATTGATGATTTTGAAAAAATCAAAAGAAACATTGGAACTCTGAATAACTCAATTGGTGATTTAGACAAAAAGCTCCTCAGCGGCAATGGTAATTTCCATAAGCGACTTCAAGACATCGAAGCACTCGAGCTCAAAACCCAAAAAGCAATCGCTGAAAATTAGCATTTGCAATGGCAAGTTAGAATCTAGATTCTAAAATAGATTCTGGTTTGATTCCCCATAGATTCTTCGGCAAGCCTAAGATATGACAAGAGGGTGGTAAGGTATTTTGTCCTGGAATCTAGATTCTATGCAAAATATAGATTCTAGATTGTGGTAGATTTTATAAAGCAAACTTTAGAGAAATTTTTTATTTCAGGAGAAATGTAGAAAAATGCAGGGCTACATTTTATCGACACATACCCAAAAAAACGAGGATCTCATCGTCAAAATCCTCACGCAAGATTCCATAGAAAACCTTTATCGCTTTTATGGCGCGAGGCATTCGATCGTGCATATTGGGCATAAGATTGACTTTATCAAAGAACATAATGGAATCTTTATGCCAAGATTGCGTAATATCATTCATTTGGGCTTTGGCTGGGAGAGAGACCTTGAGAGAGTGTATGCGTGGCAGCGATTTATGGAGCTTTTAAGCGCGCATTTAAAAGACATTTATCATATTGAGCCGTTTTATTTTGAGATTCTAGATTCTGGAGCAAAAAAGCTTCACAAACAAAATCCTTATCGCGTGATGCTTGAGATGTATGCGCAAATACTACACAACGAAGGACGCAATCCTCTTAATAACGATAAATGCCTGCTGTGCGGAGGGGCTTTGTATGCACAATCTAACACCACAGAATCTAGCGCAAAATTAATTGCAGAATCCAACACACAATCCATCTCGCTTATTCGTGGATTTTTACCGATACACACGCACTGCTCACAAAGCACGATGTGCTTTAATGCCTCTCAAATTTATACATTTTTTACACAACTCTCAACCCTGCATTTAGACGATGAAGACATTATCAAACTCTATAAAATCCTTCTTTTGGGCTTATAAAATTAGTTTATTAAGCAGGCTTTAATGAGGCTAGCTTAATATAAATTCATTTTTAAGACTTAAATTGATAACATTATGCGTTTTTTGCTTTTATGTATGATAATTTTCGAATGGGACAATCTTAGCTTTAGGATAAAAATGCAATATATAAGATTCTGGATTTTTGCGTTATGTGTGGTATTGCTTGGCTCTTGTGCGCTACCTCCAAAGCCCACAGCACAAAATAGCGCGACACTTAGCATTGACTTTTATAGTGAAGTCATCACAAATCCCAAATCCAAACCCATACACCGCTCTGTGCTGACATATTGGCGCAAGCTAAATCCTGATGGCACAAAAGGCGATCGCTTTGCTATCGGTGGGGCAAATGCGTTTAATCGTGCGATGAATACTTCGCGCTTTCGTAAGCAAAAAGAAGAGAATCTAAAGCTTGATGCGGGGTTGTATTATTTGGATTCGTTTGAGGTGATGGATAGAGATAATAAGCAGATTCTCATCTCCCAAAGGGGAGATTATACAGAGCGCAATGGCTGGAATGATGAGACAAATCAGCCGCGGTATTTTATGCTTAAGCTCAAAGAAAACCAGCACCTCAAACTTCAAGCCAAAGTTAATGCTATCGATAGTATTGATAGTATCGATAGTAGCGCCACTACAAGCACAACTAAAAAGCACATACAATTTGTATTTACACATCTCACACCAAGCGATGTTTATACGCAAATCCATAAGGGCGTAGAAGTTGAAGTGATTTTTGATTCTGATATATCTAATCAAGCCAACCAAATAGAGCAAGCAGAATCTAGTAATACATTAGAAAATTAACAAACACGAAATTTAACAAACATAAGGAGGAATTTTGCAGTATTATAATCAACCTAAAAAGCAATCCAAAAGGAATATGAATTGCTTTGCAAACACAGAAATATCATTCACATTTATCATACATAGAGAGTTGAGAGGATTCAATAGAAAAATCAATGGAGTGTTCAATGGCTGAAATCATCACAATAACTTCCGGAAAAGGTGGCGTAGGTAAATCAACTGCCACTGCAAATATTGCTGTCGGATTAGCACAAATGCAAACTAAAGTCGTCGCGATTGACTTTGATATAGGATTGCGGAATCTTGATATGATTTTGGGATTAGAAAATCGTATCGTATATGATGTGGTTGATGTAATGGAAGGCAAATGCAATCTCGCACAAGCCCTTATCCAAGACAAAAAAACGCCAACACTTTATTTTTTGCCCGCAAGCCAAAGCAAAGACAAAAACATTCTTGACAAAAACAAAGTCAAAGCCCTCATAGAAGAGCTCAAAAAAGATTTTGATTATATTTTGCTTGATTCTCCTGCGGGCATAGAGGGTGGATTTGAGCATGCTATTTTTTGGGCTGATAGGGCACTCATTGTCGTAACGCCAGAAGTAAGCTCTGTGCGAGATAGCGATAGGGTTATAGGTATCATTGATGCCAAATCCGACAAAGCCGCCAAAGGACAAAAAATCCAAAAACATCTCATCATTAATCGCATAAAGCCAGAGCTCGTCAAAAACGGACAAATGCTCCAAACTGAAGACATACTCAAAATCCTTGCTATTCCACTTATAGGGCTTATCCCTGAAGATGAGCAAATCGTCTCTGCGACAAATCGCGGTGAGCCAGTGATTTATGACAAAAACAGCATAAGCGCGCAATGCTACAAAAGAATCGCGCGCAGAATCGCAGGCGAAGAAGTGCCATTTGAGGAGCTGAAAGCTCAAGGCGGAATCTTTAGCACTTTCAAAAGGCTATTTCAATGAGCTGGTTAAAAATATTTGCTAAAGATTCTAGCGCAAATGTCGCCAAAGATAGACTCACGCTTGTTTTGGCGCATGAGCGCAGTATCAAGGTCCCATATATGGACGATATGAAACGAGAGATTTTAGAAGTTGTCAAAAAATACACAAACGCTAATGCCGACAAAATCACGATCAAAGCGGATTCTAATCAGCATATCAATACCTTAGAAGTTGAGATAAAATTGGAGCAATAATGAATAGTAGCAGACTCCTTAAAACACTCAAAATCATCAGCACCATTGCGGCAATTGCGATATTGTGTATATGCGGGTATTTTGGGTATGAATTCTACCAAAGCCAAACACACCAAACACAAGAATCTACACCCAAAATAGCAGAATCTAGCCCAGAATCTAACCCCATACAATCCAATACAGAATCAAATACACAATCCTCAGCAGAAGCCTCGCCACTTGATAAAATCACAACAGATCTTGATGAGCAATGGGCAAGTATTTTAGACAAAGCCCAAAACGCCAAACAATCCCAAGAGCAAGATAGCAAACAAGACAAAGATCAAAATAGAGAACAAAGCAAAGAGCAAGCCCAGAATCTAGAATCTAGCCAGCCACAAAATCCAAAGCATTCTGCCAAAGCAACTAAGTCAAAACCACAAGCCACAACTTCCAGAGCAAAAAAGCCTTACCTTGCGATCATTATGGACGATATGGCATACCAAAGCCAGCTCTCTGAGCTCAAAAAACTCAATCTCCGCATAACGCCATCGTTTTTCCCTGTGAGTGAGGATTCAAAAGATACTGCCAAAATGGCAAAAACAATGCCGTTTTATATGGTGCATCTCCCGCTAGAAGCAGAGCATGCGCAGCACTCTCACCATCAGTGGATTCTCACAGGCTCAAGCCTCCAAAGCATTAGAGACAATATCGCGACAATCAAAAAAGACTTCCCAAATCTCCAATACATCAACAACCACACTGGAAGCAAATTTAGCGCAAGCCTCATAGATATGCAGAATCTTTTATTTGTGCTAAATGAATATGGCATTGATTTTGTGGATTCTCGCACGACTCCACATACCGCCGCGCCAGAGATTTATAAACAAAGCAAGCGCGCATTGCTCTATCGCGATGTGTTTTTGGATAATGAGCAAAACACCGCCTATACGCTTAAGCAACTGCAATTAGCGATTTCTATCGCCAAAAAGAAAGGCTATGCGATTGCGATTTGCCACCCACACACAAGCACTTTTAAAGCACTCAAAATCGCAAAAGAAAAGCTTTTTGACGAAGTGGAGCTTGTCTATATCAAAGATCTACCAATCGCGCAAAATCGACCACCTTTGCATATCACAATCAGTGCGGAAAATGCGGAGTTTTTGCCACATAGCCAAGCCACAAAAGATTCTCTTCTATCAGAATCCACATCAAAAACCGCAGAATCTGCAGAATCCATAGAGCGACAACGACCCTCAAAAATCGATCAAAGCGTATTTGAGGAAGTCAAGCGCACACAAGCATTACAACAAAAGCAAAATCCAAAATCCAAAAATCCCAAATCCACAAGCCACAATCCCGCAACATACACGACACAAGAGACCATAACGGCAACTACACAAGAATGCGAGCAAAGCGAAATAGAAGCATTTATATCAGGCTGTCCTATGCCTAAAGGATACAAAGAGCAGAGCGGGTTTATAAATTTGCAATGGAGCAAAGAACAACACACAAAAGAAAACACAAAAACAAACAAAAACAACAATTCTACGCAAATATCACATAAGCCAAAAGATTTTCTTGATATAGAAAACACGCAATAAATGGATAATGTATGAATAGTGGTTTTGAGGCACAATCACTCTCTCAAATCCCACATCAATTCAATATCCTTAGCACCCCTCCAAAGCAGTTGTTTTATACAGGCGATATATCTTTGCTTGACAAATCCCCCAAAATCGCTATCATAGGCACAAGAAAACCAAATGTGTATAGCAAAACCCTTACTTCATTTTTGGCAAAAGAAATAAGCCAAGCAGGCGGAATCGTCGTAAGTGGCGGGGCATTAGGAATCGACATCATCGCACACAACGTCGCCTTACCTCAAACAATCCTCATCTCACCTGCAAGCCTTGATACAATCTATCCTGCATTTAACGCGCCTATCATCAAGCAAATCGCAGAATCTGGGCTTATCCTTAGCGAATATGAAAGCAACACACAGCCCAAACAATACGAATTCCTCCATAGAAATCGCCTCATCATCGCACTTAGTGATATAGTCATTATCCCGCAAGCCGATCTCAAAAGCGGCTCGATGCATAGCGCAAAGCTTAGTCAAACCTTGCAAAAACCATTGTTTGTGTTTTCACATCGCATAGGAGAATCTCAAGGCACACAATCACTTTTGCAAAACAATCAAGCAAAGCCTATTTATGACATTGAGGCATTTTTGCAAGAAATCAACCTCAAAAAAGCCCTAAATAATGCAGAGATAACTTCAGATGAGATTTTGGAATTTTGCAAATCAAACCCAATCTTTGAAGAGGCGTATTTACGCTTTGGAGAAAGTATCCTTGAATACGAGTTTGAGGGCAAAATTATGCGACAAAACGGAAGATTATTTATACATAATCCATGAGAGAATCTATGCAAGATCTGACAAATCAAACAATAATAGGCTGTGATATTGGGCTAAAGCGCATAGGTTTGGCTAAAATCTGCAATGGTATTATTTTGCCACTTGCCCCACTCTTACGCAAAAACAGAAATCAAGCAGCACAAGAGCTATCAAAACTCTTAATAGAGCAGAATCCTATCACACTTGTAGTCGGTATGCCAAGCCAAAATCTCGAAATGCAAAAACGTATTAAGCATTTTATCTCGCTTGTGGCATTTGATGGGCAAATAATCTACATCAACGAGGATAATACAAGTCTAGAAGCCCTCGAATCACTTTGTCATTTCTCAAGAGGCAATAAAATCAACGCACAAAAAAATGGCAAACTCGACTCTCTAGCAGCATGCAAGATTCTAGAGAGATATATTGCAAATACCACAAACAAGAGTGAATTATAGATTTTTTGCGAGATTCTAGATTCTGCAAAATCATATTTACCAAATTTATATTTACAATGTTCCCAAAAATGCCTCTAAGGCTTGCAATTCATCTTTGCTAAGATTGAGCTCATGAAGGAGATTATCAGTTAGAGGAAAAAGCGGGTCGTTTTCTTGCTCTGGGGTTTTTGGCTTGAGATGATACATTCCTTTGTTATAAGCATTCAGCACGCCTTTGAGATGAGGAAACTTACCATTATGCATATATGGCGCGCTCTTTGCTACGCCTCGCAAGCTTGGGGTTTTAAATTTTCCAGAATCTTGCGGATTTTTGGTTACTTCATATCGTCCTAAGTCTTGATACTTTCTTCCATACCAGCTCAATCCTAAATTATGATACCCCTCATCACTAAAAGCCACGCCACTATGGCAATTCATACAGCGCGCTTTTGTGCGAAAGATATGTAGCCCCCACACCTCCTCATCGCTTAATGCCTTAACATTGCCTCGTATAAATCTATCAAATCGTGAAGTCTTTGGCATAAGGCTTCGCTCATAAGTAGCGATTGCCTGTGCGATGCGCTCACTATTTATAGCACCATCACCAAAAGCCGCTTTGAAATCTGCTTTATAAGATTCTATTTTATTGAGTTTTTTTGCGGCTTTGCCTATATCATAAGCCATTTCTTTTTTGTCAGCGATTGGAAAGCTTACTTGTGCTTCCAAAGATTCTGCGCGCCCGTCCCAAAACTTCTCCTTACCAAACGCACTCATCACTACACTTGGTGCATTGCGTCTGCCAAGAGCCCTATCATGCCCATAGCTTACACTGCGCCCATTTGAATACCCCTGCTCTTTGTCATGGCAAGAGGTGCAAGCGATTTGGTTTGAGAGTGAGAGTTTGGGGTCATTAAATAATCTCTCGCCAAGTTTTGCCTTTGCCTCGCTGTATGGGTTAGATTCTGGATAGGGGGCTTCATCAGGAAGTGCGCCTATTTCTTGCCACTGCACGCCTTCATCGACAAGCGGCTTCTCCCAATGGCTAGAATCTTTGCTATACATTTTTCTTATATCATCTATATCTCGTGGTAGCTCTATACCAAAAGCACTCTCACACATTACTATCGCAATACTTAACGCAAAAATATTCCTTATCATTTGATCTCTCCTTTGTTGTGGTTGTTTGTGGTTGTTTGTGGTTGTTGTGTGTTGATTATAATTTATAGCCTACCTGTAGCCAAAACTGCCGCCCTAGCTCATAGACTGCAATCGCAGTGCTAGAAGCTATGCCTGTCACTGCGCCACCTGTAATTCCGCTTCCTTGCAAGGCTGTGAGATTTTGCGTATTAAGCACATTATAAATATCAAGATTCACATAGAGCGTATTTTTATGCCACATATCCACTTCAAAGCCTATGCGCATATCCCAAGTGAAAGCGCCCGGAAAGCGCATTTTGGCATATTGCTGAATGGAGGGGTCTATGCTTGTATTATATCCGGGCTGATTTCTGCTAATTAGCACCATTCGCTCATACCCATCGCGATAGCGAAAAAAGTTATTCCACAGCCATTTTGTGCGCCAAATGTTATAAGTGTGCGTTGTGGTAAGGCGCAGGGTAAAAGGGCGCGCCCAATTTTCGGTAGGTCTATCGCGGTAGTTTATAAGCTGCCCGTCATAATAGATTTGATTATTTTCGATATAGGCATCATCGGCAGCATAGATATTGTAGCTGCGCCTTGTGTTTGTGTAGTCAAAGGCAAAAAGATAATGGTGCGTGATTCCAAAAGTTTGTATGGGCTTTACATTTTGCACCATAAGGGCGATAATATCACTTTGCGAGCTACCATCATTACTCCAAGAGCTTACTGCATTGCTCCCGCTGCCTGTTTGTCTTTGCATTATCTCATCTTTGCCGCTTCTATGGATATATTTTAGGCTTGCATTAAAGAGCCAAAGATTTTGCGTGATTCCAAAGGTTAGCTCATCATCATAGGGGACATTAAGCTTTGAGAATGTATAGCCTAAGTCACTAGTATTTGTGGTATTAAGCGCCCAATCTCCGGGCGTTTGCCCAGCGGTAATACTGCGTTTGTAATTTTCTCTATTTGTTATCGCTTCTGCATAGAGCCGATAGCTTAAGAGATTGCGCCCATAGTAGCGATTTGCTCCAAAAATAAAAGTCGTTTTGTAGGAATCCTCCCAAGGCGCTATATGATTAAGTGAAAATCTTGGCGCTAAAGTATGCTTACTCATATAAGTATCGCCATCTAGCCTAAGCCCAAAGCGTGCATTCATGCTTCCTGCATTGCCAAAGTCAAACTTCATATCATCTTCTACATAGCTTCCATAGGAGAAAAGATTAAAGCCAAAGTTGCCCGCTTTCCAAATATATATTTGGTTTGCATACTGCCCAACCGAACTATTTTGCCCAAAGACAGGCGACATAGAGCATAAATCAAGCCCCAAGCTATCTACCCCGCAAGTTTGACTGCTTGTTAGAGGCTGTGGATTCCCTTGCACTGCGGTTAGGTCATTTAAGCGATTGCGTGCGACATCTTGGTAGGAAAACTCCGCACCCACCCTAAAGGTATTTTCAATGCGCCAAAAGCTAAGGGGCTCAAACTGCATATCTGATTTGTAATTTAGCGTATGCTGTCTTTGGTCTATATCGCCATAGCCACCTTCAAAGACTATGCCCGCTCCTGTGGTAGCGTTGCTTGTCCCGCCCCAGTTTTTCTCTGCACTTCTGCGCCACTGATAAAAGTAGTTTGCATCACTGCGCCTTGAGTTTTCAAGCCATGAGTAGCTTAGCGTATTTGTCCATAGCCCCAAGTCTGTATCCCATAGCGCTTTTAGCCCACTTTGCACGCCTCCGCTTTGCATAGCATAGTAGCTATTTCTTGCTAGAGGGTTAAAGTAGGTATTATCTTGTGGCATATAGGCTAATGTTGCTTCAAGCGTGAAAGATTCAGTAGGGTTATAATTTGCCTTTAGGTAGTAGTTATAGCTTTGGCGCTTTTGCTCCCTGCCTTGTGCTACATCATCGCCAGCATTTGAGTAGTTTGAGCGATAGCTTGCCAAAGGGATAAAGCTTTGCGTGGTGGAAAAGCTTGCAATTAGCCCTAGATTCTTTGTGATATAGCCCTCTGTATTTGCCCGCACAAGGTGCTTTACAAAATTTGGCTGATAGTTTTCCTCCGCACTTGTGGCAAACATGGATTCTGCACTTGGGTGGATAAAGTATTGCGTGAATTTATCGCTTGTGTATTGATAGGAGACATTTGCATGCCAGCCATCAAAGCGAGGCTTGCGCACATTTGCTTCTATCACGCCACCAGTGAATCGCCCATACGCCGCAGAGATATTGCTATCCTGCACGACAATAGATTCTAGCAGGCTTGTATCCACCGCTAAGCCTTGACTTCTACCACCGCGGATATTACTTTGATTATTCGTCGTGCCGCCATTTGGATCCAAGTCATTATTCATATTGAATCCATCAAGTTGGAAATTATTTTGATAGAAAAGCCCGCCACTAATGCTGACATTTGCGGGGTCGATTTCGCCAGGCGTCGTGCTTCTTAGCTGCGCGTTGTCATACTGCACATTTGGCAGGATTCTAAGGATTGAGGTAATATCGCCATTCCCGCTAGGGTTGGAATCTAGCATTTCTCTATTGATAGAGCCAGCGGTATTTTGGTATTTGTCATCGCTATTTTTCTTGCCAAAAGCGGTAACTTTTTTGAGCTGATAGTGAGAATCTTGATTGGCTTTTAAAGTTGTATTTGCCCCCCCCCCTTACAGAAAATATGGCATTATCGCTAGCTTGATTCTCCTCTAGATTGTCCGCATAACTTAGCATAAAACTCATACAAACCCCTACGCATATCTGATACACATTACTATATTGCGTTATTTTGTGCCAATTCATTTTATTTGCCTTAAATATTAAAGATAAATTGGAATCATTCCTATTATTTACTTAAATAAAAATAAATAATAAGAATAAATATTGAAAAATTCTTAACACTTACTTGAAACCCAAAACCAACCTAAAGCCTAGACTACTAGAATCTAGTTGTAGAGCAAATCTAGATTCTGGATTGCTTTGGCTTCACACCTCGCTTCGCCTCGCCTCATAATGACAAAAATGGCATAAAGCCCAGAATCTACTAGAATCTAAAAATAGCGATTTGTTTCATATTGTAAAACCATTTAATCTAACATTCTACAATCACTACTCACACTTGATTTAGTATCAAATCTTACTAGCTAAAGGAGGATCTCATGAAAACCTTATTGAGTTTAGCCCTTATTTCTGCATTTGTCTCTACATTGTCATTGCAAGCGTATTCGATCTCTGAAATGCCAAAGCCAAGCAAGCGCGTCAATCCGATAGGAGATTCTAATATCGTGTATTCTTATCATGACGCGATCAAAAACGCAACGCAAGCTGTCGTCAATATCTCGACACAAAAAAAAGTCAGCAACCAAATCAATGCAAATCCAATGTTTAACGATCCGTTTTTTCAGCAATTTTTTGGCGATCTCTATAACCAAATCCCGCGCGATCGCGTAGAGCGATCATTAGGAAGTGGAGTTATCGTCTCAAGCGATGGCTACATCATCACCAATAACCATGTCATCGATGGTGCGGACAAAATCATCGTAACGCTTCCGGGCGATACCAATGAATACACTGCAACGCTCATAGGCACAGACAAAGAAGGCGATATAGCAATCATTAGAATCAATAAAAACAACTTGCCTTTTATTAAGTTTGCCGATAGCTCTGATGTCAAAGTCGGCGATGTCGTGTTTGCTATCGGAAATCCATTTGGAGTCGGCGAAACGGTAACACAAGGCATCGTCTCTGCGACAAATAAAAATATCCAAATCAATGCGTATGAAAACTTTATCCAAACAGACGCTTCGATAAATCCGGGTAATTCAGGCGGTGCGCTGATAGATTCTAGGGGCGCGCTCATCGGCATGAATACCGCCATACTCTCGCGCACAGGGGGCAATCACGGCGTAGGATTTGCCATACCTGCAAATATGGTCAAAGAAGTCGCTAACTCACTTGTCAAAGATGGCAAAATCCAACGCGGCTATATCGGCGTAGGCACACAAGATATTTCGCAAAACCTCCGCCAAAACTATGGTGATACGCAAGGTGCGGTGGTCGTCAGCATAGATCCAAACTCACCTGCCAAAAAAGCCGGGCTTCTTGTATGGGATCTTATCACTGCGGTTAATGACACATCAGTTAAGGATTCTGCGCAATTACGCAACGCCATAGGAAGTCTCAAGCCAAATTCAAAAATCACACTTAGCATTATCCGCGATGGCAAACCTCAAAAAATCACCCTCACTCTAGCAGAGCGCAAAGATGGAAGCTCAAGTGCGCCTGTAAGCGTGCCAGAATCTAGCGAGGAGAGCTCGCTTAAAGGTATGCGCGTAGAGCCATTGACTGCGCAAATCCGCCAACGATATAGGATTCCTGATGATATTGAGGGTGTGATTGTTACAAATGTAGCAAACAATTCACAAGCCCAAGAAGTAGGCTTCGCGCAAGGCGACATCATCGCTCAAGTCGAAGACATCACGATCAAGGATACTGCCGACTTCACAAAAGCACTCAATAAATACAAAGGCAAGACAAAAAGATTTTTGGTGTATTCTGACGAGGGCATAAAAACAATCGTTACAAAATAATAGATTCTACGATAGGAGAAGTTTTAAGATTCTCACAATAAGATTCTAGCTAGAGATTCTGCGATAATCAATCCAGAATCTCAAATCCTAAAGCCTAATCCAAACACAAAATCTATAAGCTTTAGATTTTATAAATGTAGATTCTGCTTGTCGCATTTATCACTCCAAATAGCCAAATCCATAAATCTATGCTGAAACTACACACTATAAATCCATAACCACAAATCCATAATCGCTTAACGCAACATCACAAAGCAAGGGTTTAAAGGATTCTTTGGAAGATTCTTAGCTGCTAATTACTAAGTTTTTTAGGCTAGATTCTACAACCATTTTGTATTTGCCGTAAAACTCACGCTGAGCCAAATTTTATAACTTGGAATCTGCAAGGCTTTTTCTATGCGATCTCTAATATCATCAAGCTCGCTTACAGAGCTTATCTGAAAACTTTTGGGAATCAAAATATTCACCTCAACCATATAAAACCTTCCATTTTTGGCTACATGCGCATCATAATCCTCAAACCCAAATTCTTCACTTAGATTCTCCATAATGATTGTGATTTTTTCATCTATCTCTTTTGGCGCGACCATAAGGAGATCTTTGAGATTCTCGATACATATCCGCAATGGCGAAATACACAAAAATGCTGACAAAATAGCCAAAAGTATCGGATCGATATAATGCGCAAATAAGGTTTTGTCAAGCTGCTCGATAGAGCCACCAAACTCCAGCACAACCACCGCATACACAATGCCAAAAGCAAAAATAGTGCTACAATACAACACACAATCGATTTTCCATTCGGTATTATCAACCTTAATCAAATCAGAATCCCTCACAAAGGCACGCGTATAAATAAAAAGCACCAAGCAAAAAATAAACGCAAATGCAGCATACACAACACCAAATCCAAGCTCTATCTCATAACCGCCTCGAATGATATTATTTATCGCACTCACAAAAGCATACAAACACAGCACCACAAGCACGCTTGATTTAAAAAGATTTACCATGGGCTCAAAGCGCACATATCCATACTGAAACACATCATCATCTTCTTTGTAAATATAGCGCGAAGTTACAAGACTCAAAAGTCCAAGTCCCACACTCACAAATGCGATAAAGCCATCAAAAATAACCGCCAAAGATTTGATCGCCACGCCAAAGCTAATGCCAAAAATCGCTAATATCAGCGCGCTTAATGTAGAAACTTTGAGCACGGATTGCTCTTTTTGGGCTTGTGCCTGCAAATCAGAATTTGTAGTATTTGATTGCACTTGCTTATTGCGCCTTTTGCGCACTCTTTTGCTATAATTTTTAAATATTTTATACATGTGATTCTCATTATATTGTATTAAAAGTGCAGATATTGTAATACTTTTTGGTTATTACTTTTAATGTTGAATCGATTTTTTTGTGAATATGTGAGAATCTCTCACTTTATGCGAAATGTCTCTATTCCAAAATATTTTGCATAGACATTATTTGGCCACTCAAGTGGGTTTTTGCCCGGATTAACCCAATCCCCATAACCCCTATAAAATGACTTGAAAGTATCAGAATCTACCACTATATCTTTCGCGCCCAAATCTTTTTGCCCTTCAATATAGCCTACCATTTTTTGCCATTTGAAGCTCATATCTATACACGCTGCGCCAACATAAATCCCATACCCAACACAAAGCAAAATAATTATGCTCGATAATCCACGCGCTAGCAAGGGTCTATAATGCCAAATAGCACATATAATCACTACACATATAGCCACTTTAATCAATGTGTAATGAAGCTGCGCTCTCCCAGGAAGCCCAACTTGAATCGTCGCACTGATATAAAGCATATACAATGCAAACAAACTTCCAAGGATAAAAAACAATCGTTTTTGATACGATTCGTTTGCGCTAAAGCTTGCCACAAAGCAAAATAATGTGCTTAAAGATAAAAGCAAAAGTCCATTTTTACGCAGAATCCAAGCTATACCAACGCCAAGCACAATAAGAAAAAATGTAAGGAAAATTTTTTTAGAAATTGCAATATTTACTCGCGCCTTTGCCCACAATACCACCCACAAAATCCAGCATACATTGATAATAAACACCCATTTTGAAGACAGCCTACCAAAAGTATTTTTGATATGCGTAAATTTTTGAGCCAAGCTCATATCCCATAAATCGCGCAAACTATAATAACCAAACCCAAGCTGCCTATAAAGTGCTGCTCTCTTTGCGCTTCCGGGGCTAAAATACAACAAAAGCCAACCAGCACAAAGCCCAACTACCCCAGCAAAATACCATAATGGCAGTCTAATATGGACTTTGCGAACTTTAAGTGCATAGATGATAAATAGAGTATGCACAACCAAAATGACAATCCCAAGCTCACTTCCCCAGCCAGCCATAAAACTCAATAAAAATATGGTTATAGATTTTGCAAAACTTACAAACAAAGAGTCATTGCTATGAGTAGAATCTTTTTGTGTATTTTTAGAATCTAATTTTATAGATTTACTTGCAAAGACTCTCCCCCAAAATAAGCGATATGGAATCAAATACAAACATAAAAGCAAATACATCCAAAGATAACTAAAACTTCCAGCAGCCCAGAAAAATATAGATCCAAATGTAGCATCGCTCATCATCAGCAACAAAATAAGACATAAAAATGTCAAATCAAAAAGGCAGGCTTTAGGCATTCTCCCAAAAACAACTACAAAAAATGCAACTATAAAGCTCAACCCAACAAAAGCATTGATGAAAGGAAAAAGGAGCGTTGTTGCCATATAGCTCCCAAACCACAAACCCAAAAAAACACCAAAACGACCATTTAAATTCATATAAAAATCTATAGCTCTTTGAATATCTATAGAATCTATACCAATATCATCACTTTGAGTAGGAAAGATAGCATTAAGAAAAAATAAAAACAGATATATGCAAGCCAAAAAGGCTATGAGATAAGAGGTATTATATCTATTTTTTTGGGGGGGGGGGCAGAAAAAATACTGACTATTTTTTGAGTGAGATTATTATGTTTTCTTTTATTTTTTACCACTGGATTTGATGATAGCATGGATAACCCTTAAATATACAAAATAACTTTATTTAAAAGTCGTTCCGCCATCAATAACGATAGTCTGTCCTGTAAGCCATGCGCTTTGCGTAGAATCACAAAGAAAAAATGCCGCGCCTGCCAAATCCTCAGGCGTGCCCATACGATTAAGAGGAGATTGCTCTTGGACTTTGGCTCTGACTTCTGCATAGTCTGGAAATGCGCGCAATGCATCTGTATCAATCGGTCCTCCACTCACTGCATTGACGCGGATACCCCATTCGCCAAGCTCTACTGCGGCATATTTAACCATTGTCTCCACAGCGTTTTTAGAATTGCCATGTCCTGCGTAGTTTGGCATATACACGAGATTCCCCGTAGAGCTAAGAGATACGATTGCACCGCCTCCAACTTCTTTCATTCGCTTTGCTGCTTCTTGCGCCCCTACGACAAATGCAAGAACAGTGGCAATGTAGATGTTATTAAGCCCTTTTGGACGCAAACGCATAAAAGGCGCAAAGCCACCTGCTACACTTTTGCCATAAATAATCGCATTTGAGACAAAAAAATCCACGCGCCCAAAATCTTCATCAATTTTTTTAAATAACTCGATGTATTGCTCGGGTTCAAGGACATTAAGCGGGTAGAATCTTGCTTTGATTTTGTATTTAGATTCTACATCGTGAGCGATTTTTTGGGCTTCCTCTTCGTTTTTGTTATAAGTGAAAGCAACATTAACTCCATTTTGTGCAAACTTATAGAGGATAGCTTTGCCTATGCCCCTTGTCGCTCCACTAATTACAAGGGTTTTTCCTCTCATAAAGTCTGTTGTATTTTGATCATTTGTCATTTCTTCACCTCATATTTTTGTAGCACTTGCTCGATTAACTGCATATTAGCTCCACTTGGTGCAAGCAATGGTAACCGATATTCAAGATTAGGTATCAATCCAGCTATAAACATCGCGGCTTTAATCGGTATCGGATTGCTCTCGCAAAATAATGTTGTATTTATATCATAAAGTTCATTATTTATAGCTTTAGATTCCAACATTTTTCCCTCCATCGCCAAATGTGTGAGTTGAGCGATTTTATCAGGCAGTAAATTACCCGTAACTGACACAACTCCACTGCCTCCATTTGCCAAAATAGGATAATTAATCATATCCTCACCGCTGAGAATCTGTAAATCACTTGCTTGGGTATTAAGCTCAATAATGCGCTCCATAGATCCGCTTGCTTCTTTGATCGCTGTGATATTTGCGACATCTCTAAAAAGTCGTATTGCAGTTTTTGGCGCAATATCCACGCCTGTGCGTCCGGGAACATTATAGAGCATAAGCGGAATCTCCACAGATTCTGCCACTGCTTTATAATGCTGATACAAGCCCTCTTGCGTTGGTTTATTATAATACGGACTCACGCACAATATTGCGTCAGCTCCGCATTTTTGGGCAAATTGTGCTAACTCGATCGCCTCTGTTGTCGCATTGCTTCCTGCGCCAGCTAGCACTTTTGTTTTGGTCCCCTTACACACACTCACTGCGATTTCTATGCATTCCATGTGTTCTTTGTGCGTAAGTGTCGCTGACTCTCCTGTCGTGCCTACTGGCACACAAGCGTCCATTCCGTATTTTATCTGTCGCTCAATAAGAGTGATAAAAGTTTGAGAATCTATTTTTCCATTTTTAAATGGTGTGATTAATGCACTCATCGCTCCACGCATTCTTTTGCTCCTATTTTTTCAAAATACCAACACTCAAAGTATCTTGATTAAAATACTTCTTTGCGACTTCTTGAATATCTTTTGCGCTCAGTTTAGCAAATCTCTCTTCATATTCTAATAAAGGATTAAGATTTCCGCGCACCAAAAACGACCCAAAAAGCGAAGCAACAGAGCTTGAACGCTCAAAAATCGATACAAACTTTGCTTTCATATTGAGCTTGACTTTGTCAAGATCTTCTTGAGTGATGCCTTCTTTTTTGATTCTATCAAGGATTTTGATGATCTCTTTTTGCATTGTTTGGGCTTGAATGTCTTTATTGCCAACCGCAGTAATCACAAACACCCCATCATCTCTAAGTGCCATAGGATAGGCTGAAACCTCACTTGCGATCTGCTGATTATGCACAAGCTCAACCTCAAAAATAGAAGACTGCCCATCACTTAAAATATCTGCTAACGCTGAAAGCGCGACTTGATCTTTATGCTCAAAATTTGGAATCTTATACCCCATCATAAGCCACTGAATCTGCGTGTCTTTTTTGATAATGATTTCACGATAGCCATCTTGTGGTGGTTCTTTTTGCCATGCGTCTTGCAATGGGCGGGTATTAGCAATAGATGCAAAATGCCTCTTTGCACTCTCAAATACTTCCTTAGGCTCGATATCCCCAGCTACAAGGATAATAGCATTACTTGGCTGATAAAAGCGTGTATAAAAATCCTGAATATCCTCCAATTTCCAATGCAAAATATCCTCCATAAATCCAATAGGCGTCCAATGGTATGGGTGATAGGTGAAAGCGGTATTGAAAAATTTAAAATACAAATATCCAGCGGGCGAATTATCCGTGCGCCATCTTCGCTCTTCTGCGACAACTTGTCGCTCTGAAGCAAATTCTTGCTCTTTGAGATTGAGATTACTCATAAGCTCTGCAAATAATTCAAGCGATTTATCGACATTTTGCGCGCTTGATCTGATGAAATATCTTGTGTAATCAAAACTTGTAGAAGCGTTATTAACCCCACCAAATCCTTTGACAATCTCATCAAATTCTCCAGCTTCAAGATTTTTGGTGGATTTGAAGCTTAAATGCTCTAACATATGCGCGATACCACTTTTGCCCATAACTTCATTGCGTGAGCCAACTTTATAAAACACATTTGTCTCAATCACATTGCTTTCATTATGTATAGGAATAACAACGACCATTAGCCCATTATCAAGCATAATTGACTCAGACTTTGGAAGCACACTTTTTGCAAAAACAACACTCATAACAACCCCCAAACACAATAAAATCTTTTTCATACATCAACGCCTATGGCTTGTGAGATATGCTCAAATCCATCTCTTTGAAGCAGAGAATCTAACTCTTTAGCAATAGAGCGACAGATACTTGGACCTTTGAAAATAAGCGCGCTATAAAGCTGAATCAAGCTCGCACCCATTCGGATTCTCTGATATGCTTCTTGTACGCTATCGATTCCACCTACTGAAATGAGTGTAGTGCGCTTAAAAAACGCTTTTGCAAGATGAGAAAACACTTCATGGCTTTTTTCGCGTAATGCAAGCCCGCTAATCCCGCCACTAGATTCTGGATTCTCTACAACAGAATAATCAATCGTTGTATTTGTAGCGATAATCCCGCTTGCACGAGAATCTATGGCTTTTTGGCAGATTTTAAGCATATTGTCTGTATCCATATCTGGAGAGATTTTTAGAAACAATGGCTTTTTGGTTTTTTCACTTGCCATAGCAAAAAGCTCGCCCACAAAGCTTTCATTTTGCAAATCTCGAAGCTTTGGGGTGTTTGGCGATGAGAGATTAAATGTATAATAATCTCCGATTTCAAGCATATCTTCAAGTGCCTTTTGGTAATTAAGCAGTGAATCTTCTTGTGCGATTGCTTTGTTTTTGCCTATATTAATGCCAATAGGTATGCAAAAAGGATAATGTTTTTTCAGCCTTGAAGCGAAGCTAAAACTGCCATCATTATTAAATCCCATTGAGTTTTGCAAGCTCTCTTCTTTTATGTGCCGAAAAATGCGTGGTTTTGGATTGCCTGCTTGCGCGATTTTTGTGATCGTGCCTAATTCCAAAAACCCAAATCCAAGCCCACAAAGACTCTGAAGCATTTTTCCATTTTTGTCAAATCCTGCTGCCAAACCAATAGGATTATAAAAATCCATATTGCATATTGTATTTTCTAACCGCGCACTTTCATAGCCTCCAATGCCTATAAACACATCATCAGCAAATGGAAGTTTCCTTATATATCCCAAAGTATTAGTGATGAGATAATGCGCTTTTTCAGGATCGAGTTTAAATAATAATGGTCGTATTTTTTGATAAATTTCCATTAATTGCTATTCTCCTTTTAGATTCTCATTGTAGATTTTAAGATTCTCCAATCATTCGTTGCAAGAGTTTTTTTGCCTTTGCGTCCTTGTCTTTTTTGCTTGAATTATAAATCTCATTGACATAGCATTCATACACGACTTGAGAAGAAATCGCTTTGTCTTTTGGGGTCGGAATCTTTATGTATTCTCCATTGCTTTGAAGCTCATGCATTTGGACATTATCGCTAAGTTGGATTGTCAAAATCTCAATAAGTCGTGAAGCGATTGTTTCATTTGTAGCGGGCGTGAGAATCTCGACACGACGTTCAAGATTGCGTGGCATCATATCTGCGCTTGAGAAAAATACCTTTTCTTTTGCGTGGCTAAAATAATAGATTCTGGCATGCTCTAAATATTTGCCTATGATAGAAAATACGCGGATATTTTCGCTCATTCCCTTCACGCCCGGACGCAAACAACAAATCCCGCGGATAATCAAATCAATCTGCACGCCTGCTTTTGACGCCTCATACAATGCCAAAATCACATCTTCATCAACAATCGCATTTGCTTTCAAAATAATGCGCCCTTCTTTGCCATATTTAGATTCTGCTTTGATAAGCTCTAAGAGCTTTGGCTTGATCTGAGTTGGCGCGACGCAGAGGGTTTTGAGCTCAGTTTTATAAGAGCTTCCGGTTGAGAGTGAATGAAAGAGCTTGATAACATCATTTGCGATGTCGGCATTAGCTGTAAAAAGGCTTATGTCTGTGTAGATTTTAGCTGAAGCGGTATTGTAATTTCCTGTGCTTAAATGCACATATTCAATCAATCTATCGCCGATTTTTTTGATTACAAGCGCGACTTTTGCATGCACTTTGAGTCCGGGCACTCCATAAATCACATGTGCGCCCGCAGATTCTAGTGCCTTTGCCCAATGCAAATTATTTTCCTCATCAAATCGCGCCTTAAGCTCGACAAGCACGGTAACTTGCTTATTGTTTTCTGCGGCTTGTATTAGAGCTTTGACAATCGGTGAATTTTTGCCGACACGATAAAGCGTCATACGAATAGATAGAACATCAGGATCTTTTGCTGCGGTTTGGATAAAGCTCACGACAGAATCAAAGCTTTCATAAGGGTGAAATAACACAACATCTTGAGAATCTATCACTTCAAGCGGATTGCTTTCTGGATCAAATGGAAGTAAGATTTTGGGATTAAACGGCACTGAACGCAAATGCGCGAAATCTTTTGCACCGACAAGCTCCCATAACGATCCGAGATTAAGCGGAATATGATAATCATATATATCTTCAGAGACAACCATAACTTGCTTGCGGACAAATGCTTTGAGGCTCTCTTTGCCCTCGCCCACTTCAAGTCGCGTAATCTCACCTTTTTTGCGCGCTTGTAGCCCCTCACTCATAAGCTGCATAAAATCATCAGCTTCATCTTCTTCTATTTCAAAATCCGCATTTCTTGTTACACGAAATGGAATATAATCCCGCACACTATACCCCAAGAAAAGCTCGCCTGCAAATTCTCCAACAATCGTCTCTACCGGCACAAAAAGTCCTTTGTCAATCTCGACAAATCGCTTCAAAACTCGCGGAATCCTTACAATGCCAAACTTAATTTCTTTTGTCTCGATATTTTCAAGCTCGATGACAATCCCAAAACTCAAATTATTTAAATGCGGAAATGGGTGCGTAGAATCTACAACAATAGGCACAATGACTGAATAAAGATATTTAGTGAAGTAATCTTTGAGCCAAAGTTTTTGGGTTTTATTAAGCTCGTTGAGATTTTTGATAGCGAAATTTTCTTTATCAAGGGCTTGCTTGATGTCATTAAAGAGTGTTTGGAGCTCTTTTTTTTCATTATGCACATACGCCCGAATGCTCTCTAACTGTTGCGCTGAAGTCAGCTTATCTGCACCCGTTTCGCTAATACCGCTTGCATAGAGCCTCTTAAGCCCTGCGACACGAATCATATAAAATTCATCTAAATTTGTCCCATAAATTGCCAAAAATTTCAATCGATCAAGCAATGGAGTAGAGCTATTTCTTGTTTCATTGAGCACACGCGTATTAAATCGCAACCACGACAACTCACGATTAAAAAATTTTGCTTCTGTTTTCATTTATGCTCCTTTTTGGTTTATTTGGCACAGCACATAAAGGTATATTTTATCTAAAATATTAATTTTCAAGCTAGATTTTAGTTATATTTTGATTGGATTTTGATACTTTAAGCTAAATTGAAAAATCATAAAACGCAAAGCTTACGATAAGCGAATACCCTAAAAATATAGGATTCCCGTATTTAGAAGCATCAACACCGCGCAAAATTCCCATTGGATACAACGCCTTTGCTTCAAACTTCAGCCCAAATCCACGATACACATTGACAAATAACCCCATATCATAATGCAAGCCATGGATATTGTATTGTGCAGAATCTTGCGGAAATTGTATGTGCTGAAGTCCATAGCCAAGCCCAACGCTTGGTATAACATATCTCCATAATACATACGAAGCCCTCATTCCAAACCCCAAAGAATAATCATCGCCTGCCACACCATAAAGATAGCCACCAAACATAAAATTTTTAACCATGCTTCCGCGCTCTAGCCCAAACAACGCGCCATGTGCGCTCTTTTTGTATGAGGATTTTGCGTTTTGAAGAGAGATTTTGTCAGTGAGGATTTGATTGTATGAATAGCCTATCGAAAATGAAGCATAGGTGGTTTTGGTGATAGAGATTGGCTGATAGATTTTAGAATGGGCTTTGGTGGTGTGAGTTTGTGCTAGATTCTGCCCTAGATTTTGTGGAGGATTTTGCAACCGCCTAGAATCTATTTGTGGATTTATTTGAGAATCCGTAGCTAAATTTTTATTAGAATCCGAACTAGAATCTAATTTAATATGAGTTTTGGATTCTGGTTTGGATTCTGCTTCTAAAGGCTCTGAAGGCTCTATGGAAGGGTATTTTTTGATGGGTGGGGCAGAGGAATTATCAGAGGCATCATTGGCTAAATTGGCTAAATTGGCTAAATTGGTTGAATTTGTATCAGACGAAGGATTATCAGCAGAAAAATCATCAAGCATATAAACAAAAGCTAAAGTGTCGTTATAGCTATTTTTTTGTTTATTTTGTGGATTTTGCGCTGTGTGGATTTGGTGAGTTTTGGCAATATCATCAGTGCTAAAATTGCCAAATTCACTTATATTTTTAGCATATACGCCACTTACCAAACAGCTTACAATCATATATACTTTGTATATATCTTTTTTGCTATTCATCACAAACCCTCATCATTCACAAACTCCTAATCAGATTCCCAAGCACTTGTCTAAACTCTTCAAAACTTCCCAAATCCATACATTCATTGAGAGAGTGTGGATACAAAATCGTAGGACCGATTGAAGCCATGACGATACCACGCAAACCCATTGATGCAAACCTTCCTTGCAAAATCCCGCATTCAAGCCCAGCATGGATTTGAGTGATTTCTGTGTGTCGCCACCCAAATGCGCGGATTATTTTTTGCAAAATCGGGTGATCTGTATCTAAATCTCTTTGCCAAGGCATATACAAATGACTAAATGTAAAGGTGGTTTTAGGGCTACAGGCTGTATGGATTGCGTGCTGGATATGCTCTTTTATCTGCGTGAGTAAATCCTGTGTGTTTGCCCTTGCTTTGAGTGTTATTTTTAGATTCTTATTATCCTCTTGTATCATTGCGATATTGAGCGAGCTTAGGATTTGATGATCTTGCCAAACATGCACGCCATGCTTGAGTGTATGTATAAATTTCACAAATGTGTCTTTATCATAATAAGTCGTAGATTTTGGATTATTGATAAATTTTAATACAAACCCAGAATCTGCATTGATATGCACCCTCAAAGAATCGTATCGTTCATCATAATCACATATAAGATTCTTATTTTTGTTTTGCAAATAAATATTATTTATATCGTTTTTATCGCTTTGTGTTAAGCCTTTTTGCAATGCTGCGATAAATGAATGCTTATGCTGCGCAAAGTCCTGCTTCAAGCCAAGAGTTGCTTGAAGTGAGACGGGAATAGAGTTTGACTTCTCACCGGCACAAATAGAGAGAATCTCACTTTCTGTCTGCTCTATCAATAAAGCAAATGCCACGATACTTGATGGGATATTTTTGTGAATATCAACGCCACTATGTCCCCCGACAAACCCAAACGCACTCACTTCACAAATCCATTGAAACTCCTCTGTTTGAAACTCTGTTTGGATCTCTTTTTGATTCTGTGCTTTAGCATTTTTTGTAGTCTTTTTTGTAATTTTTTCTTGCGTCTTTACAATCTCTGCTTGAGCCTGCGCAAACTCTATCACGCTATCAAATCCGCCCGCACAGCCTACAATGATTTCACCAAAAAATTCACTATCAAGATTGAGTAAAAAGTTTGAACGAATCGGAAGTGAAAGTGCATTTGCGCCATCAAGCCCGACTTCTTCATTATTTGTAAAAAGCACTTCTATGTCTGCATTTGCCTCTATAAGCTCCAAAATCACCGCTATTGCTGCGCCATTATCTGCGCCAAGAGATGAATTTTTGGCACGCACATATTGCCCATCGATATAAATCTCCAAAGGCTTAAGCAAATCCGCCTCGCCCACACCGACCATATCATAATGAGATTGAAGGCATAGTTTTGGTTTGTTGGTTTTGCTTGCGTAGATGTTTTTGGCTTCATCAATTTTGACTTCATAACCATATCTTTGACAAAACCCACTCAAAAACGCAAACATTTCTTGCGTGTGATAAGACTTATGCGGTATCTGACAAAGTTGTTGAAAAATCTCAAATGCGCTCACTCATCGTTCCTTAGATTCTATCTTTTTGACTTTTGCTTTTTGATTGGCTATTTTCAATCCTCAAATTATATATTGTTATGTTTTAGATTCTGTAATGCTTTGTTTATATTGCTTTTGGTTTTTGATATATCAACCACCAAAAGGCAGGGCAAAAGCCCCGCTGCCTTAGTGTTTGAAATTAATCTTCACTTTAAGTCTAAAGAGTTTAAAATTTAGATATAATGCAAACCTAAGGCGTCTGTTATTCTTACACATAACAAACCCTTTTGGTTGGTTTTGCCTCCGATCATACGATTGGGGGCTTTGTCATTATAGCACACCCATTTATTTCTTTTGCTTCTGTATTTTTTTGTTTTTACGTTTGATTCTAGATGTTTTGTATATTTTTGAGGCTATTTATATGCAGACACCCTATAAATTCTCATTTTCAAGTCGCATTTTTCTTTTTGAGAACTCCACGATTTTTCCATGATAGCGCGCATAAATTTGTGCTAAAGGCATATCTTTATACAATCGATGCAAATCCCCCAAAGCTAAATCCATAAACCAAGATTGAAGCTCATTGTATTCGTATATTTCTATGCCTAATTGCTGCAAAAGACGAAAGCTATACTTATCAACAACCATAACTTCCCGCCCGCAGGCATAATTCAAAATACTATCAGCACTCTCAAATCCTATGCCTTTTTGCAAGAGTAGCCATTCTCTTTCTACATTATCACAAAACCCACCAAAATCCCCAAAATCACTCTGCATAGCCCTCGCAAGCGCAATAAGGCGCGATGATTTTTGGCGATAAAACCCACTTGCAATGATATGATTTTCAATACTCTGACACAAAGCAAGATTGTGCAAACTCTCCTCATCATCATCACTTAAGATTCTAGCTACTTTTAGATTCTGCAAGGATTTTTCTACATTTTCCCATTTTGTGTTTTGTGTCAAAACAGCACCTATGACAACCTCAAAACTTAGCGCATTTGGCCACCACCATACATCACGATCTTTTAATAAATCCAGCCCCTTCAGTCGCTCTAAAATCCACAAACTTTCCAAATAACAATCTCCAAATCAAATCACAAATCAAAATCTCGTATTTCTTTACTATCTCCAATCACCATAACCGCATCATCTTTATGTATAATCTCATCTTCATTTGGATTCAGATCCCAAGACTCATCAAGCTTTTTAAACGCTATAATCTTAATCCTTTTAGCAATGTCTTTTATCATTTGTCCGGAAGTTTTTTGCGTAACTTTGATTCTAGCGATACTCATTGTATTTGAAATATCAGTGATCTCAAAATCAGGGTGCGATAAAAACCCTTTAATCAACGCGGCTGCGGATTCTCGCTCAGGATAGATGATTTTATTTGCTCCAAGTTTGGCTAGAATCTTGCCATGCACAGGGGTAATGGCTTTGGCGATGATTTGCTTTATCTCAAGCTCTTTGAGTGCCATTACGGTTAGAATACTAGATTCTATATCCTCACCAATGCTTACAATCACATAATCAAGTCGGACAAATCCAGCCTCTTCAAGTGCAGACTTATCAGTAGAATCTAAAATATATGCCATACTTGTGAGATCGGCAAATTCCTTGACTTGCGCTTCTCCTTGATCAGCGACAATTACACTTTGCCCTTGCTCTATTAGCCCCTTTGCGACATGGAATCCAAACTTTCCAAGACCAATCACACCATAAGTTAAACGATTTTTCATAATAACACTCTCCCTTCAGGATATTCAAAATTCTTTCGTTTTTGTTTGGCAAAAATAGCAAACGAAAATGCCAGCACGCCAACCCGCCCACTAAGCATAAGCAAAATAATTAATATTTTACCACCGCTTCCAAATGAGTTTACCAAACTCAAACTTCCGCCATCACCAATCGAGACGCCAACCGTCCCAAACGCCGAACAAACCTCAAACACAAGCCCCAAAAATCCCCTTGAGCCACCTTCCTCAAAAAACGAAAGAAGTGTAATACAAATCGCGATATACGAAGCTGCGACAACCATAATCAAAAACGCATCGTCTACAGTTCTTTGAGGAATTTTTTTATTAAACACAACGATATTGTTTTTCTCTCGTAAAATACAATACGAATACACAAGCAAAACCGCAATAGTTGTAACTTTTATCCCGCCTGCTGTCCCTCCCGGAGCTCCACCTATAGCCATAAAAATAGACCCAAAAAGCAATGTCCCGTCCTTGAATGTGCTTAAATCAAGGGTATTAAACCCTGAAGTTCTGAAATTTACTGAAGTAAAAAATGAGCTTAGAATCTGCTCATATAAGCTTAGCTCTCCTATGCTTTTATTGTTATGGTATTCAAACAAAAATACCATTAATGTGCCTAATACAATTAATGTTGCTGTCGTGATAAGCACTATTTTTGTGTGAATAGAGAGATAAAAAAATCTCTTTTTTTGAAACATATAGCACTCAAGAAGCACAAGATAGCCAAGCCCACCGATGATTATCAGCGAACAGATTACAAGATTGATGAATAAATCACCGCGATAATGCATCATTCCGCCATCAAAAATCGTAAAGCCAGCGTTATTAAAAGCCGAAATAGCGTGAAAAATCCCTCCCCACAATGCCTCCATAAATGGATAATCAATCATAAAACGCAAAGTCAGCAAAACCGCTCCACACCCCTCAAAAATCAACACAAACACAATCACTCTTTTTACAAATCGCATCACGCCATCAACGGTTGGGTGATTGAGCGATTCTTTGAGGATAAGTTTGCTTTTGAAATCAAGCTTTATCCTAAAAATAATGTACACTAAACTCACTATTACCATATAGCCAAGCCCGCCAATTTGTATCAAAAACGCGATGAGAATCTGCCCCCAAATCGTAAAATCCACAGGGGTATTTTTTACGATAAGCCCCGTCATACTCACTGCTGAGCTTGCTGTGAAAAACGCATCAATAAAAGAGAGATCACCCTTATGCATAACCGGTAGCATTAGCAATAATCCAGCCAAAATAGCTATCCCCAAATAGCCAAGCAATAAATATCTTGCCGCTTTTCTCCGATCCAAACTATCTCCTCACATCAATTTGCATTCATTCTAAAACATTAAATTCTCTAGAATCTCTAAAAATTGAAAAATGATATTATAATGCAAACTCCAAAAAGTGATACAAAAAATCAAGAAATTTTAAATATTTAAGGCTTAAGAATAACCCTTAATTAATTTGTGTAAATTTATAAAAGTATGTTATTTATACTACACAAACCACAACAAACAACCAGAATCTAAAAAGAGGAAAATATGCTTACAAAAGAGCAACTTTTTTTATCTGCTTGCATAGACGAAGCGTGGAGTTTTCAAGGACTTACCCTTCCAAATCCTGCAGTTGGAGCTATGATTATTGACAAAAACTTCAATATCCTAAGTATCAAAGCACATCAAAAAGCAGGTGATGCTCATGCTGAAGTTTTGGCATTACTCGAAGCATATGAAGCCCTCACACAGCAAAAAACCAACCTCACAGATCCAGCACAAATCCATGAGTTTCTCTCCACACATCACAATGGACTTTTTTATGATAAAACAATCTTTGTAACCCTTGAACCTTGCAATCATTATGGTAAAACCCCACCTTGCGCCAAACTTTTATCCACGCTCAAACCAAAGCAAGTTGTAATTGGCGCACAAGATATTTGGGGACAATCCGCCGGTGGCAGTGCGAGGCTCAAAGAAGCTAAAATCTCGACATTATTTTTGGATTCTAAGGCTGATATAAAGCGCGCAACAGATCTGCTCTATCCATTTATGTGCCTCAAAAACTCTCATCATTTTAATCTTTTTAAGCTCGCTATGCGCATAAATGGCGATTATAAAAGCGGTATTATCTCTTGTGAGGCATCAAGGATTTTTACTCACAATCAACGCACCATAGCCACTTCGCTTATCATCTCTGGAAACACCATTCGCCATGATAGCCCAACGCTTGATTGTCGGTTTGCCACCTATGCAAAGCACAATCCAAATATCCAAATCCTAACCAAAGATTCTAGCTTGCAGAATCTAAATGCCCTGCGCAACGCCCCGCTATTTGCTATCCCTAATCGAGAAGTCTTAATCGCACACTCTCCAAATGACCTCATCTTAGATTCTGGTTACAATATCATTGAAGGCGGGTTTGGGCTATTTGCTAGCCTATCACATCACATAGATGCTTTGCTTATACACATCTCGCCGACACTAGCACATACACAGATATTACACAGCGCGCTAGAATCTATACATTCTTACAAGCTAGAGTTTGAAATCCTCCATACAACCCAATGCGACAAGGACACTCTCTTATGGCTCAAACCAATCAGATCCTAAGAATCTATCAGCTCACAAATGGCTATGCCTACAATAGCGATAGCTTTTTTTTGGTGGATTTTGCAAAGCAATGGCTCAAAGCAAAGCACACGATTTTAGATCTAGGAAGTGGAAGTGGCGTTGTGGG
Organism: Helicobacter fennelliae; assembly: GCF_900451005.1. Classification (NCBI taxonomy): domain Bacteria; kingdom Pseudomonadati; phylum Campylobacterota; class Epsilonproteobacteria; order Campylobacterales; family Helicobacteraceae; genus Helicobacter; species Helicobacter fennelliae. The sequence goes on from NZ_UGIB01000001.1 coordinate 546,383, forward strand.
GCTATTGTGTGCGAGGCATTTTGGAAGTGCAGTAAGCCTGCTTGACATAAACCCGCTTAATGCCTTTCTCTCAAACCTCAACGCCCAAACAAACCATATCCAAGCACAGATTTTTCATCAAGACTTTCTCACTTCGCATGCTACTTTATCTGCCATACCTACTCCTAAAGCCTTACAAAATGCCCAATCAACGCACGCCACGCAAATCACACAAAATCCACAAACATTGCAGAATCCACTCATTACAAATACATCAAATCCATTTAGCACATATCCATTTGACGCATTTCTCACACTTCATAAATCACACAAATTTGACTTCATCATCTCAAATCCGCCATTTTATCGCACAGAATCCGTCCAATCCCAAAACCACCTCCTCGCCCAATCCAAAAACGCAAACTCAATGCCACCAGAGAAGTGGATTCCGCGCACAAAGCGATTTTTGAAGCCCCGTGGTGGTATTATTTTTTGCTACCGCCCTCACGACCTAGAATCTATCTTAAGCCTATTGCAAGAGCATAAATTTAACTGCGAAACGATACGCGTAGTCTATCCTTTGCTATCGCGAGAGGCGAGTTTGGTGCTACTTTTTGCGCGGCTAGATTCTAGGACGCCATTGCGTATCCTTCCGCCACTCATCACGCATAATTCTAGCATTCAGACAGACTTTAGCGATGAAGTGAAATTCATCTATGCGACATACCGCACACATAGCATTAAAGTGCATTCGGAGGATATTGTTTTGCCAGAAGCATTAGACATATTTTAGGTTATTTGGGTTTATTATTTAGATTTTATAGAAGACTTTAAAAAAATAATTTATCTTAGAATAAGTCTTAAATTGGAAATTAGAAATTTATATAGGCATATAATACACACTTAATTTTTGAGTATAAATTCCTCATAGCTATTCATAGGCATAATATCTATATTGTAAATTCCTTGCTTTTCTTTATTGATAATCACAGAATCAAAGCCTAAATTTTCAAGCTTTTCTAAGGTTGCTAATTCTCCAGCTTTGAGTTTTAAAATTTTTCTTAAAAGCCAATTTGCAAGAGCCTTGTTTGGATTACTCATCAAAGCTTTTGAATTATCTTGACAAAGTTTTGCTTGCAATTCTTCTTTTATATGATAAAAAGAATTTTCTATCCCATATAAATCTTTTGCAAGCTGTATTCGCTCGTTTCTAAGTCTTGCAAGTTCTAAACTTAAATCTCTTTTTGTCTGTAAGTGCTTTCAATGATTTGGATTTTTTATTAAATTCTGCAACTTTTTCTATCTTTGAAGTTTTTTCACAAATAAAAGTTTTTAATCCTATGCCTATTTTCTCAATTTTTGCATCAAAAGCAGTATCAGAACGACTTAAGTTTTCAGCCCCAAAACAAGAACAAAAGAGATTTTCCATAATTCTATAATGCAAAAATGGAACTTGATTTTCACTAAAAAGCTTCGAAAGACTAGCGATGATTTTGATAGTTTCTGCATAGTTTGATTTATTTGTCTCATCTCGTTTAAAAAAATCAATCATTATAACACCTTAAGAATTTCATTTGCTATTTTTTTTACAAGTGGGTAAGTAATACTATTACCAGCTTGCATATAAAGCTTTGAATTTGCAATATTTGGGAGTTTAAAGGATTTTGGATAACCTTGAAAATTAAAGCATTCTCTAGGAGTAAGCTTTCTAATGCCAAAATCATCTTTTATTATAGGCACATTGTGCCCTGCTATACTAAAAGCTTGACAAGGAAAGCCAGCACATAAAATATCAAAATGTTGCGGGATATTGTCTTGCATTTCTTTTAAGGTGATGTCTCCAAAAAGTAGAGTTTTGGGGAAGTTTAAATGATAGGTTTTTTGCGCGCTAGAATCTATCTCACTTGCAAAAAGACAATGAGCGGAGCTATTTGCCTTAGTAAAAGCAAGATGAAAACCTCCAACACCTGCAAACAAATCGATAAAAGTTAAGTTTTTCATATCACCATATCTTTTCATTATGTATGCAACTTGTGTGTCTCATGCTCTATCCTTATTTTGTATCTTGCCCAATCAAGCTATGTTGCTATAAGCACGAAGTGCAGATTTTATCTAAAAATACCTTAAAGCTTAGGAATGATTTTGAGAAAATCTAATTCATCCAAGTTTTACCTGCTATCTAATGCAAGAATCTGTTTATTAAGTCCCATAATTCTAAAGCAGTGTTAAATTCATTTTCTTTTAAACTTTTAGATTCTGCGCCCCATTTGGCGTGCAAGTAGGGGATCTTTGCTCTTTGTGCTGCGCCCCTGTCTTTGTTGCCATTGCCCACAAAAATGCTTCTCTCAAATGGCGCATTTTGCAAAATTAGCTCTATCATCATAGGGCTTGGCTTAGATTCTCTGCCGATTTTTGAGCCCAAAACCGCACTAAAATAGCCCAAAATATTAAGCCGCGCCAAAATCGGCTCTAAGCTCTCCTCAGGCGCATTGCTCGCAATCGCTAGATAACAATTTTGTGCCTTGCATTTTTGCAGCACGCAATCTACCCCCTCAAAAAGCTTCGCTTCCTTATAGGCTGCTTCAAAATACGCCTCAAAGCCCACTTTGTAGCTTGGTGCGATAGAATCTAGCTCGTAAAAAATCTGCGCGCAGTTTAGCCCCGGCGTATGCGTGGATTCTTTAATAAAGCTATGCGTAAGCGGGACTAAGCCTCTATCTTTGCGTATCGCATTTACTGCCTTGCAAATGCACTCCTCACTATCAATGAGTGTGCCATCCATATCAAAGATGATATTGAGCATAGAAACCTCCTTGCATATCACCTTTGCCTACCGCTTCTTGCCTCTGCCTCATCATAACTCATTTTTTCTACTTGTGATTTGTGAATATAGCCTATGAGCGCAGATTCTGTCTTATTTATATTTGGCGGAAAATACAGCACTTTGTGCCATTCATTTTTATTATTTCCAACGTAGGGCAAAACTTGATCATAATATTCCCAAATTGTATCTTGATCGACTTGACTAATATAATATCTCCAAACTTTATGCTTATCGATAAGTCCAATAAGAAGTATATTGTCTTTTTGGCTTGTTGGAATCTGTGTTAGGATTTTACCATTTGGGCTTTGACGCAAATTCACAAATTTATCCTTATCTTCAAGAATAAGCCCGTAGCCAAAAAGCATGTCGACTTGTTGATATGCTTTTTTATCAACTATCTTTTCACTTATTTTTCGAATCTGTAAATTTTTCACATTAATCTTGCTTGTCGTAAAATCGCATAATGCTTGACCTAGTGCTAATGCAATCTTTGCTCTATGTGGCTTTGTAATGCCCTCTTCATCATAATGCGAAGAAGCAATATCTTCCTCTCTATTTTCCACCTCAAAGCTTACTTGGAATCTTACTTCTCCAGCCACGCCATCTAAAAACCACTTTGGAAGTTGGGATTGCATCTGCTCTGCTATTTGCTTAGAATTCACACTTAAACGAAAAGTTTTTAGAAAGTCAAATCCTTTAGAATCTGATTCAATATATAAACGTGATTGCATATCACTTTGATCGCATTCGTCAAATTGCGCGAGATTCTCAAAAACTACCTCACCTTTTAGCTTTAGTGGTTTTTTTAATGTATAGTAAGCATAGAGTTCACCTGTCCCATCATGCTCGATTTGACACATTCCATCGCTAAACTTCCAATCACAGCCTCGCAAAATTGCAAAATATTCATTGAATGTATTTTCTTGAAATGTATTTTCTATTACTTGGCTAATCATAGCACCTGAAGCACCTTCCTCTTTAAATTCTATAGTTGAGCTAAATACAAAATACATTAAGAATTATTGCTAAAAATAACTCTTTCATTTTTGTCCCTTTTTAGAATCTACAAATTAAAATCCACAAATAAAAACCTGCATTGTAGCACAAAATACATAAAACCGCATAACCAAAAACCTTATTTGCGCAATATCCACAAATATTCTTTGATGAATTTATCGCCTTTGTTGTGATTGCTTTTGAATCTGGGATATTTTATCTCTTCAAAATGCAGCTTGGCATCTTGCTTTAAAAGGGATTGTTTTAAAAGCTTTTCAATCTCTTCTTTTTGTAATAAACCTTCGCTATTGTAGCTTAGGACTAAATATTTATAATTTTTCAATTCAAGAATCTTTGTAAGTGCATTTAAGGCAGTTTTTGCGTTACAAAATTGCGATTTTTGTTGCTGCCATTCTCTTAAACCTGCAATGCCTTTAATGTTTGGATTATCATATCTTGCGATAGTTTCTATGAGGTGATAATTGGGCGCGTATTGTCGTGCATTATATGGTGGGTCAAGGTAAAGTATGTCAAAAGTTTTATATTTTAAACTTTCTAAAATGTCTACACTATCGCCACAATAACAAAAACATTCTTGCGCACTTTGCAATAAATTTAACTCTTTGAGCGCAAAAGTTTTCAAAGCCCTTTTGTCCCACGTCTTACAAAATGCGGCATACACCCCAGCCACATTGGCATAAAATGAAACAGATTCTATGAGTGTGGCTAAGAGGATAAAATATTCATCCTCATTGATTGCCCCTTCTTTTTTCCACACTTCAATTTGTAAGCGAATGGCATCAATTTGCATCGCATTTTCATCACTAAAATACATTCTAGGGTTAGCTAAATCCAGCGTCCCACTTGGTGCATAGTTTTGATAAATAAAGCCCTGTTTTGGTTGTATATCATTCAAAAAAGCAAGCAGTTTTTGGTAATTACTAGCGAATAAATCGCGGGTATTTTGACTTTGTGATGATATATCCAAGCCCTTAAAGCATGGCAAAGCATTATTTTGTAAATACGCCCTTTGCAAACAATAAGAAAAATACAGCAAATCGCAACTATACACACTAAAGCCCTTTGCCTTAAAAAATCTCCCCACACTAGAGCTGCCAGCGAACATATCAAAAAATCTTTTTGAATCTTGTATGATATTGTGCTTTTCTAAAATCGTATAAATTTGGGGGATAAGATTTTCTTTATTGCCTATAAAACGCATCTTCTGCCTTATAGTTTGTGATTAAAACCTCACAAGTTTTGCTTTTGTCTTTATGCTTTGCTTGGTAATTGGCATTCGTATAATCCATGGAAAGAAAATAGAGATTGAATCCACATTTTTCTGCCCATTGTGTTAAAACTGTATTTTCTCTGTCTTTATGGCTCGAGACATTAGAAAGGGCAAATTTTATGCCTTTATCATGAAGCTCTTTTAAAGCACAAAGCAGCTTGCTTTCTAGTTTTTCATTCCAGCCGCTAAAGCCCCTTTTGCCGTCATTATACGTGCCTTGTGCGATAAGATAGGGCGGGTCAGCATACACAAAGCTTTGTGTATTTAAGGGGATATTTTTTAAGGCTTCTGTGAAATCCAGCTTGAAAAACTGCATATTTTTATGTTGCAATGCCTGTGTGAAAGCGATTAAATTTTGCCTCATCTTCGCGTTAAAACTTGAGCGATTCTTGCCAAAAGGCGTGTTAAATTTATGCGCACTATTAAAGCGGATTTGATGATTGAAGCCAAAGGCAATGAGGACAAATAAATTCAAAGGCGATTTTGTCTCATTATAATCAGCCCTTAAGGCATTATAGCCCTGTGCATTTTCTTTATTTAAAGCATATTTGGTGATGATTTGTTCTATATATTGCAAGGTTGTATCAATAGAATGCCCTTGCAAAAAAATATAAAGCTCTATAAGGTAGCTTAAATTGTCATTGCAATAGAACTTTTGCGCCTTGTAATTTATCGCCACATCCAGCCCACCACAAAATAAATCCACAAAGGTGTGTATATTTTTAGGGAAGAGTGGCAGAATCTGTGGTAATAATTTATACTTGCCACCTATGTAATTAAGCGGAGATTTTATATAATTTTTGTTTGATGTATAGGGTTTTGTCATGCTTGTTTCCAAAAGTCAAGTAAATTTTTTATTGCATAAACAAAAAGCTTTGGGGCTTGTATGCCAAGTATCATTTTACCTTTGCTGTTCAGCAAAAAACCTATTTCAACTTCTATGACTTTTTCTTCATTTGAACCAAACAAAACCACAGTGCGGATAATTTTATATTTTTCATAATGTTTTGCAATGTAAGTCTTTTCTATAAAATCATAATTTTTTAATTCGTCTATGCCTTGATTTTTGTTTTCATATTTTTTGCCCTCTGTGTTAATGATTTCTAGGTTGTCAATGTCTAGCAAAATCAAGTCTGGGATAAAAAGCCTAGCATTTTTATTGCCTTGTTTATACAAATCTTTATCCTCATATTTTTGCAAAGCAATAGGCTTGCCTTCACTGGTAATAAAATATCCCTTTTCACAACCCGCGTGATTTTCAAAAATAGCTGATGCACCCGTAAAATTTTCTGCCACAAGATGAATAAAAATCGTTGCTAATTTTTCGCCCTTTTGTTCATAATGCCAATATTCTTTGTTCATGTCAATCTTAGGAATACTTAGCCCCTCTAATGTTAAATGTAAAAGATTTGCAAGAATCAAAAATTTATTCTTTTGTTTTATATGTTGTTGCAAAAGTCCGTGAGCAATGATTTCTATTTTACCACTAAAACCAAGCTTCCTTAAAGCCGCTGCTATACCACTTATTGCCCCTATATTTGGGTCATGAGCTAAGGCATTGTTTTTGATTAGTCTTGCTGAAATTTGGATTTTATTGTTTGGTGTATATATGCTAATATCATCTTCTGCAAGCGGACATTCTCTGACATCAAAACTAGAATCAACAAGTTTTATTTCAATAGGTACATTGCCTTTTGGGGCTTTTCGCATATTCGCTTTAAACTTAATAAGCTCAGCTATATTTTCAAATGGTTTTAAGGTGTAACAATCAAATTCTTTTCCTGCTAGCCCTACTCCTAAGGTGCGTAAAAGTTTTGTCCCAAAAATAGAAGTTTGCGTTGGCTTTGCTTTTTGTGTGATAGAAAGATTATAAAGCATGATTTTTTTAGTGTTTGGGTAGAAATAGCTAAGATAGACAAATTTTGAAATCCTTTGATAAACACCAGTATTTCTGCTTTCACTATCATCTGTTTTTGTTTCTTCTATGGCATAAAGTGGGTTATCACTTGCTTTTGGTTCTAGCTCTTGAAAAAATACCAAATAATCCACAAAGCTAGAATTCCCGCTAATAATTTTAAGATAAATCTTATTAAATTGTTTGCATTCAACGCCCGCTACTTCATAGCAAAAAGTAAATTTTTCATTTTCTATGATGGGTAAAATTTTAAGATTATCAATAAAAGCACAAAATTTTTTATCTTGTAAAAATCTTTTGATGATGAAATTTAAAACTTTATAAACTCTTATCATAATTTCTTTTGTAATAGTTAAATTATAACTTAACCTATCTTAAAATATTCTATCAATATAATAGTAAAGATTTAATCTACAAAATCTCACATTCTCGCTAGCTTCAATACCAATGCATAGGGCAAAATGCGCGCTAAGATTCTATAAATTTTATAAAACACACTTGGCGTGTAAATGCGCTTATTTTTGAGTGCGGCTTTTAGCGTGCCAAGCGCGACTTTTTTGGGGTCTAGCTTTAAGAGTTTACGAGCATTTGGGCGCGCTTGCCCCAAGTTGGCAAACATTTCAGTTTGCATAAGCCCTGGGCAAAGCGCAGTTACGCTGATATTTTGCGCCCTTAGCTCCTCGCCTAGTCCCAAACTAAACGCGCTCAAATATGCCTTACTCGCGCTATATACGAGTAGATTCACATTTGGCGCAAAGGAGCTCACAGACGAGACTTCGACTATCTTGCTAGCGCTTTGCATAAAAGGCAGGCAGATTTTAGTAAGCGCGGTCGCAGCGGTGATATTTAGCGCGATAATCTCAAGTGCGCTTGCCAAGGAGATGTCGCTAAAGCTCCCATAGTGCGATACTCCAGCGTTGCTAATAAGCAGGCTAATGCGCGGGCTTTCATCTTTTAAAATCCTCTCTAACTCCGTGAAGCTTGCCATATCCGCCAAATCAAGTGCTAAGATTTTAAAACTCTTTTGTGGGAATCTGCGCGCTAGAGCTTCTAGCCTCTCACGCCTGCGGGCGATGAGCCAGATTTCATTTATTTGGGAAAATGGGGTTTGAAAAAATGGATTTTTTGCGCTGCATTTTGTGGCGTGCGCATTGTGATTTGTGTTATGATTTGCGCTGTGAGCGGATTTTTGGACGCAAGATTCCAAATCAGAATCTAATTTGGAATCCAATGTAGAATCTAAATAAAAATCTGCATGAGATTCCACATTGCAAGCCTGATTAGATTCTAGCGCAGAATCTAGCCTAGATTCCGCCCCACACTCGCTTAATTCCACTAAAGCTTCCACAAAGCATTCTCCAAGTCCCGAGCTTGCTCCGCTGATTATGGCAATATTTTTCATTGTGGCTCCTTCCTTGTATAGAATCTAGATTCTAGCACTTTTTGGGTGGATTTTATAGGTTTGGCTATAATGCACGCTCATTTACACAAAAAGGCGCACTATGCAAAAGCAAGAACTTTATAATACAATCTGAAAAGTGGCAACTGACCTTCGCGGAAGCGTCGATAGCTTGGACTTTAAGTCGTATGTCTTAGGATTTTTATTTTATCGCTTTATTAGCGAAAATCTCTGCGATTTTATAGCATTCTAAAATGGTTTTGATTTGATTTGTCGCGGTTACGCTTCTGTCAAGTTCATTTTTCTTATATTCCTTATCCTCATCAAAGCTTTGATAGAAAGTCTTTCGCGTTTGGCGGTTGTGCACAGGGAGGCTAAAGTCGCTTTCTATACGCCCTCCTTGCTCGCTTATCTTGGTTTTTATACGAAAAATATCAAAGCCTACATTGACGCCATCCATTATGGACTTTTCAAGGTTGTATTCACTCACCACATTTTGCCCAAAAAAGCCTAAGGTATGCTTTGAAGGCGTGGCAGTTAGCCCTATGATAAAAGCATCAAAATACTCAAGCACTTGCCTCCACTCGCCATAAATGCTTCTGTGGCACTCATCAACGATGATAAAATCAAAAAAACTATACCAAAAGTCGGATTGTATTCAAGCTCTTGCGTAAAAGTCTTACCCACCTCACTTTTATCATTCATCACAAACTCACGCACCGCTACGGCTGAAATGCTCACACTTGGCGCAATGGCTAAGCGGTTAAAATCCACTCTATCTTGCACCACAAAGCCAGCTTGCTCTAAAAGCGTGTTATCCTCTATCTTGCGTTTGATTCTAAGCTTATCGCAAACTTCAAAATTTAAAAATAAGCCCACATTATACCTCAAAATTTTGCTTAAAGCCCTTGACAAACACTAGGTGTGAGGCGGTATAATACGCGTTTAGATTTTGAAAAATGTAGAATCTAAAACCACACAATCTCATAAAGAAATTTAAAAATATAATGCGAGCGGATTTGAGAGATATAGATTTAAGTAGATCTCAATAGATTCTAAGTGGATTCTATGAATTCTTAAATCCGCACAAACGCGTAAATAAGGAGAATCTATGGCTTACACAATTATTGAGGTTGAGCGCAGGCTAGGTATCCCTTCGCGCACATTGCGCTTTTGGGCGAGCAAGGGGATATTTGACAATCTCGAGCGCGACAAAAATGGTGTGCTTTACTTTAGCGAATCAGGGCTAGAGCAGGTGATTTGGGTGGATTGCTTGCGTAAGGGCGGTATGAGTATAGAGCGGGTGCGTGAATACATTAATCTCATCGCAGAAGGAGCAGATAAGCACAATCTCAAAAAACGTCAAACAATGCTACGCGATCAGTTGGTGCTTCTGCGCGAGGAGCTTAAACGTTTGGCACTTGTGGAGGATATGCTTGAGGGTAAGCTGGAGTTTTATGAAGAATATATAAAACTTGGCAAAAAACCTAAAAATTTCAAGTGTAAGGGGTTTTGCGAAGTGCAAAAGCGTCTCAAAAAAGCACTCAATGTGCGCTAGAAATAAAATCTACAAATAAGGGACGCAAAAGATGAAAATTTTTATAGGCTTGCCCACTTGGCTTGGCGATAGCGTCATGGCAAGTGCTGCTTTGCACATGATTTTTGAGCATTTTTTAGCGCTTGATGAAAAGCTTAATAAAAAAAGTGAATTTGTGCTTTATGGCTCATTTGTCAGCACCGAGCTTTTTAAAGAAGCCAAAAATGTGCGCGTGTATGTGGAGGAGAAAAAGCATAGATTTACAAACTTTTATAAGCTCTCAAAAGCCTTAGGGTGCTTTGATTACGCCTTTTCTTTCCGCTCAGCATTTTCGGCAAAACTTATGCTTTTTATGCTTAAGTCTAAACATAAATTCTGCTTTGATAAGGCTAAAAATAGAGATTTACATCAAGTGTTAAAATACCTCTATTTTGTAGAAAATGCACTTAAAGTGCAGGCAAAAAATAGCGATCTTTTTTTGCCGATAAAAGCATTTGAAAATCTAGGCCAAGAGGCGCAAAATAAGCTTTTTGAGAAATTTAATATCACAAAAGGTAAAAAGCTCTTAGGTATTAATGCTGGCGCAAAATATGGCTCTGCGAAACGATGGAGCGAGGAATATTTTGCCAAAGTCGCGCAGGATTTTAGCGCGACACATCAGATTCTTATTTTTGGCGTGGCAAGTGAGGGTGAGATTTGCGCAAAAATAGCGCATATTCTTGCGCAAAATGGAATTAGCGCGCTCAATCTTTGTGCCAAAACGAGCATTAAGGAGCTTTGCGAGCTTATCTCAGCACTTGATATTTTTATCAGCAACGACAGCGGCGCTATGCACATAGCTGCAGCGTATGCGACCCCGACTATTGCGGTTTTTGGTCCTACGAAATTCACCCAAACTTCTCCTTGGCATAATAAAAACGCGCGGCTTGTGTATTTAAATCTGCCCTGCCAGCCCTGTATGCAGCGCACCTGCCCATTAAAGCATCATAAATGCATGCAAGACTTGCGCCCAGAGCTTGTAATACAAGAAACCCGCGCATTGCTTGCAAATACTAAGATTTTTTAAAATTTTTGCATTTCCCCCTTGACAAACATCAAGTGTAAGGCTTTATAATGCGACTTTTATTTCAAACTAAAAGGAACATTTATGGAATCCATAAACACACAAAACACAGCAAAGCCCGCAGCAGCGGCAAAAAATGCAGCAAATCTGCCAAATAGTAACCCAAAAACCCCGCAAGATGCAGATTCTAAACGTCGAGAGTTTTTAAAAGCCAGCGCGCAAATGGGTGCATTAAGTCTAGGTGCGCTAAGTCTCTCACTTTTGGGCTCAAGCACACTTAGCGCAAAAGAGCCAGCGCACAATATCGCAAAAACGCCACAAACCTAAGCCAAAGCGACATAGAATCCATAAACGTCGTGCTCAAAAGTGGCGCGCCCATCCCAGCGCGTGGCTACGCAACAGAAAGCAGCAAATGGCATTTTAGCCCCTTTCGCTTCACGCGCCACGCTTTAGGAGAGCGCGACATTTTGATAGAAATTCTCTACGCTGGCATCTGCCATAGCGATTTGCACGCAGCAAGCGGGGATCATCACGCACCAACTTTCCCCATTGTCCCAGGGCATGAGATAGCTGGGCGCGTCATTGCCGTGGGTGCAAAAGTGCGCAAGTTTAAAGTCGGTGATTTTGCGGGCATTGGCTGCATGGTGAATTCTTGCGGAGAATGCGAGGCGTGCAAAAGGAGCGAGGAGCAGTTTTGCCAAAACGCCAAAACCGTCTTTACTTATAATAGCAAAGATGTCTTCCACGGCGACATAAACACCTATGGCGGCTATTCAAACAATTATGTTCTCAGCGAAGATTTTGCGCTAAAAGTGCCCAAAAATGCCGACATCGCCAAAGTCGCCCTGCTTTTGTGCGCTGGCATCACCACTTACAGCCCGATAATGTATAGCAAGGTAAAAAGAGGGCAAAAAGTCGCCGTAGCGGGCGTGGGCGGGCTAGGGCACATGGCGTTAAAATACATGGTAGCCCTTGGCGCAGAAGTTACTTGCTTTGACATAGTCGATAAAAAAGTTCTGTGCTAAAGCTCGGCGCAAAGGAGTTTATAGACGCCAAAGACAGCGCAAAAATGGCAAGCATTAAAGACAGATTTGACTTCATCATCAGCACCATTCCCTACCATTACGATATAAATATGTATCAAAAAATGCTTAAAATGCACGGCGAAATGGCAATAGTGGGCTTGCCCGCAAATAAGGACAATCCAAGCTTTAATGCCAATGCCTTTATTTGGAATTTTAGGCGCAAGATTTACAGCTCGCTTATTGGCGGGATAAAAGAAACGCAAGAAATGCTAGATTTTAGCGTGAAAAATAATATCTATCCAGAAGTGGAGATGATGGCCATAGACGCGCTAGATTCTGCTTATCAAAAGGTGGCAAGAGGTGAGGCGAAATTTCGCTATGTCATTGATATGAAAACCTTAAAATCTAAAATTTTAATTAAGGATTGTCTTTTGCGCGCTTTTGCAGGAGTTTGCAAAAATGAGGACTGCGGCAGGTTTCTTACCTAGCCTTGCCTTATTTTTCCTGCACAACCTGCAAAATCATCGCAAAAATACTTCGCCTTAATAGTGACTTAAGTCGTCATTGCGAGCGCGTCAGCGCGTGGCAATCCACAAGCAAATTTTTCAAAAGTTTTACATTAGCCCCTTGACAAACACTAGGTGTAAGGCTTTATAATACGCTTTTTATGTCAAGATTTTTCACAACAAAGGAGGGCAAGCATGCCACACAAAGCACAAAAACGCAGGGAGTTTTCAAGACTTCGGCGAAAATCGCAAGCTTTAGCCTGCTAGCAAGCCCGCTCATTCTAGCAGAAGCCAGCGCACAAGATTCTAAATGCGCTTCACACGCAGCCAACACCAAAGGAGCAAGCATGCCACAAAACAGCCCAAATAGCTTATTTGACACGCAAGATTTTCACGCACTCACCCAAAGCGACCCTGAATTCATCGCCAATATGCGCTATTTTGTAGAATCTGAAGTAGCGCAAGCTAGCAGCCACATTGATTCACCCACAAGGGCAAAGATAAGCCTAGCAGCCACACTTGGCGCGCAAAGCACAAGCCTTTTTAGCGCGCTTTTAGATTCCATGCTTATTGCAGAATCTAGCCAAAAAGACGCACAAAATACGCCACACATCACCCCCATAGAAACAAAAGAGATAATCTACCAAGCCACGCACTACATCGGGCTAGTAAAAAGCCTAGAGTTTCTTAAGCTTTGCAATGCGATTTTTAAAGCAAAAGGCATAAAGCTACCCTTAGAATCGCAGGGCAAAATCACGCGATAAGAGAGGCAAGAAAAAGGATTGGAATCTCAACGCGCGATTTTTGGCGAAGCCATAGACAAGGGCAATGCCACCGTGCCAAAAGATGTGCAGCATATCCGCAGATTTTTAAGCGCAAATTGCTTTGGGGATTATTACACGCGAGGCGGGCTTGATTTGGAAATGCGCGAGTTGCTTACGCTTGTCTTTTTAGTCTCGCTTGGCGGGGCAGATTCTCAAGTCAAGTCGCACATTCAGGGTAATCTTAATATGGGCAAAACGCGCGCATTTTTGATAGAGACATTCAGCGCGATTTTGCCATTCATCGGCTACCCTAGGACGCTAAACGCGTTGAGTGCGCTAGATTCTCTAACTCTAAATAAGGAAGCAAATTGAAAACTTTAGTCGCATTTTTTAGCGCAAGTGGCATCACAAAAGAAGTGGCACAAACTTTGGCGGGTGTAGCAGGCGCAAAGCTGTATGAAATAGTGCCAAAAGAGCCATTACAGCAGGGCAGATTTGGACTGGACAAATGAGCAAAGCCGCACGAGTTTAGAATCTAAAGATAAATTCTCGCGCCCGCAGATTCTAAATATTGATGCGCTTAATATCGCGGAATTTGATGTGATATTTATAGGTTTTCCCATTTGGTGGTATTCCGCGCCGCACATCATTTTTAGTTTTTTAGAAAGCTTTGATTTTAGCAAAAAAACCATCATTCCTTTTGCACAAGTGGCGGGAGTGAATTAGGAAGCGCGCCAAGAGATATGCAAAAATGTGCGCCAAATGCGAGCTTTAAAGCAGGCAAAAAAATTAGCTTTGGGGCAAGCAAATCAGCCCTGCGCAAATGGCTAGCGGAGCTAGGGAATGTAAGGAAGCAAAAATGTAAGAAAAGAACACAAGAAGAGAATTTTTAGAAAAGAGTTTGAAATTTACAGGCGGTGTAAGTCTCTTGGGGCTTATGACACAGCAGAATCTAACAGCACAGAATCTAGCACCAAAAGAGTCAAACACAAAAGATTCGGCCACTTTGCCCCAAAGAAAACTAGGGAATCTAAGCGTGTCTGCTTTGGGGCTTGGCTGCATGGGTATGAGCCATGGGCACGGACCTGCACGCGACACAAAAGAGATGATAAAGTTAATCAGGCAAGCCTATGATTTGGGCGTGCGCTATTTTGACACAGCAGAGATTTACGGACTGCACACAAACGAGCTTTTGCTAGGCGAGGCGCTAAAGCCCTTACGCGATAAAGTCCTCATTGGCACAAAATTTGGGCTATATTATCCCTTTGGCAAGCAAATGCAAGATTCTAGTAAAAAGGCGATTTTAGGGCGATTGATGCGAGCCTTAAACGCTTGCAAAGCGATTATATCGATATTTACACCCAACACCGAGTGTATACCGACACGCCCATTGAAGAAGTCGCCGACACGATGAGAGAGCTTGTAAAAATGGGTAAAATCCGCCACTGGGGCTTAAGCGAGGCAGGGGCAAGGGCGATTGAGCGTGCGCATAAGGAGTTTGCCCTTACAGCCGTGCAAAGTCAGTATTCAATGAGCTTTAGGGAGCATGAAAATGACGGGGTGATACCCACTTGCAAGAGGCTTGACATAGGCTTTATAGCGTATTCGCCCTTAGATAGGGGCTTGCTTACTGGCGTTATGACGCCTGATTTTACATTCGTAAAGGGCGATATGCGGCTTTCTTTCCCGCGTTATACGCCTGAAGCGCTGAAGGCAAATCAAGCCATAGTTACATTTATAGAAAATATCGGCAAGCAAAAGGGTGCGACCATCGCTCAAACCGCGTTAGCGTGGATTCTTGCGCAAGGCGATTTCATCATGCCAATCCCAGAGACGACAAATCCCGCGCATTTGGTGGAGAATCTAAAAGCGGTAAATTTTCGCTTCAGCCAAGAGGAATTGCGCGCCGTTGATGAGGCATTACAAAAGATAGTCATCGTGGGTGAACGCTTTGCGCCGGGCTCTGATGCGGCAAAAAGCGTGGGTTTATAAGGAGTTTGAAATACAAAAATTTTGTTTGATTGCGCTAAGTTTTTTAAGCCTTATGGGCTTTGTAAAAGGAGAAAATATGCAGATTATTATGAATGTTAAAGGTGCGGAATTTGTGCTAGAGCTAGAGGACAACATCGCTACGCGCGATTTTTTAACGCTTTTACCGCTAAGTTTAGAATTTAGCGATTATGTGGGCAAAGAAAAGATTGCGCCAAAATTGCCAAAAAAGCTAAACACGGCAGGGCTAAATGGATATACACCCAGTGTTGGAGATTTCTTTTATTTTAGCCCGTTGGGCAATCTTGGAATCTTTTATGAAAAGCAACCCTTTCATAGCGGGCTAGTCAAACTCGGCAAGCTAGATTCTAAAGCCCTAGCGATAATCAAGGCACAAGATTCTAATTTTGTGATTGAGTTTAAACAAATAAATTAAAAAAGGAGCAAAAATGAATATTTTTGAAAAAGACTTAAGCGGGCAGCCTGTAAGCCCACAAGATGAGGGCTTTACGCAGATTCTAGAGATTATTGAAAATGCGCAAAAAATCACCGCACATTTAAATAACACACATCACAGCAAAGAGCAGGTGCGCGCCATTTTTAGCGAGCTTATCGGCAGGGAAGTGCATAGCAGTTGCTGGATTATGCCGCCTTTTTACACAGATTTTGGGCGCAATATTATTTTAGGCAAAAATGTCTTTATCAACCATTGCTGCACTTTTATGGACAGAGGCGGGATAACCATCGGTGATGGCGCATTCATCGGTCCCAAAGTCAGCCTTATTACGATAAATCACGACATAAATCCCCACAATCGCGAGACTACAATTTACAAATCCATAGTGTTAGAATCTCGCGTGTGGATTGGCGCAAATGCGGTGATTTTACCCGGTGTGAAAATTGGCGAAAACTCCATTATCGCCGCGGGTAGCGTGGCAACAAAAGATGTGCCAGCCAATGTAATAGTGGGCGGGAATCCAGCGAAGATTCTAAAACGTATACAGCCTTAAGGACTAAAGCGCGGGGGTTAGATAAAAATACTAAGACAAAAAGATAATATAAAAACGCGCAGATTCTCAAAAGTTTTATATTAATTTTAGCCCGATACCCTTGACAAACACTAGGTATAAGGCTTTATAATATAGCTTTTATTTTAAAAACAAAGCCCTAATAAAGTTAGCATTGCTAAGAGATCTGAGATGGCAGATTGTGTTAAACAATAATACAAAACGCTAAAAAACCTCACACACAAAAATCAGCTCTTTATGCTCTTTAAAATCAGTCTTTCCACTACTAAAAGCCTTAAAAGGAAATTCATAAAGAGTGGTTTTGCCTTTGCTTTGAAGTAGGCTTTTGATTTGCTCTAGGCCCATTCTTGTATTGCTTCTTGCATTGGCTGAATTTGTATTATTATAAGTGATAACTAAAAGCCTACTAAAACTTGAAAGGGTGGTTATTAAATCCTTAAAAGCCTCAAAGGCTTGAGCTTTACAATACGCACTTAAATTACTTGGCTTTGGCTTTAAGGCTACTCCGCTTAAAATGGGCTTATTATTAAGGCTTAAAGTTTCAAGCAAGTGATAAAAGCGTGAATACTGCCTTGAATTATAAGGCGGGTCTATAAAAACAAGGTCTAGCTTTTTAGCTTGCTTTTTAAAATCTAGAGCAAGTTTTTTAGCCAAAACATTGCTATCAGCTCTAAAAATTTCTATATTTTTATGCGTGATGATTGGCTGTATAAGCTTAAAGCTAAAGCTATCTTTTAGGCTTACATTTTTGCGGTAAGCATCATAATGTCCCACGGTGTTAGCAATTCTGTCGCTACTATATATAAGGCTTGCTAGAAGTATATAAAATTCTTTTTCATTAAGGACTTTAACACTTAAAAGCTTATCTAAATGCTCTCTAATATGCCCTATGACAAGGCTATCATTAAATGAAAAAAACTTACCTGCAAAATGCCTAGAATAATAATTTGCTTTTATATGTTGAGGCTTTAAATTTTGATAGCTTTGGGCTAAATCTTGTAATTTTTGCCAATCAAAGCTTTCTTTTGCAAAAAAAGCCTGATAAATAGCAAAATTTGAATGCAAAAAATCATTGATATAAAAATGCCTAAAACAAGGCTCATTCATCAAGGCTTCACTTACCACGCCTGTGCCAGCAAAGACATCAAAAAAACTTAGATTTTCTTTTGGGCTTGGCAAATGCGTGTTTATCACTTCTTTGATTTGAGTTAAAAGCTTAGTTTTAGCCCCTGTATAGCGACGGGAGGAGAGTTTGAAAGACTCATAAGGAGTTAATAAAAGATTTGACTTCGCTGTCATACCACTTACTCCCCCAATCATTCTTGCTTTGGAATAATTTTTGAAAAGATAAAACTAAGTCTTTGTAAGCTACATTTGATTCTAAAAGCAATATCAAATCCTGCGTGCTTAAAGGCAATATATTCATACCTCTAACAAATCCTGAAGTATCTTCAAAATAAGTATATATCCTAGCTCTAAAATCATTGAGCACATTTTTATCTAAATACGGAGCGATAAAAATACCAAAGGATTCTTTTTGAAAGCTTGCATCTAGGCTTAAAAGCATATTGCCTAAATGCCTTGAGATGCTTTCCATTTCCGCTCTTCTTTGATTTGTTTTCTCAGTTAAAGTCGCTTCTATCATTACATTATGAGTTTTATACGCAAATACAAAATCAGCCTCACCTCCTATGGTGTGACTTTTTGGTAAAAGTTTAGAATCAAGACTAAGCTTGGCATCTAAAATACGCTCCAATTTACACTCATCAAAATAATACCAAGCAAGAGCAATAACATATTCAAAAATAGTAGGAATGCTTGCTTCAGTCGTGGTAAGCTCGCTTATTGTTTCGTCATTTTTTCTATCGCTAAAAAGCCTTAAAAGCTCTATAACTCTTTCTTTTTGGAATTTAGAATCTATAAGAGCTTGGAGTTTTTGTTTATCAAGCTTTCTTTTATATTCTTTTAAATCCTCTGCTTTTGTGATATTATAGGCTTTAAAAAAGTCTAAGAATTCTTTATCATTAAAATATTCACTTAAAAGTCCTTGCGAAATTTCACTTGTAGCGATTTTTACCAAAAGTTCTTTATAACAAGAATGGGCTATAATCATCTTAAATATAGGCTCTAAGCTTATTTTATTATTAGAAAAATCAAATATACCTGTAAGATTTAAATATCTTCGGTTTAAGTCATAATAATCGCTTAAGTTAGCCAAAATTCTAGTATTGTATATAA
Source organism: Helicobacter fennelliae (assembly GCF_900451005.1). Lineage (NCBI taxonomy): Bacteria > Pseudomonadati > Campylobacterota > Epsilonproteobacteria > Campylobacterales > Helicobacteraceae > Helicobacter > Helicobacter fennelliae. The sequence goes on from NZ_UGIB01000001.1 coordinate 564,937, forward strand.
GGGTATAAAATCTTATGCCAAAGTCTTTTAAATTTCCTTCGGTGATAAAAGTAGCAAGCTCTTTAAGCCTTTGTTCTTTTTTAGAGCTTTTAAAAAAAGACTTCAAATAAAGCTTTTTAAAATCCAAAAATTCTATTTTGCAAGAAGGAGAAAGCAAATTTTCTAAAAGCTTTAAGTCTTTACTATCTCTATATTTTAAAAAAACTTGCTCTAAGGTAGCAATAATGCTTTTTGCTGTTTTATCTCCTTTTGCAGTTCTAAAATACTCAATTTTCAAGCTTTTAGTTTCTAGATCACTAAGCAAAAGTTCTAAATTTTGCTCATCTATAAAATATGATAAGATTTTTTGCTCTTTTATAGCCTGTATAAATTCCTTAGTATTTGTAAAATTATTAACAAGAGGTAGAAATTTAAAAATTTCAAGGCTTAACTCCCCTTTAAATTCCTTAAAAACTTCTAAATATTTATACAATAAATCTTTAGACTTAGAAAAATTCAAAGTAGCTTTAAGAAAAAATAAAGAAATCAAGTCAATTTGCAAAAAGTCATTAGTGATTTTATAAGCCTCATTTTGCAGAAGTTTTAAAAGCTCATAACCGCTAGCTGTGATAAGTTTTTCTTTTCTTTTGATGAAATTATAATCTTCAAGTGGGGCTGATTTTACTCTTGCATCCTTAGTGCCAAGCTGGGCTGTTTTATTCTTATTTTCTAAAAGTTTATGCCTTTGCAAAAGTTCTAAATAGCGAAGTTGAAGCTCTGAATCATTGCTCCAAATATCTTTTTCATTAGCATTTGAAAAAAGTTCTTCAAATAAAATAAGCTGACTTTCAAAATTATAAAGTAAATTTTTAACTCTTAAGCTTGTATTGCCAAAATAATCATATCTAACTTCCATAATTCACCACCAAAACTTCCCTGCTTTCTAGCCTTTTGCTTTGATAATTGCAATTTTTATAGCTTTTGTTTAAAAAATGCACTTTAAAGCAAGGATTTTCTTTAAGCCAAGTTTGCAAAAGCTTGTGTTCTTTACCTTTGTGAGTAAGCACATTAGAAAGGGCAAATTTTATGTTTTTACTCTCTAAATTTTGCATAAATTCAAGCAAATCCTTTTCATCTTGTTCGCTCCAAGCCTTGTTTTCATTATAGCTTGCTAAGCATAAAAAATAAGGCGGGTCCATATAAATAAAAGCATTTTTATCTAAATTTTCTAGTTTAAAAGTTCTAAAATCCTCGTTTTTAAAGCTGATATTTTTTGATTTTAAAGCCTGAATAAAGCCTTGAAGTTTAGCCTGCATCTTAGCGTTAAAATCCCTCTTGCCACAAGGCAGGTTAAACTCACCTTTAGCATTAAAGCGGATTTGATTATTAAAAGAAAAGATGATTAAAACAAAAAGTTTGAGTATATCTTTATCTTCATTATAGGCTTTTCTTAGGTTTAAAAATCCTTGTTTATTGTAGCTTGATAAGCCCTTAGCACTATCACATTTATAAAATTCATAGCCAAATTTGGTGCTATTTGAAAGCTTAAATTCATTTATTAAGACATCAATTTTTTGTTTTATCATAGCAAATTCTTCTTTTTGAAAAAGCTTTAAAAGCTCCATTACAACCTTATTTTCATCATTTAAGATGATATTTTGTGCTTGTATATTTACCCCAACATTACCTCCCCCACAAAACAAATCCACAAAAGTGCTTATTTGCTTTGGAAAAAGCGGTAAAATTTGACTTAAAAGCGTAAATTTACCCCCTGTGTAATTTAGCGGACTTTGGATAATATTTTTCCTTGACTCTAAGGTGGGCTGGATGCGATTGTTGTGCCTTGTGTCTTGCATGGTATATTTAGAGCTCGTGAGATTCTTGGGCATTTCACAATGCCCACCAGAATCCACATAGCTTAATAGCAAATGCGCGACACCGGGCTTCTTTTGTCTCTGAGACTTTCTTTCTTGCCATCTCTCTACGTTGAGCCCGTCTCTGGCGTTATCTAGCCCCTTTGGCACTGTTTTTACTCCTTGTGATGCCCAGATTCCTCATTATTTGCCTGTGTTATTTACATCACATGATTCTAGTTCAAGGTGCCTTAAAATCTCTTAATGTTCACAAAAAAGCCAAAACTTTACTAAAGTTTTACATTAATTTTAGCCCCAAGCCATTGACAAACACTAGGTGTAATGCTTTATAATCGCATTCATAGAATCAAAGCTTAGATTCTACACCTCAACACAAAGGAGAGCAATGGAGCAAGATTCAAAACGCAGGGAGTTTATCAAAACCTCTACAAAGATTGTGGGCGTGAGCCTCCTAGCAAATACAGCGCTTTTTGCAGAATCAAAAAACGCGCAAAGCACACAAATTTCTAAAAACACAAAGGAGAAACATGGAATTTCTAATATTAAACACCCTCAATGGTGGCGTAAAAATGCCAATTTTGGGCTATGGCGTCTTTCAAATCGAGCCAAAAGAGGCTCAAAGATGCGTAGAGGATGCGCTAAGTGTGGGTTATCGCAGCATTGACACAGCGCAAAGCTATTTCAACGAAGCAGAAGTGGGCGCAGCACTCACAAACGCGCTAAAAGGCGGGGCAATAAAGCGCGAGGAGCTCTTCATCACCACAAAGCTTTGGATAAGCCACGCCAATGAAAAAGACGTAAACAAAGCCTTTGAAACTAGCCTTAAAAAGCTAGGGCTTGAGTATTTGGATTTGTATCTAATTCATCAGCCCTATAATGACGTGTATGGCGCGTGGAGGGCGATGAGCAAACTCCACAAAGAAGGGCGCATTCGTGCCATTGGCATGAGCAATTTTTACCCCGATAAAATCAGCGATTTTGCACTTTTTAACGAGATAAAGCCAGCGATAAATCAAATCGAGCTGCACCCCTTTTACCAAAAAGAATATGAGCAGCAAATAAACGCGGAATTTGGAGTAGCCACGCAGTCTTGGGCGAGCTTTGCGGAAGGGAAAAATGATATGTTTAATAACCCCGTTTTAAAGCAAATCGCACAAAAGCATGATAAAAGTGTGGCACAAGTCATTTTGCGCTGGCTCACACAAAGGCAAATCGTGGTAATTCCAAAGACGACAAAACTAGCACGCATGCAAGAAAATTTCAATGTCTTTGATTTTACGCTCAATTCTACTGATTTAAGCGCGATAAAAAGCCTTGATACAAATAAGACCTTATTTATCGACCACAGGGATGTTGAGCGCGTAAAATGGCTTGTGGATTACAGCAAGGATTCTAGGTTTAAGGAGTGAAAATGCAAAACCTGCATCTTATCGCCCTAGCGGGCATTTTTGGGCTAGGCAATATGGGGCTTTTGCACGCGGACTCTGTGGATTCTCAAATCACAGAATCTAAGGCGCGAGAAGCTAAAACTGCAAAATTGGCAAAATTAAAAGTGAGAGAATTTAGCGCGCAGGAACTGACAAAAGCGGGGAGTTTGGGAAGCTTTACGGGCGATTCCAAAATCTTTAGCGGTAAAGTCAAAGTGAGCGCGATGTTTAAGGCAAATGCGTGGCGAGCCTTTAGCAGCGGCTTAGTAGAGTTTGACAAAGGTGCAAGGAGTGCGTGGCACACGCACCCAGCAGGGCAAACTCTAATCGTAACAGAGGGCGAGATACTCACAGGCACGGCTGATGGCAAGGCGTGGCTAGCCAAAAAGGGTGATGTGATAAGCTGCCCGCCAAATATCAAGCATTTTCACGGCGCAAGCACGGACACAAAAGGCGTGCATATCGCGCTAACGGGTGTCAAAGATACACAAAATGTAAAATGGCTTGAGCTTGTAAGCGATGAGGAGTATAAAGAGGCGATGCAAAAAGCGCGGAAAGAGAGCAACTAAGGGTGCAAACTGCTAAAGCCCTTGATACTTAAGATTTTGTAAAAACCTTATCATACTATCTACGCTAAACCCAACACAACAAACTTATACGAATTTAATAAAAAAGGAAAAATATGAAAAAGACACTTTGTGTGGGATTTTTGCAATTTTTGGTTTGTAATGTGGCTTTAGCGTGCCCTTTGATATAGACAAAAAGCACTCAGCTATAAGCTTTAGTCTCACGCATTTGGGGATTTCAGAGCAAAATGGCATTTTTAGGGAGTTTGGAGGGAGCCTTGAGATTGATACTGGCACAGCGCATATCAAGGCTTTGGAGGGTTGGGTAGAGATTGCCTCCATAGATACCAACACAAAAGAGCGAGATACCAATCTCCAAAGTGAAGAATTTTTCTCCACAAAGAGTTTCGCTCGAGCGTATTTCAAAGCAAAAGAGATAAAAAATGGTAGTGTTTTGGCGGATCTAACGATAAAAGGAATCACAAAAGAGGTGTTTTTTGACTTAAAGATCTCACAAATAATCATCAATCAGCGCACCAAAAAGCCCACGATAGACATCATGCTCACAGCTACGATCAATCGCAAAGACTTCAAAATCGGCGAAGATGTGCTTAATGCTGTATTGAACGATAAAATCGCGCTAAAAATCCAACTCCAAGCAACGCAAAAAGAATAAGATAATCAAGGTAGTAAAAGGGGCAATGGAGCAATGGATTAATGCCTTATGCGATCAGAATCTTTATAACTCTCACCCCAGCTACTTAGGCTTTGTAGCACGCCCTCAAGGCTTTGTCCTAGCGGGGTGAGCGAGTATTCGACTTTTGGCGGGACTTCTGCATAGACTTTACGTTTTATGATTTTTGCGCTTTCTAGTTCTTTGAGGTTATCAGTTAGCACTTTTTGGGAAATAGTTTGGTTTTTGCTCGCGCCTATGGAGGCGCGTAGCTCACCAAATCGTTTTGTGCTAGAGAGCAAATCGCGGATAATAAGCATTTTCCATTTGTTGCCAATGAGATTTAGGGTAGTCTCTACAGGGCATGGTGAATGGTATTTTTTCATAAGTTTTTCTCCTTATTATTTCTTGTTATTTTTTCTCATCAGATTATAAATTTTCAAAAATATTATATCTTATAATATCAAATATTACGCAATAGTTTCAAAAATAATACTATATAATAAATTTATTCCTACTTGATTTTATAAACTAAGTTTGCTAAAGTTTCAGCACTCAAAAAATTTGAGAATCCAAAAAGGGAGTAGAGATGAAAAATCTCACAAAACAAAAAATAAATAGACGAAGTTTTTTAAAAACTTCAGTTGTAGGGGCACTAGCCCTGGGAGTGGGCTTTATGCCAATTTTTGCAAAACCAAATAAAAAAGGAGACAAAATGAAAATTGCAATCTTAGCAGCTAGCGGAAAGGCTGGCAAACTCATCACGCAAGAGGCGCTAAATAGGGGCTATGAGGTCACTGCATTTGTGCGAGATAGCACAAAAATGAGCAAGTTTAAAAATCTAAAAGTTGTGCAAAAAGATATTTTAGCGCTAGATTCTAAGGATTTAAGTGGCTTTGATGTCGTCATTAGCGCCTATGGCGTGGTAGCGACACCGCAGGATTATGAGCCAATTTATAAGCATTTAAGCGCAATTTTAGCAAATAATCCCGCGAGATTTTTAATCGTAGGCGGTGCAGGCAGTTATTATATGGATAAGGAGCGCAAAACGCAGTTCATCGACACACCCGAATTCCCTGATATTTATAAACCAGTGGCAAGCGCGCACAATAAGGTGCTAAGCTTTTTGCGCACGCAAGATTCACTAAATTGGGTTTATGTCAGCCCGCCAGCGGACTTTGTCTTTGATGCGCCAAAAAGTGGCAAATACAAAATTATCGGCGAATATTTTGAGGTAAATGAGCGCGGAGAATCTAAGGGCTCGTATGCGGACTACGCGAGTGCGATGCTTGATATTGCAGAGGATTCTAAAATTAATAAGGAGCGCGTAGGGGTGATTGGGTTGTAAAATTCTAGCTTTTGAGCGATTTTGTGGGAGTTTGTTTTTCGCGTCGTCGATAGGCGTTTAGCCTTATCTCCTCACTCAAAACCGCACAACCCACAAACTCATCTTAAAATCTAAAATTTACAGCACATTGTATGCTTTCGCACCCATTTGCGGGCTAAATTTTCGTATGATTGTGTCTAGTTTATTGCCACAAAGAACGGAATCCTGTGCGTCATTGCGAGCCGATTTATCGGCGTGGCAATCCAAAATCTAAAGCGCAAATTTTGCGCCAAATTTACAAAAACCCCTTGGCATACACTAGATGTAATGCTTTATAATCACATTTTTTAGTTTAGATTCAATCCACAAAGGAAAATCCATGGCAAAACTTTCGCGTATTTTGTATTTTTTATTCAGCATTAAAAGGAGTGAGCTACAGCTCTTTTTTGCCTCTTTTAGCTTTATTTTCTTGCTTTTTTGCGCATATAGTCTGCTGCGTCCTGTGCGCGATGCGCTGGGTATTGAGGGCGGGAGCAGAGCGCTAAAATGGCTCTTTTTAGGCACATTTATATTCTGTATACTTGCAAGCCTCGCGCTTATGTTTGTTGGCTCAAAAATTAGGCGCAAATTTTACACAGATCTTGTGCTTGGCTTTTTTGTGCTGAGCTTGCTTGTGTTTTATCTTGCGCTACTTAGCGTGAGTGAGGGCAGCAGCGGCTTTTTGTGGCTGTGCGCGGCATTTTATATTTGGGTGAGTGTTGGGAATCTCTTTTTGTTTAGCTCGGCGTGAAGCCTGCTAGCAGATGTTTTTAGCAAAGAATCAAGCGCGAGACTTTTTGGATTAATCGCAGCAGGTGCGAGCCTTGGGAGCATAGCAGGCGCGAGCTTGGCTAGGATTTTATCAAGCTATTTTTCGCTTGCTTCTTTCTTTTTGCTTTGCATTATATTTTTAGCATTTGCATTTTTGTTTAAAATATACATTATAAAAATCGTAAAGACAGAATCTAGCATGCTCAAAATTGCTTTAGAATCGCCTATAAACGCGAAGAATCCATTCATTGGGTTTAAGCTTATTATTAAGTCAAAATATCTTTTGTTTTTAAGCCTTTTTATCTTGCTTTTAACAAGCGTTTCGACATTTTTATACATGGAGCAAGCGCGCATTATAAAGGAGCTTTTTCCGCAGCGAGAGGCGCGCATAGCAGCCTTTGCAAACATCGATCTTGTGGTGCAGACTTTGAGCTTTTTTATTCAAATCTTTTTAACCGCAAAAATTGCCAAATATTTTGGGCTAAGTGCGCTTTTAGGCGTAGTGGGCTTTGTGCTAGGCTTTGGCTTTATTATTTTGGCTTTCACGCATCCTACGTTTTGCCATTAGCGATTGTGATGAGTATGCGCAGAGTTGGCGAATATGCGCTAGTTAAGCCCGGGCGCGAAATGCTTTTTGTGCCTTTGGGCGCTGATGAAAAATACAAAGTAAAAAGCTTTTTAGATTCTGTGCTTTACCGCGCAGGCGACGCATTTCAGCACAAATTGAGGGCTTACTGGCAAGTGTAAGCATTGCTTTAGTGCTTGCTTTTAGCTCTCTTATTTCCTTCATCTGGGGCGCTTTGGGATTATTCCTAGGCAGGTCGTATAAGGGGGATAGGTTTGGGTAAAAACATTATAATCAATCTTTTAATTCCTCTTAATGAGCTTAAATATGAAAAATTTATTTGTAAGCCTCAATATTTTTATTTTGAGTATTGCGCTTTACGCGTGTGCGAATCAAAATGGTTTTATCAGCATAGAAAAACAGGGTTCGTTCTTTGCGGGTGGCGTGGTGCAAAAGGATGCCAAAGGGCACACTAACCACGCAGACCATGCCTATGTCTTTTGGCAGATTCCCTTAAAGGCGTATAAATACCCGCTCATCTTTGCGCACGGCATAGAACAAAGTGCCAAAACCTGGCAAAGCACGCCCGATGGCAGAGAGGGCTTTGACACGCTCTTTTTGAAAGAGGGCTTTGGCGTGTATCTCGTTGACCAGCCAAGGCACGGCAAAGCGGGCAAGAGTAGCGAGGAGGTGCTGCTAAAGCCAAGCTTTAGTGATGAGATGTGGTTTAACCACTTTAGATTGGGTATTTACCCGCGTTTTTTTGAGGATGTGTCCTTTCCAAAAGATGCGGAGAGTTTGGAGCAGTTTTTAAGACAGAGTACGCCAACCATAGCAAAAACGCAGGATTTGGAGGTTTATGCAAGGGCTTATGTGGCATTGTTGGAGCGGCTTGACAACGGTGGCATTTTAATCACGCACTCTCAAGGCGGGGCCGTGGGCTGGAAAGTGGCTTTGCAAAGCGATAAAGTCAAGGGCATTGTAACTTATGAGCCCGGCGGGGATCTGCCCTTTCCAAAAGGAGAGATGCCAGAGCTTGGCAGGACGCTCACGCGTGCAGGCACGAGCGAGGGTATAGAGATAAGCAAGGAAGAGTTTTTGCAATTCACAAAAAACCGATTGTGATGTATTTTGGCGACTTCATACCAAAGAGCAGGAAGGAGGCGAGGGAATATCCGCTCAGTTATGCGTGGAATGTGCGGCTAGAGCTTGCCAGAAAATGGGCGGAGCTCATAAACGCTAATGGTGGCAATGCCAATGTAGTGCATCTGCCCGAAATTGGGCTAAAGGGCAACACACATTTTCCTTTTGCTGACTTGAATAATCGTAAAGTTGCCGCACTTTTAAAGACATGGCTAAAAACAAAGGGTTTTTATGAATGATTTGGGAAAGGCAAAATATAGGCTTACACGATAAAAGTCCTCTTAAGTCGTATAGTGTCGTTTATATGTGAAATATTAAGGAGAAAAAATGACAAGCAAAACAAACGATACAAATTATATGTGCCACATAAAAGCGCGCATAGAATCTTCACCAAATTTTAAAAATGGCAGGGCACAAAATAGAGGCCAATAGGGCGCGTGAGATTGAAGCACAGAATCTGTGTCTATAACGCCAGATCTGAGAGGCAAGATTCTGTACTTTCTATGTGAGAATCCAGCGCGCAGAGATACAGGATATAGGACTTTAATCTATTTTTGATGCTTGATAGCACCAAATCCTACTGACTATGTCCAAAGCTTTCCTATACACCAGCGCAGTGGAGTGTTGAGATGATTAGCTATATATTATTTGCTCCATCTCTTTTGTGCTCAAATAAACTCCAAAAATATGCTTTATTTTTCCACTTATTTTTACTAACATATCGCCTGAATCCGTGAGCTTTTCTGCACCTTCTTCGTCTAAAATAATTTTAGATTCACTAGCTTTTTGCACTTTCAATACAACGCTTGAAGGAATATTATTGCGCAAACCTTGAAGTAGCTTACCATCTGGTCTCTGTGTGCCAAGCACAAGATGAATACCTGCTTGTCTAGCTTTTTCTGCAAGCCTTGCTATTTTGTCTTTACGTGTCTTATCGTTTTCTATAAGGTTATTTAATTCATCGATAATTACAATTTTATATTTAAAACCTAATGCTAAAATATCATCACTTTTTGCTTTAGCTATGTGCAAATAGCGAGATTCCATTTCTTCTATTAGTGAGTCTAAAGTAGCATTAGCTTGTTGCATATCATAAATAAGTTCTGCTTTTTTGGCAAAAACATCAAATCCGCCCGCGCCATTTTTTGGGTCTATAATGATGACTTGTGTATTTTTGTTGTTTAAAAATGTGGCTACCATTACCTGCAAAAATACACTTTTGCCACTGCCTGTTGTACCTGCCACAAAGAGATGAGGACATTTAACTAAGTCAAAGCAAAAGGGTTTCTTATCTACACTCATACCAGCGAAAACGCCTAATGCAAAATTGTTTTTTTGCAAAGATTCTAAGCCGATTTTGTATTCCTTCATACCTAAATTCTGGTGCTCTAATTTTGGTTTTGTCACTTGGATGTTGTAGGTTTTTGAAAGTCCAGCACAAGATTCTATCAGCACAGGAAAACCAAGTTCTTCATCTAGGTCCTTAGTTTTTTTATGAAAATGATTAATTTTGGCAGAATCATTAAGCTCAATTTTGCATATGCGATGCCGATAAGAATCTTCTTCATTGACTAATTTTATTTCAATTGCAAAATTCTTAAAATACTGCTGGATTTTTGGAAAATAGATTAAGTTTTGATCGTTGTCTTTTGGGATGTCTAAAATTTGTTTTTGTTTTAAGTTTTCTTCACCAAAATCCAAATTATCAAGTAGCCACTGATAAAAACAATCCCTAGATTTAAAAGAAATGCTCATTTCATATAGTCCGCGCTGGATGTATTTACTAAGAATCTCTATATATGTCTTTTCATCTTCAAAGATATTAATATTGTTGTTTTCTAGTTCTTCTTTATGTTGAATACTAAAAAATGCTCGCAATAAAATATCAAAATCCTCATTTTTATCTTTCCCCTTACCTGTGATTTGTTCCAAATGATACTCTTTGCCTCTTTCACCTTTCATTTTTTTATTTTCCCAATCACTTGAATCCAATGATAGTTTTTTGCAAACTAAAGCCCTGGCGATAGCGATACGCAAAATAATATACTTAGGCAAATCGTTTCCTTGCATATTAAAGTCCAAACCATCTTTGCCTATGATTCTATTGATTAAATTCTCCTCATGATTGGTTGTATAGAAATCTGCCATATTTACTCCTTATAATATTTCTTCTATATCTACAGCGACTTTTATTGTAGCGTGGCTTCTGTCATCGTTATTCTCGATTTTATAAAGTCCTGCCAAGTAGGGTTTTGCATATTCGTATTCTTTTAGACTCATTTCTCCACTGTGTGGTAAGATAATCACTTGTTGGTTTTTGGCATAATAGTTTTGGATAATATTTGCACGATTTTTGGCATCGATTCTACTTAAAGGAGTATCAATGATAAGTGGAATTTGTGAGCGTGACAATTCATTCAGAGCCCAAAATATTGATATGGCTAAAATTTGTTTTTGTCCACTACTTTGACTCTCAACAACAATTGTTTCACCTTTATTGTTGTTTAGGCGCATAGCAAAGCTTTCATCGATGCTTAAATCAGTAATATTGTCATTGGGTAAAAGAAGTTTGTAGTTTTCTATTATTTTATTTTTTAATTCACCTCGCAAGGTATTAATTAGTTTATTTTTATAAGCTTGAATCGCTACACAAAGATTCTCCAAAATCTTTAATTTTTTATCGACTCGTTCTGTATTAATATTTTGTTCGAGATTATAAATACTCCTTTGCAATTCTTCTTTTTGTTTTTCTAAATCCTTTAGACTTTCTTTTATCTTATCTTTTTGCTGTTCTTTTTCATCTTTTTTGTTGGTGAGATTCTCTATTTCTTTTTCTATTTCTTCTTGCCTAGATTTTACATAATCATCACTATTAAGATGATTTAGCGCATCAAAGATTTTTGTTTGTTGATTTTTAGATTCTTTTATCTTTTGAATATCACTTGCAAGTTGATTATTCTCTAACTTTGCAAGTGATACCCCAAGCGATCCTATTTTATCACTTGGAATAAATGAGCTTATAATATTTCTTTGTTGTAACTTCTTAGGTAATTGTTCTAAAATATTTTCAAAAAGTTGTTTGATTTTATCTTGGTGTTCTAGATGCTCCAAATTTGTTATTTCCTTACTCGCTATTTCTCTTATGTCTGGCATAAGTCTTTTAAGCGCCTCTAAATCATCATTTTGTACGCTATTTTTTAAATTTTCAAGTTCATTTTCAAGCTTTTTACAAATTTCTTTATTGCCTAGAAAAATTATAGATTTTAGTTCTTCCTTCAATGAACTTTTTAAGCTTGCTATATTTTCATCTATGATATCTTTGTCATTTTGCAATTCTTTTATTTCGTTACTAAATTCCATACCAAGTTTTTGATGTTGTAATATTTTCTGATTGATCTTATTTTGTTTTTCATTAATATCTTGTTCTACTATTTTGAGACTTTCGGTGTGGTTTTCAAACTCTTGTTTTTTTGCTTGAAGTTCTAATTTTTTGGCTTGCAACTCACCTTTTAATTTTTCATCTTCGTTTTGGCTATCTCTAAGTTTTTCTTTAATTTCTTCGGCTTGTTTGATAATAATATCTAGAGGTTTGATCTGTAAAATTTCCTCGATTTTATCGCGTAATTCACTGCGCAAATTTTCACTAATATTTTCAATCTCTTCACCATCAAAAAAGAAAAATTCCACAAAGTTTGGTGGTAGAATCTTATTGATATAGTCTTGCGCTTCTTGGTTGTAAAAATATTCACCATCAATTTTTAACAATAATTTTTCTTCTGGTTGAGTGTATATATTTTCAAATGATCTTTGCAATATAAAATTTCTATCATCTAATTTTCCTTCAAACTGCACAAAGAATTGTTCTTTAGCCTCATTGATGGCATTTTCATTTAAAATTCCGCGCCAATTATTATCGCCCTTAAGAAACTTAGTTGCTAAAGCAATCTTATGTTTTGCAAATCGTGAAATAATACCAGGGACGCTATTTTCTTCCAATCCAACACCAGCAAAAAGCAATTTTGCGCAACGAATAAAGCTTGTTTTGCCAAAGCCATTATCACCATAAATACAATATAATCTTTTGTTTGGTAATTTATTAAATAAAACGCTCACTTCACCATAGTAGGCAAATAAATTACAAATAGTTATCTTTTGTATAAACATATTTATTACTCCCCTAGTTTTGCGCTCTTATCATCAAGGAGTTTTGCGATTTCATCTTTGATTTGCATTTGTGCATTATTTTTGCCTTTCAAACCCGAAGTATTAAAAATCTCAATACTCCTATTTACAAGATTTGAGAGATTCTCAAAACTTACATCTTGATTTGCCACCTCTTCTAAAAGTTCTGGGTGTAAAATTTTATTATCTGCCATGGTCTCCTCCTGTAATCTATGGAATTGTTGTGCAATTCTGATTGCTGATTTGCACATATCAAAGTCTTTATCCCATTCTGCCTGGATTGCTTTAATTTGTAAATCTGTTATGAGATATCCTGTATTGTTTTGCTTAAAACTATTTTCTGTTTCTAAGAGTTTGTAAAAGATATCTTTACGCACAGAGCTTAAAAATGGTCCTAAGCCTCCTACTCTGTATACTGCCCTACCATCGCGTTTATAATCCGCTCTTGCATTCGGATTTTCACGCAAAGCTTTAAGATAGTTGCGAAATTCATTTAGTGGCTTCAAATGCAAATCGCCTGATTCTATGAAACCCTGCATGGATTTATCTTCACTTATCACTGTGCAAACCCAACAACCAAAACGTGAGCCACCGCAACTACTTTGACTTAAATCCGTGATAAATTGACACTCATCACCACTTGCCTTAGAATACAATGCAAACAATTCACTATGATCTTTCTGCCATTTAGGTTTATGTGTAGCAAGATAACTCCACACATCATCAGTTCTCCATTTCGCAATGGGTGAATAAGTCATTGTATTTGGAAACTCATGATGTTGTGAATAACCATCTTCATTTAAAATTCGCTTTTGCATAGATTTTTTGCGATTATTTGATTCAGCCTCTCTTGTGCCAAGACATAAAATAACGCTTCCATATTTATGAGTGAGTTTAGCAACTTCAGCCTTTGCGGGTGTAATTTTAAGTCTATCCGTGCACCAACGAAATGTGCGAGTGGGGCTTGGATAGCCCTTGCCAATAAGATTCACCCAAAAATCATCTTTTAAACTTGGACTAACTTCTATAATTTTAAAAGGAATATTGTTTTCTTTTGCGTGTGTATTGATAGAATTTATTACAGATTTTAAGAACTTCTCAATATGTGGAGCTTCTACGAGTGTGTTTGACGCGATAGCAAAACTAGGTCTCCTTTGTGCTTTAGGCAAATTTAAAAGCATTTCATAAAAAAGCTGCAAGACACATGTAGAATCTTTCCCTCCACTAAAAGTGATTACAAAAGTTTTTGTGCTATTTAAAAATTTTTCTTTTAAATCATTTTGTGTTTGTGTAATGATTGAGTGACTAGTTATTTCTTTTGTTTTATCAATGTTTTCTTGTGTTTTTATGTTGTGTTGAGGCAAGGATAACGCATATTCTATCGTTTCTTGTGTTTCAACAATGGGGATTGTAGAATCTAAGAGTGCAAAAATGCTACAATCAAGATAATAAATGGCAGAATGTGGGTAGAAATTTTTTAGATTATTAGCCATTAAGTTTTTTTGAAAATCAAGCGCAAATTGCTTTGCTTTATAGCTTGAGTAACATACAAAAAGTATAGGCTTAGAAGATTGAGCTTGCAAATAATCTAATACTTGCCTCATGTTTTGCAATGAGAGAGAATGTGCGATATGTACATTTGCAAAAGCGAGTTTGGAGCGAATATCAATCACACAAAAATTGGTGAATTGTGCTTGAAAATCTATCAATGATAAAGCGTGTGTTTGCACAATATCTCCCGATTTTGTGGATGTTTCAGAGGGCATATTCTAATATAAAATCTTTTGATAGTCAAGAATAATAAGTCTAAATCATTGCTTGTTAAAATTTGCTATGATTTACTGTGTTATTAAGGAGCAAAAAATGGAGAATTTGATACAAAATGAATTTTTGTATTCGCCCCTGCACGCCAAAGCGCGCATAGAATCTTCGCCAAATTTTAAAAATGGCAGGGCGCAAAACAGAGAGCCAATAGTGCTGGGGAACAAAGACACAGAATCTAGCGCGCAAGATTTGGCACAATTACTACAACTTTACAATAAAGATTCTGTAATGTCTCATATTACACCTAGTGAAATTCCGCAGAGTTCGCACGATTTAAAAACACGCAATTTGCAATCTTCACAAAATCATAAAACGCCAAAGCCAAAAAGCCTACTTCGCGAGCTTTTAAGCCCTGATAGAGTGATAATTCCAAGCGTAAAAAGTGATTTGCTGCAAGCCCCAAAAGAGGATAGTTTTGTGTGGTTTGGGCACTCTTCCTTGCTTTTGTGGCTCAATGGCAAAACGCTGCTTGTCGATCCTGTGCTAAAATCTTGCGCTTCGCCCCTGCCTTGGGTGATACCACCATTTGCTGGTGCGGATATTTACAGTGCGCATGATTTGCCAAAAATCGATTATCTACTCATTACGCACAATCATTACGATCATCTAAGCAAGCGCACTTTACGCGATTTACGCGGTAAAATTGGGTGCGTGATTACACCACTTGGCGTGGGAAAATATCTTGTGCGATTTGGGATAGAGCCTTGCCAGATTATCGAGCTTGATTGGGATGAGCATATAAAGCTAGATTCTACTTTGCGCGTGCATTGCCTCACAGCACGGCATTTTTCGGGGCGCGGGATATTTGATAGGGATAAAAGTCTGTGGACGTCGTTTGTGCTAGAATCTCAAAATAAAAAGATATTTTTAAGCGGTGATGGCGGCTATGGCGCGCATTTTGGTGAGATTGGCGCGCGCTTTGGAGGTATTGATTTTGCCTTTATCGAAAATGGGCAGTATAATCTCAAATGGGCGCAGGTGCATTCTTTCCCACACGAGAGCCTGCAGGCGCTAAAGGATTTGCGTGCTAAAAAGGCGATGCCAATTCATAATTCAAAATTTAAGATTTCAACGCACAGCTGGCGCGCCCCGCTAGATTCTCTGCTTGCGCTTTATGAAAGAGATTTGAGCGCAGATTTTGTCCTGCTTACGCCAAAAATTGGCGCAATCACGCCTTTATGGCAGGATATAAAAACCCCGCGCTGGTGGCAAGAAGTAGCAGAATCTAAATAGATTCTCATAGTAAGCTCTAATGTCATAATTTAATACTTTTTATGCTTAAATACGCTCTAAAATACCTAAAATACTTTTAACTCTAGCCAAAAAGCTGTGAATGCGTGCCTAGCCTTGCAAGATAAATCACATCTCCTTAAATCTTAAAGACGACAAGCTTATCGCTTTCCTATATGAAACTCTTTATACTTTTTCCATTCGCCTTTTAGCTCATGAAGCCTTGCTTCTTTTGGCAAATCCTTGCCTTCGCAAAGCAAACTCAAATATTTTGCAAGCCTGCTAAATTCACTATCATTCAAATCAGTCTTTTTAAAGTCTTTCACAAAGCTTTTTTCTCTTCTAAGCTGATACATGTTTAGTCTTTTTGAGCTCTTCGTATTCTGCTTTCAGCTACTCTATGGTAAAGTCTTCTAGATCCACGCCATTTTCGATATTCTCTATCGCTTTTCTAGTTTCTGCATTTGGGATATTGCCTTTGCTTTTTACCTTAAAAGGTATGGCACTTTCTTGGATCACTGCTTTGGCAAAGATATTAAACGCCGCGCTTAGGCTTAGCCCCATATCTTTGAGTAGCTCTTCAAATCGCTCTTTTTCGGCTCTATCCATTTTGAAGCTCACGCTGACATTATTGTTTCGGATATTTTTAGTATTTTGCATGTTATGCTCCTTTTTAAGAAAATTGCTAGCATTATACTATTAAATCGACATAAATTTACTATGATTTTGACTGCTTATTTTAAGCATTAAGAGCTTTAAAGCTCAAAAGCCTTTCTCTGTAGTATTCATACTGCTTGTGTCGCGTTTCTAATTCTGTGAAGGTATCAAGAATTTTTACTATTTCATTTTGGATTTCTAAAGGTGGCAGGGGGATTTGGAGTTTTTTAATATGATTGCTATTTAATGCAGGAATTCCTGCCCCGTATTTTAAAGACATTAGATTATTTTCTAAATTTTTAAGAAAATAATAAAGAAATTTATTGATTAAATTCTTATTATTTGGCTTAACTACATAACAATGTGCTCCAGCCCAAAATTTTGAAAACATAAAATTAACATACCCTGCACTTGCGCCACCTTGTGAAATTGTAATTGTATTTTCTGTTTCATTAAAATTTTCAATATAGCCAGATGGGTAGATTCCACCATTTATAACAGGATAAGTTCCTATTTCTTGCATATCTCTTTTGTTAAATTGTTTTCCTGTGTAAATTTCTACATTATCCCCCAAAGCCTTAAACTCCACTCCATTGGGGCAAAGTTCCTTGATGAGTTTTTCTATATGATTCATTTAGATTCTCCTTTTTGTTTGGTTTTTGTCAGTGAGCTTGCCCCGTCATTCTGAGGGAGGCGATAGCCGACCGAAAAATCCACTTCCGATTGTGTGGATACTTTGCTACGCTCAGAATGACGAGTAGATTTAATCTTGCTTGCGATGATGATATGATAAATATTAGATGCACAGAGCAATTCCAAGATTTGCGATGAGAAATTGCCACAAAGAGATTCTGCGAATGAGGCGCACTTGCTCGTGCGCCACAGTAAAGCAGAAGCGATGCGTGGTGATTTATCGCGCAAAGCTGAATTGCTTGCAAACTTACAGGCTGTATTTTTCATAGAATTCCCTAAACGCTTGCAATATCTTTGCCTTCTGCTCTTTGCGCCTCTCTCCAGCCTCGCCAAAAAACCCAAAATCATTGGGCAGTGTCTTTTCTATATCCTCTCCAAGCTCTTCTACATAGCCGTTTTTGAAGCTATTGTCTGCAAAGATTTTGCTTTCTTTTTCGTTAAGGTTAAATTGCTGTATAAGCTGTGTGAGGTCTTTTTCTTTTTGTGTGGCGATAAAGTGTGTGAATTGCTCTTGGATAGTATCGCTGTTGTTGTCGCTATTTGGCGTAAATGTGCTTATAAATGCGTGAATAAGATCTTTTTTGCTTCTCAACTTTAGGCTTGAGTCTAGAATCTTATCAATATTTTCAAGCTCTTTTGTTGTGTCTTTGTGGAGATTTTGGGCGATTAGTGTAAGGATATAGTCTATATTTATATCGACTTGTTTTATTAGCTCGATTTCAAAGACTATGTCATCGTTTATGTTTGTTTTTTCTTGTTCTTTTGTTTGCTTTATCTCATCACAGATTCGCAGATACGCGCTTTGTAAGTCTTGCTTTTGGCACAGGGTGAGAAGCTCTTCTTCTTTTTCTAATTCTTCAAATTCATCAAAAGTGCTAAGGACATTATTGAGCTTTAAAATCTCATTAAAAAGCTTAATGAAGGCTTTTTTCTCTTCTATGGTTTGGAGGTTTTGAGGCTCTTTAAAGTTAGATTTTAGCTCATGTATGAGCTCTTTGTAGCCTTTATGCTCCTTACCGGACTCATCGATGTATCCTTCTAAATACTCTCTAAAGCTCTTAAGTAGCACGATAGAATCCGCGCCCTCATCGCTAAAAAGCGCGATACTTTCATTTGTGGCACTTTCTAGATTCCGAAAGCAGATGATATTGCCAAAGGTTTTGATAGAATTTAAGATTCTATTTGTCTTGTCCTAGAGTATGCCTGCAAAAGCCCTTGATAACGCAGATTTTTATCAACTCAGAGTGTGTTTAGTGTCGTGGCATCAAAGCCTGTGAGAAACATATTTACCACGATAAGTAAATCAAGCTCTCGCTCTTTCATTTTGTGTGAAATGTCTTTGTAGTAGTTATCAAAGCTATTGCTACTAGAATCTAGCGTGTATCCACTTTGAAACATAGCATTATAATCTTGCATAGCGGATTCTAGAAACTCTTTTGAGCTAGGATTTTCTATCCCATCGCCCTCATCTTCGCTTAGATCTTCATTTGCCACAAAGCTATAAATGATAGTGATTTTTTGTAAATACCCTCTGCTTCGTATTGATTGATGACTTGGAGGTGGTTATTTTGGAGATTATTTTTATCGATGATTTTTAGATTTTTTACCTTGCCATCATCAAAAGTAAAATCTTGGATATAGTTTTCGTGCGAGATATAGCTTTATCCTCGATATGATCGCTTTTCTTAGCTAGCACAAAGCTAAAAAACCGCTCCCATTCACTTAGGGTAAATTCGCAATTATTGAGCAAATTTGATAGACAAAAGTCTCGAAAAAGCCAAGCTTTTAAAGTAAAGCTTGCTCAAATCCGCTTTTAATGGGGAGCTTGATGAGTTGTGATAATGACTTTGGTGGTGAGCCCTTGTGCGATGAATTTGTTTTTACATGGGCTTGATAATGATACATCTTTGGTGGAGAAGGGAGATTCTTTACTTGAGCTTGGTAATAGACGTTTTTGTATGGTGCTTACTAATCTGCCTTTTGGCAAAAAGTCAAGCACGAAAATAATCAGCGATGATGGCAGTGTAAAAAGCGAGCAAGAAAGCTACACAAGAGAGGACTTTTTTGCGAGCACTTCAAACAAGTAGCTGAATTTCTTGTAGCACATAATGAGCCTTTTAAAGATAGGTGGTAAGGCGGCGGTGATTTTGCCTGATAATGTTTTGTTTGAGGGTGGAGCAGGTGAGAAGGTGTGAAAAAAGCTTTTGAGTGAGTTTGATTTGCATACCATCTTGCGTTTGCCAACGAGTATTTTTTACGCGCAGGGCGTGAAAGCAAATGTGCTATTTTTTGATAAATTTGAGCCTTTGGCAAGGGGATACCGCACAAGCAAACTTTGGGTGTATGACTTGCGCACAAATGTAAATTTAAGCCTTGTTGGCAATCCTTTAAGTATGGAGCATTTAAAAGACTTTGAGCAAAGTTTTTGTGCGACAGATTTTGGCGTGGAATTTGAGGCTTTAGCGCATTTACCCTAGAATACCCAAAGCCTGTCAAAATGCGAGATTCTAAATAAACCACAGAATCTAAAAACAAAGGAGCGCAAATGCAACGACAGATTGAAAAACTTATCCTTGGCACTCAGGCCATCGATGGCGCGGGCGTGAAGCTCACGCGCGTGCTGGGCGCGCAGAGTATGCAAGACTTCGATCCATTTTTGATGCTCGATAGCTTTGATAGCACCAATCCCACTGATTATATAAAAAGCTTTCCTATGCACCCGCACAGGGGGATTGAGACGATTAGTTATATCGCGCAGGGCGCTATGACGCACAAAGACAGCCTGGGCAATGTCGATACAATACGTTCTGGCGAAGTGCAGTGGATGAGTGCAGGCTCTGGAATCTTGCACGAGGAAATCCTGCCAGAGAGTCCTAGGATGCTGGGCGTGCAGCTCTGGCTCAATCTCCCCAAGCAGCACAAGATGAGCCAGCCAAGCTATAAAAGCATAAAGCAAATTCCCACGCTCACGCTTGAGTACGCAAGCCTTAAGCTCATAAGTGGCGAGTATCAGGGCGCTCAAGGCTTTAAACCAAAGTTTTTACCGCTGGATTTTTACGACATCCACCTTGCGCCAAATATGAGCCAAACCATCACGACTAAGCCTAGCCAAAATGTCGTGCTCTTTTTGCTGCAAGGCGATGCGTTGGTGCAAGGGCAGCTCGTGCGCGAGAAAACGGCGATAAAGCTTAGCCCCGGTGGAGATCTCAGCCTCTCTAGCATGGACAAAAACGCGCAGATTCTCTTCCTTAGCTCAATCGCGTTGCACGAGCCTACCGCGTGGGGCGGACCTGTGGTAATGAATACTAAAAAGGAATTGCAAGAGGCGTTTAAAGAGCTACGTGAAGGTACTTTCATAAAGCACAGCACGCGGATTTCCTAGCGCTTACTGCAGATTTTAAAATTTGTTACAAAATTTTAAAATCCCTCTTGACAAATACCAAGTGTAAGGCTTTATAATGCGACTTTTATTTCAAACTAAAAGGGGCATTTATGGAATCCATAAATACACACAAAGGCACAAAGTCCGCCATAATGATTACAAACGCAAGTTTAAAGAATGATAAAATTCATCAAACGCGAATGCAAGAGGCTATGGCAAAGAGCATAGTGGGCTTTCTAGCTGTATCTTTGCTAGAATTTAGGGCATAATCTAACGTTTCAAGCTCTGCCCAATCTCTCGCTCGTTAAGCCATTTAATCGTAGCGGGGTTATTGTGGTCTAGCATTTTTGTGGGCGTATCAAGTTTGGCGATTTTTGCCATATCTTGCGCGCTTAAAGTAAAATCAAAAATGCCAAAGTTTTCTCTCATGTGCGCGATTTTTTTGCTCGCCGCAATAGTTACAATGCCGCGCTGCACGATGTAGCGCGATATCACCTGTGTCGCGCTTTTATTATGCTTTTTGCCAATATTTAATAGCGTTTTATCCTGCAAGATATTATCGCGCGCTTGCTTAAGCGGGCTCCATGCCTCCATTTGCACATCCAATTCCTGCATGAATTTTTGCGCCTCTATTTGCTGAAAATACGGATGGCATTCTACCTGATTTACCGCTGGCTTTATTGCCTGATTTTGCACAAAGTCCATTAAACGCGCATTGTCAAAATTACTCACGCCAATGGCGCGCACTTTTTTGGCATTATAGAGCTTTATCATACCGCGGTAAGCCGCGTAAGTGTCATTCACAGGCTGATGGATTAAGAACAAATCCGCATAATCAATGCCTAGCTTTTTGCACGACTCTTCATAACTTTTTTGTACCTTTTCTTTGCTCGCATTTGCCTTAAAAAGCTTTGCGGTGATGAAGAGCTCCTCACGCTTTAGCACCCTATTTAAGGTATTTTTAAGCGTATAGCCCACGCCCTCTTCATTACCATAGCTTTGTGCGGTATCAAAGAGCTGAAAGCCCACTTCTAAGGCTTACTCAACATATTGTTGCGTCTCTTTTTGGCTGCCTAGCTTTAATGTGCCAAAGCTCAAAATTGGCATAAAAATGCCATTGTTTAGTTTCACGCTCGGGATTCCGTTAAAAAGCGGGTTAGATTCTGTGCGCTTTGCCAAAGCATTAGAATCCACAGAATCCGCCTTGCTAGAATCCCCTAGCTTGCAAAGCTCCACAAATTCCGCGACCTTTTTTAAACTCATGCCGCTCTCGTGCATACATTGCACCAAGTCCACCACTGCAAATCATATTCGCTAAAATAGCGGATATTGTTTTCATCGCGCTCAATGTGTGAAAACAGCCCCATTCTTGCCAAATGCCTTATCGTGTGTGCGCTCACGCCTGTTTTACTCTCAACTTCTCTTATCGTGTAAGCCATAGATTTTTCCTTGATTTTTCCTTGATGTATGTATTTGTAATGTATGCGTTTGTCTGCGTGTATTTATGATTATATATATTTTTAGAATCTATATTTTTAGAATCTAAACGCGTATTATACCGCCTCATATATAGTATTTGTCAAGAATTTATCATTGAATAATGTATTTTGCATTTACCTCAAAATAGCCAAAGCCTACTAGAATGTGAGATTCAACAAAAATCCAAAATGAGAATCTAAATGGCTCACTCATCGAATATATCAATCTCATCAACTTCATCAATGCCCGCGATCTTTGTCGGGCATGGCTCACCACTTAATGCCATAAGCGATAATGCTTTCACGCGCGCATGGGAGAGTCTTGGCGCGCTCTTTGCGCCCCGCGCGATAGTGGGGATCTCTGCGCATTACCACACACGTGGGCTAAGGATAAACTCCACGCCAACACCCAGACAAATCTATGATATGTCAGGCTTCCCGCGCGCGCTCTATGAGCTAGCCTACCAGCCAAAGGGCGATCCCGCGCTAGCAGAGCGACTAAGCAAGATTCTAAGCCCTTTTGACGCGCAGCTTGAGGACTCATGGGGCATTGATCATGGGCTGTGGAGCGTGCTTTGCAAAATGTATAAAAACGCAGACATTCCGCTAGTGTGCTTAAGCGTGGATCTAAGCGCGAGTTTGGAATCCCAGCTTGCTATCGGCAGGGTGCTAAGTGTTCTCAGGCAAGAGGGTGTGATGATTTTGGCAAGTGGCAATATCGTGCATAATCTCTCGCTCCTTGAGTGGGAGCGCGAGGACTTTGGCTATCCGTGGGCGCTTGAATTTGATCGCTATATCATCAAGCGCACATTAGAGCGCGATGTGCAGGGCTTGCTAGAGTTTGAGAAAATCGATGGCGCGAGGGCGTGCGTGCCGACTTTGGATCATTTCTTGCCCTTTCTTATAGCATTTGGCGCGAGCACGCCAGAGGATAGCATTAACGTGTTTAATAGATTCTATACCTGCGGCGTGATTTCGATGACTTCGTTTGTGTTTGCATAGAATCTAAATCCTAGCTTTTTGGTAAATTTTGCGGATTGCGTCGGCTCTCTCGACTAGCGACGCACGAAAAGTAGCGACTCATTCGCTCACCTTGCAAAACCCCAAAATTTATTCAAAAATCTAGAATTTCTTTACACTGGTTTTATCATTTGCTTTTTGTGTTTGCATAGATTCTAAAATCTAAATTGAGTAAAATCCACAAATGTCAGCCACTCATTATCAAAAAGATATGTAGCATTTGGATATAGTGCTAGGATTGTTTGAATGCCTTTTTGATTACGCAAATTTTTGGTGCGATTTTTGGCTTTTTTGGAAGCATTCACATCATCTGCACCAAGAAAGATAAAATCTACATTTATAACTTGCGGATAAAATCCTGCGCCCCTATCATAAACCACCCTTTTATCGCCACCATGATTACCCTCATAATCCCCACTATTTGGACTCTCAAGCAAATCAATATTATCTAATTTATAGCTTTTAGCAAGCTCTAGGCTTGATTTAAAATTATCCGTTTTGTGCTTATAACCCACGACTTTATTGTTTTGCAAAAGCGCAAAAAGATTGGGCTTTATGGACTTAGATTCTAGGGTATTTATCGTTTGCATGATAGCCTCTGCTTTTGTGTAATCTGGCACTTCTCTTGTATTTACCTCATCGCAAGGTATCACATCATCTTTGCGGACAAACCCTTTGACTGAAATCTGATTTGTGTTGTTTTTTGTATTTTGATAGAGGACAACCTCATAAAAATCGCTATCTTTTGGATTTTCTACTTGTCGCTTAGCTAGAATCTGACTTGTTTGGTTTTCTTCTTTTTCTGGCGAGCTAATGGCTTTGAGCGAGCTTCTGGTAAGCAAAAACTTATCGATAGATATTTGAGGTATTTTCTTTTTTGAGGGGCTTTGACTTGGATTTTCTGTATAGATTGTAAGGCTTTGCTGATAGAGGAGATTGCCACCGATACAGAGTTGAGTATTTTGCGAAAGCCCCTTGGGCGCGTGCAAAGAAATAATCTTAGGAACATGTAAAGAAATGAGCTTGACTTCCGCTTTGCTATCGATATAGCTTTGAAAATTTGGATCTATATCTACAATCAATGGCACTTCAAATGAGGTTTTGCCACGATTTTGGGCTTCTGACACAAGCTTGAAACGCTCTTTTTCAGAAAGGTAAGCGTTTATATCATCGCTTATCGGAAGCTTTGTAATAAGCGATAAATCCTTTAATTCAATGCGCTAGGTCGTGCTATCAAACACAGCTTGGATCACCATAGGAAAGCTTGCATGATATTCTTGGCGCAGAGATTCTAAGCTTGGCTGGATATAAAAAAGCCTATTGGGTTTATTAGATTCTGCGAGTGGTTTTTGAGGCGGCGAGGAAGGCTTTAAAGGGGAGGACTTTATAGAAGAGGGTTTTATAGACTTTATAGAAAGATATCAATCTTTTTTGAATCAAGTGCAATATACCCCCAAAAATACACACTTTCATCGTGAATTACAATCGCTTGATAAAAGCTTTCTTGATTTTGGCTTTGGCTTTGATCTTTTTCTAATCCCAAAAGATAGATAAAATCCTTATGCGCTTGAGAATCAGCCCCAAACACTTCAGACAAAATCACTTCAGAATCAGCTCGTGGCTCTTTATAAAGCTTTGGCAAGCGAGAATCTAAAGTGTGAGAATCTAAAATCCTAGAATCCAAAGAAAACGCTCTCAACTCACTCTCACTCAAGCGCAACGCCAAAAAATCCACATCAGGCACATCGCTATATTTTCCTGTCTGCACGGATTTATTTTTCTCATTATCTCCATAGCCAAAATACTTATAAATCAGTCCGATATTTATTTGGGTATTGTTCTGATTGCTTTCTTTAGCACTCAATGTGTCTAATTTATCAATGGAGAGAATCTTTGGCTTTGCGCTTTTTTTGTAATCAATCACAATACTTCCATGTGCCATAATACAAAGAGGCTTTTTGTCGCATACAAATTGCGTTTGAATTTTTTGTTGTCCTTGTCTTGTTTATAAAAAACAAACACTTGATTGGGCAAAATATAAGGCGGATTTGTGAGATTGATTTTTGTGCTGCTGACTATCTGACAGAAAATATATAGCTTCAGAATCTACAATCCACACACCATAAACAAAATCCCAAGCCTTAAGAGTAGAAAAACCAACAAATAAAGCCCAAACACATACAGACCAAAACGCAATACATTTTGTCATTATTGCTCTTTGCTTGAGTCTAGCTTTGTCTGGCTTGACTCTGTATCTAATATATCAAGCAATGGCGCAAACAATACAGGTTTATCTGCATAGATTGGGTCAAGATTCATCAATAGGTGGTGCGCTGATAGGGCATTTTATCGCACTTTTTTTGACAAAACCATTCACTGGCGTGATAGATTTCATATAATGTAGCGCATCATTTGTGTTGCCTTGATTAATGAGCGATTCTTTTACTTTTACCATTTGAGGATAGACAATCACTTGATAAAATTTCTCATCACTGCTTTTGGCAATCGCAAATACAATATCGTTTTTGTCTAGGCTACCAAGCGTTTTTGAAGAAGTGTTTGGCAATGCATAGATTGGTGATTTTGGTTTGAACTTTTCCTCATAAGGCATAAAGCAGCCTACCCCAAAAGGCACATAGCAGAGACTTTTAGATTCTTTGTCGGCTACGATTCCCTGCTCATCTTTATCTACAAAAAAATAAATCCAAAACGCAATCGTATCATCATAAGTATCCTCTGCCCACTGCATATCAACAACATCTCACGTTGGTGTAATGGTGTATGCTTGCGAGTTGGCAAGTAAATCCATTAAATCCATAGGAGAATCTAGCGATGAATCTGATGAGAGAGAATCTAGCAAATTTGCGGGTGAATGTGCAGATAAATTGATACTTGATTTTTTTGCGCTAATTATCGCATCTTCCCAAGGATTTGATGCGCTTTGATAGCCTGTATCAAGCAAATGCCTAACCCAAACAAACTGAATAAAGACATCAAGATTATCTGTATAGCCGTTTTGATTTGCTTGATATTTTTGCTCTGTAAAATCCTGCGCTTCTTGTTTATCTTTTTGCATATCTTGTGCTTGAAGGACGCAGCTCATAGCTACCAAAAATGCCAAAGCACAAGCGATATGACACTTGAAAAATCCCATATATACCTCCTTAGATTTGCCATATTATTTATTTGGTGTCAATCTCTTGGTGATTTTCTGAAATGTTGGTGGGTTGTGTGAGTGTTATTTTCTGTCGATTACAAAGTGTAGAATCTAAAAAATCCATAAAAAATTCCACACCTAATTTTTCACGGATTTTTGCATTAACTTCAAATATTTTGCTCTGTTTATTAAGTAGGTTTTTTAGATTATCATAATCTAGATTCATAATATTTAAGGCTTTTTTATAGTAGTCTTCTTCACAAAAAGCTATGGTTTGAGTAAAATCTAAAACAAGCTCTTTATACTCATTAAAGCTTATAGCAATTTCAGATTCTAGCTCTTGGATTGTGGATTTGAGATTGTGAAGTTTTTGACTCATATTTTTGTGCCATTGCAGGTAAGATTCTGTCGATAGTCGCAATGCCAAACCTTTGGCTTTGGCGATGTATTCTATCCGACTTTCACCCTGCTCCATAGGAAAGCTATCTGCCCAAAAATCAATAATATGCCCATAAACTCCGCTATCAACATACCCTGCAAAATAAAACCGCTCAAGCAAAGCAGAATCTATTGCGATGATTTTCTTTTTGATCTCAGCCTCATTGCCTATGCCACAAGCCAAAAACACATAATGGCTATTCTCGCGTAAAAGCTTACAAATCACCTGAAGATAGCGCACAGAATCTATCTTTGTCAATCGCCCTATCACACCTATGAGTTTTTTATCTTTTGGAAATCTAGCTCGCTCGCTATCAATCACCTCTTGCGCGACATTTGGCGTATAAAATAAAGAATCCATTTTTAGCGGAATCCCCAAAAACTCATACCCTTGATGTGTGATTTGTCTTTGATTATCGCAAATATGTGTCATTCTAAAATCAATACCCAAAATATCATACACATAATTGCCATGCGTATAAAAAACCTGAATCGGCGCACTTCGCGTAGAGAGCAAAAAATCGCTAATCCCATAGCCATTATTTGGGCTTATCAGCACAGATACTCCGTCTTCTTGCATTTTTTGGCGAAGTGCTAGGGCTTTTTGCAAATGTGAATTATGATATAAAGCCTTATTAAAAGGCTCACCCACATCAAAAATACTCACGCCTAAATCCTGCAAACTTTTTATCACTTGAAGATTATTTTCTGATTTTTCGATAAGGCTCATCGTGTAGATTCTGATTTCATATTGTTGATTAAATTTGTGATTGTTTATGAGGTTTTTAATCAAACTATATTCGACTTTAAATGGTGAGTTTTCTACAATCCTATCTCGTAAAATAGCTATTATTTTAAGTTTTTTATTAGAAAAAGTAGGAAGAAAAATAGGAAGTAATAAATGATTTTTTTGTGCAAAATCTTGATATATGATCGTTGCTTTTTTGGAGATCTCATCATTAAATTTTCTCCATTGATCTTGCGATGTAAAGCTATTTCCACACATATGATAGATAAAAAACTGAATATAAAGTGCCTCATCTATGCTTTGTGTATTATCAGAATCAAGCACAGCATAAAAAACCTTTTTCCAATCCTCATACAGATTGAGCCATGCTCGCGTATTGAAATACAACTTTATATTCCAAAATACATGCAACTGCCAATTTAACATATTTCTTCTATGAAGCGCAGAATCCACAGATTGCATAGCAAATCGCAATGCGCACTCAAGCCACCCAAAATCCACATGAAAAATTGCAAAAGATTCTGTGATGAATTGTGAAGTTTTTTGTGCGCTAAAGCTTGTAATATCGCAAAATACGATATGAGAAATCAAAAAACATAATCCATCATCAGCACTATATATTGCGTTTTGATCTATCGCAAATATTTGATTTTTAGGGTTTTTGAGAATCCTAGCCATAGCTCCAAGCTCAACAAGCATTACATATTCTTCATCGCTGACATTTTCTTTAAGCATTGTATCAACGAGTTTTACAAAAACTTCAAACCTTGAATCCTCCTCAAGATCGCGAGAAATAATAAATCCAAGATACAAAAACACAGAATCTAAAATATCCCCATTCTGAAAAATCTCAAAGATTCTATTGCGTAGATTCTGGCAAAAAAGCTTATAAAGTGCAAAATCCGCTTCAGATATGTGTGCTAATTTCACTGCTTCCACAGCTTTAAGCACAACATACTTTAACTCTTGTTTTGTCTGGGCAGATTGTAATGTATCAAGTAAATGCTGCATAAATCAAAATGGTGTTTTGTCTTGTGGCAGGGTTTGCGATGGCACTTTTGTATCAACAAGCCAAATATAATCAAGATCAAAATTCTTTGCATATGGCTTCACTTGCGCTGTGATATAGCCATAATCATGACTCACGGAGACGACTTCGCCGACTAAAACTCCCTTGATAAAAATGCCATCAAGCCCACTTGTAAAAACCTGATCGCCAATGTGAATTTCTTTCCATGAAGGAATAAAATCCGCAACTATATTTTCTGGAGATAGGCTATTGTAATGAATGATGGCTGGAATCTTCTCATCACCGATAAATACGCTATAACTGCTTTGCTTTTCACCATTGAGTAACCCAACAAGCTTCCTATCCTTGACAATAGCTATACCCAAAGCTTTTCCATCCTGAACGATTCCAAAAAGCCGTCCTTCTGGATAATGGCTTGTATCAAAGTCAATCCAAACTCGATTATAATTTCCCATTCCCACATACAAATACGCTCGAGCAGGCAAAAACTGCGCATCACGATAAAAAGTCTGCTGTGTATCAAACAACGATAAGGCATCGATTTCATTACGCACATTTTTGAGCTCTAGCTCAAGCTGATCGTAATCTTTGAGCTTTTCTTGGTATTTTTTTATTGTATGGGCTTGGTTGATGTATTGATTGTATTTTAGGGCGATCGCGTCTTTAGAATCTAGCACAAAAATTTTAATACCACCTCCGATACGCATGATATGATTTTGCAAAAAACTGCTTGAATCTATCGCAATAAAAAGCACTGCTATACATATAATCGTGATCGCAAGTGATTGGTATTTCATCGGTGAATTGTGGATTATTCGTATTTGCTTGTGTTATACAAAGTATCAAGCTCTTCGATAGCCTTTCCTGTGCCTTTTGCGACAGCAAGCAATGGCTCATCGCCGATAAACACAGGAAGCTTGATCGTGTCTGAAAGATAGCAATCAAGCCCGCGAATCAACGCACCTCCTCCTGTAAGCGTGAGTCCATTTTCTACCAAATCCCCTGCCAAATCTGCCGGCACAGATTCTATGACACTTTTGATAGCAGCACCGATTTCTCGTAATTGATCTTTAATCGCCTCGCGCACATCTTCGCTTGTAAGCTCGATAGCATTGAGTAATCCGCTCACCTGATCCCTTCCTTTGATCTGCATAGAAAGCGGTGTTTCAAGAGGAGCAGCCGCACCGATTTGGATTTTGATCTCTTCTCCTGCGCGCTCACCGATCAAAAGATTGTATTTTTTTCTGACATAATTCACAATTGCCATATCAAGCTTATCGCCAGCTACACGAATGGATTTAGAAATCACCAAACCTCCTAGTGAAATCACTCCAATCTCTGTGGTCCCACCTCCAATATCAACAATCAAGCTTCCTTGCGGTTCTTTAACAGGCAACCCAGCCCCAATCGCTGCAGCCATAGGCTCTTCTATCAAATACACTTCTCTTGCGCCAGCGCTCATAGCGGATTCTTTAACCGCCTTGCGCTCAACTCCTGTCAATCCATACGGCACACAAACCATAATCCTAGGACGAATGAGAGACTTTCTATTGTGTGCTTTTTCGATAAAATAGCGGATCATTTTTTCTGTGATGTCAAAATCTGCGATGACACCATCTTTCATAGGGCGGATAGCCCGAATCCCGCTTGGAGTTTTTCCTACCATTTCTTTGGCTTCATGCCCGACAGCCAAAATCTCGCCACTCTCTCTATCAAATCGATCAACGCGAACTGCCACAATAGATGGTTCATTGATGATAATTCCTTGTCCTTTGAGTAGCACAATCGTATTTGCTGTCCCCAAATCTATCGCAATATCATGCGAAAACATTCCAATCAATTTATTTAAAAACACTCTATGCTCCTTTTATTTTAGAGATTTTTTTATGTTTTATAAGCAGTGGTTTAGACTTTTTCTCTACACAATCTTTGGTAATGACAACCTCATACGATCGCAAAGATGGCAAATCAAACATAATATCTGTCATAAAGCCCTCGATAATAGCCTGCAAGCCCCTAGCTCCCGTCTTTCTTGCAATAGCTAAACGCGCTATTTCTTTTATGGCTTCTTTTTCAAACACAAGCTCAGCCCCATCAAGCTTAAAAAGCTTTTGATATTGTTTGATGAGTGCATTTTTGGGCTTTGTAAGAATATCAATCATCGCTTCTTGCGTGATCGCATCAAGCGTAGTAATCACATGCAACCGCCCGATAAGCTCCGGAATCAAACCATAAGCGACTAAATCATCTGGCTCTACATGATGAAGAATCTGCTCTTCTTGCTGAATCTTTGTCTGTTTTTCGCTACTAAATCCAAGCACATTATTACCCATTCGCCTTTTGATAATCTCACTCAATCCATCAAATGCCCCACCACAAATAAATAAAATATTGCTTGTATCTATTTGTATAAAATCTTGATTTGGGTGTTTTCTCCCACCTTTTGGTGGAATATTCACCACACTTCCTTCGATGATTTTAAGCAATGCCTGTTGCACGCCCTCGCCTGAAACATCTCGAGTGATTGAGCGGTTTTCTGAAAGTCTTGAGATCTTATCAATCTCATCGATAAAAACTATCCCTCTTTGTGCTTTTTGCACATCACCATCAGCGGCTTGAAAAAGTCGTGTCAAAATATTTTCCACATCTTCGCCGACATACCCAGCTTCTGTCAAACTTGTCGCATCTGAAATAGCTATAGGCAAATCCAAAAAGCGCGCCAAAGTCTGTGCCATAAGGGTTTTACCGCTTCCTGTGGGTCCTATAAGCAAAATATTTGATTTTGATATTTCGACATCATCAGAATCATCAGTGCTAGAATCATCACTATTGAGATTACTTAGAATCCTTTTGTAGTGGTTATACACTGCCACAGAAAATACCTTTTTGGCTTCTTCCTGCCCGATGACATATTCATCTAATTTGGCTTTGAGCTCTCGCGGAGAGGGTATTAAAGTAGAATCTACTGAAATTTTTTCTTTTATCGTTGATATGGATTTATCAGCCTTATTTTCGCCAAACGATCGCTGTGCGATGATGTGTTTATAAAATGCACTAATACAAACAAGACAAATCTTTGCCCTCACGCCGACATAATCCCTAACTCTGTCAGGATTAGTCAGAAGCGGAAAATCTTTTGTTTTTTCTCTACCGCAAAAATAGCATACATCTTTATCCATTAATGTCCTTTCGGATAGGTATTCCTCTTTGAGATTCTAAAATAAAATAGCATATTTTCTCTATGGATTCTAAGGCAGGTTGTGAGTCAAGCTCTTCTTGTGCGATTTGTCGTAATGGCGCATCAGAATGAAATAATTTGCGATAAAAGCTACTTATAGCATCAATTTCTTCGTGAGAAAATAGCTTTCTCATTCTGTGTTTATTGAGTCCGCGAATCACTGCGCGATTGCCTTCAGCCATACAAAATGGCGGAATATCTTGAGATAGGGCAGAAGCACCAGCTATCATCGCGCCATCGCCAACTTTGACAAACTGATGAACAGGCGTCATTCCGCCGATATTAACATAATCGCCAATTTCTATATGCCCGCCCAAAGTCGCATTATTTGCTAAGATACAATGATTGCCTATGATACAATCATGAGCGATATGCACAAATGCCATAAATAGATTCTGGTTGCCTATGATTGTTTTTTCGATACCACCTTTTGTGCCGGGATTAAACATACAATGCTCTCTAATCGTATTAAAATCTCCAATAATAAGCTCGACTTTTTCGCCATTATATTTCAAGTCTTGAGGTATAGTGCCTAAAACTGCATAAGGAAAAATTGTGTTGCTTTGTCCGATCGTTGTATGCCCCAAAATCGTTACATTATTATAAAGCTTTGTGTGATCGCCGATGGATACATCTTTGCCTATGACGCAAAACTCTCCAATCTCTACATTTTTACCAATTTTTGCGCCATTTTCGATAACTGCACTTTTGGCGATTTTGGCTCCGCACATTATTTTTCCTCTGTACTATCTGCAACCATAGCTTTAAGCTCGGCTTCACAGACTAATTTGCCATCGACAAAGGCTTTTGCGTCCAAAGACCAAACAGCACCCTTGTGTTTCAGCACTTCAAGATGATAATCCAATCTATCGCCCGGCACGACAGGAATACGAAATTTCACTCTATCAATCGTCATAAAATACACAATCTTACTTTCAGCAGCACTTATATCATCTCCCCAAGTGCTTACAAATGCCAAAACTCCTCCTGCTTGCGCCATTCCCTCTATAATCATCACGCCCGGATAAATCGGTTTGCTTGGAAAATGCCCCAAAAAAATCTGCTCATTTGCTGTTACATTTTTGTAACCTTCAACACATACATCTTTTTCTAACCGAGTAATCCTATCAACAAGAAGCAAAGGATAGCGATGTGGCAGAATCTTTTTGATCTTATTAATATCCATAACCATATCCATAATTTGTGCCTTTCTTATTTGTTACCTTAAGTTTCTATTGATTTTAAAAATCTAAATTATACATAATTTTTTTTAATTAAAACACTAAAATCTAAGAGATTGCATTTCATTTAAGATTCTATCTTTGATTTAGATTCTAAGTAATTGGATTCTAGAATGTAGATTCTGGTATTTAGCTCATAACATAATCTCTATTTATCTCTCATCTTTGATTGAAATCTACAAAATCTACAACTTGAAAGATTTTTTCTTCTTGAAAAACACTTTGTATTGTAATTTTTACATTATCGTATATGGGGTTTTCTATGATAATTATAGGATTTATGCTCTCATCGCCACAGATGATTTTTCGTATATGCAATTCGCATTCATAAGATAGCGGATTATAAAGCATATCGACAATATCTTTGTATGATGTTTGTGCCAAAGTATTCAAAGAATCCAGCGTCAAATACACACTATCATCTTTTTTGCTGATTCCGATTAAGAGCTTTTGACAAAGTGGGGGGTTTTGAGATGTGGTATTATGGGTAGCATTGTGAAATGTTTGAGTTGCAATTTGAGTATAACCCCAAAATATTTGCCCTGATTTACAATCCTTAGAATCTGAATGTGCCAAAATATAGCTTGGTATGACATTGCCATTTTGTGAGATTTTGCCTGATAAAAGCCTCCAAGTGATTTTTTTTCTTTGAGTGAGGATATAGTGCTGATTGTTTTTTTCAAGCATATCACGCAACGCAAAAATCTCTTGTCTTTCCTCAATACTTCCGGGTAGTTTTCTGCCTCCTATATCGCTTATCATCTCGAGACTCAAGCGGTTTTGCTTTTGTCTTTGCTGAGAAAGTGCAAAGGTGCAACCACAATAATTCTGTCTATATAAATTATCTTGCTTTGCAAGTTCATTTTGTCGCTGGACGCCACCATTAGATCGGACATTGACTTTGATAAAATCTAAGCCCATTTGCATACCGATTTGATCGCCTTGCTTGTAGAGAATCTCTTGCTCTTTCATGGGACTCGAAAGCAAAGTGGTTGTAAATTTTTGCTCTCCTAATTCTTGGGCTTTTTTGGCACTTTCTGTGAGCCGAATGTCAAAACATTTCAAGCACCTCTCGCCTTTTTCTGGCTCATTTTCCATTCCCCTTACGCCCACAAACCAATGCCTATCATTATATGCACCCTCGATAAGTCGGATACCAAGCATATCACAGCTTCTTTGCACATCACTTAGCCGCAAATCATATTCAGATTTTGGGTGTATGTTTGGATTATAAAAAAATCCCACAAAATCTTCATCTGGATATTTCTTTTTAAGCTCACTTAAAAAATAATGACTATCCACCGAGCAGCAAATATGCACGAGCATTACAAATCCTTTTTGTTATTGACAAAATAAATATACACAGCCACGCTTACGATCAAAAATACAGCCAAAAATACCAACAATACAATTTCCAATGGTTCCATTTTACTCCTTTATCGTTGTTTTATAAGTTGTTTCATGTGAAACGCAATCATCAAGATGGATTTTTTTCTCACGAAGTTGCCCACAAGCAGCGGAAATATCAATCCCTCTAGATTCTCGAATAGTAGCAAGCAATCCCTTATTTGTCAAAAAATCTGCAAATACCCTCACTTTTTGTATATCGGGTCGCTGGAATTTGGTGCGAGCATGAGGATTAAAC
This sequence comes from Helicobacter fennelliae, assembly GCF_900451005.1. Lineage (NCBI taxonomy): Bacteria > Pseudomonadati > Campylobacterota > Epsilonproteobacteria > Campylobacterales > Helicobacteraceae > Helicobacter > Helicobacter fennelliae. Next base: position 599,264 of record NZ_UGIB01000001.1, read on the forward strand.
AAAATAAGATTGACTTTTGCGCTGATTCCATTGAGGAGCTTAAGGAGTTTTTTTGCACTTGTAAGATCATCATTGATGTCTTTAATCACCAAATACTCAAACATAACTTTTTTTCTCGTATCGATAGGAAACTTCTTCACTGCCTCAATAATATTTTCAATATTGTATGTTTTATTCATAGGAATAAGCTGTGAACGTAGCTCATCATCAACCGCATGCAAAGAAATCGCAAGCTGCACGCTAAGCTTGAGCTCACCTAATTTATCTATAAAGGGGCTGATTCCGCTTGTCGATATAGTTTGTCTTTTTGGAGATATAGAAAGCCCGTCAAGCTCAGCGATGATTTGTATAGCTTTGACTACATTATCAAAATTATGCAACGGCTCACCCATTCCCATATAGACTATATTGACTCTCTTTTCTGGTGGAATCTTATTAAACTTTTTGAGATTGACAACTTGCTCGACAATCTCACCAGAATCTAAATTTCTTATAAATCCACCTTTTGCTGTCGAGCAAAAAGCACAGCCGACTTTGCAACCAATTTGACTTGAAATACAAAAAGTATATTTTTCGCTTTCCAATATTTTTCCATTTTGATCGATTTTTTTATCTTTCATTTTGAGAAAAACGCTCTCAAAAGTATGTCCATCTTTTGTTTTGAATAAATATTTTTTTGTCCCATCGACACTATGCTCTTGGGCTATACATTCAAGATTCTGAGCTGAAAACTCTTGGCTTAATTGCTCCCGCAATGTCTTTGGTAAATTCTGCATTGCCAAAAAATCTTTTTCATATTTTACATAGAGCCAATTATAAAGCTGTTTGGCTCGAAATGAAGGAGAGCAAATGGCAGACAAATCAGATAAAGAATAACTATAAATATTTTTTGTATTCATTTGCTATGTATTTCTCAAGCTCAATTTTTGCGCAACTTTGATTAATCAAAAAATCTCTATGCGCATTTTCATTGCAATAATTTGTGATACAAAAAATTCCACAAGCAGGAATATAAAATTCCTGTGCCACTCTCAAAACAGCAAAAAATTCCATATTTTCTATAAAGATTCCAGCATTTGTCATTTTGTTGGATACATTAGAATTGGTCGTGATGTAGTTTGAAGAATTGACTAAAATATGAGAATATGTTTCATGTGAAACTCCGGGCTGACTCTCAATCGCTATGCAATTTTCAAGCGGTGTATAACACTCTCCAAATAAAAAACCTGATTCGATTTGGGTCGCTTGAGTGCTCGTGCAAATAGAAAGCAATGGAATATCATAAGAATACGATCCTGCTGTGCCGACAAAAGTAACTTGCTTGACATTTTCTTTGAGACAAAGCTGAGTCAGTCCGATACTTGCCTCGACAAGTCCAACACCAATCGGTATGGCATATTTAATCATTTCATTTCGTCCAGCGCAAATTAACATCTCAAATCCTTATGGGAATATTTTGTTGTTTGAGGAATATTTTTAAATCGTGTATAGAGATTTCATTATTATGAAAAATACTCGCTGCCAATGCGGCATCAGCAAGATTTGCCTTAAAAATTTCTGCAATATCTTCCTTTTTGCCCGCTCCACCAGAAGCGATAATCGGACGACTTGTGCTTTGCCTCATTTGCTTCAATGTCTCAAGATCATAGCCTTGCTTTGTGCCATCAGTATCCATACTCGTCAATAAAAACTCTCCCGCTCCTTTGTCCTCACAAATTTTTGCCCAAGCACACATTTCAACATGTGTATTTTCACGCCCGCCTTTGATATAGACTTCTTTTTTGATTTGTTTTGCAGAATCTAACTTATCAGAATCTACCGCACTTCGCACATCAATCGCGACAACGATACATTGAGAGCCAAATCGCTTCGCACCTTGCGTGATGAGATCTGGATTCTGGATTGCTGCGCTATTTAAGCTTATCTTATCAGCCCCCGCATCAAGAAGCAAATACATATCCTCCAAATCTCTAATGCCCCCACCAATAGTCAGCGGAATATAGACATATTTAGAAATCTGTTTAATCAGCTCCACGATGATCTTTCTATGCTCAAAAGTCGCTGTAATATCCAAAATCACAATCTCATCTGCTCCAGCGTCATTATAAAATTGTGCCAATGCGACAGGATCGCCCATATCTTTTAAGCCGACAAAATTCACACCCTTTACAACAGAACCATTTTTAATATCTAAACAAGGAATAATTCTCCGAGCAAGATTATCCATATAATTTCCAACTCCATTAATTTTTTAAAATCATACTTTGAATTTACAAATAATTAATGAAAAAATTGATACAATAATTTTCACATTTTTAAGAGGGATTGATACTGCAACCTGAAGCTAAAAAATACTTTGGGCAGAATTTCTTAAAAGATTCTGCCGCTCTTGATAGGATCGTCCAATCGGTCTCCGATATACGAGAAAATAATAAACTCATAGAAATCGGGGTTGGCTTGGGTGATTTATCAGAAAGGCTATTGAGACTCTCGAGTCTAAAGACTTACGAAATCGATACCAATCTGTGTTCTTTTGTTTTGCGTAAATTTCAAAAATCACACAAAGATATGAAAAATAATTTCACATTAATCGAATGTGATGTGCTTTCACTTCCATTTCAGGAAGGTTGGCTTGAAAATGAAAAATATATTTTAGTATCTAATTTGCCATACTATATCGCGACACGAATTGTTATCAATGTCATCAAAGATCCATTATGCAGAGGATTTGTTGTGATGACACAAAAAGAAGTAGCTCAAAAATTTTGTGCGAATGAAGCAGATAAGCAATTTTGTGCTTTAAGTGTTTTGGCACAAAGTGTCGGAGAAGTGCAGATTCTCTTTGATGTGGCACCAGAGTGTTTTGAGCCTATGCCAAAAGTTTTTTCATCAGTATTTAAACTAACCAAATCCGATGAAACGCGCATTGAAGCAGGATTTGAAAATATGCTCAAAATCGCTTTTAATGCGCCTCGAAAAAAGCTACTCAATAATCTAGCGACACAATATGACAAACCAAAACTAGAATCTATTTTTACACAATTAGGTATTTCGCTTGATAAAAGACCGCACGAAGTTTCTACGCAAAACTATCACCATATTTACCAATACATAAAGGATTAGCGATGAATGAACCAAACCAAAATAACGAACCAAAAAAAAGATTTTTTCGTCCAAAATTTAAAAAGCCAGATTCTCAGCATACAGAGACAACTAAAGAAGCGCAACCTACGCAAAAAAGACAATGGCCAAACAAAAAGCCACATTCCCAAAGCCAAACCCATAGTGGCGCAAGAGAAGTGCAAGGAAGCAATGAAAGAGGCAATCTTGCATTCCATAAAGATCTCAAAAAAGGCGTTGAAACCAACACTAGAATCCAAAAAAACAGCCTCAATCCACATAACAAACTTGATCTCAACACCAAAGCAAAAGTAAGGATAACTCCTCTTGGTGGATTGGGTGAAATCGGCGGAAATATGATGGTAATGGAGACAGAAAATTCTGCGATAATAATTGATGTCGGAATGAGCTTTCCTGAAGAAAATATGCATGGAGTGGATATTTTGATTCCTGATTTTAGTTATTTGCAAACCATCAAAGACAAAATCGCTGGCGTTGTCATCACTCACGCACACGAAGATCACATTGGAGCTGTGCCATATTTATTCAAAGAATTGCAGTTTCCGCTTTATGGGACACCTTTGGCTCTTGGAATGATTGGCAATAAATTTGATGAGCATGGACTTAAAAAATTTCGATCATATTTTCGAGTCGTCCAAAAACGCCAACCCATTCAAATCGGAGATTTTGAGATTGAGTGGATTCACATCACGCACTCTATCATTGACTCATCAGCACTTGCTATCAAAACAGAAGCTGGGCTCATCATACACACTGGGGATTTCAAAATCGATCATACACCAATTGATAATCTTCCTACTGATCTTCACAGACTCGCACATTATGGCGAGCAGGGCGTTATGCTACTTTTAAGTGATTCGACCAATTCACACAAAACCGGTTGCACGCAAAGTGAAGCTGTGGTTGGACCGACATTTGATGCGCTATTTAAAAACGCAAGCGGAAGAGTGATTATGAGCACCTTTAGCTCAAATATCCACCGCGTCTATCAAGCCATAACTTATGGTATCAAATACAATAGAAAAGTCTCTGTCATAGGGCGATCAATGGAAAAAAATATCGACATCGCACGAGAGCTTGGCTATATTAATCTTCCAAGCAATATTTTTATCGAGGCACACGAGATTGAAAAATACCCTGATAATGAAGTGCTTATCGTAACTACCGGCTCACAAGGCGAGACAATGAGCGCATTATACAGAATGGCAACTGATGAACATCGCCATGTCAAAATCAAACCAAGCGATCTTATCATTCTTTCTGCCAAAGCCATTCCGGGCAATGAAGGTTCAGTCTCAGCGGTGCTTAATTTTCTTATGAAAGCAGGAGCGAGTGTCGCATATCAAGATTTCAGCGAAATCCATGTCAGCGGGCATGCCGCACAAGAAGAGCAAAAACTTATGTTGCGTTTGATTAAGCCAAAATTTTTCCTTCCTGTGCATGGCGAATACAACCATGTCGCCAAACACAAAGATACTGCAATCAAATGTGGGGTGCTTGAAAAAAACATATATCTTATGGAAGATGGCGATCAAATCGAGGTCAATCCAAGCTATATGCGCAAAGTGCGTAATGTAAAATCTGGCAAAATCTTTATCGATAATCAAGCCAATAAAGAAATCGATAATCTCACAGTCCAAGATCGAAATGATCTCGCACAATCTGGAATGGTTAGCATAGTTTTATTTATCAACAAAAACGAGCAAAAAATCCGATCACTAGAGCTTCAAACAATCGGCGTAGTCAGCACAAAAGAGCAAAAAGAAACGCACAAAGAGATAGAAGGCACACTTGAAATGGCTATCCGAAGTATGAAAAAAGAAACGCTTAATGACAAAAAATTGCTTGAAAACGAAGTGCGCAATTTGATACGAAAGTTTCTTTTCAAAAAAATCAAAAAATATCCAATTATTCTTACACATATTTTCACAGCATAATGGATACACAATGGATTATAGTCAAATTGCCAAAGAGATTTTAGAGCAAGAAGCAAAAGAGCTTTTAGATTCTGCAAAAAAATGTAGCACAATCCAATGGGATAAAATCATCACAGCAATCCTAGAATCTAAAGGCAAACTCATCGTGTGTGGAGTAGGAAAAAGTGGTCATATCGGAGCAAAAATTGCCGCCACACTCGCTAGCACTGGGACACCAAGCTTTTTTCTCCACCCGACAGAAGCCTTGCATGGTGATTTAGGAATGATCCAAAAAGAAGATATTGTTTTGGCTATCAGTTATAGTGGCGAAAGCAGTGAGATTCTAGAGATTTTTCCTCATCTCAAACGTCTAAGCAAAGCCACTATCACGATGAGTAAATCCATAGATTCTCCATTGAGTCGGCTTGGGGATTATTTTCTGCCGATTGCTATCTCCAAAGAAGCTTGCCCGATCCAAACAGCTCCGATGAGCTCAACAACGCTCACGCTTGCAATGGGTGATGCTTTGGCCGGGTGCTTGATGAAGGCACGAGGCTTCAGTAAAAAAGACTTTGGCAATCTCCACCCCGGCGGAAGTCTTGGCAAAAGGCTTTTTATCAAGATTTCAGATATTATGCAAACAACAAACCTTCCGATCATCACACCAGAAACTCCACTCAAAGATGCAATTGTCATTATGAGTGAAAAAAGATTGGGCAACGCAATAATCGCAAAAGATAATACACTTGTAGCAGTTCTAAGCGATGGAGATTTGCGAAGGGCAATGATGCGTGATGATTTTGATGTAAATGCGCCAGCACTACATTTTGCGACACACAACCCAAAAGTATGCACCAACAAAGATCAGCTCGCAAGCCAAACGCTAGATTTTATAGAGCAAAACAAAATCCAGCTTTTAGTCATTGTCGATGAAAACAATAAAATTTTAGGTGCTGTGCATATACATACGCTTATTAGCATAGGAATCAAACCTTAAAACAAGCAAAAGGAGTAGAATTATGTTTGAAAAAATCAATGAAATTATCGCTAGAATCGAAGAGATTCGAGATGAGATACAGATTCTGCTTGGAATGGGTAAAATCAGCTTTGTGGATTATATTATGATTAAACGTGGCTCTATGGATATGCCCGAGCATTTGCAAATGTCTGTTTTGGGGCAGATAAACGAACAAGTCGATAAACTCAAAGAGCAAATCGACTTACTCAATAAAATCAAACGCGAAATGCTTGTTTTTTAATCAAATCCAACTACTTTGGCACTCTCTCAAACTATAATACAAAAGGTCGATTCAGCCCGATACCAATCTCAAGCATAAGCACGAAATTATGAGTCGTAGGATAATAAAAAGCGGGCGTATCAATAGGATTCATATGATAATAAATACCCTTAAGATTCATATAAAAATCCGGCGTCTCAAAAATACTTTTGGCTCGCTGGCACCTCTTGTGCCATAGCATTTCCTCTACGCAATATTCCAAAAGAAGCCTCGATCCTATAACTACCATCAAATCTCTTGCTAGCCCTTGCATCGGATACATAATAGCGATGTCTCACATTAGTAGTAAAGCTCACTCTAGATTCTAGTCCAAATGTCTGCGTTAGCAAGGTGCGATTAAAAATACCTCCACCTATAAAAAACATATAATTTGCAAACCGCGTATTTGTATCATCAAGTGCTACATCATAAGATTCAAGAGGCATGGCAAAGTAAATAAAAGTCGGTGTTCTCAAAGAGCCAAGATTTATCCCGATACGAGGCTCAACAGCCAAAAGCTAATTTGTGTCTTTTTTGGACGCACCGCCTTGCTTCATATCAAGATAAGAAGCCCCATATCCACCTCTAACAACACCTCCAAAATAAAACCACTTGAAATAATGATCATCTGATAGTGATAAATACCCGCCTACATTATCTGAAGTTACAGCATTAGAGCCAAAGCTTGAATAATACCCTCCAATCCCCAAACGCCCATCTTCACAATAAAAATCCTCAGAGCATTTATATGCCAATGCGCTACCACACAATAAAGCAACACATAATACATGGTTTATAGCAAGCTTGCAAATATTCATCACATCTCCTCAATCATCAAAAATAAAATGGATTCATACTATACTATAAATGCTTAAAATCTATATAAAGTCAAAATCATGAAAATAAAAAGTGATATGAAAGACAAAAAGTGGTGGCTCGAGGCGGAATCGAACCACCGACACGGAGATTTTCAGTCTCCTGCTCTACCGACTGAGCTATCGAGCCTTATATTTGAGAGATAAAAGATTTAAAAATAGGATTTTGCCTAAGATTGTTTAAAAATTTGCTTAAACGATGAAAATCTGTTAGAATGCGACTTTAAAATTAACGATAGACAATATGGATTCTAGTGAAATACAAATTACAAGGATTCCAAAACATACAAAGCAGAATCTAGAATCTATGCAAACACAAAAAGCAAATGATAAAACCAGTGTAAAGAAATTCTAGATTTTTGAATAAATTTTGGGGTTTTGCAAGGTGAGCGAATGAGTCACTACTTTTCGTGCGTCGCTAATTAAGAGAGCTGAAGCAATCCGCAAAACCTACTAAAAAGCTAGAATTTAGAATCTAGATTTTCAAACAAAGGAAAAATATGAATCTTATATCATGGAATGTCAATGGTCTGCGCGCGTGTATGAACAAGGGCTTTATGGAGTTTTTTAACGCCATTGACGCTGATGTCTTTTGTATCCAAGAATCTAAGATGCAGCGCGATCAGGCAAGCTTTGACTTCCCGCGCTATGAGGAGTATTGGAACAGCGCGCAAAAAAAAGGCTACTCAGGCGTGGCGATCTTTAGCAAGACAAAGCCCTTAAGCGTCTCCTATGATATGGGTATCGCACACCACGACCTTGAGGGGCGCATCATCACTGCTGAATACAAGGACTTCTATCTTGTCAATGTCTATACGCCAAACAGCAAGCGCGAGCTTGAGCGGCTAGAGTATCGTATGGAGTGGGAAGATGACTTCCGCGCGTTTGTCAAGAATCTCGAGAAAACAAAGCCTGTGGTAATCTGTGGCGATCTCAATGTCGCACACAAAGAAATCGATCTCAAAAACCCCAAGACAAACCGCAGGAACGCAGGCTTCACCGATGAGGAGCGCAAGAAATTTAGCAAACTTTTAGATTCTGGCTTCACAGATACCTTCCGCTACTTCTACCCAGATAAAGAGGGTGCATATAGCTGGTGGAGCTACATGGGCAAAGCGCGAGAGAACAACACCGGCTGGCGGATTGACTACTTTTTGTGCTCACAGATTTTAGATTCTAGGCTCAAAGACGCTAGAATCTATCCTGAGATAATGGGGAGCGATCATTGTCCTGTCGGGCTTGAGATTGATATTTCATAATGATTCTTAAATCTTTAGCGATTTTTATACTTAGTGCATTTTTGGAAGTTGGTGGCGGGTATTTGGTTTGGCTTTGGCTCAAAAGCGGCAAACCGCTTTATATCGGGCTGTGTGGCTGTATTTTGCTGACTCTTTATGGTATAGTGGCTACCTTTCAGGCTCAAGGATTTGGGCGCGTGTATGCGACTTATGGGGGCATTTTTATTGCGTTTTCTATTTTGTGGGCTATGTGGTTTGATGATTTTAAGCCCGATAAATGGGATATGATAGGCGCATTTATCGCACTTTTTGGGGTTGGTATCATTATGTATATGCCACGCGACTAGATTTTTGCTCGCTAGATTCTCGCACACATAGAATCTAAGAGCAAGAATCTTTGCTGTTATTTAAGCAAATTCAGAATCTAAATCTATTTCATCTATTATAAATGCTTTACTTTGGCTTTAAAGTCTTATGATAACAACTCCTCCTAGATTCTTCGGTCAGCGATTGCCCCTCACTCAGAATAAATAAACCTCCTAGATTCTAGACTTTATCAATCAAACTTTTTTCCTCAAACTTTTCCTCTTGAAGAAGCACTTTTTCTATCTGCTGTATTTGCTTTGAATGCAATGCGACATAAAATTTCAGATGGTTTTTAACCTCCATATATTTGGTGCTTATATTGCTTTGCAAATCGTTTGCATTGCTTAAATCGCGCTCATCGCTTTCAAATAGCCCACACTCAAAGCCAAGCTGTATAAGCCTTTTAGATTCTGCTAAATCTTGGGCAAACAGCCCATAGCCCAAACCAAAATTTCCCCTCAAAGCCTCATTGCCAACGATATAAAATCCGATATGAGATTCTAGTTTCGCATTGTTTATAGTCGCGAGATTGCTCTTATCTATCCTCGCGATATTTGTCTCAAAAAGCGAAGCCTTCTCCAAAGACAGCCCATGCGTAATCGCATAATCAATCTTGCTCGCCTGATAAAGCGCATAGACGCATTTAGCCTCATCGTCCAAAAACGGCAATCTCCGCGTCCCATGAGAGATTTTGCTATACACCGCCTCAAAATCCACATCACGCAAGACTTTGCTATTTGCTCGCACCGCACAAAGTGCTGCTTCATTGACAAGCGTAGCGATCATCGCTCCGCTAAAGCCTGAAGTTTTTTGTGTGATTTCTTGTGTGTCGATTTGGTGTGGTTTATCGCGCAAATACATCTCAAGCATTTCTTTTCGCTCCGTAAGATTTGGTAGCTCAATAAAAATCCGCCTATCAAATCTCCCACTTCGCAAAAGCGCGCTATCAAGTGCTTCTATATGATTTGTCGCACCAATGACAATCACACCACTATTATCGCTAAATCCGTCCATCTCCATCAAAAGCTGATTGAGCGTGCTTTCTCGCTCGTTGTTGTTTGATTCTAGTCCGCGCTTCTTGCCTATCGCATCAATTTCATCGATAAAAATAATAGAAGGCGCGCTAGCCTTTGCTACACTAAAAAGCTCTCGAACTCTTTTTGCGCCCACGCCCACATACATTTCAACAAAGCTTGCGCCACTTTGATAAAAAAACGGCACGCCAGATTCTCCTGCTAACGCTTTGGCAATTAATGTCTTGCCAACTCCGGGCGCGCCAGAGAGCAAAACACCCTTTGGCAAAGTGATATGAAGTTTTTGGTATTTAGAGGGGTTTTTGAGAAAATCCACAATCTCCAAAAGCTCCTCTTTTGCTTCTTTGATCCCAGCTACATCTCTAAAGGTAATATGTGAATGTATCGGTTGGATTCTAGATTCTATGGAATTTGACATAGAAGAGATAGGTGAAGTAACTTTAGGCTGATACGACAATATATAACGCGCGATAAAATACACAATTACAACAACCACAAAAACTATAACCAAGAAAAATACCCATGTAATATTTGACTTTACTTCGATTGGCAGCTCGGCAAGCTTGGGCATATTTGGATTTATCTGCGATTTTGGCACTCGATAAAAAAATTCATCGCCAAACTTATTATAAGATTCTAGATAAAAATATTCACCTCGTATATATACTTTATTTATCTCATTGGTTTGTAAAATTTTTTGAAATTTATCAGCTGAAACAATCTGTGAGCTATCACGCAAGACCAAAACAGCACTCAAAATAAGCAAAATAATGCACCCGATAATAACGACTAAAAGATGCTTAGATTTTGGCATAATTCATATCCTCCTGCACCTCGTATTTTTCTAGGCAAAACCACTGCGGAAGTCGCGCATTTGATTCTATAACAATCTTATTAAAAAATTCATCTAATCCATAATAACAATCGCCAATTTGTTTCTCAAGCAGAATCCAAAGCGGTTTATTTTGGGCTTTGTGTGCTTGTCTAAATGCAAGATTCTTGGCTTTGATACATTCGCTTAATGCATGCAATCTTTGCTTTGCCTCATCTCCGCGCACTTTTGGGCTCATAAGAGCTGAAGGCGTGCCATCGCGCACCGAATACACAAACGGATGAATATGTGTGAGTGGCAAATATTTTGCATTTTCTAGTGCTTCTTGCCATATTTGCTCGCTCTCACCCGGGTGTCCTACGATAAAGTCCGTCCCAATCGCATAACCTAGTTTTGCAATGCGCTCCAAAAGCAAAAAATCACTCTCTACGCGATTGATTCTATTCATTTTGGCTAGAATCTCATTTTGCGTGTATTGTAACGCGATATGCAAATGCTTCTCAAGCTTTTCATGTCCTAAAAGCGTGAAAAACTCCTCGTCAATTTGGCTTGGCTCAAGGCTTCCTATGCGGATTCTTTTGAGTTGTTTAATCCTAAAAAGCTCTCTAAGCAATGCAGTAATACTACTTTTTTTATCCCTCCCATAGCTTCCGACATTTGTCCCTGTAAGCACAATCTCAAGCACACCTTTCTCTACTAGAATCTCAACTTGCTTAATAATCTGTCGCATATCATAACTTCGCGCCGCTCCTCGCACTGAAGGAATAATACAATAACTACACGCAAAATCACAGCCCTCTTGGATCTTGATAAATGCTCGAGACTTGCCGACAAATTCGCTAATAATCGTAGAATCTAAATGCCTCTCTTCAAGCCTGTCTTCATAAAAAAACCGCTCATTTAAAAGCAATGCGCGATTGAGATTCTCCTTATGGCTATGTCCCAAAACCCCACTGACAAGATGATTTTCAAAAAGTGCCCTGCCTTGTGTTTTGACCCCACAGCCTGCAAATATCACCCTCTTGCCATCGTTGTGTGCTTTTCTAATATAATTACGCACCCCAGAATCTGCGCCATTTGTTACCGTGCAAGAATTCACAACCACAATCTGTGCTTCTTGTTCGCTCTGCGTGCATTCAAAATCACTAAGATTCTCGCGCATCACTTGTGTATCATAAAGATTAGTGCGACAGCCAAAAGTCTTAAAAAATACTTTTTGCTTAGACATCATTATCCTTATTGTCTTGAGTATCTGTGGCGATTGCTCGTTTTGTAATGTCTTTATTACCAAAGCCATCATTTGGAGTTTGGACAAATTTTGTCGTATCATATGCGATGAATATATCAGGCTCTTTTAAAATAAGCTGCATAATCTCCAAAGAAATAGTCGATCGCAATGATAATGTAGCATAAGAATTTGTCTGATACCATACTGAGATTTTGATCCCATTTGGCTCGATAAAGCTATAAGTTCGAGGCTCTGTGTTAGAATTACGCAATGAATATTTATCGCGCATTTTGCGGAGTTGTTTTTTTGTTACTTGTGTGTAGCCTTTGGAATATTTAATAGCCACTTCTGTGGCGATTTTGACAGCTTTTTGGTAATTAGAATCAAATGTAATGCTAAAATCTATCCCGTCCCAAACAGTTCTCATTCCACCATGTGTGTAGTTTGCGATCATCATTGTGAAAATATAATTATTTGGTATAAAAATAATTCTTCCTGCGCGTCTATTAGTCATATAGCTTGTGAGTGTAATATCTTCATGGATTGTGATACGAAGCATAGAAATATCAAGCACATCGCCGATATAAATTGAGCCATCTTTTTCAACCCTAATCCTATCGCCTACATGGATACTCCCACCAATCACAATCACAATCCAGCCAAGCACGCTCATAAATAAATCTTTCATCGCAATAGCCAAGCCCGCTGAAGCAAAACCTAGCACCGCAACGACATAAGTTACATTTTCCATATAGCTAAAGAGCAAAATAAGCACGATGATTGTGATATTAAAAAAATTAATCACCTTACTAAAAGTATATGTGCGCTCATTATCTTTGATATAGCGACGCACGATGATTTTTAGCAGCAACGCAAGCCCAATACTAATCAAAACCGCCATACCAATATAGCCAAGCTTTAGGATTTGCGTCTTGATTCCGCTATAAATTTGCCCATACACCTCATCATATTTTTTGTTATAAATATCAATTGTTGTTGAGAGGATATTATGCGCGCCTTGAAACTCCAAAAGCTCAATCTGCACAGAATAAATATCTTCGATAATTGTTGGCGATTTATCAACCTTAGAAAGCTCAATCAAGAGATTGTATTTATTATTGACAAGTGCCATAACGCCATTGAGGCTGTTTTTTGTAGATTCTAGTGTATTGCGCTGGGTTTGGAGATTTTTGATGTAAGAAATACCACTAAAAATAATCAAAGGATTACTGATGATTGGTGGTTCTGGAATTTCTGGTTTTTGTATGAGATCTTGAAATGGATTGTCTTTGTAGTCTTTAAGAATATCAAGCTGTTTTTCTAAAGTCTCAAGTATGTGCTTTTTTTCTACGATGAGTTGCAAGCTTTGCGGATTTGAGCTATCGATATTTTTGAGATCGTCTTTGATTTTATCAATCTGATTTGATATGGTATGGTATTCTGTGTAGTTTGTGTATCTCTTAAGCCATACGCTATCATTTTTTTGCAATGCAGAATCTATATTCTCAATCTGTGTCCTTAGATTTTTGGCAAGCGGATTTGGTGATATTTGCATAGGGCTTTCATCTATCTTTGCTGCGCTTAATACTCCACACAAACAGCACACACACACAACATAAAAACTTGCATTTGTTATTTTCACTTGATAAACCTCATTCAATACTCATTTATCTTGGCAAACTTATTCTTAATTGGATTTAAGGATTTTGACTTGAGAATTTCCACACTTAAGAATTATCACTTTGGTTGTAGCATTATAGCTTATTTACAGCGACAAATTTATACAAAGATAAGAATATGATTTATTTTGGTTTATTTATCCAAAAAAGCCTTTTTTAAATCACAAGCTGCCCTCTTTGGATCGCTAGAATCCATAATCGCTCTAACAACAGCGATTCCACTTAGCCCGATCCCGCGAAGATCGGTGATAATATCTCTATCTATTCCGCCGATAGCCACCACAGGCAAAAAAGTGCGATGGGTGTGAGAAGTGCTGGGCTCTTGTAGATTCTGCAAGGCTTTTAGATTCTGTGGATTCTGAAAAATAAAATCTTGCGGATCTTGTGAAGTCATTTGTGAAGCGCGCAGAATCTGTGAGGCTTGATGTATTATGCTTTTGAGTCCATTTATACCGATAACAGCACTATCATTTTTGCTTGTTGTCGCTCGCACTGCACCTACACCCAAATAATCCACACTGCCAATATCACCACTCTTTTGCAAATCACTCAGATGCTTTGGCTCTCTCACGCTAAGCCCGATGATCTTGTCATCTCCTAGAATCCTACGCGCCACGGATAAGGGCATATCATCTTGCCCGATATGCACGCCACTAGCATTGCACGCTAAAGCGATATCGATTCTGTCATTGATGAGTAATGGAATCTGGAATCTATCGCACAGAATCTTTACTTTTGTCGCAAGATGATAAAACGCCTTGCTGCTTAAATGCTTTTCTCGAAGCTGAATAATATCCACACCGCCCTCAATGGCTTGTTTGATGATAGAGAGAAACTCCTCTTGGCTTCTATCGCCTTGAGTAGCGACAAGATAAAGGCTTAAGGGCAGGGCTTTTGGGCTAGATTCTGGCATTAGACAATCTCTTAGGCAATCTCATTCTCATTACACATAGCCTCCATAGCCCATTACAATCCACATCTTAAGATTATAAGCACCTAAATCCTAATCCTCAATAATCACGCGTCCATTGGCTTGTTGTACGGGGCGATTGTTTTTGCCTATAATGTTTGTAAATTGCTCTATTTGATCTTTTGAGGCACTCATGGGCTCTTTTGGAATAATCCAAATCACGCCCTCTGTGCAAGGTGGCGTTGTCAAAGAACCATCAAGGCGATAATATGGGGCATTGCTTTTGACTAGATTTGCAATATCCACCACTTCTATATTATTTGTTTCTCCGCTTTTTTGAGGCATTTTATCCCAGATTTGTTGGATTGTTGGATTCTGCTTTCCTTCTTGAAACATCACAGCCACCACAAGCATTTGCCCATCGCTACTTTTATGCACAAGATGCGCTACCATTGGGTAATGCTTATTGTCGATTGTGTATTCTGATGGCGTATGAAAATGCACTTGCACGAGCTCAAATTTTGTATTTTGCAGTGTAAAGCTTGAGCCACTTTTGAAATTCACCTGTATAGAATGCCCGTTATTCACGACATTTTGGGCGGTATTATTGAGATAGCTAAAATGCAGATTATTTTTGCTTTTTGCAGGGATTATGTTTTGAGATTCTATGTTGATTGGCGATTGGTATTTGCCATATTTGCACGCGTGAAATTCATTTGCAATATCACCCCATTTTGATACCTCATCATACGACCAATGCTTATGCTCCTCCGCATATCCAAAACTTAGCAAACCGCAGATAATTGCACCCATTACATGTAATTTTTTTGTATTTTTCATATTTACTCCTTTTATTCTTGACTAAAAGTTAAAATACTAAACCCTTTTATATTAAAGCACAATAAAATATTTCCAAATTTTTGAATAAATTGTGAAGTTACACAAAGCATAATATGATTTTAAAGTGTTTTAGGTATAATCTCGCATTTAAAAAGGAGGCAATATGCTACTTTTCACACCCGGACCAACACCCGTTCCAGAATCCTTGCGACAAGCAATGGCTCTGCCAACCATACATCACAGGACAAAAGAATTTGAAGCGATTTTTGCAAAAGCACGAGAGGAGCTAAAAGCACTTTTAGGATTGCCTGAAGTGCTTATGCTTGCAAGTAGCGGAAGTGGTGCTATGGAGGCAGGCGTTCTAAGTTTATGCAAATCCAAGCTTTTAAGCATAAATTGCGGTAAATTTGGCGAGCGATGGGGCAAAATTGCCAAAGCGCATAAGATTCCAAACACAGAAATCACACATCAATGGGATACTCCAGCAAATGTAGATGAGGTGCTTGAAGCCCTAAAAAGCGATTCTCAAATCGATGCAGTAGCTATCCAGATATGCGAATCTGCCGGTGGATTGCGCCACCCAGTCGAAAACATAGCAAAAGCTATCAAATCCTTTAACCCAAATATCATAGTCATCGCTGATGCGATCACTGCAATGGGTGTTGAGCCTATCGATACAACGCACATCGACGCGCTCATTGGCGGAAGCCAAAAAGCCTTTATGCTGCCTCCGGGAATGAGTATCATCGGGCTTTCACAATATGCCATAGACATCATAGAAGAGCGCAATGTAGGGCTGTATTTTAATCTTGCTACCGAGCTTAAAAATCAGCGCAAAAACACAACCGCTTGGACTGCACCGACAACCATTATCATCGGACTTGTGGCGTTTTTTGATCTTGTAGCCAAAAATGGCGGAATCCAAAATCTCTACGTACACACAAAAAAGCTCTCTATTGCCACACAAAGCGCGTTAGAATCTTTAGGGCTTCGTATTTACCCCAAAGAAAAAGCCCTTGCGATGACGACAATCTATGATGAAGCAAATGCTGCAAACATACGAAGCACGCTCAAAACATTTGATGTGAATGTCGCCGCCGGTCAAGATCATCTCAAAGAAAAAATCTTTCGTATCAATCACATGGGAATCATTCCAATTTATGAGGCTACGTGGGTTGTCAATGCGGTAGAGCTAAGCCTTGATGTGCTTCATATCAGGGCATTTGATGGCAGTGCCAATAAAGTATTTTTGGATTCTTATTACAAAAGCTAATGCCAACAATTCATTCAAAATCAAGCACACCAAAAACTAATGTGCCAAAATCTAACATTTCAAAATCTTTAGATTCCGGCGCGCTAGATTCTCACACTTCAGATTCTCACACTTCAGATTCTCACACTTCAGATTCTCACACTTCAGATTCTCCTGCTTTAGATTCTCAAATGTCAGAATCTAGCCAGCAAACAAACCCAAAACTTCATCTCATCTCGCTTGGTTGCACCAAAAATCTTGTCGATAGCGAGGTAATGCTTGGCAGACTACAAGAATACGAGCTCACCCCGCACATCGCGCAGGCTGATATTATCATCATCAATACCTGCGGATTTATCCAATCTGCCAAACAAGAAAGTATCCAAACAATCCTCAATGCCGCAAAGCAAAAAAGCAAAAATGCGATTTTGGTTGTGAGCGGGTGCTTGAGTGAACGTTACCAAAAAGAGCTTGAGGAGCAAATGCCAGAGATTGATATTTTAATCGGCGTGCGAGATTATGACAAAATCGATACATTTCTCGCCCAAAAGGGCTTTGCTTTTGCCACTTCTGCGCACACTACCAAAACCAAAAATACCCCCGCACATATTTCTACAAATCTATCTACAAACGCTAATAACGACAGAAAAGCACAAGGAGCGCATATTTTGCAATCCTTGCAACCGCCAAACCCACAGAATCTAAAAACTCCGCCAAACTCAACAACCCCGCAGAATCTAAAATCCTTGCAGAATCCACAAAGCCCTATATCACGCAACATTGCAATCAAAAATTTTTCTACCACAAACTCCTCTGCCACAAACTCCACTACTAAAAATTTCTCGACAAATAACAAAGTCTTTCTTGCCACAGAATCTGACAAAAGAGTCATCACAGGCTCATCTATCCACGCATATATCAAGCTCTCTGAAGGTTGCAATCAATCCTGCTCTTTTTGCTCGATTCCAAGCTTTAAGGGCAAACTCCAATCAAGAAGCATAGAATCTATCCTCAAAGAAATCGAACTCTTAAGCGCGCAAGGATTTAGAGACTTTAGCTTTATCGCGCAAGATTCTAGCTCGTATTTGCGCGACTTTGGGCTCAAAGATGGCTTAAGTGCGCTCATCAAAGCCATAGATTCTCAAAACATCGCCAAAAATGCCAGAATCCACTACCTCTACCCAAGCACCACATCGCCCAAACTCATAGAGTCTATCATAGATTCTCCTATTATCCAAAATTACTTCGATATGCCAATCCAGCACATTTCAGATTCTATGCTTAAACGTATGAAGAGAGGTGGCGGCAAAAAAGATATTTTGCAGCTTATCGCGCTTATGAAGCAAGCCCCAAACGCGTTTTTGCGAAGCACATTTATCATCGGACACCCGGGCGAGAGTGAGCGCGAATTTGAGGAATTATGCGATTTTGTCCGCGAGGGGTTGTTTCATCAGCTTAATCTTTTTGCGTTCTCCTCTGAAGAAGGCACACTTGCTGACATGATGGAAGACAAAATCCCTGCCAAAACCACAAATGCCCGCCTAAACACACTCAATAAGATTCTCAAAGCCCAAAACAAAAGCCAAAACACCGCGCTTAAAGGGCAGATTCTAGAGGTTATACTTGAGGGCAAATCAGCAATTAGTGAGTTTTTTTACAGCGCGCGCGATAGAAAATGGGGCGTAGAAATTGATGGCGAAATCCTCATTAATGACACGCATATCTCAAATCTCACACCCGGATTCTACCAAGCACAAATCACAGATTATAAGCAGAATCTGCTCTTTGGCACGATTCTAAAATCCCTATAATAGCGATGATACAAGAGTTATAATGTGAGAGCCATGTGAAAGCCAGAATAATAGGATAAACAAAATGAAAGTTGCAATCATTGGGTATGGGTATTGGGGACGCAATGTCCTTTTAGCTGTGCTAAAGAGTGATTTTTTTGAGCTTGCGTGCGTATTTGATGAGGATTATTCACAAATCCAAGCCGCAAAGCAAATATATGACTTTCAAGAATACAGCTCATTTGAGGCTATACTCAAAGATAGGACGATTGAAGCGGTAATGATTATCACGCCTCCGCAAACCCACTTCAGCCTCGCCAAGCAAGCCCTTGAAGCGCACAAACATACTTTTGTAGAAAAGCCCCTCTCCACAAGCCTGCAAGAATGTCAGATTCTGTATGATTTAGCTCATCAGCAGCACTGCATTTTGCATTGCGATCATATTTTTTTGTATAGCCCAGCGGTGCAATGGCTCAAAGCACATTTGCAGGATTTTGGCGAGATTATTTACTTGCAAGCAAGACGCATTAATCTTGGGTTATTTCAGACAAATGTCGATGTGATTTGGGATTTGGCGATTCATGATTTGGCGATTTTGGATTATTTATTTGGGCTTGAGATCATCTCACATCACACTTTACGTACGCATTATCGGCATTTTTGTGCGCTTGCTGATATTCACTTAGAGCTCAAAAATCCAAACGCCAATCAAAACACAAATAACACTCACATAAACGCCAATATCAATGTCTCGTGGCTCTCTCCGATCAAAGTGCGCGAGCTTATCATCGGGGGTGAGAAAAAAACAGCCATTTATGATGAAACCAAAAAAGACAAAATCACGCTTTTTGATTGCGGGATTGTGATTTCTGAAGAGTTTGAAAAAGACAATCTTTATAAAAAAATGGTGCAATACTACTTAGGCGACATTACCTATCCAAGCCTAGATTCTCGTGCGCCATTAGAAAACTCTATACAAAAATTCCAAGACCAAATCACAACAGATTCCATAGATATAGCCTTACAAAATCATACATTGCGCGTGATAAAAGGGCTAGAGATTATCTCATATTGATTAAAAATTTTGCTAGAATACACATCACAACCCAAAGAGAGATAAGAAAAAAAGGAGAAAGCATGAATACTAAAAGCACAAAAAACAGAAGCAAAGTGTGTTTATTTTTATCATTATTTGCTGTATTGTTTTTTGGAGCAAAAGTTATGCTTGCATCTGAAGGCGCGCAAATAACAGAATCTAATAAACTATCAGAATCTAGCACATCACAAAATGCTACACATAATATCTTACAAAACATCTTTAGCTCTCACATCTTTAATCCTCAAGACAATGCAAATTATCTACGAAAATTTGGAGACACAGCGCAATTTCTGCCCGCTCTTAGCATAGGATATACTTTGCTTATTAAGGATTTTGTCGGGCTCAAGCAGCAAATCATCGCAACCGTAGCCGTTGTGGCTACAACTTATGTGATTAAATACGCATTTCATGGACTTGCTTCTGTCAATACAAATCTAGCCACTATCAGCAAACGACCAAATGGCGAAAGCTATGAGGGCTTTCCTAGCGGGCATACTTCAGCGGCGTTTTCAGCGGCAGGGTTTTTGCAGAAGCGATATGGCTTGAAGCTTGGCTTGCCAGCTATTGCGATTTCAAGTTTGGTTGGATTCTCAAGGGTTGAAGCAGAAAGGCATACGACATTGCAAGTGATATGTGGCGCACTGCTTGGATTTTGTTTGAGCTTTTTTCTCACAAGCGCAAAACCCAAAAATCGCCCACATAATCGTAAAAATCACAAACTAGATTCTCGCACGCAAATCATAGAATGCGCTGTTTTGGCATTATTATTTATCTAAGGAGAGCGTATGCAATGCTCACACTGCCATTTAGAATATGACCGCCAAGAGCTAAAACACATCAAGCAAAACGGGCAGGATTTGTATTTTTGCTGTGCGGGCTGTGAGAGTGTGTATCATATCCTTTCAGATAGTGGGTTTGAGGGGTTTTATGAGCGATTAGGAAGCACGACTCTTTCGCCTCCAAAATCGCCAAGCTCACTAGATTCTCATCAGCAAGATTTCTCCTATCTCAATCACCAAGAATTCCTTGATAAAAACACCAAAAAAATCCAAAACAATTATGAAGTAAGCCTCATCATAGAAGGGATTCATTGTGCGGCTTGTATATGGCTCAATGAAAATATCTTAGGCGCGCAAAAAGGTATAAAAAAAGTGCATATCAACTACACAAATAATAAAGCAAAAATCCTTTTTGATCCACAAATAATTCCGCTCTCACGCATTTTTGAACTGATAGAATCTATCGGTTATAGCGCGCATATTTATGATCCAAGCCTGCAAGAGAGACAAATAAACAAGCAAAAACGAAGCTTTTTTATTTCGTTTGTTGTTGGCGTATTTTGCACGATGAATATTATGTGGATTGCTGTGGCGCAGTATGCGGGGTATTTTTCAGGTATGAGTCAAGATATGAAAGATGTGCTTAATCTCATCTCATGCCTCCTTGCTACACCTGTGCTGTTTTTTACTGGAAGGGTGTTTTTTGTCAGCGCGTATTATGGGCTAAAGCATGGTTTTATCGGTATGGATTTTTTGGTCGCATTTGGGGCGAGCTTAACTTTTATATACTCTTTGTATGCGGCGATTTCTCGAAGTGGCGAGACTTATTTTGAATCAGTGGCGATGATAATTTTATTTGTCTTTAGTGGTAAATTTTTAGAAATGCGCGCCAAAAGTGCCGCGGGGGATAGCTTAGATGGATTGCATTGTATTATGCCATCACTTGTGAGCGTAGAATCTAGTGGCAAACTTATCCAAAAAGATGTCAAACTCATCAAAAAAGATGAGATTATCCGCATAAAGCCCGGCGAAATGCTTGCATGTGATGGAATCTTGCTTGATGATTATGCCTTGCTTGATATGAAATCTTTGAGCGGAGAATCTATGCCGATAAAAAAAGAAAAAAATCAAGAAGTGCTCTCTGGAAGTATCGCGCTTGAGAGTGGATTTCGGTATAAGGTCTCAAAGCCTTATGAAAGCTCTATAATGTGCCATATTATAAATCTCTTAGAAGAGAGCCTTCATCACAAACCCTATATCCAGAATCTCGCAAACTCGCTCTCTCAAACTTTTTCACGAAGCGTGCTTTTTATCGTTTTGTGCGCCTTTATAGGCTGGTATCTGTATGATAGGGATTTTGAGCACGCGCTTATTATTGCCATTTCAGTAGTTGTCATCTCTTGTCCATGTGCGCTTGCTCTTGCCACGCCCATTGCAAGTGTGGTTGGCATTGCCAAAGCATACAAAAACGCTCTGCTTTTCAAAGAAGCGCGATTTCTAGAATCCATAGCCAAAGCCAAAGTGGTATTTCTAGACAAAACAGGCACACTCACAAAAGGCAAACCAAAGCTTTATAAACAAATCACGCTCAAATCCTTTGATGAGAATCTTTTGTATAATTTCCTCTCTTATTCCACACACCCGATCTCAAAAGCACTTTTGCAGACGCTTAGTACCAATGCCAAACTTCCAATCACAAACTTTAGTCAGATAAATTCCAAAGGCATTTGCGCTCAATTCAAAAATCAAGGGCATTGCCAAGAGCTTATCGGAGGCAGTATAGAATTTCTCAAAGAAAGGCGGATTTTGCATGATGAAAATCTCCCAAAAGACTTGCAAGACTTTGATATGAGCGTATTTGGATATGCGATTGATAGTGAGCTAGTGGCGTTGTTTTTCTTTGAAGATGAGCTAAAAGATGGTGCAAAAGAGTTCATAACCTATCTCAAACGCCACAACAAAACCCCAATAATCCTTAGTGGCGATCGATACGAAGTGGTGGCAAATCTTGCCAAAGAGCTTGAGATTGCGACTTTTTATGCTAACCTTTTGCCCGAGCAAAAATCTAACCTTATCACAGAGCAGCAAAAAAGCGGAGAGCAAAATGTGATGATTGGCGATGGGCTCAATGATATTTTAGCATTACAGCAAGCAAATGTCGGAATCTCAATGGGCGCAGGAAGTGATGTGGCAATCGCTTGCTCTGATGTCGTGATCCTTGATGATAGCCTAAAGAACGTGCAAAAAATGTTTGAAATCTCTTTGACAACTTATAAGAGAATCAAGCAAAATATCGCCCTAAGCATTGTGTATAACGCGCTTATGATTCCTTTGGCGTTGGCAGGATTTATCATTCCGCTTATCGCTGCACTTAGTATGAGTCTCTCCTCGCTTCTTGTCGTGGGCAATTCTATGCGTAAATAATACAAAGCTATCAAAAAAGCCACCAAAAATTATCAAAGCAGAATCCAAAACAAACAATCAAACATTCAAAAATCGCGCATGAGATGAAAAACAAAATGAAAACAATTCGCACGCGCAAGACAAGTAAAAATTAAGCTAGATTCTGAAATAATACAAGCTTTTATTTTTGTTAAGGATAAGCTATGAAGCATCAAATAAAGCATCAAAACCTCAAAAATCTCGGTAGGGGGGGGGTAGAGCGACAGCATAGTTCCAAATATAACTCCTCTTCCTCCAAAACCACATCATCAACCATATCATCAAGCACCTCATCCCTTGTATCTTATTTTAGCCACACATCTGACAATTTTTTAAATCTTATTTTTTGGTTTGTCATCATTGTATATGCGCTTTTGGTTTGGCTATGGGCGGATTTTGGTGTAATCGATGATCATACATTCACCAAAACTCTTTTCTTAGGGCAAAATATTCCATTTATTATTATCCCAAGTATCGGTAGATTTTTCCCGCTTGATGGGCAAGATCTCAATATTTTAAGCTTTTTGTTTGCGCCAAATGCAAGTGTGTTTTATGGGTTTAATGCCTTGTGTATCATCATTACCGCGCTTGCGTTGCGATATGCGTTTATGGTATTTTTGGATTCTATATACCCTCGGAATCCAAAAAATCCACACCCAAAAGCAAACGCCACCCTCACGCTCGCGCTAATCTTTCTTGTGCTTTTTAGTCCAAGCTTTGTTACTGCAAATTTAAGACTTTTTTGCCCCGAGCGAATGGAATTTGTGTTTTTAAGCTTATTCCTAGCAAGCTATGCGTATGTGTATAAATCCACCACAAATGCCACCACAAGTCCAATCTCAAACTCTACTTTTGTCTGGCTCGCACTTCTTTTTGGCTTAGTGTTTGCAAATTTGAGTTTGTATTACAAAGAAACAGCCTTTGCTATGCTTTTAGCATTTGGTGGGGTAGGGTTTATTTTAGGATTCAAGCAATCAAAGCTTTCAAGCCTCCCGCTCAAATTCTTTCACTTCTTGCTGATTCTCTCAAGTGTGATATGGCTTGTTGTGTATTATTTTGCCGTTGTGATTCATCAGAGTTCGCGCTATGGCGAGACTCCTTATAATCAGCTTATTGTCTTTGCAAAAGTGGCTTTTAATTATATGCTTAATGAGCCATTTTTGTTTATCGCATTGCCTTGTTTATTTTTGTATAGAATCTATGCTTGCACAATCAAAAAACAACAGCCAATTTTCTTGCTTGATGCCTCGATTATCGCGAGTCTTGTGCTGATATGTGAATATTTGGTGCTTCGCATAGGTGATACACACTATCCGCTTCCAGCATATATATTTGGGTGCGTTGGCATTGGCGGATTTTTGCTGCTTTATGGACGCTCTCTTTGGGTAAAGATTCTGTATGGATTCTGCCTTGTGCTCTTTGTCTGTAATGCCCTACCATACAGCGTATATCAATTTAATTTCTACAAAGCAGTCCCGCATAATTTCCAATCAAGTCTTGAGTTTTTGAGTGGCTATCTCAAGCAGCACCCAAATAGCAACATCTATCTTGAAGGCGTAAATCGCGCTTCTGGCACTGAAGTGCATCACAGCCTTAGCTCATGGCTGAATTTCTATGGAGTTAAAGATTTTGACTTGCGATCAGACATTGGCATTGATAATGCTTATCTTGGCAAGCCCGATCCCAAATCGCCTTATAGCGCACTTCAAAGCAATGCAATAATCCCTAAACAAAAAGGCGATATTGTCATCATTTGCCCTTATACTTTGCTCAATGTCGATACGCAATTTTTGCAGAATCTAGATTCTCAATACGAGCTTCTTTATGTCAGCGACTTTGGCTTTAATCTCCCCAAACTTGGCATTAAGCCATTTCTCAAATCTCAAGCGATCAAAAATGGCGCAAGCCAAACTGATGTGGTAATGAGTGAAAATATATGGGGATTGCCACTATATTTTTATATTTATAGAGTTAAGTAGTGCGTTTATCATTAGATTCTAGAATCTATTTTTTGTCATTGTGAGATGTTTTGTAGAATCCACCCGTTTATTTTGATTCTGCGACAAAGTCTAAGAATCTAGCAATACAGAATCTATTTAGATTCTGTATTTTGCAGGGTGCGATATTGCAAGATGTTTGCGCCTAAAACGATTAGATTCTAGAATCTAAAACAACGCCCTATCCATTTCTTTTGGAATCTCTAACCCCATGATTTTAAGCACACTTGGTGCAATATTATTTAGCGCGCCACTTTGGATAGATTTCACGCCATCAGCCATTACAAAGCACCACACATCGCCGACAGAATGGTTTGTCAATACCTCACCTTTTTCATTTTTCATCTCTTCGCAGTTTCCATGATCGCTTGTCAAAACCACAGCATAATGAAGCTCCTTGGCAAGCGCAAAGATTCTGCCTAGCTCTCTATCTACAGCTTCCACAGCTTTGATAGCCGCCTCAAGATTCCCTGTATGCCCGACCATATCGCCATTAGCAAAATTTACAACGATAAAGTCATCGCCCTTTTTCATAGCAGTCAAAACACTATCGCCGACCTCTTTTGCGCTCATCTCTGGCTGCAAATCATAAGTCTTGACTTTTGGCGAGGGTATCAGCACCCTGCTTTCATTGATAAATGGCTCCTCAACTCCGCCATTGAAAAAAAATGTTACATGGGCGTATTTTTCTGTTTCAGCGATATGGCTTTGGGTTTTGCCATTGAGCGAGATTATCTCTGAGAGCGTATTTTTGGGCTTTTGCTTCTCAAATAATATCGAATATGAAAATCGCTCATCATATTCACACATTGTAACAATATGCTTAAATCGTTTAGGATGCTCAAACTCGCTAAATCCCTCATCTCCCAAAGCTTGGATAATCTCCCTTGCTCGATCAGAGCGAAAATTTGTCATAACAAGCCCGTCGTTTTCATCAAATCCACCAAAGCCAAAACTCGCAGGCTTAATAAACTCATCAGTGATATTGTCTTTGTATGAATGCTGTATGTATTCTAATGGCGTAAGTTGCGAGGCTGGCTTCCCAAAAGCCAAAAGCATATAAGCTTCTTGGATTCGATCCCAACGCCTATCCCTATCCATAGCATAATACCTTCCGCAAATAGTTGCGATGCGTATCTTGCCATTTGAGCGCGCGCAGAGGTTTTGCACGGATTCTAGATATGTCGGCGCAGAAGTAGGCAACACATCTCGCCCATCGGTGATGAGGTGCAAAAACACCTGCTTTTGCTTGTCTGCAAAAATCTGTGCGAGTGCCAAAAAATGCTCGATATGCGAATGCACGCCACCATCGCTCATAAGCCCCAAAAGATGAATATTATTGCTTTTTTTGGCTAGATTCTCAAGCAAGGGGTGAGAATCTAACTCTTTATTTTTAATGCTAAGCGAAATACGCACCAAATCCTGATAAAGTACCCGCCCTGAGCCGATACTCATATGCCCGACTTCAGAGTTTCCCATTTGCCCGCAAGGAAGCCCCACGCTCTCTCCATAGGTATGGATAAGACTATATGGAATATGCTTAAATAGCCAATCATAAGTAGGCTTTTTGGCGTTAAAAAACGCATTATAAGGAGAATCTGGCTTGAATCCTATGCCATCTGTTATCACCAAAACACATTTTTGACTCATTTTTATCCCTGATGTAAAGATTATCGCTTTGTTTTTTCTTTGATCATTTTGACAAGCAAAATCGCATTTTCTCGTGGCAAATCCGGAATCATTCCATGCCCTAAATTAAAAATATGCCCTGCTTGATTACCCATAATCCTAAGAATCTCATCTACACCATCTTCCATTGCGTTGGCATTATAGAGCCTTGCTGGCTCAAGATTGCCTTGAAGCACATATCTATCGCCTAGAATCTGCTTTGCTCGTTGCATACTCACACCCCAATCCACGCCAAACACATCAAATTCTGCCCCACTACAAAAGCTAATCTCCTCCAAATACGCCCCAACACCCTTTGGAAAGAGCATTACAGGAATGTGTGGGTATTGAGATTTTATGTCTTTGGCGATTTCTAGCATATATTTCCAACTAAAATCCATATACGCGCTCATCTCTAAAGCCCCACCCCATGAGTCAAATATCTGCACTGCGTCCGCGCCGGCTTTGATTTGAGATTTGAGGTAGCCTTTGAGCTCTTGGGTGATTTTATCAAGCAAAGTATGAAGCAATGCAGGATCAGAATAGAGGATTTTTTTGCTTTGATGATAGGTTTTGCTTCCCTCGCCCTCTATCATATATGTCGCCAAAGTCCAAGGAGAGCCGCAGAATCCTATCAATGCCTTATCTTTGGCAAGCTTTGCTCTAATGCTAAATAGGCTATCATACACATAATCCAAATCTTTATAAGCATTGATTTTTAGTGCATTGATACTTTGAAAATCTCTTGTCGTGTCTAAAAATTTCGGTCCTTCTCCTGCGACAAATTCCAATGGAAGCCCCATTGCCAATGGAACAACCAAAATATCGCTAAACAAAATCGCCGCATCAACATCAAGAATTTCTACGGGTTGGAGCGTTACTTCTGTCGCCAAGGCGACATTTTGACAAAGATCCAAAAAGCTTCCAGCTTTTGCTCTTGTAGCTTTGTATTCGCTCAAATATCGTCCTGCCTGACGCATAAGCCAAATAGGCGTATAGGGGGTTTGTTTTCGTAATGCCGCATCAACAAAGATCATTTTGTCTCCAAATCTAGCAGTAAATCTATAAAATTAAACCAAAATAGTAGCAAACAACTCTAAATCATCATTAAGTCAAAAATAATGATATTTGAGGAATGTATGTAACCAAAATCAAGCCTATAACCATCACCATAAGCCATGGCAGGACAGAGACAACAACATCTTTGAGGTTAAGTCCTGTCAGTGAGCTTGCGACAAAAAGATTTAATCCCACTGGTGGCGTTATCATACCTATTTCCATATTGACAACCATCATAATCCCAAAATGCACAGGATCAATCCCAAGCGATACGGCAATCGGCAAAAGCAATGGCGTCATAATCATCACCACAGAGCTAGGCTCCATAAATTGCCCCATGATAAACAAAATAATATTTACAGCGATGAGAAACATCCACCGGCTCATATTTTGCTCAATCAAAAACTGCGCGATATGATGCGGAATGCGCTCGCTTGTCAAAAAATGCGCAAAAACAACCGCAAATCCGATAATAAGAAAAATCATAGAAGTCGTAATAGCTGCATCAAGGCAGACATTATACAAATCTTTGAGCTTGAGATCTCTATAAACAAATACAGAAATAATAAAAGCATACACAACCGCAAATCCAGCCGCTTCTGTCGCGGTAAAAAATCCACCATAGATTCCGCCAATGACTATAAAAATAATCAATAACGCCCAAAATGCCTTGCCAAATGATTTGAGTCGCGCTTTGGGTGATTCTTTTTGTGTCGCTTTAAATCCTAATCTTTTCGCGCCAATATACGCATACAACATCATCATAAAGCCAATCATAAGCCCCGGAATAATCCCGGCTTTGAAAAGAGATTCTATCGAGACTGAAATTTCTTTTCCATTGAGATCAGTAAGTCCGCTAGCTGTAACTCCATATACGATCATAACAACTGAAGGCGGAATCAATATCCCAAGACTTCCTGATGTCGTAATCGCCCCTATGGCATAGGATTTAGGATAGCCTGCTTCTTTGATAGCCACAAACATCACGGATCCTATCGCTACAACCGTAGCCGGCGAGCTTCCACTCACAGCAGCAAAAATAATACAAGCCAAAATAGCACTCATAGGAAGCCCACCGGGCAAATGCCCTACAAGTGATTTCGCAAAATCTACGATTCGCTTCGCTGCACTTCCTTTACTTAGAAGCGATCCGGCTAAAATAAACATCGGAATTGCCATAAGTGTGGGCTTGAAAGCTGAGA
This sequence comes from Helicobacter fennelliae, assembly GCF_900451005.1. Classification (NCBI taxonomy): domain Bacteria; kingdom Pseudomonadati; phylum Campylobacterota; class Epsilonproteobacteria; order Campylobacterales; family Helicobacteraceae; genus Helicobacter; species Helicobacter fennelliae. Next base: position 627,888 of record NZ_UGIB01000001.1, read on the forward strand.
TAAAGATTTCTGGAATGCCTCCTATATCGTGCGAAGTAAATAAAAGCATACACACAAGCGCACTCACCCCCAACGCGATAGCGACAGGCACACCAATCAAAATTAACGCAAACAGAACTATAAAAAGAACCGCTATACTCATTTTTTCTGCCTTTTTCTTCTCTCCGTGATGCTTTCTGCACCAATCCCCCAATTATCTGTCTCAACCTCATCAATCACAACAATTGTTGTTTGTGGATTTTTGTTTAAAACTTTTGATAAAAGCTCTGTTACCCCACTGATGAGCTGCTGTTTTTGCGTCTGTGTTGGCTCACCATTTTCGCGAGTGATTTTTATATTTACAAATGGCATTTTTATTCCTTAATCGCGCTATCGTGTATGATTTCATCTTGTGTCGCTTTGACGACTTTGTCTGCTGGCATCCATGAGACTTCATAGATTTTTTCTATAACACGATAAGTAGCACCCAAAAAAGCCAATGGCAAACAAACTAAAAATATCCATAATGGTACATTATGAAGTGCTTCTGAATACCTGCCTAATTCAAAATTAAGCTCACACACCAAAAATCCCGCCCAAGCCATAAAAAGCAAAAAACAAGCACTCAAAATATACGAAAACAAAACGCAAGCTTTTGCTATATTTGACGGAAATCGCTCAACTAAAATCATCACCGAAATATGCACGCCTTTGCGGAATCCATAAGCCGCTCCAAAAAGCGCACTCCAAATAAAGCAATAGCTTGAAACCTCTTCACCCCAAGTGAGCGAATATACTTCAGGATAAAAGCCAGATATAAAGCGCGTTACTACATTTACAGCCACGATCAAAACACCAATCACAAGCCCAAACACAGCGATATTTTTATTGATTCCAGCGATAATCACATCTAAAATCTTAAAAAACCGATTGACACCCGGACTCAAATGCGCCCATTTAAAGGGCTTTTGCACCCATAAAAGAAAAGCTTTCATTCACCCTCCTTTGATGTTTATTGTGTTTGGATAGTTTGTTCGATCAAATCCTTACTAATCAAATCATAAAATTTTGGATAAATAGCCTGCATAACTTCTTTCCATTGCTCTTTTTGCGCATCATCAAGCGTATAAATAGTGAGTTTTCCTGTTTCTTGAGCGTATTTTTCTAGATTCTCAAACAAGTTTTTTTCTTCTTTTTGGCTTTCTTCTCGCTCATATATTGTGGCTTCATCTAATGCTTGTTTGACTACATCTTTCATATCTTGAGGCAATTCTTCCCAGAATTTCTCACTTGCGATCACCAAATACCCTAAATATCCGTGATTTGACATTGTTATAGATTTTTGCACTTCATAGAATTTAGAATTATAGAGGTTAGAAAGTGGATTCTCTGCACCATCGACAACACCTGTTTGCAACGCAGAATACACTTCACCAAAATTGATGATTTGTGGATTTGCACCTATGGCTTTGATTTGCTCTTCTAAGACTCTTGAGCTCATAATGCGGATTTTTTGTCCTTTTGCATCTTCAGGCAAAACAATCGGTTTTTTGTTTGTGCTAAATTGCTTAAACCCAGCGTCCCAATAATCAAGTGCGATAAATCCTTTTTGCGAAATCTTATCTTTGAGAATCTGTCCCACTTCGCCGTCCATTACATGATGAAGATGTGTTTCATCTCTAAACAAAAAAGGCACATCCCAAAGGTTAAATTCTTTTACAATAGGCGTAAATTTAGAAAAACTTGGTGCTGCCATTTGGATATTGTTGCGTTTAAGCTCTTGAAATACTTTATCATCATCGACAAGTTGCGCTGAAGGAAATACCTCAACTTTGATTTTGCCACCACTAAGCTCTTCTGCTCTTTTGGCAAACAAATCAGCAGCCTTGCCCTTTGGAGTCCCAGAGCTTACGACATGCGCAAATTTAATCGTCCAAGTCTTGTTTTCTGCTTGTTTTGTATCTTTAGCCTGATCTCCACACCCTGCAAAAATCCCTATCAATCCAGCCAATAAAGCCAATCGTAATGCTTTTTTCATTCTTGTGTTCTCCTTTTGTATGTAGGTAATTTTGATTCTATGTTAAAACTCTAAAAATACCTAAAGTTTTATGTATTTTTCTGACACTTAAAAATAAAAGTTTTCATTTTTTAACATTTTTGTATTTCGTTTAGTTTTTATCTATGCTTGAAGCTTGTAGTTGTATTATTCTATTTATTCAATGAGTTTGTAAAGGCATTTTGTATATTATTCGTTTTTATGGGACTTTTGGGGCTTAATGCTGCGACAATAGACACAGCTGGAGCAAGTGCTGGATTTAGTGCGTTTAAAACAGCAAAAAAACTGAAAGTCGATGGCACTTTTGATAATATCACTTTCAAATTTGGTAAGAAAAATGACTCGATTGCTTCGACATTAGAGGGCGCGAGCGCGACAATGGAAGCGATGAAAATCAACCTCAATGATGAAGCCAAAAACACAAGCCTTAAAAATTCTTTTTTCTCTCAATTCAAAAAAGACAAAAAAGGCAGACAGCTGATAAAAGTTACTTTTAGAAATGTGATAGAGGGTGAAAACACAGGAACTATACTCGCTTCAGTTTCTATGAATGGCAAAAGCCAAAAAATCCCTATGCAATACACTATCCAAGATGGCAAAATCATGGCTAAAGGTGTGATTGATGTGCTAGATTTTGGGCTTAGTGAAGCATTTGCCAAGCTTGCAAAAGCATGCAAAGATCTCCACGAAGGGCTTACTTGGACGCAAGTAGAGATTTATTTCACTGCACCTGTGAAGTAATAATCACACGCTAGAATCTAGATTCTAAAATCTAACACCACTACTATTAGCGCAATGAGCAATACACACCAAAACAAACAGAAGCAAATTCCTCTCTAAACAAAATTCAAGCAATCCACAGCTATAATTTTTAATCATTCTCTATTCAAGGACGATCAATGAAAGCACTTTTGAGCGTAAGCGACAAATATGGCATTGTAGATTTTGCACGAGGACTTTTGGATTTGGGCTTTGAGATCCTCTCGACAGGTGGCACACTCAAAACCCTCGCCCAAAACAACATACAAGCCACTGAAGTAAGCAAATACACCAACAGCCCAGAGCTTTTTGGCGGGCGAGTAAAAACTCTCCACCCCAAAATCCATGGCGGAATCTTATTTCAGCGCGACAAAGAGCAAGACGCAAAAGAAGCAAAAGACGCAAATATCGAAGAGATAAGCCTTGTGTGTGTCAATCTCTATCCTTTTTATCAAACTACGCTTAAGACTGATGACTTTGATGAAATTATCGAAAATATCGATATTGGCGGTCCTACTCTTATCCGCGCAGCAGCAAAAGCTTACAAAGATGTCATTATCGCAACATCGCCGAGCGATTATAAGCACATTTTGCAAGCCTTGAAAACAAATCAAAATACTCTTGAATTCCGCAAAGATCTGATGATAAAAGCTTTTTGTCATACTGCGCATTATGATAGTATAATCGCAAATTATATGAATCAGCGATTTTACGGTGGATTTGGTGAGGAAGTCTTTATCTCCGGAAAAAAAGTATTTCAAACGCGATATGGCGAGAATCCTCATCAGCAAGGGGCGTTGTATGAGTTTGGGGATTTTTGGAGACATCTTGATGTGCTTAAAGGCGAGCTAAGCTTTAACAACCTCACAGACATCAATGCCGCAATAAAAATCGCAAGTAGTTTTGGGGACGCAAAAGCGACTTGTATCATCAAGCACGCTAATCCATGCGGGTTTGCGATCAAAGAGAATCTAGTAGAATCCTACAAGCACGCCCTTATCTGTGATAGCATAAGCGCGTATGGGGGCGTTGTAGCGGTAAATGGAATCATTGATAAAGATTTAGCACTTGAAATCAACAAAACATTTATTGAAGTTTTAATCGCTTGCAATATCACAGAAGAAGCCCTCAAAGTCTTTGAGGACAAAAAACGAATCAAAATCTGCATAACCAAACAGCCCACACTTAAGCTTCCTGATGATATGTATGACTTCAAGCACATTCAAGGTGGCTTTGTGTATCAGCAAAGTGATACTATCAGTGATGAGGAGCTATCAAACGCCCAAAACAAGGGCACACACAAAGCAACCCCAACCCAACAAAAAGATTTAGAAATCGCTTACAAAATCGCCGCGCTTACAAAATCTAATTGCGTGGCGTATGTGAAGGATTCTGTGCTTGTGGCGATTGGAATGGGTATGACAAGCCGAGTTGATGCCTCAAGAGCGGCATTAGCCAAAGCCAAAGATATGGGTATTGATATACATGGTGCTGTGCTTGCAAGTGAGGCATTTTTTCCATTTAGAGATAGTATAGATTTGGCTGCCAAAGCTGGTATAAGTGCTGTGATAGAGCCGGGCGGAAGCTTAAGAGATGAGGAAGTGATACAAGCTGCAAACGAGCATAATATAGCCATTTATTTTACTCACACTCGACATTTTTTGCATTAGTTTTTTTAGGTTATAATAGTAGAATCTCAAATTTAAAAAAAAGGAAAAACAATGAAAAAGGCATTTTGTATATTATTCGTTTTTATGGGACTTTTGGGGCTTAATGCTGCGACAATAGACACAGCTGGAGCAAGTGCTGGATTTAGTGCGTTTAAAACAGCAAAAAAACTGAAAGTCGATGGCACTTTTGATAATATCACTTTCAAATTTGGTAAGAAAAATGACTCGATTGCTTCGACATTAGAGGGCGCGAGCGCGACAATGGAAGCGATGAAAATCAACCTCAATGATGAAGCCAAAAACACAAGCCTTAAAAATTCTTTTTTCTCTCAATTCAAAAAAGACAAAAAAGGCAGACAGCTGATAAAAGTTACTTTTAGAAATGTGATAGAGGGTGAAAACACAGGAACTATACTCGCTTCAGTTTCTATGAATGGCAAAAGCCAAAAAATCCCTATGCAATACACTATCCAAGATGGCAAAATCATGGCTAAAGGTGTGATTGATGTGCTAGATTTTGGGCTTAGTGAAGCATTTGCCAAGCTTGCAAAAGCATGCAAAGATCTCCACGAAGGGCTTACTTGGACGCAAGTAGAGATTTATTTCACTGCACCTGTGAAGTAATAATCACACGCTAGAATCTAGAATAGATTCTGGTTTGATTCTTTAGACTCTTCGCTAATGCTTAAGACATGACGGGTAAGAGTGCGTCAAAACAATAAGAATCTAGACTCTACGCAAACACAAACAATATCATAGAATCTAAACCTATCTCAAATGTAGCTTTGAAGCTCTGCACAAATCGCGGTCATCAAAAAAAGCATAAAAAATTTTAGATTTTATTCTAGATTTTAAAGGAGATTTTGAGGTTTTGCGAGGTTTTGGCTAGCAAGTGCAAAGATAAGCCAAAAGCTCTCATCGCACAAATAAGCCAAAAGCAATTCCGCAAAATTTGCCAAAAAGCTAGGATTTAGATTCTAAAGATAAATCTTACCAACTAACTCTCCAAAACCTATAATCTAGCCTCATAATCCTCAAACCCAAAACTACTCTGTTAAAAATGCGTCCAAAAAAGCAAATTTTTGTCTTATTTTTGGTATAGTTGCATATTTATTTTACAAGGAGCGTTTATGCTTGCAACATTTTACCCTTATATCCTTACGTTGCATTTGTTTTGCGCAATCTTTTTTGTAGGCTTTTTGTTTAGCGATGTTGTAATTATTAGTGCGGTATTGCGCCGTCTAAAGCCTGAAATGGCAAATGAGGTGCGCAAGATTCTAGGAAGTCTTGAAACTAAAATTATGCCCCCTTGCTTTTTGCTTCTGATTTTAAGCGGTGGTATGCTACTAAGCAATTATGTAGGTGGCGATCATGGGTGGTGGCAGAGCACTTTTCAAAAGCTACTTTTACTCAAAGTCGGGGTTGCTGGCTGTATCTTTTTGCTTGTAACGTTTTCGCTTAGTATGTTTTTTGTGTTTAAAAAGCCAAACCCGCTTGGCAAATACACACACCCTCTTGTCTTTACTCTAGCGTGCATTATTGTAGTGCTTGCTAAATTTATGTATGTTTTTTAGCTTTATTGTCTCTTACTAATTATCAAAGCGCACGACAATAGCGAGCCTAGAGCTAAGTTTGCAGTTAATTTGGTTTGGACTGAAAACAAGAATCTAAAAATCCAAAAGCAAAAACTTAAGAGCGAGAATCTGAAATAACCTCCTCGATAAAATACCGCGGACGCTTTTTGGATTCTAGATAAATCTTGCCGATGTACTCTCCCATAATCCCCAAACTCAAAAGCTGCACCCCGCTAAAAAAGCACATCAAAATCAATGTCGAAGCCCAACCATAAATAGCCTTTGTCGTAAAAATTTTGATAAACAAAACATACCCGCCAAAGCACGCAGACACCATGAAAAACAAAACTCCAAGCACGCTCACTATACGCAATGGCGTGATGCTAAAACTTGTGATTCCATTCCACGCAAAAGAGAGCATTTTTTTCAAAGAATATTTTGAAGTGCCAGCCAATCGTTGCTTCACATCAAAATACACCTTATCCTGCTTCAAGCCCATTTGAGCAATAATCCCGCGCAAAAATAAATTACTCTCATTATATTGTCTTAGACTTTGTAGTGCCTTTTGACTCAAAAGCCTATAATCAGCGTGATTTTTGATAATCTCAATACCCATAAGATGCATAATCTTATAAAATCCTAAGGCTGTGTATTTTTTGAATACAGAATCTGTGGCTCTATCGTTTCTAATACCAAAGACAATATCCGCGCCAGATACAAATTTTTGGATAAATTCATCGATTTTTTCTTCATCTTGTTGCAAATCCCCATCAATGCTTATCACGCAATCACACCGCTGATATGCAAAATTTAACCCCGCAAGAAGAGCATTTTGATGACCGCGATTTGTGCAGAGCTTCAAAGCTACATTTGAGATAGGTTTAGATTCTATGATATTGTTATTGCTTTTAACGCGTTTGGGGGGGGGGGCTATAAGAATTAGAATCAAAATTAAAAGAATCATTATAACCCAAAGAATATACACCAAAATAATTATTTTCATCATTATGTGCTTTTGTTTGCGTGTGTAGATTTTGGATTTTGTGTGCCTGCTCTTTTGTGAGAGTTTGGTTTGTAGGGGTTTGAGGCGATATGAGTCGCTCTAAAATACTCCAAGTAGAATCTTTGCTTCCATCATCGACAAAAATACAAAAACTATCTTCTTGAATCAAACAAGAATCAATCAATCTCTGAAGCTTGGCATTAAGCGTGTGATAGGTTGTTTCTATGATTTCTTGCTCGTTATAGCAAGGCACGACAATGGCAAGCTTTGGGACTACTTTTAATTTTATCGCTACTCTCAAAGCTTTATTTGAATGCTTTTTCATCTTTCTTTATCCTTTTGTTCTTTGCTATTTTTGCTTCTTTGTCTTTTGGTATATTGTCGTATGTCTTTAATGCCTACAACACAATCTTTGAGTATGTCAGGTTTTTTTAAGGTGAGCTTGATTTTAATTACTTCTTTAAATTGCGCAGAAATCGCACTCGCAACTGCTTCAAACGCCTCTTCTAAAAGATAAAATTTACCACAAAGCAATGTAGTGCTTATAATGTCTTTAAGCTTGACATAGTCCAAAAATGTATCGTTGTATTCATAAGTTATGGCTGCTTTTATCTGAAGGCTTTGTGCATTCTCACGCTCAAAATCTAACATACCAATAATTGCTTGCAAAGTGAGATCTTCTATCACGATTGTATATTTCATTATCTTGCCTTATTTGCATTAAAGCACTTTAGATTCTTGTCCTTTAAACAAACGCATAATATTTGGAATATGCGTATAAAGGATTATAATGCCAATGATAATTAATGGCACATGACTATGGATTTGAGCGATTACATTGATAGAATCTGGAATCGGCAATGTATAAGGCACGATAAATGTCAAAGCTATCCCGCTTAGCACGCCAAGCAAAGATGAAAGTGAAGAAACCTTAAACACTTTCCCTACGATCCCCCACACTATAAGCCCCAAAGCCCCCTCGATAGGTATAAGCAAAATCACTGAACCAATCGCTGTGGATACACCCTTCCCGCCTTTAAATCCCAAATATGGACTATAACAATGCCCAATAATTGCCAAAATCGCTATCATCCATTGCGCGCCATAAGTAAGCCCGCAAATCTTTGCTGCCAAAACGACAAGCATTCCTTTGATCGCGTCCAAAATCAAAGTCAGCAAAGAAAACACCTTTGCATTTTTTGGATCTTTATCTTTGAGTGCTCGATATACATTTGTAGCACCGATACTTCCTGAGCCGACTTTTTGTAAATCAATCTTATAAAATATCTTTGTAAGAAGCACCCCAAAAGGAATCCCCCCAACCAAAAAAGCCACAACATAAAATACAACATTGATGTAATTACTTAGTATTTCCATTTATTCTCCTTATCCTTGTTTTGTATTTTATTCATTTTCGCATTCTGCGCAATACTGATTCTCAAGAGCTGTTATCCGCTCTATATAAGCTTTATTTAAGCATTCTAAATCAGTTTCGCAATCATCTAAAGCCCGTAGCCAATCTTGCTGCTGCTGCTTGAGAATCTTTCGTTTTTTGTAATCAAGATTTTTCATAAGCTCATTATATAAATCATTTAGCACAATATCATAATACGCTATACGCACATCATCAGCGTTATTGCAAATGATAGTTTCATTTGGGTTTTTGGCTTTTTTGCAATCAAAAGTCGGATACACTTTATTTTGCTGATAGAGTGCTTCATCATTGATTTTGTCTTTATAGCAGGTGTTTTGCTCTACAAACAAATACGGCGTCTCGTAATTTTGGATATTTCTTTGCTCTGTCTGAAAAATAAGCTCACAATCCTTATTCAAAGCTTGCGCTTGCGTATAGCTTAAAAGTTTTAATGTAGTTTTTGCCTCTGGCAGAGATTCTCCAAACTTCATAATCTCCAATTCGCACAGATTTTCCTTGCAATTTGCAATACTCAAATAATAATCCCCAAAACTCACCCATCGCCCCTGCCAAGCCGAGCGGAACTGCACATCGCCATACAAAAGCCCACAAAACACAAAAAATATGAAATATATTTTTTTTATTCTTATCATTTTTTTTATCTTGTTTTTCATCTTGCCCTCATATTCACAAAGGTGCTTATATTAGCATAAACTTACTTTAAAGATTCTATCTTTTGATGATTTACTTTTAAATGATTTGTGCTACTTGGCTTTATGTGCGATAGATGCAAGACATTTTAATTATACCCTAGAATCTAATCAAACGCCTTTCACTTTGCCATTTGAACTCATGCCACAAAATCACACAAAAGATTTTATCCTACTTTCAACTTCTCTTGATATAATTCTTTGGTTTGGATGCGTAGCTCAGCTGGTAGAGCAACTGACTCTTAATCAGTGGGTCCAGAGTTCGATCCTCTGCGCATCCACCAATACACTTATACACTTTCTATTTCTACAATTACAATACCATAATGTCATAAATTCTACAATCCACGCGTTTATTCGACTTTTTCCCAAATGCACCCATCAATCGTATCGCTAAGCGCAATCCCTTGCGTATAAAGCTCCTCACGGATAGAATCTGCAAGAGCGAAGTCTTTATTTTTCTTTGCTTCTAATCGTTTGTTGATAAGATTTTGGATATATTGCTTTTGCTCATCGCTTACACCATGCTGAAAATACAGCACCTCATCACCGCCACCTATACCGAGCAATTCTTCTACAAATTTGATATTGTCTATAATCTGATTTTTGAGCTGTTTGTCTTTTGGTGCAGAATCTAGCTTTGCATTTGCACTATTTAGCATTTCTTCCAAAATACTCAAGGCTTTAGAGATATTCAAATCATCACTCATCGCTTCTAACATAGCATTTTTGAAGCTTTCATCTGCATAAGATTTTGCGTGAGATTCTGTGTTAGATTCTGCTTTGGATTCTGTGCTTTTGCCTACGCGTTTTTTGAGGCGGTAGATTTTGTCAAGTCGTTTTTTGGAAGCGATCAAATCCTGCTCGTTAAAATGCAATATCGCACGATAATGCACGCCCAAAAGATAATTTCGCAAAATCTCACCACTATAAGCTTTAAGCGCATCTTTAATAAAAAAACTATTGCCTAATGATTTACTCATTTTTTCGCCATTGATATTAACAAACCCATTATGCATCCAATATTTTGCTATTTCTCTATCTGTCGCACAGCGCGTCTGAGAGGCTTCGTTTTCATGATGAGGAAAGAGCAAATCAGCTCCTCCAGCATGAATATCAATGCTAAATTCTGTATCTTTATATGCCAAATACTCCTCAATCATCGCTGAACACTCAATATGCCAGCCCGGACGCCCTTTGCCTAAAGCACTTTCATATCCTATATCATCTGCGCCTTTATATACCTTCCATAATACAAAATCCCGAGAATCTTTTTTATGTTCATCATTTTGGATTCTCGCTATATTTTCATCATCAATCCCCCTTCCGCTAATGCTTCCATATTTGTCATCTTTTTGGACATTTAAGTAAATATCGCCGTTTTCAAATGTATAGGCAAACCCTTTATCAATAAGCTTTTGGATTAAAGTTGTGATTTCAGCGATACTTTTAGTCGCCTCTGGTGCAATATCTGGCTCTTTGACTTTGAGACTAGCCATATCATGCAAATACGAAGCCATATAATGCTGTGTAAGCTCTTGTATTGGGATTTTGGTTTGGATTGATTTTTTGATGATTTTATCATCAATATCTGTAAAATTTTTGACAAAAATCACCTCATAGCCACTCAAAACAAACACTCTACGCAGTATATCAAATACTATCGCGCTTCTAGCATGCCCTAAATGCGCATCATCATAAACGGTTGGACCACAGACATAAATCCTAACTTTTTTTTCTTTGATAGGCACAAAATCTATTTTTTGTTTCAATCGACTATCATAAATTTTCATCTCTATCCTTTATCCTTGCTTTTGTTGCATTATCTTGGGATCTTTACAAACATAAGCCAAATGCTTAAAATCACTATCTCTAGCAACGTCGCGCACAAAATAAGAATAATGAATTTTTGAGCTTTGAGTATGTTATAAAACTTCGTTATACCAAATGCTTTTATTGTAAGAAAGAATAACACAAATCCACTTAAACTTCCAGAAATAGCCAGCCCAAAAGCACCAAATGGATACATCAAAATAAGTGAGAAAATCACCCCAACAAAAAGCGAAATCGCTGAAATCTTTGCGGCTAGAGTTTGCTTCATATACGAATACAAATAAAGTGAAAAAATGCGAGAAAGCCCAAAAGGCAAAAGTCCGATCATATACGCGCTAAAAACTTTTGCTGTGATAGCAGTATCTGAACGACTAAATTCGCCATGCTCATACAAAAGCCAAATGATTTGCTCACTTAGCATAATCCCGCCAATCGTGCAAAATAAAAGCATAGCAAATAAAAACCAAAACGACTTTTTCATCGCTTCTAAGGCTTTGTCCTCTTGCTTTGCTTTGATCATTTTTGCCACCATCGGAAAAAGTGCGCTAGAAATAGCAATAGCAAAAATCGCCAAAGGAAGTTGAAAGATTCTGTTTGAATAATACAAATACGAAATCGATCCGCTTGCAAGAAATGAAGCCAAAATCGTATCGATAAATGAAGCAAGCTGTGCTGTGGAGCTTCCTATCATCGCCGGAAAAAATTGCTTAAAAAAACTTTTGAGATCATTTGTGATTTGTGAGGCTAGAATCTTAGATTTTGCTGAAGTCTGAAAAAAAGCCAATCGCAACTCTTTGAAGCCACAATAAAACAAACGAAAAAACCCTAATGTATAAAGCGGATAAAAATGCAAGCACACTTGCGCGACACCACCGACAAGAACCCCATAACTCAAATAATACACAACTTGGAGCGAGTCTTTATCTTTGGCAATAAATAGCGCGCTAATCATAGCGATATTAAGCAAAGCTGTATTATACGCACTCACCCAAAAACTATGCTTATACTGCAAAAGTGAGCTCAAAAAAGTAACAAAAAAAACAAGTATCAAATACCAAAAATTAATCACGACAATGGGTTTTGCCATCTCTATCATAGAATCTGAAAATCCCCAAGCTAAAAGCTTTGTAAAAAACCCGCTAAATATCACGACTAATCCACTCAAAATAAGCAAAATCATCGTAAATATCATCAAAACAACAACGCTAAATGCACCTTTTTTCGAGCTTGCGATGAAATTTGGCAAAAAGCTTTGTGTAAAAGCCCCCTCACCAAAAATCCGCCTAAAAAGATTAGGAAATTTAAATGCTGCAAAGAAAATATCACTATACATTCCAGCCCCAAGAATGTAAGCAGTGCTTAAATCTCGCAAAAATCCAAAAATACGTGAGCAAAAAATACCACTACTATTGGTTAAAAATATCTTTTTTAGCAAGTTATTCCTTGAATATTTTTTTTAAAATACTATACTTAATGAATTTTACCTAGAGAGAATCTAATGGCGGATTTTACACCTTTTATGATTCAAGATTGTTTAAATATATCTGATGAAATCCAAAAATTCTGCAAAACCCAGAATTTAAATCCCAGCCAAATTGATTTCAAACTTGAAACGTATAGAATCTACCTCAAAATAGATTCTGTGCCAGCCACCCAAAACAAAAACCAAAATAACAACACTCAAAATAACCAAAACGCCCAAAATAACACTCCAAACACGGCTTTAAGCGAGCAGGAATTAAAACAACTTGATCAAGATATGCAATTTAATCAAACAGGATTTGAAATTAAACAGCATTGTGATGTGTATTTTTTTCCTAAAACGATCCAATACTTTGTCCATATAGAAGTCTCGCCTGATTGCGATAAGGTTTTTTTGAGCTTTGATGATGCGTTTATTTTCGTTGATGATCCAAAGTTTTTGCTCCAAATCCATAATGTCATAGAATCTCAAATGGCATATCATGGAATAATCCTGCGCCAAATAGAGCAACAACGCGCACTTGTAGAAGAGATTTTGCAATCAATCAAGCAAGATCCTAAAAAGAAAAAAGAAAAATTTTGTATCAAACAAACATCTGTTTTTAAGCCGCTTAAAGAAGCGTATTTTGAATTTTTACTTCTGAATAAATGGGAATCCACTTATGGTAAATCTCCCCAAAATAGCGCATTTGCCATAAATATAGATGATGTGATAGGAATCTATCATAAGCAAGATTCTGGAGTAAATGGTAGAAATCTCAAAGGAGTGTATATCAAAAACATACCCGCTCAAATCAATCAAGAAATCGTGCAACACGATACACAAACCATACAAATCAAGCAAAGTGCAAGCAAAATCGAGTATGTCGCTAAGATTCAAGGCTATGTGAGGCTTTATGAAGGGAAATTATTTTTCTGGACAAATAGCTCACAACCAATGACTATAAATAATACACCTTGCTTGCTTGGCGGTATAGAATCTGGAATGACTCTTGAAATCAGCACACAAAGCGATCATGATGATGCGCTTGGCGAAAATATGCATATCGAGGCAAAAGAGATTAAAATCACAGGCTGTATTGGCAGGAATACATTTTTGCGCGCAGAAAATGTATTTATAGATGGCTCAACACATCAGACTTCACAAATTTTTGCCCAAAGTGCAAAAATCTTTACACATAAAGGAAAATTAGAATGCAATGAATGTGTGATTAAAAATTTAGATTCTGGAATCATCAAAGCAAATAGCATAAAAGTCTTTCGCTCTAATGGTGGCAGAATCCATGCAAAACAAATCATAGTCGGAATCCTAAAAACAAATAATAAAATTTTCTTCTCCCAACTTTTGCAAATCCAAAAAAACGAAGGCGAAAAAAATGAACTCACAATTTGCATAGACGGCGATAAACAAAGACAGCAACTCATAAAAGATATACTCTATCGTATCCGACACAAAAAAATCACCATCAAAGCACTCACTGCAAATTTTGAATATTTCAAGCAAGAATACGACAGAAACAAGAGCTTTTTACACAGCCTTGAAGGACTTTCTCAAGAGCAAAAGAAAATGTTTTTAAAATACCCAAAAGCCCTCGAGCAATTACATTTATACCAATATCACATCGGCATATTACAAGCACTCAAAACACAAATTATCCTCACCAAAAAATATATTTTAAAGCTTGAGCAACAACTCATTGAAGTCGAAAATCATCTAAAAAATGCTAAAATTCTCACTTTATCAAAGTGGAATTATGATAATTACGCGATTTTAAAAACCCACTTTCCCAAAAAAATAGATAGATTTCTTTTTTCATCAGGAACAATCCAAAATTTAGGTGTCGATGAAGAAAGATCGTATTTAAAGGTATTATGATGATTTGTGGATTAAAAGGCATTGTTTGCAAGCTTGAGCCAACGCGCATTGAGCTTGATGTCAATGATGTGATATATGAACTTGCTGTGAGTTTGCAAACAAGCTCAAAACTCAAACTTGATGATAAAATCCATATCATAACCACGCAAATTATCAGAGAAGATGCACATTTGCTATTTGGATTTTTAGATTCTGTCGAAAAGCTTACATTTGAGCGACTCCTTAAAATAAATGGCGTAGGTCCTAAGGTCGCTTTGGCGATTTTGAGCACATATAAGGCAGAATCTTTTGGCGAGATTGTGCGTAATAAAGATTTGCAATCACTCCAAAAAGTGCCGGGTGTAGGAAGCAAAAGTGCTGGAAAGATTCTGCTTGATTTGGCGGGGTTTTTTTCAGAGATTTTAGATTCTACGCAAAGCACACAAGATAAACAATCACAATCAAATATCCACAAAGACGCCATACTCGCGCTAGAGAGCTTAGGCTATAAAACAAATGACATCAAAAAAATCCTCCCTCAAATCAAATCCACCCAAACAAGTGAAATCATCAAAGAAGCATTGAAATTATTGTGAGATAAGATTTCTAATCAAGACTATAAAGTAGCCTACATAGAATCTAAAAGCTAAAAATTCATACTCACTCCACTTTTAAATTGTATATTTTGCTTACTTTCATAATTTCATACATATTAAAAAGCCAAAAGAAGTATTTTAGAGAAAAATACATTTATTTTTTATCGTTATTTTTTTATCGCCATGATTAATGCCACACACCAGCCTAAAATACTCCACCCAAAAAGAAAATTCACCAAAAACACTGCAAGTTTGTCTGTGCTTTTGCGGATAATAGCAATACAAAATGGCATAAAATAAATAAATATACCGAGCAAAGCACACAATACAAAAACAAACACAGCACCATAATCAGTTGTATTTGTAAGGATTTCTACGCCATCTACAACGATAACTTTTGTCGTCTCAAAATTTATCATTTTTATATATCAAGATGTTTGACATCTTTTGCGTGAAGTTGGATATATTCGCGTCTTGGCTCGACTTCATCGCCCATAAATAGCATAAAAATTTTGTCCGCTTCCTCATCACTTGGTAAAGTTACGCGTAATAACGTGCGATTTTGAGGGATCATTGTCGTCTCCCAAAGTTGCTCTGGATTCATCTCACCTAAGCCTTTATATCGCTGAATGTCCGCTCCTTTTTTCGCTGATTTTTCTACTTCTTCTAGCAAAGTGAGAGGATCTTTATTTTTTAAGAAGTTCAAATCTCTTTGTATGATTTTGTTATAAATATACTGCGCTTCCTCAAAAAAGTTATTTGTAAATAATTCCTCATCGATTCTAATTTCAATTAAACCTGTTTTTGTCTGAATATATAAAGTAATAGAATCTGTTTGGATAACTTTGCTTAAGATATTGCATTCAATAGTTTGCAAGAAATTCTCTATTTTTTCATACATTTGCTCAAAGCTAAGCGATACATAATCTGGATTCTCGATTAATAATCGAATAATATCAATCATTGCATATCGTTTCTCAAGCTCTTTGAGGACAGTGCGATAATGCGAAATGTATTTTAAAATCTCTAATAATTCTTTTGTGCCTAGTCCTTCAAAGGTAAAATTCTCTATACCATTTTCGATCAAATACTCACTCAAAGCTTTTTCATCTTTGAGATAGATTTCTTTTTTGCCCTTTTTGAAGCGATAGAGTGGAGGTTGCGCGATGTAAATATGTCCATTTTCAATCAATGGCTTTAAATAGCGATAAAAAAATGTCATCAAAAGCGTTTGAATATGGCTTCCATCGACATCAGCATCAGTCATAATGATGATTTTGTGATAACGCAATCGCTCAAGATTAAATTCCTCTCCAATCCCGCACCCAAAAGCCGTAATCATATTTTTGATTTCTTCTGATTTGAGGATTTTATCAAGTCGCGATTTTTCTACATTTAGGATTTTTCCTCGCAATGGCAAAATCGCTTGATATACTCTATCTCTTCCTTGTTTGGCAGATCCACCAGCAGAATCTCCCTCAACAAGATAAATTTCAGATTCTAGAGGATCTTTACTTTGACAATCCGCTAATTTACCCGGAAGTGTGCCAACTGAAAAATTTTCTTTTTTGCGTGTAAGTTCGCGAGCTTTTTTCGCTGCTTCTCGCCCGCGCGCTGCCAAAAGAGCTTTTTGCATAATAATTTTTGCTTCATTTGGATTCTCTTCAAAAAACTTTGTAAGTCGCTCAAATGCGAGCTTTTGGACGATTGGCTTGATAAATGAACTTCCGAGCTTGCCTTTTGTCTGCCCTTCAAATTGTGGATCGATAATTTTTGTTGAGACAATCGCAATAAGCCCCTCGCGGACATCATCACCAGTGATTTTTGTATCTTTTTCTCTTGCATTTGCGTTTGCATCGATATAGTTTATAATCGCCCGACTTAGCCCCGCTCGAAATCCAGCCTCATGAGTCCCTCCATCGGGTGTTCTGATATTATTGACAAAGCTTAGGACTTTTTCATCAAAGCCTTCATTATACGCAAGCGCGATTTCAACTTCTGTCTCTTGCTCATTACCTTTGAAGCTCAAAATAGTCGAGATAAAAGGCTTTTTATTGATATTTTCAATAAATTGCACCAAGCCATTTTCAAAATGATAGCTTTCCTCAAATCCTGTCCGCTCATCTTTAAAATCAATCGTAATGTTTTGATTCAGATATGCCATTTCTTTGAATCGAGTGATAAGCGTTTCATTATTGAAGTCCAAAACCTCCATAATCTCGCCATCAGGAAAAAACTCTATCGTTGTGCCTCGCTCATTTGTCTCACCGATAATCTCTAAATCTGAAGTTGGAATACCCTTTTGAAACTCTTGGCGATAGATTTTGCCATTTTTTTTGATTGTCATAATCAAATGCTTTGAGAGCGCATTAACGACAGAAACACCAACCCCGTGCAAACCTCCTGATACTTTGTAAGTATCATTATCAAATTTACCACCTGCATGAAGAATAGTCAAAACAACCGTTGCTGTTGGAATATGCTCTGTGGGGTGCATATCAACCGGAATCCCGCGACCATTATCCTCGATAATCACGCTTCCCTCACTTGTGAGCGTGATTTTTATCCTATCACAATACCCAGCCATTGCCTCATCGATAGAATTATCCACAACTTCATACACCATATGATGCAATCCATTGATATTTGTATCTCCGATATACATTCCCGGACGTTTTCTAACAGCCTCAAGTCCTTTTAAAACTTTGATATTTTGCCCGGTATATTGTTTTTCTTCCATTTATTTCCTTTAAGATTCCTTTGATTTTAATTACGCACTTATTTAAATATTCAAATCAATTTTGAATTGTTTGAAGTAGAATCTAGCACAATACAGGCATAATAATCGTTGAGTAATTATTATCTTTCAAAAGAAAAGGTGTATTTGGCTCATTGATAAAAATACTAAATTCACTCGAATCTATATGCGCGAGAAAATCTAAAATATATTTAGAATTCATACCAAGTGTAATAGGCTCTGTGATACTAAGTGGAAGTTTGATTTGTGTGTTTGCAGATTCTGATTCATCAATATTCATTGATTCAAATGTGATTCCCTCACTTGTGAACGTGATTTTGACATTTGTAGAGAGTGAATTAATAAGTCGTATAGATTCTATGATTTCTGTTTTTGGAAATTTAAGCTCTATTTTGAAATCTTTTGGAATGATTTTTTCATAATCTGGATATTTGCCATTGATGAGCTTTGTAAAAAATATATAGTTATGAGATTTGATAAAGAGTATTGTTGTAGAGAAATAAATCTCAAAATCTTCATAAAAGAGTTTAAAAATCTCGCCAATGGCTCTTTTTGGAATGATAATTGAGAGCTGAGAGCCGATAGATTGCGTATCATGGTGGATAATAGCCAAACGTCTTGTATCTGTTGCGACAAAATTACAATGATAATCTTTCACATCAATGAGCGTTCCTGTAAGCTCCATTTTTTGGTTATTTGTATCAGCAGCAACGGTTACTTTTTTAAGTGAATGGATAAAATTTTGCGAATCAAGATTGATTTTTGTTTCGTTTGAAGATATTTCAGGAAATTTTGTAGAGCTATTAAATTCAGCAGCATTGAATGTTTTGAGTTTAAACTTTGCTTCTCGTGGGTGTGTTTGCTTGACTATGAGCTCGCTTTTTTCATCATTTGTTTCTAAGATTATCTCGCCTTCTTTGAGGTTTTTGACGATGTCTAGGATTTTTTTGCCTTCTACTGTTGCAATTCCGTCTTCTATTTTGTTAAGAATGTCGATTTTTGATTGGATTCCGATTTCATAATCTGTGGCTTTAAGGAGTAATTTTTCGTCTATGGTTTCAAGGTAGATATGTGAAGTGATATTTGTTGCGTCTTTTTTATCTAAAAATGATTGAAAATTATTAAGGATAACTTCAAAGTTACTTTTATTGAGTGTGAGTTTCATAGATTCTCCTTTTTTATAAAATTTTAGTATGTAGTAGTAATTGATGTGAAAAAGTGAAAAATCTCTTAAACTTCGTATTGGACGAGAAACAAAGAGTATTTATTTTTTCATTTATTTTTCACACGACTTCACGATTTTGCGTTTGATTCTGTCAATTTGAAGTTTGTATTGTAGCAAAACTTCAATAAATTTATATAGTTTATGCTTCATTTTGCTCATTTTGTATTTTGTTTTTCAAATCATTGACAAGTCGTTTGAGGTTTTCATCGTTTTTGATTTTTTTGCTGATTTGTGTGTAGGCTTTGCTTATGGCACTATGGTCTTTCATATTGAGCTTTTGGGCTAGGATTGCCATTGAATTCACCGCTGAAGAAAGCGTGCGTGTGAGGTAGATTGTGATATGTCTTGCTTGTGCGATTTTTGATACTCTTGATTTGCTTGTGATTTCGCTTGGTTTGATATTGAGCTCTCTGGCGATAATGTTTATGATTTTTTCGAGTGTGATTTCTTCGGAATGCTCTTTTTGGATTTCTTTAAGTGCGTTTTTTGCCATTGGTATGTCTATGGGTTGGTTTGCGATTCCTGCGTTGAAATTAAGCTTTCCTATGATACTTTCGATTTGTCGCACATTTTCGCTGATATTTTCTGCCAAAAAATTAATCACATCCTTATCCATATTGATTCTATTATCTTGGCATTTTTGCATGATGATCCGAATTTTTGTCTCAATTTCTGGTGGGGTGATTTCAATAAGCATTCCACCCTCAAATCTCGATCGCAGACGTTCTTCTAGCCCGATGATTTGCTTTGGGGCTTTATCGCTTGTCATTACGATTTGTTTTTGGGTTTTGTATAATGCATCAAATGTATTAAAAAACTCCTCTTGAAGCTGGTTTTTACCTCCCAAAAACTGAATATCATCAATAAGCAAATAATCACAATTTCTATAAATATCTCTAAAAGTATCCATTGTGTGGGTGTGATGAAGATGTTTGAGGTAATCATTCATAAATTCCTCTGTCGTGATGTAGATGACATTTTTATTATGCGCATCGACATAATTTCCAATGGCATTTAAAAGGTGCGTTTTGCCAAGTCCTGTCCGCCCATAAATAAGCACTGGATTAAAAGCTTTTCCTTGTATTTGGGCTACTTTTTGAGCGACGATAAAAGCGTGATTATTGCTCTCCCCTACGACAAAATTATCAAAAGTGTATTGCGTGAGAAGCAGGCTTTGCTTTTTTGTTTTTGAGTTTTTTGTTTTTGAGTTTTTCACATTATGCTTATCTTTGGTGATGTTGATTCTGATTTCAGGCTTGATTTTTGTAATGGTTTCAAAGATGTGAATAATTTTTTCGGCGTATTTGGATTGTATCCATTGAGCGATATAAATATTTGATACAAAAAACACTGCTAAATCCGTCTTTGACGAGTTTTCATCATATATCATTTGTGATATATAGGTATCAAAATCATACGGAGTTACCTCTTCTTTTATGCGGATAAGCACTTCGTCCCAAATCATTTCAGCTCCAAAAGTTTTTCACATTATGAGTGATTGTGATGTGAAAAATATGTGAAAATATGATATTCAATCATTTAAGATAAAATTATGATTCTAATAAAAAGTACATTAAAAAACATTAAATGGACGCAGATGAATATTTTGGGTATCGATCCGGGAAGTAGAAATTGTGGATATGCAGTGATCTTAAGTGAGGGCAGGACATTAAAGCTTTTAGAGGCTGGGTTTATTAAGATTAAAGAGAGAGATTTACAAAGTCAGATTCTAGAATTTGTCGAAGGCATTGATTTGGTGCTCCAAACGCACAAAATAGATTCTGTGGCGATTGAGGATATATTCTTTGCTTATAATCCTAAAACCGTCCTCAAACTCGCACAAATGCGCGGGGCAATCAGTTTAAAGATTTTGCAAGAGATTGGAAATTTTTATGAATACACGCCATTGCAAATCAAAAAATCACTCACAGGAAAGGCAAAAGCTACAAAAGCCCAAGTTTCATTTATGGTGAAGCGATTGCTTGGGATCAAAGGTGAAATTAAGCCGCTTGACATTACCGATGCAATCGCTGTGGCGATCACACATTCACAGCGAATGAATTTAAAATCACATTAGAATCTAAAATAATCTTAGAAAATTGTGTAAATAAATGGCGCGACTGCACTGCCTTGCGCTAGCACGATGAGCGCACCAAGGAAGAGCATTACTAAGATAAGCGGAAAGAGCCAAAATTTCTTACGCATTTTTAGAAAGCGCCAGAGTTCTTTGACGAGGTTCATTTTTACTCCTTTATGTTTGGTTAAAAGTGCTTGGCTTTTTGCGCGCTTTTGCGGAATTGTGCGCAAAGATTCTCGGTCACGGACGGCTAAAGTCCGCTTCCTCAATCTTTGCTTCAAAACCCACAAAATCATCGCAAAATCCTTCGCACTTGAATCCTTTGCAAAATATAATTTTGCGCGCAGATTCTTAGAATCTTAAGCCGTCAATGACAAAAATACATAGATTCAGAATCTGCGTGTTTTTAGCGTAAGTGATCGACGCAAAGCTGTAGCAATCGCCAAATTTAGCCAAAAAGACAATGCATTGGTTAGAATTGTTCCCGCATTGAGTGCATCTCTCCCTCTTTCCTATCAATAAAATAACTCTGCGCGTCTAGCTCAAAGTGCTGAGCTAAGCAATCACGTCTCATTACTCGAAACACAAGCCCAATTGGCGTGAAAATCCCAAAAAACAGCACAAACAAAATAGTGCGCGAAATGCAAAAGCCCATAATCTCGCCAAAGATGAGCCACGCGCGATACAGCGGGCGAAGCGGGGCAGGATAAAATAAACAAGCTACGCATAATCCAAAAAGCACAAGAAGCCAAAGACGTACCTGCGCACCTTTGAGTAATGGCGTGAGCGCGAAAACAAGGCAGATCCCAGCCCAGATTCCTAAAAACATACGCAGATCTTTTACACTTACATTTTTGTGCCAGATCTGCGCAAAATGGTTTTTCATAGCTTTTAGCGCGCTCATTGTGAAATCCTTGAATTAGATTCTAAATGTGTAGAATCTAAAACGCCAGAATCTGCGCTAGATTCTATAAATTGTGCGAGTGATTTTGCAAAGAGGCTATTCATCAGCGCATTTGGGTGCAAATCGCAAGCGTGAATGGCGTATTTTAAGCGATTTGTCGCAAAATCATTTATCATAGAGCTTGCAAAAAAGTAAGGAAAATCTTGATTTTTGAGCCACTCTTTTATCGCTCGCTCATCTTGTTTTTCACGTTCATCGCTTAAATTATGAGAATCTATGAGGATAAAGTGCAACCTTGTGCCTAATTGCTCTTGCAATGTTTTATCCATCTCACTTAAAATCCCAAAATATAAGTCATTGTAAGTTTTTTTGGGCTTGTAGCGAGGTTGTAGATACATAAAGAAATAGCTTTTTTTGAGTTGATAAAAGAGCTTGTTTTTGAGTTTGCTCCAAAGATTTTTTTCTTTATTTATCCATTCAATCTTGCCATCGCTAAGGCGGAATCTAGGGGCATTTCTATCCTCCCAAGGGCTAAATCCATTTGCACGCTCAATGTGTTGTGGAATACTCTCATAAAAAGCTATGATTTTTTGGCAATCGTTTGTCTGCTCTTGCACTGCAGTGCTTTGTAACAACGCAAGGGCTTGATGAGGTCCATATCCGTGGAATCCAAGGTTAATGATTTTGTGTGAATGCTTGAGATATTCATTGAGGTAAAATCCAAGTGTTTCATCGCCTTGCACGCCCTCACCAGTAGTAAAACTATCTCCAAAAAGCACGATACATTTTTGCGAATTAGCATTTGAATTTGGCGTTTTGCGATAGCCATTTTCTCCACTCTCATATATCACATCATAAATCACTTCATCTCCGCTCATTCTTTTTGATTGGGCTTTTGTATTTGGGTTTGCTTTATAGCCTGTGATAAAATCGCGTGCTACATAATCAGTATTGTAGTTTCCAAAGGATTGCATTTGGCATTTATTGGTGCTTTGTGGTTGGTGAAAATACCCCCAAATCTCGCCTATACACAAACATAATGGAATAATGCTTATATATGCAAAGAAAAGTTTATGTTTTTTTGCACGCAAAAATGCAAGGATTATTACCACAAATAAACAAAGCTCAATCCAAAAATAAGGAATGATAGAAAACTCATAATTGCGCAAAAGCACGCCATCGAGTTTGAGTATTACCGCACTGAGTGGCACAAGTAAAATGAGCCAAAAAAGTGGGTTTTTGAGAAGTGATTTTTTCATGTTAGAACTCCTTAATTTAATGCAATTTAGCTTTTTGGTATAGCGCTTGCCTTTTTGCGACTTTTTGTGGAGCTCGCAAATTTTGCGCTACGATAGACTTCATTGTCTTATCTTGCGCCAAATTTGCATCACAACCCCAAAAATTCATTAAAAATTCTTCGCGCTTTGTGCTTGGATTCTCAGGATTTACAGAATCTAGCAATTCCTTATCACAAATCTTGGAATCGCCTTGTGTGCTAGGAATCTGTGTTTTGTCATTGCGAGCGGACTTGTCCGCGTGGCAATCCATTTTTTGACTTTTAGATTCTGTATTTTGGATTGCTTTGGCGTTGCCTCGCAATGACAAACTTCCCGCGTCGTTGTGAATCCAAAAATCACCCCTAATCCAGCTCATACGATTCCTTCAAATCACGATATTTGCGCACGTTTGCCTCGCTTTGATTTTCCTTATACAGCACAAAGTCTTCAATCACAAGCATATCCATTTCACAGCCCATAAAGCACGCAAAACTATGCTCAGGCGTGCAGACAATGGGCTCTCCACGCACATTAAAGCTTGTATTGACGAGCACAGGGCAGTTTGTGAGCTTGTAAAACTCACTCAAAAGCGCGTAGTAGCGTGGGTTTGTCTCCTTATGCACGCTTTGAATGCGTGCTGAATAATCCACATGCGTAACGCTTGGAATCTCGCTGCGAATGCAGTTTAGCTTCTCAATCCCAAAGAGCTTTTGCTCCTGCTCGCTAATCTTTTTGCGCTTAGATTCCGCCACAGGCGCGACAAGCAGCATATATGGCGAAGTGCAATCAAGCTCAAAATATTCGCTCAAATGCTCGCTCAGCACGCTTGGAGCGAAGGGGCGGAAGGATTCGCGGTATTTTATTTTGAGATTCATCTGCTTTTGCATTGTGGTGTTGCGCGCATCGCCGAGGATCGAGCGCGCGCCCAAAGCGCGAGGACCAAACTCGCTTCTACCCTGATGCCAGCCTACCACCTTACCTTCACTTAAAGCCTTTGCGGTGCGCTCTAAAACTTGTGAAAATGGCAGGCGCTCGTATGTAGCACCAAGGGAATTTAGCGCACTCTCTACTTCATCGTTATTGAAAGAGAGCCCTAAATATGCGCCGCGCATAGAGTCTGCCAAATGCAATTCAGCTTTGCGCGATAAATCACCACGCATCGCTTCTGCTTCACTGCGGCGCACGCCCAAATGCGCCTCATTCGCAGAATCTCTTTGTGGCAATTTCTCATCGCAAATCTTGGAATTGCTGTCCTCACGCGCTTTATTAATCTTTGTTTTAAAAAGCATCGCAGATTCTATGCTGTCTACGTCATTGCGAGCGGACTTTTCCGCGTGGCAATCCATTTTTTGACTTTTAGATTCTGTATTTTGGATTGCTTTGGCGTTGCCTCGCAATGACAAATCTACCGCGCCATTTTTGCTATAATCCACACCCCCGCAAACCCCTTGCTCGCGTAAATTTTCATAATAAAACCCAAGCGCGCAGCCTATCGCACTGCCCGCATCGCCGCTTGCAGGCTGTATCCAAAGCCCCTCAAGCACGCCCTCACTCTTTAGCGCCTTATAGATTTTGCCATTGCCCACGCAGTTTAGCGCCACGCCTCCGCTAAGGCAGAGATTTTTAGAATCCGCGACTTTTAGCGCAGTGCGCGCGAGTGCGAGCATTATCTCCTCAGTTACCGCCTGAATGGACGCGGCTAAGTCCATATGCTCTTGGGTGAGCGTGCCCTCACTATCGCGCTTTAGGTGCGAGAAAAGCGCATCAAAGCGCGCATTAGTCATCTTTAGCCCATAAGTGTAGGAAAAATACTTCATATTGAGGCGGAAGCTGCCATCAGGCTTGATATCGATAAGCTCACGTTTGATGAGCTCGGCATACTTGGGCGTGCCATAGGGTGCAAGTCCCATTACTTTGTATTCGCCAGAATTGACCTTAAAGCCCGTGTAGTAGGTAAATGCAGAATATAAAAGCCCCAGAGAATGCGGAAAATGCAACTCTTTTAGAATCTCTATCTTTGCACCCTCCCTCACTTTTTCGCCTTTGGCGATACTTGTCGTGCTCCACTCACCCACGCCATCGATGGTAAGTATCGCAGATTCTGCAAATGGGCTTGGATAAAACGCCCCGCTAGCGTGGCTAAAATGATGCTCGCTAAAGCGCAGACGCTCGATCACTTTTGCTTTAAACGCCTTGAGCTCTTGCTTGCTCTTGTGCGGGTAGAGCTCCGCATACAGCGCACTTAGCTCGCGGCTCAAGGTTTCTTTTAAAAACAGCTTTTCCTTAAGCCACACAGGAATTGCTCTAATAAAGCTAGCAAAGCCCCTTGGCGCGGTGGTGAGATAAGTCTCAAGCAGACGTTCAAACTTCAAAAATGGCTTATCATAAAAAACGAAGTAGTCGATAGAATCGAGTGAAAAGGCAGAATCTTTTGTAGAATTTGACTTGGATTGTGAGATGTGAAAATTGTTTGCAGAATCTGTGTTTATGGATTCTGCTTTTATAGGATTTGCTTTGGTAGAATCTTTTGAAAAATTGTTAGATTCTAGGCTAGATTCTGGACTTTTCTGCCCCCCCCCTAATTGGGTTTTCACACTTTAAAGCTAAAAAATCTAATGCACTTTTGAGAGCGAGCTTTGGGAAAGATTCATCGCCTTTTTTGCGAGAGAGTCGCTCTTCTTGGAGCGCGAAAAGTATCTCATCATCGCGCAAAATACACACTGCGCTATCATGATAGTAAGCAGAAATCCCTAAAATAAACATACGCACCTCGCAAATGTCAAATAAAGCCCGCATTATAGCACAGAATCAATGAATATTTGAAATGATTTGAGGATTTGTATTTTAGGTATTTACAGCAAATTTTAGGATTTAGATTCTAGTGTGGGTGAATTGAGTGAAAATGCTAAGAGAAAAATTATGTAAGCAAAAATGTGCTTTAAACTTACAAATAGCTTAATTTTTTATAAAATTGTTTAAAAAAGCTACATAGACAAAAAAACACTATTTTGATAAAAATGCTTTGCGACTAGAGGTGCGCTGTGTTATAAACTAAATTTGATTTTTGAATTCAATCAAGTAAGGAAAGATTATGAGAAAGTTACTTTTAGGGAGTTTGATATTTGCTGGAATGCTTAGTAATGTCGCGTATGCAGAAAATCAAGCGGGGAATCAAAATAATAAATCTAGCGTGCAAATAAATCAAACAAATGCAGATAAAAGCGGATTCTTAGGGTTTTGCAAAGGCAAATATCAGCTCACAGGGTGCTTTATCGGTGCGGAAGTGGGATTAGCATTTGTGGATAATAGTTTTTGGCTTGATTTTGGAAGTGGTGGTTATGGATCAAAATCAAGCATAGCCTTTCCTGTAAATCTTAACTTTGGGTGGCAAGTGGTATTTTCACGATTATCAAGGAAGTGTTCATAGTTTTTCAGGTTTGAGACTTAAAGCAAATATAGGCTATGCAAACTATAATACAAAGATTCCATTTATTGCGTATGGCAATGGTTCGGGAGATAGATTCAACAGTGCATGCTTTGTAATCATGGAGTTAATTTGAGCTATTTGCTTGATATAGTTCATGGAGGGAATCATACCTTTGGTGGTGATATTGGATTTGGAGTTGAATTGACAAGTATTTTTGGGGCAGATAATGTTAAAACTACGAATTCAAATAGCCCAAATCTAGATATGATTACATCAGGTTATACACAATTTGCGACAACTTATAGTGTTGGGTTACATTATTTTTATAAGATTCATCATCAATTCTTTTTGACTTATCAGTATAGATTTTATAGAAATAGTTCAACAATGGATATAAAAACAACAGATTTTAATGGTGGTTCTAATTTAATAAAATAGGCACACTTGCTGTAACTCCACACAATACAATTTTGCTTTCTTATGCGTATAAATTTTAGAATCTAGAATCCAAATTCTCTCTTTTTGCTTCTTTTTGCAGATTGCTTCGTTTGGCTTATCTTGTGTTATTTTGGCGACGCACGAAAAGTAGCGACTCACTTGGTTTTATCTTGCGCCAAACTTGCAAAACTACAAAAATAAGCTAAAAATAGAGAATTTCTTAATGCTTGCTTGCGTTTGCATAGAATCCTAGATTCTAGAATCTGGATTATCTAAATTATTTTGGTTTTACCTCGCAATGACAAAAAACAACACAGAATCTAGTTTGGATTTTGGGATTTTTTGTTTGCTTCACTCATTTAAGTAATGACGAAGTAGATTCTGGATTGTCGTGCTTTAGGGAGTCTTGGGTTATTAATGTATCAAATGCTTTTGAGTGTCTTAGCATTTCTCTTATGCTTGCGTGGTGGAATGGCGCACAAAGCGCGGTATTAGAATCTGCTAAGGGTATGGATTTTCGCGCACCGCCGATGAGTGCTGAAATATTTGGGCGATTGAGATGTTTTAGGTGATCTTGTATGTAGAGATTCTCCCAAAATTCTATACCTTGTGGTCGATGAATCGCATTGCGCCCGACAGGATCGAGCGTGATAAGGGCGCGAATGTGATTTGAGTCAATCGCGCAAAGTGCCTTGATGATATTATTTGCCCCCCAGCTGTGCGCGATGATAGTAAGAGAATAGCGCAATGGATAGATTCTAGGAAGCAGCTGCACCCAAAGCTGTGTAGAATCATAAGTGCTATAAAGCTTGATCGCCCCTTTGGCGCGAAAGGAGAGAAAGTTTTTGAATACGCATTGATGTATAGAATCCATAAACCCACCGATAAAAATCACGATGTGCTGCACTTTATTGGGAGAATCTAGATTCTGCATAGAATCTAAAGAATCTAAATGAGAATCTAAATCCACAGAATCCAAACATTGCGCATTTAATGCGTGACTTTGTATGTAATTTAGATTCTGCGTGCTTTGCAGGATTTGCGTCAATGGCAAAAAGCAAGGCGGAAATACAAAAATCGGCTTATACAAATACTCAAAACAACGCCACATCGATAATCTCAAATCCTAGAATCTACAAAAAATCATGCAAAGTATTTGCCTTTGCCATCCATTTGACAAGCTCTTCCCAATCCTTGTTTTGCAAGAGAGTTTTTGCTCGCGCGATTTCTTTTTCAAAGCAATCAATGCAATCAAGCAGATTCTCTTTGTTTTGGATAAACACATCACGCCACATGATAGGCGAGCTTTTGGCAATCCTGCTCATATCTTTGAAGCCTCCGCCAATGAGCGCGAGAATGTTTTGAGGCTCTTCTTGCGATAGGACGGTGTTTGCCAACGCAAAAGAAATAATATGCGGAAGATGAGAGATGAAAGCGATATGTTTGTCGTGATCTTTAGAATCCATTTTGATAATCCGCATACCGATTTCTACGAAAATCTGCTTTGCCAAAGCGACTTGAAATTCGCCGCTTTGCTCAATGTCTGTAAGGATTACGATTTTTCCGTCAAATAGCCCTTGAAGTGCGGCATTTGGACCGAAATTTTCAGTGCCACTCATCGGGTGAGCGCACACGAAATTTTTTCTAATTTTTTTGGGAATGGACGCGATGATTTTTTCTTTTGCGCCACCTAGATCGATAATTGTCGTGGTTTTGGCGATGGTTTTGAATTGTTTGATGACTTGTATCATCGCTTCAAGTGGTGTCGCAAGAAAGATTACATCGCATTCTTGGATCTGATTAAAATCCACGCATTCATCAACAAGCCCAAGAGAAAGTGCCTGCTGGCAATGCAGAGGATTAATATCAAACCCAAAAATGCGCTTAAACATTTTTGTCTCTCTTAGTGCCAATCCCATACTTCCGCCGATAAGACCAAGCCCAATGATGCCTGCTTGCATGATTGCTCCTTTTGATTTTTGTTTCAATTCTCGTTTTATGACGAAAAATAGATTCTAGATTCTGATATTTTCTATACACAAATATACACAAAGGGGTGCAAAAGGTTTAGATGTAGAAAATTATAGCAGAATCTAAAATGCGCGATTCAAATAATAAGACAATGAAGTGAGGCAAAATAAGCAAAATAAGAGTTCAAAATATAGAATCTTTAAATAGGATTAATGTATAGAGCGGACGGAAAACAAAGTGAAAAATGGCGTGCTCGGAGGGATTCAAACCCCCGACCTACAGGACCGCAACCTGTTGCTCTATTCAGCTGAGCTACGAGCACAAATAAATCATTACACATAAAATAAATTGTATGCTGATATAAAGCTAAAGATTCTAGCCAAGAATGCTTTAAAATTAATTTAAAATTTATAAAAATTGCTATAAAATAGCGTGCCTTTAGGATAAGGTAAATATTTTTAAGAAAGTAGGTGATGAGAATGCCCGGCATTAAGGTGAGAGAAGGCGAATCTTTTGATGAGGCGTATCGCAAATTCAAAAAGCAAACCGATAGAAATTTGGTTGTAACTGAATGCAGAGCGCGCAGATTTTTTGAGAGCAAAACAGAAAAGCGCAAAAAACAAAAGATCAATGCCAAGAAAAAAATGCTCAAAAGACTTTATATGTTGCGACGTTACGAGTCAAGATTATAATAAATGCCCTTTTTGGGCGTTTATGGATTGCTTCTATTTTATCTATTCAATTTATTCATTAGCTTACGCATACATTATTTTGATATTTATACATTTCAGATATTTTTGGCAGATGTTTTGGTGTTGTGGATATTTTTATACATTTTGTAAGACAAAAACGATTAAATACACAAAAATCAACTAAAGATAACATTTAGACTTATTTTAATGTTTGTTATAGTGCAGATTGTAAAGCTTTGTAGCCCTTTGTGGAGTTACCGCTTCACAAAGGGAATCACTTCGCCGAAATTCACCGAAAGTAGTAACGATTTATGTTTCATAAGGCGACGCACGCAAAGTGCGACTCACTCGTTCGTTTTGCAAAACCCCAAATTTATTCAAAATTCTAGAAGTTCTTTACGCTCTTTTTATCTCCATAGAATCTATAAAAATGATTTGTCGGACCATTACCCTTGCCAAGGTTAAGAGAGTGCAAAATTGCTCCAAATACATATTCTTTGGCAAGTTTAATGGATTGTTTATAGGATTTTCCAAGGGCGAGATTTGAGGCGATTGCGCTACTGAGCGTGCAACCCGTGCCATGAGTGTTTTTGGTGGCGACCTTTGGAGCAGAAAATATATGAAACTCCTTGCCATCGTAAAATACATCATCAGCATTGCCTTCTTTGTGTCCGCCTTTGATGAGGATTGATTTTGCGCCCATTTGGTGCAAGGTGAGCGCAGCTTTTTTCATATCATCGATCGTGCTGATCGCAAATCCGCACAGCTCACTTGCTTCGGGTAGATTTGGCGTGAGAATATCAGCAAAAGTCAGCATAGAGGACTTAAACTCTGCGCGTGTAGATTCTGGCATAAGCGGGAATCCATTTTTGGCAAACATCACAGGATCGATGACGATGTTATTTGGCTTGTAGGTTTTTAGATTTTGAGCCACGCATTGAATGATCTCACTTGAGCCTAGCATACCGATTTTGATAGCTTGTGGGGGGATATCCTCAAATACCGCCTCAAACTGCTCGTCAATGGATTTTGTCGGCACATCAAAGCTAGAGATCACGCGAACGGTGTTTTCGGCAACGATGCTTAAAATCACGCTCATACCAAAGAGATTGTGCGCGCTAAAGGTTTTGAGATCGGCTTGCACGCCCGCTCCTCCGCTACAATCGCTTCCCGCCACGGTCAAAATCGGAATAAGCTTTGTCGTCTGTGCGTTCATTTATTATCCTTGTTTTTATGTTTGTTGGATTTGTTTGTTTGGGCTTTTAGGCGTTTTTGCGCGATTGTAGCAGATTTTGGCTTAATAATACGCAAAAGCGTGAGAATTTGCAGAATCTTAAGCCTTGCAAGAATCTAAAAGATGCAGGTTTGGTTGCTAGATCGTTGCTAGAATCTTAGTTGATTTGTTAATCTGCAATAATGCGCCAAGATTCTAAAATCTTAGCAAAGCTATATCTTGCATTAGCTGGGCTTGTTGAGGGCAGGAAGTGGATTTGCAGGGGGAGTAGAATCTAGTTTGTGATTTTTGTCATTATTGTAAGCAAAATTATGAGCAAAAGTGCGGGCTTTGTGTGGCGATAGAGAATCTAAAACAAGCCCCCTCATTTTGCAATATTTTAAAAATAGCTCTTTAGCCTTTGTGCCATTTAGCGCAAGCGTGCGGATATTTGAGGTTTTTGAAAGTGGGCGCACGGAAATGTTTAAATGCGGGTATTTGGTGGCTATGCACCCTATGTTGTCATTCTTGTGGAGTGAAGAATCCATATTGTCATATTGAACGTTAGCGAAATATCCACACTTTGATTTTTTGGATACTTCGCTACGCTCAGTATGACAAGGGGAAGGCTCGTTATGGCAAGCTGTTTTATCATTGCGAGCCGACTTGCCCGCGTGGTAATCCACCACGCCGTCATTGCGAGATTCTGCGGTAGCAGAATCGTGGCAATCTATTTGGTCTTTTGGATTGCTTCGACTTTTCAAAGCCTCGCAATGACAAATGAGATTTCCCCTCTCTTGCGGATGGGATTAAGGGTGTGGGTTTCTTTTTTGTTATATTGAGGTTTTGTAGAAACCAAAATATATAGCAATCCAAAATGTAAATTCTAGATTCTACGCTTGGTTTGCAGGGGTTTGTATGTTTTGCTCGACTTTGACTTTGGCGTATTCTAGTAAATCTTTTGATTTTGCGCGCAAAGTAAAAGATTTTTGAATTTTTAGGGCGATTTGTTCTTGCGTGGCGGGATTTATCTTGGGGATTAGGATATTTAAAATATCATTGCTTGAAATATTTGTCTGCACTCCACCTGTGCCGATTCTCTCAAATTGCAATTTGCAAAAAATAGAATTTAAAAGCAAAACTAACACATCGCCACTAAAATCTTTGATAGAAATTTTTAAAATTCGCTGATTTGTCATTGCTTCTATATTTTCTTTAATTAAACAAGAAAGTCCTATACTACCAGACATTGAGATTAAAATATCGCCTTGCTTTACTTTATCTTTTGGGCTTAATTTTTCGCATTGTTTTTTAAGATAAACAGCGTTACTCATATCTAAATCTGCGTTTTTAATATTATTGATTCTAATGAGTGCTAAATCTCCATTTTCTAAATAATCATCACTAGAAAAAGCAAATCCACCAGAATAATTTAAAACCAAATTTTGCAATTTACAATATCCGCCTTTATAGTCTTTGATTTTAGTTTCCATTAAATCATATTTGCTTTGATAATACTCGCTATCTAAACGCCCGCTTTTATAGAGGCTTTTTGAAAGTGGGCGCACAGAAATGTTTAAATGCGGGTATTTTTTGCTTATGTCGTTTATGTTTGCTAGCTCGCTTGGCTTTTTTGCTTGCAATGATGATTTTAACAAGGATTTGAGTGGATTTTTAAAATCTAGCTCTAATTCTTTATACAAAAGCTCTTGCGCCTCTTTGTAAAGCCTTTTGGAGTCTTCTAATGCCTTATGTGAATCTTGGACTAACTTTTGGATTTCTAATTGAAAATCTTGCGAAAATTGCGGGATTAAAAAATTTTTTATGGTTGGCAATGAATTATAATTGATGATATTGTTTGCAACTTCCCTTACTTTTTGAAATGTAAAATATTTAGTCATCATAAAAACATATAAAAAAGCGGGATTTATATTTTTAACTTGCAACTTAAAAACAGAGCCATTAAAAATCATTTTTTCGCTTGGTTCTTCACTGATAAACAAAACACTATCAGCATCATCCACATAACCTTTTACCAAAAATAAAATGTCATTCTTATGAATCTGATAACGCTCTTGAAAATAATCATAAGGCACTTTTACTAAATTTGAAATTTCAAGGCTAAACTCTCTTATATCTTTACCTCTCACCAAAGATAAACCATTTTCTAAATAATCATCGCTTTTTGGTAAAATTCCATAATATCCACTTGTCATTAAATTTTCTAATTTTGTAGAAATTTTGGACAATAGATTTATTTTCTCTAAATACTCTTTTTTAAAATACTCACTATCTATGCGTTTGCTTTCGTTGTCTTTATTGACCTGTGAGAGCGGGAGAATGGCAAGCTCTAAATGCGGATATTTAGCTTGTAAGGATTCGTTTAGTGATTGATTTAGATTTTGACTTTGCATTTACTTGCCTTTTAAGGTTATTTTTAAGATTTTGTGTTATAATTATGCTGTTTTCTAGGCGGGAACTTTTCCGCCACTCTTTCTCTCTAAAATTTTTCATTACACATTTTCTCCATAAGTTATCAATCTTTTATCAAAACTAGCGATTAAGTCATTTAGAAAATCTATGATTTTGTTTGGCTCTATGGCGATATATACGGATTGATTGTATTTGTTTGTGATTTTTACATTTAGGCGTGGATAGCCGTTATCTGTGAATTTGTAAAGATTTTCAAAGTGAAATGCGCGGTTTCGTATTAGGCGAAAAAGTTGCAAAATCGCGCTCACTTTGTAGTAATTCGTAAAGTGCATATCGCGATTGAAGCGATTTTTATTTTTGAAATAATATTTTTTAAAATCTAGATTCTCTAAAAAATCTTTGTGAAAAATTGTATTGTGGATTTTGTAAATTTCAACAAGCCTTACCCAAAATCCTAAACTTTGCGTAGAGATAAATTTATCGCGCTTATGGGTTTGAAACTCAC
This sequence comes from Helicobacter fennelliae, assembly GCF_900451005.1. NCBI lineage: Bacteria > Pseudomonadati > Campylobacterota > Epsilonproteobacteria > Campylobacterales > Helicobacteraceae > Helicobacter > Helicobacter fennelliae. Next base: position 661,739 of record NZ_UGIB01000001.1, read on the forward strand.
CCTTTGGCTCTAATTCGCGTGGCAGGGATAAAAGCCAATCTTGGCTTTGCGCGTTTGTCATAAGTGTATCGATGCGATTTCGTAGCACGATTTCTAAAATGCCTATTTTGTGTGAGATATTGCCAATAAGGGCTAAGTTTGCCTCGTGTTCGCGTGTGTTTGTGTAGTCATCTAGTCGCGTGGCAGAAAATAGTATTATAAGTTTGTCGCGTGAAATTTGTGTCATTTAAGATTCCTTAATGTGTTTATGACTTTTATTGCAGTGGCGCATTTTAGCTAAAAATCTTGCAAAGATTGCTACGCGCCCTAAAATTATCATAATCTATTCTCGCCAAAAACTTAAATTTTCGGCTCTTGCAAAGTCGATAAAGGCTTCTGCTATGCCGTCCTGCGTTAAGCCATCGTGGTTAAACAAATCGTGTTTTATGATTTTATGCCCGTGAGAGTCAAGCACAAACTCGCCGTTTGAATCTTTTAAGTAGATTTTCTCGCCTGAGTTATCCTTGCTAGGCTCGCTCATCGTGGCAAAGAAAATGTTGTAATCATCACATTTTGGGCATAGCTCTTTGCCATTTTCATCGATGCCGCCGTATTTTTGCAAAAATAAAACACTAGTTTTCGTGCCTGTGTGTGGTTTAAAGACATTGCCGTGTAAGCCTACAACCGCTAAAATCCGCGCACGCTCTGCTATAAATTCGCGTATGTATTTGTCGCTAGAATTATTAAATCGCCCTTGTGGCAAAACGATAGCCATTCTCCCGCCATCTTTTAACATATTTAAGTTGCGCTCGATAAATAAAATATCACGGCTTATCTTTGCCTTGCCTAGCTCGTAGCTTTTGTAGAGATTTTCGTTTGTGATGTCCCCTGCAAATGGGGGATTTGCCATTACTATGTCAAAGTGAAATTTGGAGTAATCTTTGGCGTATTTTTCATCGCCATATTGTTTGGTATCTGCGCAAAGTGCTTCAAAGTTTTCAAATCCTGCGCTATAAATTTTCTCCCATTTGCCGACTTTTGCATCATTTTTCCATTGCTTGTAATGCAAAGAATTGAGTAGCAAGACATTAGTTTCGCCATCGCCTGCGATTTTGTTTAGCAATCTGCCTATGCGGACACTCTTTTTGTCAAAATCTATGGCAAAAACATTTTTGACATAATCAATCTGCGCTTGGGTTTTCTCAACCGCGCTTAATAGGTTTTTGCGGTGTGGATTTAGCTTGTTCCACACATACATAATACAGTGCATAGGAAAGCCACAGCTCCCACTTGCCGTGTCGATAATCTTTTCGTTTGCGTGTGGATTTAGCATTCGCACGCACATATCAATCACATAACGAGGAGTGAAATACTGCCCTTTATCGCTCTTTTGTCCTTTAACAACAAGATATTCAAAGGCATCATCAATCACTTCAAAATTTGAATTAAAAAGCTTAATATCTTGCAAATACGAAACGCTGATATTTAGCTCCTCCGTGCTAAGCTCAAAGCTCGAATCGCTCTCAAAAATCCCGCTCCACTGTGCCTTTGCCTCGCTAAAAAGTGTATTTAGCCGTTTTCTAAACACTTCATCGCTTTCATCTTGTCTTTGTGCGCGAAACTCTAAAAAGCGAAATTTAGAATCATCAATACTTTTGATAAAATCTGTAAATTCTTTGTAAGAATTAAAACTTGTATTTTCCGTAGCAAAGGCGATTCTATCAAAGTCTTTGCTGGATTTTTGCTCATCATAAAGTTTGGTAAAGATGAGCTTAAAGATTTCCTCAAAGCTATCCACGCCCGAATTTGCCAAAATCACATCTTCAAAATCTGTGATGATTTTTTTGAGCGTTTTTGTTTGGAGTTCATCGTTTATGTAGAGATTTTTAAGCGTGTATTTGGTGTTTAGAAAATCTTGCAAACTTTGTGTGGCGTTTGGGATATTGCTTAACTTTTCTAGCTTGGTTGTTTTGTAGTTTTTGTCCTCTTTGTTGTGATAAAATTCCTCAATAGAATCGCCATTACACAACACACCTATGGGCGTATTTTCCCATCGCATATAGGATTCTAATTGCGCGTAACCGTCTTTTACTTTGGGTTTTTTTACTTCCACAATGATATATGGACTACCCTTTTCATCACACACTAAAATATCTATGCGCTTTTTGCCCTCTTTTTCTCCTGTATCGCGCCCTTTTTGCACGGCGACTTCAACTTTGATTCTGTCTTTTGGATAGTTATATTCATTGATGAGTTTGTCAAGATAAAGCTGACGCACGACTTCTTCTGGGCTTAATCTAATATCGTTTTGTCTTACAAGACAAGGAATATAAAAAGAAATTTTACCGTTTTTGTCTGCTTTTTGCGTGATTTTGCTTTCCAAACTTTCAATGGCTTCTTTGCTGAATAAATCAAGCTTATAATCGCTTTGTCTTAAAATTTCATTTAGTTTCATTGTGCTCCTTCGTTTTATCGTTGGCTTGTTTAAAAGTCGCGATTTTATCTAAGGGACGCTTAGATTCCTCTATTTTGTTTCTTCTTATGGTTTCTTCCTCCCATCTTCTAGCACTTTAGATTCTCCATTTGGCTTTATTTCTAGCACGACATAGGGCAAGCCTTGTGTGTTTAGCTCGCACATAAATGGGTCTGGGTCGTTTTGCTCCATATTCCATACGCCCGCACCTTTATTGGAATCTAGCCCTTGTTCTTCCCCGCCTTTTGGCATGTCTTTGTTAAGCTCTAGGCGCGCGGTAATGTAGGATTGTGCTGTAAGTGTTTTATCTTGTGGATTGCCACGCATTGAAGCATCCGATGCACTCCCCAAAAAGTCGCTACAAGCTGAATTTATAGACGCATTTTTAGGCGCGTTGATTCCCCATTTACCTTCGCATATAAGCTTCGCGCCAATCATCGCTGGCACGCCTGTGGTGTAGCTCACCCCTTGCGCATTGACTTCTTTGAAGCAAGCCTCATGGTCGCAAATGTTGTAAATATAAATGATGCGCTCTTTGCCATCTTTGACGCCCTTTATGTAGCAGCCAATATGCGTTTGCCCCTTTGTGCGGCTAGCAAGGCTTGCTGGGTCTGGCAAAAGCGTTTTTAGCACTTGGATAGGCACAATTTTGCGCCCATTGTGCGTAACCTCATCGACACGCAAAAGCCCGATATTTTCTAAGCATTTCATGTGTGTTAGGTAGCTCTCGCCAAAGGTCATAAAAAAGCGGATTTTCTGCAAACCCTTAATATTGCGGATTAAGGATTCTAGCTCCTCATGATACAAGAGGTAGCTGTTTTTTAACCCCACCTCAGGGTAATCCCATTCTTTCATGAGGGCAAGAGGTGCGACATCGCGCCACTCCCCACCTGCATACTGGAGCTTGTCTTTTGAGCCTAAATCACCGCGCCTTAAATCCGCTTCACTGCGGCGCACGCCCAAGTGCACCTCATTCGCGGCTTCTCGTTGCGATGATTTATCCTTCAAAATACTGCGCTCCTGTGTATCCTCTTTTAGCCCACATTTCTCACTCAAAATCTTAGAATTTGCACTTGATTCTGCGTCCTCCTGCAACTTTTGCGATTCCCTCTCCAATCTTGCCCGTTCTTTTTCCCTCACTTCTGCTTCCCAATGCCTCTCTTCACGCTCAAATTTGCGATAAATAGAATCTTGCTGCAAGTCTGGGTTAAGTGCTAGATCAGATTCTGCCACAAGCGTGGGATTTTCTCCTAGATTGCCACGACTTCCTGCGGAAGTCTCGCAATGACCATTAGATTTTGAGGATTCTAAGGATCGAGATGAGAAAGCAGGGTTGTGCGGGCTTGAGCGAGGAGATAAGACTTTAGAGTCTATCGACGAAGCAAAAGCCAAACTCCCTGCTTTATCGCTCAATACTGAATCCTCTTTAACCCAATAGCGCGCTTTAGAGCTTACTTCTCGCAAATTAATCTCTGGATTAAAATTTGTCGCAAAGGCATAGCCATGATCGCCCGCGTTGCAATCCAAAATATCGATGCTATGAATTGCATCAAAATAATGCTTTTGCGCGTAGGCACAAAAGACATTGGTTACACCCGGGTCAAAGCCACTGCCAAGCAGGGCAAAAAGCCCAGCACGTTTAAAGCGCGTGTCATAAGCCCATTGCTCCTTATATTCAAAATGTGCGCTATCTGGATGCTCGTAATTTGCGGTATCAAGATAATGCACGTCGCACTCAAGGCATGCTTGCATAATGCTTAAGTCTTGATAAGGAAGTGCCACATTTATCACCAAGTAAGGCTTCACCCGCCGTATTAATGCCTTAAGCGATTCCACATTGTCCGCATCCACTTCCTCGTATTCTATCTCGCCTAGCCCCTTAGCGCGGATAGATTCCGCTATCGCTTGGCATTTGCTTAGCGTCCTGCTGGCTAGCACAATGCGTGAAAACACCTCCCTATTTTTCGCGCATTTATGCGCGACTACGCTACCTACGCCACCTGCCCCGATTTGTAAGATTGTTGCCATAATATTCTCCTTATCTTTTGTTTTGGGTTCAAATTTAAGCTTAAGCTGTTATTTTAGCAAAACTAGATTCTGCATTTTGGCTATCAATCCTTAATCTTAAGCAAATTTTGAGTAAAATCGCAAGTTATTACCACATCTTTAAGGATTACAAAATGGATTACAAAGACACGCTTTTGCTTCCAGACACAAGCTTTCCTATGCGAGGAAATCTCCCCCAAAACGAGCCTCCCACTTATAATCAATGGAAAAATAACACTGCTTATGAATTGATGAAATCTCATAGGCGCAATGTCAAACAAAGCTTCAATATCCATGATGGTCCTCCTTATGCAAATGGCAATATCCACATCGGACACGCGCTTAATAAGATTCTCAAAGACATCATCGTGAAGTTGCATTATTTTAGCGGCAAAAGTGTGCGATATACGCCCGGCTGGGATTGTCATGGATTACCAATCGAGCAGCAAGTCGAAAAAGCCTTAGGCAAAGAAAAAAAAGACGCCCTGCCAAAAAGCAAAATACGAGAGCTCTGCCGAGAGCACGCAAGAAAATACCTCCAAATCCAAAGCGATGAGTTTCAAAGCCTTGGGGTCATCGGGGATTTTGTCAATCCATACTTGACTATGGATTTTACATTTGAGGCAAATATTTATAGGGTGCTTTGTGAAGTAGCCAAAAAAGGGCTTTTGTGTGAGCGATCAAAGCCGATTTATTGGAGTTGGGCTTGTGAGACGGCACTAGCTGATGCGGAAGTGGAGTATAAAGATAAGGTTTCAGATTCTGTGTTTGTGGCATTTAGACTTGATGAGCAAGCGTGTAAAACGCTTGGGATTGAGAGCACACAATCTCACCCAAAAGCTGTGATTTGGACGACTACATCTTGGACTTTGCCGGCAAATCAAGCCATAGCAATCAACCCAAACGCGCGCTATGTGCTGACACAAGAGGGGCTCATTTTTGCAAAGCCATTGCTAGAATCTATGATACAAGAAGGGCTAAGCAGTGGCGAGATTAAGCGAGAGTTTGACGCAAAAGAGCTTGAGAATCTAAACGCCATAAATCCGCTCAATAACCGCAAATCGCGCATAATCTTAGGCGATCATGTCTCAATGGACGGCGGAAGCGGGCTTGTGCATACAGCACCAGGACATGGCGAAGATGATTATTATGTTTGCTTGAAATACAACATAGAAGTGCTTATGCCTGTCGATGACAAAGGGCGATTTAGCGAGGATTTGCGCACTTTTGGGCTTGTGGGTGAAGAGCTACAAGATGAGCTTATCGGAATGCATATTTTTAAAGCGCAAGATAAAATCCTCTCTGCACTCGGAAGCAATCTCCTCAAACATACCAAAATCACGCATTCTTATCCGCATTGTTGGCGATCTCATGAGCCAGTGATTTATAGAGCGACAAAGCAGTGGTTTATAGAAATGGATAAGCCATTTTTGCATGGCAAGAGTTTGCGAGAAGTCGCGCTAGAGGCGATCGGGCAGACAAGATTCTATCCTGCAAGTGGAGAAAATCGCATACGATCAATGATAGAAAATCGCCCTGATTGGTGCATTTCAAGACAGCGCGATTGGGGTGTGCCTATCGCGTTTTTTAGAGATAAGCACACGCAAGAAGTTGTTTTGGATTCTGAGGTGTTGGATCATGTGGCGTTGATTTTTGAGCGATATGGTTGTGATGCGTGGTGGGATAAGCAGACACATGATTTGTTGCCACCTTCTTGGCAGGACAAATCGCAGAATCTTGAAAAATGTAATAATATTTTAGATGTGTGGTTTGATAGCGGTAGCACTTGGTTTGCGGTATTAAAAAGCGGAATCTATGATGCGGGGGCTTGTCCTGCTGATATGTATTTGGAGGGAAGCGATCAGCATCGCGGGTGGTTTCAAAGCTCGCTTTTGCTCTCTTGTATCCTCACAGGCAAAGCACCTTATAAAAGTGTGCTTACGCATGGTTTCACAATGGACGAAAAGGGCGAGAAAATGAGTAAATCTCGCGGAAATGTTATCGCACCTCAAGAAGTGTTGCGCGATTATGGAAGTGAGATTCTGCGATTATGGGTGGCATTAAGCGATTATCAAAACGATCAAAAAATCTCCAAAAATATCCTTAAACAAGTAAGTGAGCAGTATAAAAAAATCCGCAATACGATTCGATTTCTTATGGCAAATACAAGTGATTTGCAGAATCTAGTCAAGCGCGATGAGCTAGGGCTTATTGATCGATATATCCTTGGGCGCGCCAAAGAAGTATTTGCGCATGTGCGCGTGCTTTTTTTGGAATATGATTTTGTCAATGGCTTGCAGATTCTGCAAAATTTCATCACCAATGAAATAAGCGGAATCTATCTTGATTTGTGTAAGGATAGCTTGTATTGCGATGACAAGCAGTCTTTAATTCGCAGGGCGCACCAAAGTGTGATGGTGCTTATGCTAAGTCATCTTTGTCATATTTTGGCACCTATCCTAACTTACACGATAAATGAAGCCCTTACGCATAAGATTCCGCTTCTCAAAGCGCGCAATGTCTTTGAGCTAGAGTCGCTTGATTTGGAGATGTATGATGTGGATTTGGAGGGTGTGGATTTTGCAAAACTTTTGGCGATTCGCTCTCACTTTAGCGAAGTTTTGGATTCTCTCAAAAAGCAAAAATCGCTAAAATCAGGGCTAGAGCTTTGCGTGAAGGGAGACTTTATGGGAGCTCAAAAGGATTCTATGGATAAGGCATTGCAAGATAAAAAATTTAGCGAAATGGTGGCAGAATGGCTGATTGTGAGTGATTATGAATGCGGAGAGAAAATTACAGATTTTATGCTTGGGGATCAGACATTTGGCGTGTATAAAAGTAGCGGGCATAAATGTCCGCGTTGCTGGCGGTATATGGCAGAATCTGAAAATGAGCTTTGCGCGCGCTGTAAGGGCGTGATAGAGAAGTGATAAAATAGAGCGGTGATAAAAAGCTAGAATCTAGGTTGTTTTAGAATCTAGAATCTAATCTAAATTTGGAATCTATTTGGATTCTAGCTCTCACCATCAAGCTAAAGCAATCTACAAATTTACCCAAAAGCTAGAATCTAAAACACAAAAAGGCAAAATATGATAAAAATCGGACTGATCGACTATGGTGCGGGCAATCTAGGAAGTGTGCGCAATGCGTTTGGGTTTTTGGGCTATGAGGTTTGCCTCGCACAAAGTGCGGATTCTCTTTCTTCTTTTGATAAGCTTGTTTTGCCCGGCGTTGGCGCATTTGGCGATGTGATGCAGATCATCAAAGACAAAGGCTTTGATGAGGCGATGAGAGATTATGCCAAAAGTGGGCGGTATTTGCTTGGGATTTGTCTAGGAATGCAGCTTTTGTTTGAAAAAAGTTATGAGTTTGGCGAGCATAATGGGCTTGGGTTTTTAAGAGGCGAGGTTGTGCCTTTTGCTCATGCGCCAAAGATTCCGCACATCGGTTGGAATCAATGCTTTTTTACACCAAATGGCGCGCAACACAAGCTTTTGGCGCAGCTAAAAAATGGTGAGTATTTATACTTTGTGCATTCATTTCATGCAAATGTAGCACAATATAGCGATGAGTTACTGATGTGCTGCGAATATGGCGATAGATTTCCAGCTATTGTAGGTAAAGACAATATTTTGGGGATCCAGCCTCACCCTGAAAAATCACACAAAGCAGGCTTGCAGATTCTACAAAATTTTATACAACTTTGAATTTTTAAGATAGAATGCGAATTTTGATTTTGAGATGAAAGGAGTGTTAATGAGTGATAAATTGCTAGACTTTGTCGGGGGGGGGGCAAATATTATTGGCTCTTTGTAGCTATTTGTGCTTTTTTGATTGTTTATAAATCAAGTATGCCATTTGTGAGTGGAGATGATATTTATTTTTATGGCATGCTTTTGACTCAAGGTAGTCTGTGGCACGGGCTTGGTATGGATATGGGGAGATTTTTTCCACTTGCTGGGTGGAATCATAGCCTTGTAGCTGCTTTTTCGATTAATCCTTATGTTTTAATGCTTGGCAATGCTTTTATATTTGTGATTACAGCGATTTGCTTTTATGTTTTGGGACGCAAGATCGGCGCTCAGCCAAAATGGATTCTACTCTTTCTTGCAATATTTGCCCTTAGTGTCGGGTATATCAAAATAACTACACAAATTGTCTTTCCTGAACTCACGCAAATTATGTTTCTTTGTTTGTTTTTAGTCTGTGCGTATTATTTTTATAGTGCATGTGCTACAAATGCTTTTTGGCATTGTATCGTATTTGGGGTATTGGCTGTGTGCTTTGGTAATGCCTGTCTTTATCTCAAAGAAGTGAGTTTGGTGTTTATTGGTGGGTTTGGGGCTTGTCATTTGGTATTGGGCTATATCAAGTTTGCAAAAGAGCGCAAATTTGGCTTGCAGAATCTACAAAGCCAAATACTTAAAGATTCGCAAACTCTGCATTTCTCAACATCTACTTGCATATTTGATAGTGTGCTTATTTTGTCTGCTTTGATATTTTTGGGATTATATGCGTATTTTACGGCTAATGCTTCAAGTAGCTATGCACAATTGAGCGTTTTTAGCCCTTTACGCACATTGATTGTTTCTGTGTTTGCTACACCTATGCTTAGTATTGCTTTGCCTTGCATGATTGTTTTTAGATTCTATAAGATTATGTGGAAAAAGGACACAATCTCTGTATTTTGGGATAGCGTGGCATTGATTGCGATGGCATATTTTATAGCATTTTTGGTGCTAGGAATGGCAAGTTTTCATTATTTTATGCCTGCAACTATTTTGGCTTGTTTGTATGCTGTATTTATCATAAAGCTTTATGGCAAGAATCTCAAAAATAGTTTTATCGCTTGGATTCTAGGTATTTTGGTTGGTTTTATTTTGATTGCAAATACCATTCCTCAAGGTGTGCATTATTTTAGTGTCAATAAAATCCAAGCCAGAAACACACAAGAGACGATGGATTTTCTCGCTTCATATATCACAAAATCTCCAAAAAAAGTTACGATATATTTTGATGGATTTTGCAGAGGGCTTGATAAATGTTATTATTCCTGGCAGTATAAGGCTATTTTTGATATTTTGCCTTTGGTTTATGGTGTGGATAATTTTGATATAAAATCCAAAGAATCAAATGGCAAAAACTTCACGCTTCAATCAAGCTCACCTTTAAGCTTTTTTAATTCAGATGATGTGAGCGAGCCACAAAGTGGTGATTTGATTGTGCTAAGTTATTTGAGTGAAAAGCCTATGGATAGCGATTATATTGACTCCATGATAGCACATAATGAATTGCTCTTTGCCACACATAATAGTGGCTATATACCTGCGTATAATCTCATGAGCTTTGGTGCTTTGGTGTTGCAGCATTTTGGTATCAAACATTCGATGAGTAATTTTGGCAATCCTTTGCGATTGCCATCGCAGATGTATGTGTTACGCGTGCGTTAAATCGTGCGTTAAATTATGTTTGCATAGAGGCTAGATTCTAGCTTTTAGATTCTAGGGATATTATTTGCTTTTTGCTAGAATCTCGCATTGAGATATTGGCATATTAAGGTGGCAAGTTATGAATATCGCATTTTTTGACTTCGATGGCACAATCACTAAACAAGATAGTTTGTTTTTGTTTGTGTGTTTTGCTGTGGGGAGAAAGAGACTATATCTTGGGCTACTCTCGAAGTTTTGGGTATTGCTTGGGTATATGTGTGGATTGTATAGCAATACCTACGCTAAGCAAGAGCTTATGCGATATTTTTTTGGTGGGTTGAAGCAGAGTGATTTTCTTGCGTTATGTGAGGCGTTTTTGCCTACTTTGGAGTCGATCCTTAAAAGTTCTGCAATCAAGCGCATACAATGGCACAAAAATCGTGGCGATGAGGTTGTAGTCGTGAGTGCGAGCTTTGAGGCATATCTTTTGCCTTTGTGTAAAAAGCTAGGAGTGGCTTGCATAGGCACAAAGCTAGAATCTAAAAATGGCATTTTAAGTGGTAATATCGCTGGGGAAAACTGCTATGGAAGCCAAAAAGCAATCAGAATCAAAGCCAAATATAATCTCGCGCAATACACCAAAATCTATGCCTATGGCGACACAAAGGGCGATACGCAAATGCTTTTACTTGCCACTTCTGATGAGTATAGATTTTATAGATTTTTTCATTAGGGTTTGTTTTATAGAATCTAATTTCTCTTTTTGCTTCTTTTTTAGGGTAAGAATGTAGTAATCCAAAATCTATTTTTAGATTCTAGAATTTGATTCTAGAATTTATAGAAGTAAAAAAATTTACCCCCATGAGAGCCAAAAATGAGAAAAATATACACACAATATATCAAACAATTTATCACCTTCCATCGCCCTAGCAAAAGAATTAAGATAGAGTATGGTATTTTCAATTTAGATTTTGCATTTTTTAATTAACGCAATCAATAGGGAGTTTAGAGGGGAGTTAAGAGTGAGAGCAAAAGCGGGCAGACGATGAAAAATCCTAGAAAATACCTTGTTTTTGTCGGTGATAGGACAAAAGACAATCAAAATGCAATAAACAATAAAAGTGAGAGGTTGGATTTTGAATTACAAAAAGTCAAACCAAAAAACTCTCACATCACGATTGCTTCGATAGGATTTTCTTCACTCATCACGACAAAAATCGAGCATTTTTCCTCGCCTTATGCCCAAGATATGACAAATGCGCTATATCATCATTGTATCCAAAATGGCGTTTTTAGCCCTGATGAGCAATATATACTCACTTATGCAGAGCTTGCACCCAAGCATTATCAAGTCTTTGGTATGCGACTTTGTGATGCAAAAGCCCAAATGCTTATCCCGCATATATTTTTGCCATTAGCACTAAAGAATCCTCATGGTATTTTTATGATTGAGAATTGGCTTTGTCTCTATCAAGATAAACAGCTCGTGTATGATTATTATTGCAATGATTTGCACGATCTCTCAAGCTGTCTTACTTTTTTGCGCACAATGTATGATATACAGGGTGATATACTGATGTATAAAGGTGGCTGGATAACTCAAGCACAAAGTTTGCAGGAGCCGCAAGATCCGCAAGATTTACAAGAGCCACGCGCGCAAGAAGCCTTGCTTGATGTGCAATACAAAGAAATCCAAGAGAGCATAGAGAGATTGAGTTTAGATTTTGGGGCATTGGCTTTGGAGCAAAAAGTAAAGCTTACCCCACTTTATAATGACTCACACAAAAGCATTTATCACACCAAAAGCTTTTGGAATCTCATCAAAATCGTAGGCTGTTGTGCCACCATAGCACTTTTTCCGCTTGCAAAAGCACTCTATGCGCACCATATCCACACGCAAGCACAAGAAATGGCACTTTTTAATCAACAACTTCAAAGCACCCTTGCTACCAAAAAATCTACACTTTCGCAATTACCACAAAAAATCGCTACAATCGATCAAAACATCACGACCTTGCAAAATATACACACTAAATACATTCCACGACTAAAAATACTCTCCTATATCTCAAGTGTGGCAAGCAGAAATTTTGCGTGGATTACGAGATTTGATCTTAAGGGTGATTTGGAGCGGGGCGATGTAGTCGTTGAAATGGGCGTGCATTCTCAAAAGCAAGATCATCTCTCAAAGCTTGTGTATGAGTTTGAGCGCGCCAATGAAGTGCAGGTTTTGGATTTTGAAAGCATAAGTGAAGATGCGTGCAATGCAAAACTTGTGCTAAGGTTTTTCAATGCGTAGGGCATTTTTTAGGCTTGATTATTTTCTCTCTCAAAAAACCAAACGCGAACAAATGATTATATTTGCTCTTCCTATTCTTATATTTATAGGAATAATTTTTATATTTATAACTCCACATATTGATGAGATGTATCAGCACAACAAAGCCTTGCTTGATACCCAAAAACAGCTCGCTTCTACACTATCAGAAGCCAATACTGATTTGCTTTTACAAGAGCTTGATACAACCCTTCAAGACAAAAAAGGATTGTTTGAGCAGCTCAAAGCCAAATCCACAACAAATCAAGCCCTGCTTACAGCCCTATCACCATTGACTCAAAATATCAACACAACAAAGCAGAATCTATTTATTTATGCAAGTGGCGATGTGGATATGCTTGAGGAGATTTTAGAGGAGATTGAAAAGCGGCATTTTGTATTTATCGAGAATCTCAATCTCAATGCGTATTTTTCAAGTGATTTGGAGATGAAATTTGAGGTGATGAATTTTGGCGAGAGATTTTGGAGATGAGAAGTTTTGGTGTAAGAGGTTGGAGATGAAGTGCATAGTGTGTGGTTTGCATAGCGCGTATGGCGTGCTTATTTTGCTTTGTGTAGCAAGTTTTGCATTTGGCTATGAAGCAGATTCTCTTTTGCGATCCCCACTTCAAGAAAATTACAGAATCTATGCAGTGTTTGGGCAAAAAGAAATGGATTTGCAAGTTGAGGCGGTTTTAAACAATAAAGCCCTCATACACAATAAATGGTATCGCGTGGGCGACAAAATAGGAACTTTTTATCTTCAGCATATACGAAGCGATGAGATTGTGCTTATAGACAAAAAAATGGAGCAAAAAATAATCAAGCTCAAAAAAGGAAACCTGCGATGATAGGGCTTGTGAATGGATTTGTGCGGGGTGTTTTTGTATGTTTGGTATGTGTGGTGGCTTTGTTTGGGGAGGTTTGTGGAGGTAGGGTTTTTACGCTCTCAAGCAAGCCAAATCTCAATGCGCGTATGCTTTTAGAAGAAATCGCCTTTGAATGCGCCCTTACATTGTCGTATGAATACCGCGCTCAAGAAGCCCTTGATACGACAAAAGTGATTTTTAATTTTCGCGACAAAAAAATCTCAGACATTCTCTCAATCATCGCAAAATCAAGCGATACGCATTATGAAATAGAAAATGAACTCATTAGATTCTCGCACCTTCAGACAAAAACCTTTCACATTAACTACATCTCAACTGCGCGCGTAGGAAGTAGCAATACAGATGTCGTCTATGGGCAAGAATCCCAATCCCAATACCTCAATCCCTACCAAAATCAAATCATCAATCAAAACTATCAAAGCCCTTATGATGACGCGCAAGCAAAAGCCCTTCATCAAGGAACGCAAAATCCAATGTTTGGCAAAAGTGGCACAAAAATTTATTCTATTGATGAGCTAAATTTTTGGGGTGAGCTTGAAAATGAGCTGATTCCAATCATTTATCAAGAAGAAGATAGCTACAACCCAAAGCACCCTAGAATCATCATCAACAAAGGAGCTGGACTTATCACAATCAGCGCGACAAACGCACAACTCAAACGCGCAGAAGAATACATTGATATGCTTAAAGAGCGGCTTAGCAAACAAGTGCAAATTGATGTGCAGATTTTCACAATCGATCATTCTGATATAAACACAACAGGCATTAATTGGGGCAAACTCTATGAGCTTGGTATCAATACCCAAAGCACAAACCCGCCACTTCTAAGCGCGCAAACAGGCGGGTTAAATTATGGCGTGTATTTGTTTGGGCAGAATCTTTCAATCGGGCAAATTATTCAGTTTTTGGGAGAATATGGCAATATCAAATCTATCTCAAATCCAAAAATTATTACACTCAATAATCAGCCAGCTATAATTTCCGTGGGCAATGTTTTGCGCTATTCGCAAAGTCTTATCTATCAAACCTCAACTAATTCAAGCACGATCCAAAATACAGGCTATCAGTATCCAAGCGTATTTAGCGGAGTTTTGCTTGATGTAACGCCATCAATCAAAGGCAATGAAGTGATTTTAAAAATCAACCCCTCAATCACAGCGACAAAAGATTCTTTTATCGAGAATCAATCAAGCGCGCTCTCTGCCCCGCCTAATCTCTCAACAAATCAGCTCTCATCAATCGTGCGTATTCAAGATAAGCAAAAGGTGGTTTTGGGAGGATTGATAAGCGAAAATAGCACAATCACGCGCAAAAAGATTCCGATACTTGGCTCGATTCCGGTTTTGAAATATCTCTTTTCATACAAAAAAACAATCAAGCAAAAAAGAGAAATGGTTATTGTCATCACGCCAACAATTATCACAGATTTTACTGAAGCAGAAATGCCAGCGTTAGAGGAGTTTGCAGAGGATTTTTCACAAGAGCAATCGCAAGAAAAAGTGCAAGAAAAGCCACAAAATAAATCACAAAAGAACAAAACATAAGACAAAGTGAAACAAGCAAAAATATGAAACAGCACATTATAAATCTTAAAAATAATCTCAAAAACATAAATAAATTTGGTGGATTATCGGCTAGATTCTGCGTATATTTGGGTTTTGTGTATGGGGTTTTTGTGAGCGCGACAAAGCATACAAAAATCTTTGCCAAACATCACATTCCGCAAATCCTTATTGCCTGCTCGTTTATCGTGGGATTGATAAGTGTGTTTGTGTTTGGCTACAAAGTCGGCACAGAATCTAGCCTAGCACAAAGCCACATAAAGCATTCATTTGCTTTTATGCAGGCTATGCCACGTGATATGATCCAATCACAAGCCACCCAATATCTCCAACAACGTCAAACCCAAAAAACTCCACAAGATCTGCAAGAGATTCTGCCACTAGCCCCGCAAACACCCACAAACAAAGCAGAATCTAAACCCATTATGCCTGCATTCAATCAAGATGAAAGTATAATAAGCGGAAATCTCACTTATCATAATGCACTCTCTATCGCAAGAAATAATCTCAATAATGGCGATTTTAATCGAGCGAGAATCTGGATTTATCGTGCATATCAGATTGAAAGCACCAAAGAAGTATGGGATTTGTTTTTGCGCTCATATCAAGAAGATAGCCATACCAAAAACGAGCAAAAACTCCAAGCTACAAAGCTCTATCATCAAGCAAAGCGGTATTATGGATTTTAGAATGGATTTTGACAATAGTGCGCATGATGAGATTTTGGGGGTTGATTTATGGAGCTTCTGCCCGCATAAAGCATTGAGTGATTTGCTTTCTTTTGAGCTTGCAAGTAAGCTTAGAGCCTTTGTGTATAGCGTTGATGGGCAGACTTTGTGTATTGTTATGCAAAATCCTTTTGATGAGAAAGCAAAACAGGTTTTATTACATAAATTTAGCCATTTATGCAAAAAAATCATCATAGCCAAAGAGAGTGGTTCGCATTTTGCGTGGATACTGCAAGCATTGCAATTTGTGGAGCGGTTTTATACATCTAAAGACATCTCACAAATGCTAGATTTTGTGCTGCAAGAAGGGATTAGATTCCAAGCAAGTGATATACATATAGAGACAAAGCCTGATTTTGCAAGCATTCGGTTTCGCATAGATGGCTATTTGCGCGAGATAGGCAGAATCTATTTAGAGGATTTCACACAGCTAGCAAGCAAGATAAAGCTAGAATCTAAACTCGACATCACAGAATCTAGACTTCCGCAAGATGGACGCTATAATCGCAACTTCAATGGCATAGATTATGATTTTCGTATCTCGTGCGTGCCACTTTTTGGCGGAGAATCCATAGTGATAAGGATTCTCTATAAGCATAATAAAACAATTACTCTGCAATCTTTAGGCATAAATCCACATATTTTAGAGCAACTCAAAATCGCTATCCAAAAAAAGAATGGCTTAATCCTTATCACAGGACCCACAGGAAGCGGTAAATCAACGACAATTTATGCCCTGCTTGAAGAGCTAAAAAGTCTGCAAAAAAAGATTATCACATTAGAAGATCCTATCGAGTATCAAATCAAGCTTGCAACACAAATCCAAATCAATCCTGATATTGGATTCTCGTTTGTTGAGGCGTTGCGAAGTGTATTGCGTCAAGATCCAGATATTATTATGGTAGGTGAGATTCGCGATAGGCAAACACTTGATCTCGCACTCAATGCGTCTTTGACGGGGCATTTGGTGATAGCGAGTTTGCATAGTAATGATTGTATCTCCACGCTTGATCGGCTTTTTGAAATGGGCGCACAGCATAGCATTATAGCAACAAGTCTGCTTTGTGTAGTCGCTCAAAGGCTTGTAGGGAGGCTTTGTCCGCATTGCAAAGTCGCGTTTGAGGGTGGCTTTGTAGCAAAAGGTTGTGAATCTTGCAATGGGATAGGCATAGTCGGCAGAGAAGTGGTGTGTGAGTGTATGTTTATCGATAAGCAAATGCGCGATCTCATCATCGAGCATAAATCCATACGAGCGCACACTGCAAATATCGCAACACTCAAAGATGATGCTAAGCTTAAAAAAGATATAATTGACTACAAAGAAATAGAGCAGATAGAATAATACAATAGCGTGAAATAGATTAAATGAGCGTAGGGGATTGGATTGCAAAACATCAAAAAAGCAAAAAAAGAGGCAAACAATAGAGCTGATACAAAAAAAATACATATTGGATTCTATCGTGCTGCTGCAATTGGTGATATTCTTATTGCGATAAATGCCATTTATGCGATTAAAGCAATCTATGCCCCCCCCCCCAATTCACTTAGTTGTTTATACAAATCTCTATGGAAAAGATTTGTTTAGTGGGCTTGATATTGATGAAATAGTCGTTATGGATAATATGTCTGCCGAACAGATACGCGCACATATAAACGCGCAATGTTTTAATTATTTTATCATGACACAGCCAAACCGCTGGCGGTGCAAAATAGTCGGCAATACAAATGCCAAAAACATCATTAGCTTCATCGCTTCAGGGAGTTGGTTTCGGCTAAATTTTCATAATATTTTCATCTCTAAGAGCTTTAGTAAGATTCCGCATTATCAGCGACTTTTAAGGCTTGTGAGGGAGATAAATCCTAGAATCTATGATGAGCGTATAAAATCCATTGACTTCTCAAATGCAAAACTCAAACCCAAAGCGCACAATATCAAAAACGCCAAAGACTTTCTCGCACAAATTCCTCAGAAAACAAAAATAATGCTAAATCCTTTTGTGCGAAGCACATTTAATAATCTCACGTTTGAGGGCTGGATAGAGCTTACAAAGATTTTGAGTGCAAAGTATTTAGATTTTGGCTTTGTCATTAATGCAAGCTTTAATGGAGGCAGGGAGATTCCGCACATCGCGGATAATGTGTATCTATTTATCAATAATGATGATTTATTTAATCTTGTTGCGTTGCTTGAAAATATGGATTTACTCATTGCTCCAAGCACAGGCACAATGCACTTTGCAAATAATCTCAATATACCAAGCATAGGGCTTTATTCAAAGACTGATTGTGCTTTGTGGGTGGGTGAAAATATGGATAAAAACCGCTTAGTTTTGCTTAATAAAACCACCAAGGAAATAACACCAAAAGAAGAAGAGCAAATCATACAAGAAGTATGCAAAAAGGTCGAGGAATTTTTCGCAAACCGCTAGAATCTATAAGAGCCCAAGAGTTTATACAGCAGAATCTAGCAGAATCTAAAAATCTAGATTCTATTTAATTTGTATTTACTTTAAGATTTTTTTCAATATTACAAAGCTATAATTTTGAGAACTAGCAAGATTCTAGTTAGGGAGTTACACAACTAAACAACAACACAACCAAACTAAAGGAAAGCACCAATGAACAAAAAAATGTCTATTGGTATTGTCATTGCAATTTTTATCGTGGGCTTTATTGTTGGAAATATCGCTTACAATCTCTATAACGCAAAGGTTTTGAGCTATTTAACAAGCGATTCTGCGGCATGCAATAACTGCCATGTGATGAATGAAGTCTTTAATGATCACTCCAAAAGCCCTCACAAAGATGTAGTGTGTATTGATTGCCATCTTCCGCATTCATTTATCGCCAAATGGATTGGCAAAGCGCAAAGTGGGCTAGGGCATGCATATTATTTCACTTTTGATAAAAATCTTCCGACACACTTTAGTGCAAATCAACACACAAAAAAATGGGTGCAGGATAATTGTATCCGCTGTCATGGAGATTATGCGACAAATGCGATTAACCCAACGACAAACAAAAATCACAGCCAAAATGCCCTAAATTGCGTATCGTGCCATCAGAATGTAGGGCATTTGCGGGATTTTTAATGTCAATTTCAATTCAATAAAGGAGAGCGTATGAATAAAAAATACTTGTGGGGATTGATTATAGTTGCCATATTAGTAGGCTTTGTGGCTGCTTATATCGGCGCAGATGTAGCTGAGAAAAAAGGCGAGCAAGTAGCTTTAAATACATTTTCGACTCAAGGGCTTAGCGATGATGATCCTCGCTTTGATGTATGGGGCAAAAATTTTCCTCATCACCTTGATATGTATCTTAGCGGTGCTAAAGAGCCTCTTGAAGCGACAGATTTTGGCGGGAATCTCTCATACAATAAGCTTGATAGATTTCCGCAACTCGTGATTATGTGGGCTGGATATGCTTTTGCCAAAGATTTCAATGAAGAGCGCAATCACTTTTTTATCCAATCCGATCAGATGAAAACAGGGCGCAATAATAAAGATTTGCTTAATGCTTCAGGATTGAAGGCATTTGGCGGACAACCCACAGCATGTATGAACTGCCATAGTGGTTGGACTCCATGGCTTATCAATAATGTCGCAAATGGTGATTTTACGACATTTAATAGCACAAAATATTGGACAATGATAAAAAATGTCCCACTCAAAGACAATCAAGCTCCAGATAGCCCAGAGCATACAGGACTTCATGGTGGGACAAGAATGGGGCTTACTTGTGCGGACTGCCACTCACCAACTGATATGAGTTTGCGCATTACGCGTCCAGCATTAGTCAATGCACTTGTATCGCGAGGCTATGAAGTAGATAAAGATCATGGGATCAAAGCCTCACGACAAGAGATGAGGACTTTTGTCTGCTCTCAATGCCATGTGGAATATTACTTTAAACCAACAGGCACAAAAGTCAAAGTCATGGGCGAGAGTATCGCTAATAATCCAAATGCAAAATGGCTTGATGGCACACAAAAAACTTATGAGCAGATTGATTATTGGCGAGGTGATAATAAACCAACTCAAATTGAAGTCGCAGGGCTTAACCTTACGTTTCCTTGGAGTGAATGGAAAAAAGGCGAGCCATTTAAAATAGAAATGCTTGATGAATATTATGAAAAAGTCAAAGATATTTTTCCTTCTGATTGGATACATAAAGATACAAAAGCACCGATGATTAAAATCCAGCATCCAGAAACAGAGCTTGCAAGTGGCGGAATCCACGCTCAAAATAATGTAAGCTGTGCAGATTGCCATATGCCTTATACAAGAAAGGGTGCAAATAAGCTTAGCGAGCACAACATAGGCTCACCACTCAAAAACATCAATGCTTCGTGCAAATCCTGCCATAGCCAAAGTGAGGAATATCTCAAGACGCAAGTCTCAAATATCCAAAATTCTATCGCTTCAATGCAAAGAAGTGCGGAATACGCGATTGTAAGCCTTATTTTTGACATCAAAAAAGTGCGCGAAGAAATGGGTAAAATGCCAAAATACCAAACAGACGGCAAGGCTGATGATGCAAAAATATCTAAAACTTTAGAAAAAGTGCTTGATTTACACAGAAAATCTCAAATGAGAGCGGATTTTGTCAATGCTGAAAACTCCACAGGATTCCACAATCCGCTTGAGGCTTCAAGGATTATGGGGCAGTCTATCGCTATGGCAAAAGAAGGACAGACTCTTTTGGTCGCACTTGCTGCAAAAGATGGTATCACAATCACGCCTTCAAATTTGGGATTCAAAGATATACAAAAATTTGCACCGGGTGAGTTGCGTTATCCAGTCGATATGGACGGACATAAAAAAGGCGATGCGTATTATGAAGATGAGCCAGAAGTAAATAAGGCTCCAGATAAAAAGCTCTTAGAGCTTGATAGCAACCTCTCTCCTTATAACTACTCAAAAGTAGATTCTCCTGTATCAGCGCACTAGAGCGATACAGAATCTCACACAAAATCCTACAAGCCAATCTTTGATTGGTTTGTGCTTCTATTATGCTAAAGTGTGGCAAAGACAAATATAAAAATCATTTAAGAAGGCATTAGAAAACATTAGAAAATATGAGAGTTTAGAAGATTTTTTGCTTTGGTAAAAAGCGAAGCCCGATACTCACAAAACCCATTTTTCCGCTAAAGGCATTGCCATAAGTAGAATCTATTTGCACAATGTCTTGCACCAGCCAAGTGCGTAGCCCAACTTGATACAAAAGCGGCTCAAATCGCGTATAGTAAGTCTCTGCGACAAGATATGTTTTTCTTTTGTAAAGCGCGATTTCAGCACCTATACCTGCTGTATATATGGAGTTTTTGAGCTCTGAGAGATTGTAGCCGACATTGAGGTGTGTTACAAGCCTTGCATCAAAAAATTCAACGCTTGCAGGGAGATAAAAATATATATCATCGCTTTTGCTTGTGGCGGAGAATTTGTAGAGATTGCCTACTGATATGCCTATGCCCCAGCCTTTTTCATCGGTATTGACAAAAAGCTTTTTGAGTTGAAATTGCGCAGAATGCGTTTGAATGCCAATCATTGCGCCGAGTGTGAGTTCTGTATTCCATAAGAAATTGCACGCAGGCAATGCCCAGAATTCTGATTGTTCATTGACTTTGATATAGCTCTCAAGCTGACAATGATGTCTATCAACAACTCTTGCATCATCTGTGAGAAATGGTCTTGCTGCATATACATAAGTTATACTAAGCAAAGAGCCAAGCAAATAGATTTTTGATATATGCAAAATTTTCATTTTGTCCTCCTTTTTATTTTCCTTTTTATCGTGTTTGGCTTGTTTTGTTGCCTTATTTGCTTATTTGGCGGGCTAATTGTAGCACCTTTGAGAATGTATCGCGCCAAAGACTTAGAGTAAGATTCTCATAAAGGTGTATATTTTAAACATTATTTGTATTTAGTATATTTTGTGTGTCATTATATGTGCCTTTGATTGCAGGTATCCTCTTAAGAATCTAATTAATACAATATTGTTAATTTTGCTATATAATACTCCACACCATTTTAGGAGGTCAATTATGGGACTATATGATAGAAATTACACAGCACAAGATAGAAACATCGGTGCAGTTGGAGCATTTGCTGATGAGAATGCGCTTGTTTCATTTGTAAAAACCACTTATAAATTTTTGGCAGCAAGCTTACTATTTGCGACAATCGGTGCTCTTGTAGGGTTTATGTATTTTGATGTGGTAACTCAGCCGGGCGTGCGTATCGGACTTTTTATCGCAGAAATCGCAACGTTATTGGGGCTTATGTTTTTGCGCTCTTCACCCGGGCTTAATGTAGCACTTTTGTTTATTTTTACGACTCTTACAGGCGTAGTGCTTGTGCCTTTGCTTGGGCTTGTGATAGCCAAAGACGGCGTAAGCGTGGTATGGCAAGCATTTGGAATGACTACGATTATTTTTGGTGTGATGAGTTTGTTTGCACTCAAGACAAAAGCTGATCTTAGCCAATATGGCAAAATGCTTTTTATCGCGCTCATCGTGATTCTTGTTTGCTCGATTATTAATATATTTTTGGGAAGCACACTTTTCCATACGCTTATCGCTGCGGGAATTGTAGTTTTGTTTAGTATTTATATCGCTTATGATACACAAAATATCGTTCGAGGACTTTATGAAAGCCCAGTGATTGCTGCTATAAGCTTGTATCTTGATATATACAATATCTTTACAGCACTTCTTTCTTTGCTATCAAGCGATGATTGATTTATCACCACATCACTAAATATCACTACAAACTTACACAATCGTGAGAATCTAAATTCTCACGATAACTCTTTGGATTCTTTTGGTTTTAATATTATTTTGAGTTAATCCCTGCTAAAGTTGTGCTTTAAAATAAATCACCAGTAAGGCAAAA
The DNA here is from genome assembly GCF_900451005.1 of Helicobacter fennelliae. Lineage (NCBI taxonomy): Bacteria > Pseudomonadati > Campylobacterota > Epsilonproteobacteria > Campylobacterales > Helicobacteraceae > Helicobacter > Helicobacter fennelliae. The sequence continues at coordinate 684,059 of NZ_UGIB01000001.1, forward strand.
CTATGGATTTTGAAAGTATTATTCAACACCTTTATGCAGACAATCTTACAAAAACCACTATCGAGCAAGGCAAAAAATTTGAAAAGCTTATAAAAAAGATTCTGCAAATCTGCCCGCAATTTAGTAGCGAATACAAAGATGTGTATTTATGGAGTGAGTTTAGCGATAGATTTGGTATTAGAGCCAAAGATATGGGTATAGACATCATGATAGAGACTTACGATAGTAAATGGATAAGTGTGCAGTGCAAATGCTATGATCCGACGCACAAGTTAGCCACAAAAGATCTTAAAAACTTTCTAGGTATCAATACAATTTATAAAAATAGTGAATTCAATGGTAGTCAAGAGGTTTTTTGTGAGATAAGCCAAAAGCTTATATTCCATACTTGCAAGCAGATAAGCACAGACTTACCAAAAGCTCTAGCCCAGAGCACACATAGTCTAAGCAAGGAGCCAAAGATATGGGGGTATTTTGATTTAGAAAATCTAGATCTTGATTGGCAAAAGTTTGATATAAACCATATCGATTCTTTGCACTCCAAAGCCAAAAAAGCCCTTCGCCCTCATCAGATACAAGCTTTAGAATCCATAAAGCGACATTTTCTTGAATGCCAACATTCTCGTGGCAAAGTTATAATGGCTTGTGGCACGGGCAAAAGTTTGCTCTCTATCCGCACAATAGATTCTATGGTGCAAAATGGTGAGATAGCCTTAGTCCTAGCCCCAAGTCTTGCGCTTATCAATCAACTCATCAAAGAATTCTTTGCCCAATCTGAGACACTGCCTAAAGATTATGCCTTGCTTGCAGTATGTTCTGATAGTAGGGTTGGGCGAGATCAAAAATCCTTAAACAACGACAAAGATTCTGAGGATTTAAAAGAAGATGAATTGCTTATTCCGCCTACCACAGATTCTGTTACTCTAGCTAAAGTGATTGCCACAAAGCTTGATTTGCCACTCCGCACACAAGCCACAAATACCGATGATATAGCGTTTCTAGCCCCCCCCCCCAAACGAGCTTCATAGCTTAGATTCTCATAATCCAAACACTTCAAACAAACAAGATTCTGTAAATAAACCAAAAATTATTATATTTTCTACTTACCAATCAATCGATGTAATCATAGAAGCCCAAAAGCTATTCTCTCAGCAAATTAGACTCATCATAAATGATGAAGCACATCGCACCGCGGGCGTTCAGAAACTTGACAAAGATGGCAATACAAAAGATCTAAGTGTATGGCAAAAAACTCACGATAATGATTTAATCAACGCACAATATCGCCTCTATCTCACCGCAACCCCCAGAATCTACAATGACAAAACCAAAGAAAATGCTAGCAAAAAAGCTCAAGAAGTCGGAAATAATGAGGATTTATTGCTGTTTTCTATGGACGATGAAAAGTTATTTGGCACAACTATTTATGAGCTTAGATTCCATAAGGCTATCCAAGATGGGTTATTGAGTGATTATCGTGTGATTGTAAGTGTGATTAGCGAGAGTATGGCTGCAAAATATCTAGGTGAGATCACCAAAGCAAGAGAAAATAGTAAGCTTGACCTCTATGATGCAGGGCAGATGATAGGATTTGTCAATGCTATCAAGAAGCGCAAAATAACGTTTATTGACACAGACTATGGCACAAGCGAAGAGTATTTTGATGATGCTAAGCCTATGAGGCGGGCTGTGGCGTTTTATTCTACGATTAGAAATTCCAAATTTGCCACAGAGAATTTCAAAAAAATCTCTCACGATATAGAATGCAACCATATCGATGGCACACATAATGCCTATGAAAAAACCCAAAAGCTCCATTGGCTTGCAGGAGAAGATATAGAAGAGATAGAAGAGGATATAGAAGATGATGCAAGCGAGAGTCAAGCAAGCGATCCATCATGTCGGGTGCTTTGTAATGCTAAATGCCTAACTGAAGGCATAGATGTGCCAAATCTTGATGCGGTGGCGTTTTTTCAGCCAAGGGGAAGTGTGGTTGATGTGGTGCAGGCAGTAGGGCGTGCGATACGAAAAGCAGAGGGCAAAAGCTATGGGTATGTGATCTTGCCTGTGGTGCTTACAGAAGATGAGCTACAAAGCATAGATTCTGCCCTAAAAAGCAAAAAATTCAATGTGATTTGGGAAGCCCTCAAGGCTTTGCGAAGCCATGATGAGAGGCTGATAGATTCTGCTAGGATAAATGAAGTAGTTTCTGTGATTGGCGAAAGTGGTAGCGGGAGGGAAGCGATAGAAGCGACCCTTTTCACGCTCGATGAGCTTACAGAAGCGATGAAAAGCGTGATACCAAAGAAATTAGGCGATTTAGAATATTGGGAGCAATACGCCCTAAAAGTCGGCGATATTATGCGTAAGCTTAGCCTTCGTATAAAAGGCTTAACAGAGCAAAATCCAGACATCGCTAATCTTTTTTCACGATTTTGTAAATCTTTGCAGAGCAATCTTAATGCCAGCTTTGATATAGACGAGGCTATCACGCTCATCGCACAGCATATCATCACAAAGCCGATTTTTGAGTGTATATTTCCAGACTTGGACTTTAGCAGGTTTGATAAAGTAAGCCACGAGCTTGACAAGCTCTACACCACACTTCTAGATTTTGGGCTTGCTAGTGAGACAAAGATTTTAGAGGAGTTTTATACGAGTGTGCGTTCAAACGCAGAATTTGCCAAAAGCGATAAATCCAAACAAGAGCTCATCAAAAATCTTTATAACACACTTTTTAAAGAAGCATTCAAAAAAACCCAAGAAAAGCTAGGCATAGTCTATACACCAATCGAAGTGGTGGATTTTATCATCTATTCGCTAGAATTTGTGCTAAATACACACTTTGGCAAATCCTTAGGTGATACACATATCAATATCTACGATCCATTTACAGGCACAGGCACTTTTATCACGCGACTTATCCAAAGTGGCTTGCTAGATTCTAATCTATCTTACAAATACAAAAACGAACTCTGGGCAAATGAGATCACTTTGCTAGGCTACTACATCGCTCAAATCAATATCACTGCCACAATGCACCAAAGAATGCAACACCTAGCAGAATCTACAAACTCTCATTCTGAAGAAGTGCGAAGCGCAACTGAAGAATCCATAAATCCAGAAAAAGATTCTAAAATGCGCAACCAGTCATTGCGAGCAAGGCAGAAGCTAAGCGCGGCAATCCAGAATCTAGACGCTGACAATATGGATTCTTCGCTTTCTACATTCCCTCAGAATGACAACAATATCAGCGATGATAGCGATGACAAAAACGACAAGAGAGCAAGTGATTTTATCTTGCTTGATAATCTTTTATTTACCGATACATTTAGCTCATATACGCCAGATTCTAGAGGATTTCGCGGAGAAGTCAAACAGCTCAATCTCCAAATCCCTGAATACCTTGCCAAAAACTATGCCAAAATCCAAGAGCTCAAGCAAGCGGAATTTAAAGTGATACTAAGCAACCCGCCATATTCAGCTGGGCAAAATAGCGCAAATGATGATAATAAAAACACCTCTTACCCAGCATTAGAAAAACGCATAGCAGACACTTACCAAGCAAAAAGCCTAGCCACAAAGTCTAAAAACACAAGCTATGACACTCTTAAAATGGCTATCCGTTACGCTACGGATAGGATAGAAAGCAAAGGCGTAGTCGCCTTTGTAACAAATGGTTCTTTTATTGACAGCAATAGCGATGATGGTTTGCGGGCGTGTTTGCAGAGCGAGTTTGATTATATTTATATCTTTAATCTTCGTGGAAACGCAAGACTACAAGGCGAAGCTAGACAAAAGGAAGGTGGTGGAGTTTTTGGCAGCGGCTCACGCACCCCTGTGGCGATTTCTATTTTAGTAAAATGCGACAAGCAATCATCGCAAAATTCTTGTCATACTGACTTGTCTTGTCATACTGAACGTAGCGAAGTATCCAAAAACAATGACAGAGATTCTTCGGTCGCTTCGCTCCCTCAGAATGACAACAGAGAAAAAACTCAAAATGACAATAAAAAAGCAAAAATTTATTATTACGACATAGGTGATTATTTAGACCGCCAAAGCAAGCTTAATATCATTTCAAATTTCAAATCCATCGAGGGCATAGAAAAGGCGGGCAAATTCACGCTGATTACGCCAAATAAAGATTATGATTGGATAAACCAAAGGGATTATTCTTATATGAAATTTATATCTATGGGAGATTCGAGCCACAAGCTCAAACCACTACCTAAAATCAACGGCAAAATTCAACTTGAAATTTTTGAAATTTTCTCACAAGGTGTTGTAACAGGCAAAGATGCTTGGGCGTTTAATTTTTCAAAGGAAAATTTAAGTAAAAATATCCAACTCTGTCTTAATACTTACAACAGCGAAAGAGAAAAATTAGCACAAAATCCAAATTACCAACTTTCAAGCGATTTAACAAAAGTTACTTGGGGCGGAAGTTTGCGAAAAAGGGTGCAAAGTAATTATGAACTTCAATTTAATGAAAGCAAAATTAAAGAATGTTTATATCGCCCTTTTAATAAAGAGTGGATTTATTATGACAATGGCTATAACCATAGCCATTATCAGCTGGATAAAATTTATCCAGCTGATAATTATACAAATTTAGTTATTTGCGTGAATGATAGAGGTGGCGGCGAATTTGGCTCGCTGATATTAAATCAAATTTGTGATTTACATTTATTTTCGCAAACACAATGTTTCCCGCTGTATTATTACGAAAAAATCGAGCCAGACCAAGCAAAGAATTTGTTTGACAAAAGTGAAGTAAATGGCAATGACACTTACCGCCGCAAAGACGCCATAAGAGACGAAGCCTTAAAAGAAGTGCAAAAAATTTATAAAGATGAGAGTATCACCAAAGAAGATATTTTTTATTATATTTACGCGCTACTCAATCACAAAACTTATAAAGAAAAATACAGAGATAATCTAAGCAAAATGTTGCCAAGATTGCCATTTATGCAGGATTTTAGGGGCTTTGAGAAAGCAGGTAGAGAGCTAGCAGAGCTTCATCTTAATTATGAAAGCTATGTGGCAGAATCTAGCGCGATTTTGACACTGCGAAGCGAGATAGATAATATCGAGCAAGCGCTCAAGGGCAGTTTATTTGAGAGAGATTCTCTCTTTAGAGTAAAAGCACAGATAGAAGCACTCAGTGATGAGGATTTCTATATCAAAAAGCTTGCCTTTGGCAAAGATGGCAAAAAAGTGCAAAAAAATAGAATCTATCTCAATGAAAAGCTTGCTATCATCAATATCCCACAAAGCGCACACGAATACATCGTAAATGGCAGAAGTGCTATCGAATGGATAATTGATAGGTATCAAATCAAAATCTACACAAACAGCCAGATTGAAAATAATCCAAATGAATATGAAGCTGAGAATGGCGCATTAAAAGGGCTTAAAGGTGGGCGATATGTGGCTTCGCTCCTCCTTAGCGTGATAGAAATGAGTGCGCGCACAATGGAGATTTTAGACGCCATGCCAGAATATAAGAGCTTAGATTCTCACTGATTTTCACTCGATTCTCATTTGTGGATTCTAGAATAGATTCTGGTTTGATTCCCTCTGAATTCTTCGGCAAGCCTAAATATGACGAGGGTGGCAAAATATTTTGTCCTAGATTCTAGAATCTAAGCTTTTTTGCTTATTTACAAAATCTAAACAAACTAAAATAAAATGCGCAAGAATCACTCTTAATAATAAAATCTTTTTTTGATTTCATTGATAATTGTTGTGATGTTTGGGGTTTTGTGATGTTTGCGATATTTGTGAAAGAAAAATTTTTTATTATCTGTGCGTTTGAAATTCTTTTTTTCAAATTCCAAAAACGTTTGCATAACCTCATCTACGCTCACACAATGTTTCATAAGGTGATTGTCAATGAGGTATTTATCATGATAGAGCCACAAAGAGCGCGTAGAAATCGTAGGAATCCCCAAAAAGCAAGCCTCTAAATTCATCGTGCCACCGCCACCAATAAGCATATCAATATATGGATAAAACTCCTCGACAAAAAGCTTTTCTTTGAGGATAGTGATACGATGAAAGTGATGAAATCTTTGTATATCGCTTTCATAGCGCGGAATGATAATAATATTTGCCTTATTGTTTGTCGCTAAACTCTCAAGCGCATCATAGAGCACACTAAGATGTTGCTTGACATAATGCGCTTTGTATTCTTCCTCTCTAGCAAGGATTATGGGTTTTTCATCAAAGCCAAACTTTAGTCGCAGAGGGTTTTTGGATTCTGTCTTTGGTGGAATTTGCGTAAGCCACAACGCGACATCGATAAAATCATACGAGATGATATTTTTAGATTCTATGCCAAATGCTTTATAGACAGATTTTGGCACTACAAAAGGGTGAAAAATAAGCGTCGAGAGCGGAAGTGTTAGTCTTGAGAGAATAGTTATATCGCTTGGCTTAAATCGATATGAAGCAATCGGCGTATCAGAAAAATGCACGATTGGGATACCAAGCCCAAAGGCACTTTGCGCCCCATCAGCACTTGCACCTGTGATAAACAACTTTGGCAATCCAATTTTTTCAAAAAGCTTTAAAAACTCCTCTTGGCGCGCAAGTCGTGCTTTGAATTTATCTTTGATGTCCTTTCCGCCATATCCGCCGATACACAATGCTTTGATATTAAATTTTTGTAATAAAATCGCGCATTCTTCATAGCCTTGACTTTTGCGGGTTGTGATGATGAGAGAATCTAGGGTTTTGAGATGAGGAATGAGCTCACGAAAAAATAGCGCGTATTTTGGGTCGGTGATGTCAATCCAAATCATTTCTACTCTTTTTGTTTTGTATTGTCTTATTTTGGTTTATTCTTGCGAGAGGATAAATTGCGCCATTTCGACAATGCGGTTTGAATACCCCCATTCATTATCATACCAAGCCATAATTTTTGCCATATTATCTAGGCTAAATGTCAAATCTTTGGCGACAATTGCACTTCGGCTATCGCCCACAAAATCACTACTCACGCCAAATTCCTCATCAATGCCTAAGATTCCTTTGAGTGCGCCTTTGGATTCTGCGATAAAGAGATCATTGAGTGTTTTTGCATCGACACTTTTAGCAAGATAAGCATTTAAATCCACCATAGAAACATCGGCTATGGGGACTCTAAGGCTGTGTCCGTGGATTTTATCTTTGAGTGAGGGGATAACCTTATAAAGTGCTTTTGCCACGCCTGTGCTTGTAGGTATGATATTAATCGCTGCGGCACGTGATCGTCGTTTGTCGCTATGATGAGGGACATCTAAGAGATTCTGATCGTTTGTGTAGCTGTGAATCGTGCTTAAAGTGGCTTTTTGGATTCCAAATTCTCGCTCCAAAATCATAGCAATTGGCGCAAGGCAGTTTGTCGTGCAGGAGGCATTGGAGATGATACGCTCACCTTTATAATCCTGCGCATTCACGCCAAGCACAAATGTTTTGGTATCATCAATAGCTGGGGCTGATATGATAACTTTTTTGACGCCTTTTTGGAGATGATGCGCACTTGAAGCAGAATCTAAAAATTTACCACTTGATTCTATCACGACATCAGCTCCCAAACTTCCAAAATCAAGCTCATTTGGATTGGCGCACGCAAATAAAGGAATGCGCTGCGGTTGCAGTTGTGATTGTGCGCGTGAGTGTGTATGATGCGTATGATGTAGATTCTGCGGATTTGGCGATGTGATCGGTGTATTTGGCGCGATATGAAGCATTTGTCCCTCGCACCAGACTTTGGCATCAAGTGCTCCATGCATAGAATCTTTTTGAAAAAGATAGGCTAGATTCTGATGATTAGCAATGTCATTAATGCCGACAATCTCAATGCCTTCTTTTTGAAGAATCACACGCGCTATACATCTGCCTAATCTTCCAAATCCATTGATAGCGACTTTCATTCTTTAGACTCCTTGCCCTTGCGTTCAAAATATCGCAAAAGTATCAAAAATTTGTGGCATTTTACATTATTTATACACAAAAAGCGCGCCATATACAAAAACCTTTCACATTGCTTTGTTGCTTGTATTGATTTAATGCTCGGCTCAATACAAACGTAATCACAACGCAATCCTTAAAGCCACACAAAACCATAATAGCAGATTTGTGCGGATTTGTGATTTATTTGATTGACTTGATGTATTGGATAATTTTATGAGTTTGTGCAATCGCTGTGGCAATCGATGCGCCGGATTTAAATAAAATATCTCCAGCTACAAAAATACCTTGTATTGAGGTTTCAAAGTTTTCATTGACTATTGGAATGCTGTTTTCATCAGTTTGGATATTGCATTTTTTCAAAAAATCAACCGGCGAAGAACCGCCAATAGCATAAATCGCGCGATCAAAAACTTCACTTGTCCCATCAGTAAAATGAACTTTTATCCTGCCATTTTCATCGCTAAGCTCGGTGATGTCAATCCCTAATTTTGCTTTGAGCTTGCCACTTTCAAGCTGTTTTTTGAGCTCAATATCATTGGTTTCGTTGATTCTGCTAAAGCTCTCGCGACGATAGTTTAGTGTTGTATCATGCGTGTTGGCTAATTCGCATGCGTATTCCACAGCGGAGTTTCCACCACCTACAACGAGAATCTTTTCGCCCTCTTGCAAGCTTGAGAGATTATAATTGACTTTGCGTAAAAGCGTTGAGGGTATTTTGTAGATTGGTTTATTTGGCTGACCCATTTTGCCTATGGTAACGATCACAAAGCGCGCATAATATGTGCGATTACCCCCTGTTTGTATCAAAAACTCACCATTTGCTTCTTTTTTGATACTCTCAACATCACTTTCATACGCGACATCAATCTTATGCTCTGTAAGGAGATTCTCAAACAATTCAAGCGTGAGTTCTTTATTGCTATCTTGAAACTCAATCGTGCCTTCTAGCTCTACGCGCGTCCCTTTGTAATCCCTATCCACGCGCTTTCCATCTTTATAAAACTTTCGCAAAGTCGCATTGTGTTGTGCGGTTTTTTCAAACAAAATAATATTGTCAATTCCTCCCACCTTTGCCTCCACACAAGCTCCTATACCACCCGGACCAGCTCCTATAATTGCAACATCGTAAATATGTTTCATTTCTTCTCCTTTTAATGACATTTTGTATGCAAAATTGAGATCTTCCTCATTATCAAAAAGTGCCCCATGTGTCATTTTGACAGCATCGTCAAATTGCCCACTTTTAAGTCCCCATAAAAACACAACCAACCCTATAAGCCCGATAATAATCGAAACAATTAGCATAATGGTTAGAATTGGCGTATTCATATTATTCCTAAAAATGGTAAAAATTTTTCGATACTTAAGCCTAGCGCGCTAGATTCTAGCCCTTTTTGAAAAAGAATATATTTTTTATGGAATCCCTCAACCATAACACAACCAGCTTTTCCTTGCCATTGCATAGAATCTAAATAAGCTTGCATATCATTTTTGTCAAAATGTTTAAGTTTGAAACTTGTCTCACTCAAGTCATAAAACTCACCCTTATGGCTTTTGTATCCCATAGCTGTAAAAATATATAGAATCTTTCCGCTTTGAAATTCTAGCATATCTTTGGCAAGCTTGAGATTTTTAGCTTTGCGCTGCATCACTCCATCGACACATACCACACTATCAGCAGCCATGATCCCTCGCGCAAGCCCTGCTTGCCCCAGATTCTCACAAGCACACAAAAGCTTTCCTATGCACGCCTGCCAGACAAATGATTTGGGCTTATCACAAATGATAGAATCCTCATCAAATCCGCTTTCGACTTGTTTAAATTCTATATGATGCTGTCGCAAAATCTCTGCGCGCACGCTTGAAGTGCTTGCTAAAATCATTTCTTTATGCCTTTTTTGTGTCTATTTTTTTTCTTTTTTGGAATTGCTTTTTGTCGCCTTATTTTTGGCTTGCTTTTGTATAAGCTCTAAAGCCATACACACTGCATTTTTGTAGCTTTGGGTATTGCAAATGCCTTTATATGCCAAATCATACGCAACCCCATGATCGACTGATGTGCGAATAATTGGAAGATTGAGGCTGATATTAATACTAGAATCAAAATAAAGTGCTTTGAGTGTAGCAAGCCCAATGTCATGATATGGCGCGACAAATACCTTAAACTCATTCCGTAAATGCGGTATAAAAGCAGTATCTGGCGGATATGGACCGACAAATATTTCTTGTGCTGTTTTGGCGCGTGTTTTTTGTGCGTTTGTTTTTTGGATTTTTTGTTTTTGGGCTTCTTGTGTGAGGCGAGCATTGACTTTTTGA